>NZ_FWFG01000069.1 GCF_900163655.1 Brachybacterium nesterenkovii
TCCGCCCAGCTCTATCGTCGCCAGGGAGAGCACCGCATCTGCGTGGCCGCCGCCGTCAGCAGGTTCTGCAGGGTCGGCCCGCGGGACGGGCGGACCGCTCTGTCAGATCGCGCCGAGCGGGCGCTCGATCCACACCGGCGTGTTCGCGTGCTGGACCACCGCCCCGGTCGCGGAGGATGCCGAGACCATGCCCTCGGTCTGCGCGGGGACGACGATGAGGCGCGAGCCCTCGCTCGCGGCCACGAGACGGCGCGCATCCCGCACCGCCTGGGTGTCGGCCAGGCGCACGCGGGCGCCCTCGGTGCTGCGCCCGATGATGCGGCGCACGGCCTCGAGGATCTCGTCGTGCTCGTCGGCGGGGGTCGCCACGCCGATCACCACGTGCACCTCGGCGTCGTAGACCGCGGCCAGGCGCCCGGCGCGCTCGATCGCCTGCTCGCCGAGGTCCGTGGACTCGTAGGCGACGGCGACCGGTCCCGCGGTGGTCTCGTCGCCGCGGACGACCACGATGGGGCACTGGGCGCGGCGGGCCAGGGCCAGGCTGGTCGAGCCCATCACGAGGGAGAGCATGCGGCCCAGCCCGCGGTTGCCGACCGCCAGGACGTCCGCGGTCTTCGAGGCGTCGAGCAACACGTCGACGGCGCGGCCGACGACGATGTCCGTCTCGATCGCGATCCCGGGAGCGGCCTCGCGCGCGAGCTCGACGGCGTGGGCCACGAGGGTCTCCGCCCCGGCGCGCAGCCCCGAGCCGGCGACGCCCGGGACCGGGTCGACGTCGACGTTCATGAGCGGCCAGATGAAGGCGTGGACGAGGCGGAGCGTCCCGCCGGTGCGGCGGACGTGCTCGGCGCCCCAGCGGATGGCGCGGTCGGACTCCTCCGAGTCGGCGACACCGACGACGACGAGGGGGGTGCGGCCGGCGTCCGGCGCATCGGGGGCGGGGTTCGTGGCGTTGGTCTCCATAGCCTGATCCTACCGAGGTCGCGGATCCGGGAATGTGAAGAGCCGACGCCCGGAAGGCGTCGGCTCTGCTGGTACCCCGTACCGGATTTGAACCGGTGTTACCGCCGTGAGAGGGCGACGTCCTGGGCCGCTAGACGAACGGGGCGCGGTCCCGGAGGACCGGGCATCGGAGGACCGATGCCGCAACGGATCCGTGGATCCGTCTCGTACCCCGTACCGGATTTGAACCGGTGTTACCGCCGTGAGAGGGCGACGTCCTGGGCCGCTAGACGAACGGGGCGCGGTCCCGGAGGACCGGGCATCGGAGGACCGATGCCGCAACGGATCCGTGGATCCGTCTCGTACCCCGTACCGGATTTGAACCGGTGTTACCGCCGTGAGAGGGCGACGTCCTGGGCCGCTAGACGAACGGGGCGCGGTCCCGGAGGACCGGGCATCGGAGGACCGATGCCGCAACGGATCCGTGGATCCGTCTCGTACCCCGTACCGGATTTGAACCGGTGTTACCGCCGTGAGAGGGCGACGTCCTGGGCCGCTAGACGAACGGGGCGCGGGCCGCATCCCTCCGCGAGAGCAGAGGGAGAAGCGCTGGGGTACCAGGACTCGAACCTAGAATGACGGTACCAGAAACCGTTGTGTTGCCAATTACACCATACCCCACGGGGTATCAGACCCGATCTCGCCGGAGCGATCCCGGGGCCGTACCGAGGTAAGACACTACCCGGTCGACGCCGCCGGAGGCAAAGCGAGAGCGCATCTTCCGGCTGTGAGGTCTCCCACCGTCGGCGGAGCGCACCGCGCGCCCGCGTCCCGGGAGGCACCGTCCGGGCCGTCGCGGAGAGCGCCGTCCAGGCCATCGCGGAGAGCGCCGCCCGGGCCCTTCCCGGGGAGCGCCGCTCAGGCCGCCCCGAGCAGCTCGAGGAGGTCGAGCAGATCGACGGCCTCGGCATGCCCGGACCGGGCCTGATCGCATGGTGCGAAGCGCCGGTCACCCGCCCGTCGCAGATGCACGCCGCGCAGGCCCGCAGCGACCGCGCCGTCGGCATCGATATCGGGCTCATCACCCACATAGGCGACCTCCTCGGGCGCGAGGCCCAGCAGCCGCGCCCCCTCCCGGAACACCCGGGGATCGGGCTTTCCGACGCCGAAGGTCTCGACCGTGACCAGCAGCGGCACGGCATCGGCGAGCCCTGCCGCGGCGAGCTTCGTCTCCTGCAGAGCGCGACCCGCATTGGTGACCGCACCCAGACGGATCCCCGCGCTCCGCAGGCGCGCCAGCGCGTCGGGGACCTCGGGGAACGCGCGCCAGGCCGCGGCGAAGGCGCGCTCGAACACGGTGTTCGCCCGGTCGTACTCCGCCGTCGTGAGCGCACGGCCGCCGCGGTCGACGAGCAGCTCGTCGAAGCGGCGATGGCGCTGCTGGGCGTGCGTCATCTCGCCGCACGTGTACGCCCGGTACCAGCCGCCGCGGTCGGCGGACCACTGCGCGAGCAGGTCCTCGAGTAGGGCGCCGCTCTCGCTGCCGCCCCGGTCGTCGAGCAGCGGGACGATCGAGGCGCCGAGGGCGGCGACGAACGCCGCCTCGGTGTCCACGAGCGTGTGGTCGATGTCCAGCAGCACCCCGTGCACGCCGACGAGCGAGCGCCCGGCCCGGTCCCCGCACGGGGGCTCGGGCTGGACTGTCGTCATCGCGCGGGCGCTCAGGCCGCGGCGAGGAGCTCGCGGAAGGAGCGCAGACGCGCCAGGCTCGAGTCGCGGCCCAGCAGCTCCATCGACTCGAACAGCGGCGGGGAGATGCGGCGTCCGGAGATCGCGCTGCGCAGCGGGCCGAAGGCCAGGCGCGGCTTGATGCCCATGTCCTCGACGATCGCCGAGCGCAGGCGCTCCTCGAGCGTCGCCGTGACGAAGGAGGCCGCATCGAGCGCCTCCAGCTCCGCGATCGCGCGATCCAGCACCGCGACCGGGTCCTCGCCCAGCTTTTTCGTGGCGTCCTCGGCGATCTCCAGATCGGCGTCGGAGACGAAGAGGAAGCGCAGCATGTCCGGCGCCTCGCCCAGGAGGTTCATGCGCGGCTGGACCAGCGGGGTGGCGGCGACCAGCAGCGCATGCTGCTCCGGGGTGATCGGGTCGGAGACGACGCCGGCGCTCTGCAGGTACGGGACCATGCGCTCGGTGAAGACCTCGGGCGCGAGCATGCGCATGTGGTCGGCGTTGATCGCCGTGGCCTTCTTGATGTCCACGCGCGCCGGGTTCGGGTTCACGTTCGCGGCGTCGAAGCGCTCGACCATCTGCTCGCGGGTGAAGATGTCCTGGTCGGCGCTGTAGCCCCAGCCGAGCAGGGCGATGTAGTTGACCATGCCCTCGGGCAGGAACCCCTGGTCGCGGTACAGGAAGAGGTTGGACTCGGGGTCGCGCTTGGACAGCTTCTTGTTGCCCTCCCCCATCACGTAGGGCAGGTGGCCGAAGACGGGGATGCGCTCGGCGACGCCGATGTCCATGAGCGCGCGGTACAGCGCGACCTGGCGGGGTGTCGAGGACAGCAGGTCCTCGCCGCGCAGCACGTGCGTGATCCGCATCAGCGCGTCGTCGACCGGGTTGACGAGCGTGTACAGCGGCGTGCCGTTGGCGCGGACCACCACGTAGTCGGGCGTCGAGCCGGCGCGGAAGGTGATGTCCCCACGCACCATGTCGGTGAAGGTGATGTCCTCATCCGGCATCCGCAGGCGCCACACCGGCTCGCGTCCCTCGGCGCGGAAGGCGGCCTTCTGCTCCTCGCTCAGGTCGCGGTCGAAGCCGTCGTAGCCGAGCTGCGGGTCGCGCCCGGCGGCGCGGTGGCGCTCGGCGGTCTCCTCGGCGGTCGAGTAGGACTCGTAGATGTGGCCGGCGGCCTTGAGGCGCTCGATGACGTCGGCGTAGATCTCCGCGCGCTGGGACTGGCGGTAGGGGCCGTCGGGACCGCCGACCTCCACGCCCTCGTCCCAGTCGATGCCGAGCCAGCGCATCGCATCGAGCAGCTGGTGGTAGGACTCCTCGCTGTCGCGCGCGGCGTCGGTGTCCTCGATGCGGAAGATCAGCTTGCCGCCCACGTGGCGCGCATGCGCCCAGTTGTACAGGGCGGTGCGCACCATGCCGATGTGGGGCGTGCCCGTCGGGCTCGGGCAGAACCGGACGCGCACCTCCTCACCGGTGGCGGCATCGGAGGCGGGCGCGGGCATGGACGCAGAGGTCGACGCGGAGGTCACGATCTGGGGCTCCTGGAGGTGGCGGACGGGCGCGTCAGCGACGCACGACGGGATTGGTGAGGGTGCCGATGCCCTCGATCTCGATGCTCATGGTCGAGCCCTCGGCGACGGTGCGCACACCGGCGGGGGTGCCGGTCAGCACCACATCGCCCGGCAGCAGCGTGGTCGCGTGCGAGATCTCGGAGACGAGGTCGGCGACGGAGCGGACCATGTCCGCGGTCGTCCCGTCCTGAGCGGGCTCGCCGTCCACGCTCGAGCGGATCGCCAGGGAGGCGACGTCGAGATCGGTCTCGATCCACGGGCCCAGCGGGCAGGAGGTGTCGAAGGCCTTGGCGCGGAACCACTGGCTCTCGCCGCGCTGGGCGTCGCGGGCGGTGACGTCGTTGGCGATCGTGTAGCCGAGGATCAGCGAGCGCACCTGCTCGGGCTCGACGTCCTTGACCAGCGTCTTCATGACCACCGCGAGCTCGCCCTCGAGGCTCAGCTCCTGGCAGTACGAGGGAATCGCGACGGGGTCGCCGGGACCGACCACCGCGGTGTTGGGCTTGAGGAAGAACAGCGCCTGCTCCGGCACCTCGCCGCCCATCTCCGCGGCGTGGGCGCGGTAGTTGCGTCCCACGCACACCACCTTCGAGCGCGGGATGACGGGCGCCAGCAGGCGGACGTCCTCGAGCGGCAGGACGGTGCCGGTGGGTCGGATCTCGGTGTAGAGGGGGTCCCCGGTGATCGCGTAGACCATGTCGCGGCCGTCCTTGGGCTGGACGATGCCGTACTGGGGATCCTCGCCGGTGGTGAATCGGGCGATGCGCATGGGCACGAGTCTAGCGCCGCGCCGAACGGCCCCGACGGGCGGAAGAGGCTGCCCGATCGC
Source organism: Brachybacterium nesterenkovii (assembly GCF_900163655.1). Taxonomy (GTDB): domain Bacteria; phylum Actinomycetota; class Actinomycetes; order Actinomycetales; family Dermabacteraceae; genus Brachybacterium; species Brachybacterium nesterenkovii. Next base: position 5,077 of record NZ_FWFG01000069.1, read on the forward strand.
TGCGAGGTCCCCGCCCCGTCGACTTCTCGGTCCGTTTCCGTGTACATGCACGCACCCATGTACACGGGATCGGACACAGACGCGCGCGACCACCGCCTCGCGCCCCCTCCGCGGGGATGAGGAAGCGCTCCATGGAGGGAGGCCGAGGGGCCGGACCCCGCTGCGGGATCCGGCCCCTCGGCCCGGTGATCGAACGCCGATCAGTTGACCTGGTCGGCCACCTTGATGTCGTAGCCGACGTCCATGCCGTCGACCGTGGTCACGGTCAGGTAGACGTCGATGGTGTCGGTGCCGGCGGTGAGCAGGCAGGTCATCGTGGCGCCGACCTCCGCGGGAAGGTCGCCCGGGCAGGTGATGTCATCGGGCGTCTGGCCCACCTGCGCGGCGAGCTGGTCGGAGACCTGCTGCTCGACGTCGGCCTGTGCGAGGGCGGGGGCGCCGGAGCCGGTGTCGTCGGCCGTCGCGTCCTCGGTCGTGTCGGTGCCGGCGTCCGTGGTGGTGGAGTCGTCCGTGGTCGTGGAGTCGTCCGTGGTCGTGGTGCCCGAGTCCGAGGGCGACTGCTCCTGCGTCGTCGTCTCGCCGTCCTCGGGGGCCGCGTCATCGGTGCCGAAGGAGAACGAGCATGCCGAGAGCGCGAGCGCGCTGAAGGCGACGGTCGCCGTGGCGGCCGCGGCACGGGCGGCGGTGCGCGTGCGGGTGGTCGTGGTGATCATCGCGATCTCCTCTGTCGTCCGGTATCGGGCGGATGCTGCGATGGGAAGACTCTTCCAGCGATCACCGGCGGGGTCGATGGGGACGACTCCCTGGGGAGGATTGCACGGGGAGGACTGCACGGGGAGAAGTCCCCATGGTCAGGCGGTCGATTCGGAGCGATGACGCGGGCCCGGACCCCTGCAGTCCGGGCCCGCGACGGTCGAGCGAGCGCGCGGACGTCAGGCGGTGGCGCCGCGCTTGGTCGCCAGGCCCCAGATCGCGCGCACGATCATCACGGCCAGCAGGATGCCGCCCACGTAGCCGTTGATGACGTAGACGACGTTGACCATCTTCTCGAAGGGCACGGCGAGCCCACAGAGGGTGCCGACCGCCGCGAGCACGAGCGTGGCGATGCGGAAGCGGACCGAGCCGTCGTCGAAGAGGCGCGAGGAGACGGTCCACAGCAGGGGGACGGCCGTGGTGAAGATGCCCGCGAGGATGATCACCGAGACGCCCGCCGCCAGGATCGGGTGGAAGTCCTTGGCCAGCACCAGCATCGGGATCTGGGTGCCGACCACGCGATCGATGTTGGCGAGAAGGCCCAGGCCCACGACGACGCAGGCGATCGCGAACAGTCCGGCACCCAGACCCGCGCCCGCGACCGCCTCGCGGCGCGAATGCGTCGTCGCGCCGAGGGCCGAGAGGAACGGGGCGAGCCACAGCATGCAGAAGCCGACGTAGCTGATGGCCGCGAGCCACCACGAGGACGAGGCCTGGGTGACGTCGAGGGAGCCGACCGCTTCGGCGCCCTTCGCGATGCCCCCGGGGTGCTTGAGGATCGCGGCGATGCCGAGGGTGAGGGCGACCGCGACGATGATCGGACCGATCTTCCCGATCACCTCGACGAGCCCGTTCAGCCCCAGGACGCCGGTGATGCCGACGACGATCGCGAGGCCGAGTCCGCCGATCCAGGCGGACAGTCCGTAGTGCTCGGCGAAGACGGCGCCCGCGCCCGCGACCATGACCCAGAAGCTCATGAACACGAAGACCATCGAGAACCAGTCGAAGAAGGTCCCGACCACCTTGCCGCACAGGAAGCGGTAGATGTCGGTCGGGCGCTCGAAGCGCTGGGCGCGCCCGATGGTGATGAACTGGATGCAGACGAAGGTCATGAGCACGAGCACGAGCGCTCCCGTGCCGAACACTCCGATGTATCCGCGGGAGGCGAAGTACTGCAGGATCTCCTGGCCGGTCGCGAAGCCCGATCCGATGAGGAAGGCGATGATCGCCCCCGCGATGATCGCGACCTTGCGGATGCTGAGAGCGCCCGCGCCCTGGTCGTCAGCGGTGGTCGTTGCGGTCGATTCCATGAGGTGCCCTCTCGGCCATCGGCGTCGTTTCCGTCCGTAATATATCTGTGTGTCACTCAGAGGGGAAGGGGGTGCCGCTCCCTAGGATCGAGTCCATGACATCTCCCGCCCCGGCCTCTCGCCCCCTCGTCCTGGTCACCGGCGCCTCCTCCGGCATCGGCGAGGCCATCGCCCGCCGCGCGGCCGCCGACGGCGCCCGCGTCGTGCTCATGGCGCGCCGCGCGGACCGCCTGGCCGAGCTCGCCGCGGAGATCGGCGCCGTGCCCGTCGCCGTGGATCTCGGTGACGCCGACGCCACCGCCGCGGCCTGTGACCGCGTGCTCGCCGAGCACGGCGTTCCCGACGTCATCGTCAACAATGCGGGCTCGGGCCGCTTCACCGCGATCGAGGAGACGAGCGCGGCCGAGGCGTCCGCGCAGGTCGCCCTCCCCTACCTCGCCGCCTTCGCCGTCACCCGCGGGTTCATCGAGCCGATGCTGAAGCGCGGCACCGGGATCATCTTCCAGATCAACTCCCCCGTCGCCGTGGTGCCGTGGCCCGGCGCGGTCGGGTACGCGGCCGGCCGCTTCGCGCTGCGCGGCTTCACCGAGGCGCTGCGGCAGGACCTCGCCGGCACCGGTATCCGCGTCGGGTCGCTGACCCCCACGCGCGTCACGAGCGACTACTTCGAGGCCAACCCCGGCTCGCGCGACCGGGTGCCGCGGATCGAGTGGCTCGTGGGCTCCATGACGCCGGAGCAGGCGGCCGCGGCGGCGGCCGAGGCGATCGCCCGCCGCCCCGGGAAGGACTCGTACGCCCCGTGGCGCTGGGCGCTGCTGGCACCGCTGGCCCGCGCCGTCCCTGGCCCCGTCGCCTGGCTCTTCCGCCTCACGGGACACCGCCGACGGTGACGCCGCCGCGGCGCGGGCACCTGGGATGATGAGACGGTGGAGTTCCTCGTCATCACCCTCATCGCGGCCTTCGCCTGCGGGCTCGCGGCCCACCTGCTCCGCCTTCCCCCGCTGATCGGATTCATCGCCGCCGGCTTCCTGCTGAGCGCGCTGGGCGTCGAGCCGCTCCCGGGGCTGGCCGACATGGGCCGCATCGGCGTGGCCCTGATGCTGTTCACGATCGGCGTGCTCCTGATGCAGGACGCAGCGGCCGTCGCGGTCATCTCCTTCTCGACCGGCGAGGCTCCGAGCCCGTGGGCCCTCACCCTGCTCGTGCTCATCCCGCTGCTCGTGCTCGCGACCCGGCGCTGGCAGGCGCTGGGGGACGGCGATCTGGGAGTGCTGTTCGGCCTCACGATCGCGCTCGTGCCCGGCTACGCGCTCTTCGAGGCCCTGGGCCTGTCCGGGGAGCTCGGCGCGCTCGCGATGGGTCTCGTCGTCGCGCGCACCTCGGGCGCCGATCAGCTGGCGCGCACTCTGTTCTCCCTGCGCGAGCTCATGCTCATCGGGTTCTTCCTGAACATCGGCTTCCTGGGCGTGCCCTCCGTGCCCCACGTGGTCCAGGGGCTCGCCCTGCTGCTGCTCCTGCCGCTGCAGGGCATCGGCTACTGGCTGCTGCTGGTGCTGCTGGGGATGCGTCACCGCACCGCGGTGCTGTCCTCGCTCGCGCTCACCAACTTCTCCGAGTTCGCCCTCATCGTCGCGGCGCTCGGCGTCGAGGCCGGGTGGCTGGCGAGCGACTGGATGCATGCGCTCGTCGTCGCGGTCGCCGCCAGCTTCGTGGTCGCGGCCGTGCTCAACCCCCTGTCCGTCTCCCTCGCCACGCGGATCTCGGCGCGCCTGGGGCCCCGCCCCCTCGCGCACCTGCATCCCGACGAGCGCCCGATCGACCTGGGCGACGCCCGTGCCATCGTCCTGGGCATGGGCCGCGTGGGCCGTCGCGCCTACGACCGCCTGAGCGACGACTACGGGCTGCGCGCGCTGGGCGTCGAGCACGATGCGACGCTCGTGGCCCAGCTGCGCGCGTCTGGATCGGACCGCGGGGACCGGACCATCGCGGCCATCGCGCGCTACCGCGAGGACGTCGAGGAGTTCGAGCACCTGGGTCTGGAGACCGTAGTGCACCTGTACGCCGGCGCCGGCGAGACGCTGGCCGATCAGGCCGCGGAGACCATCGGGCTGCCGTTCCAGCGCGCCGAGGGGACCGTCGCATGAGCGCGCCCGTTCCCGCCCCGCGCACCGTCCTGGACGCCGAGCAGGCGCGCGCCCTGCGACGGGCCCACGAGGAGCGGGCCGATGCCCTGACCGCGGGGCACCGGGAGCGCAAGGGGCGGGGCGAGAAGCACCCGGTCGAGGACTTCCTCTTCCACTACTACCCCTTCTCCCCCGCGCGCCTGCGCCGCTGGCACCCGGGCTGGGAGACGGCCTACGACGCGGCCGCCGACCCGGTCCCGCACACGACGCCGATGGCCGACGTGCAGGTGGGCGGCGAGCGCTCCTGGTACATCGACGAGCGCGCGGCCGACGGGGCGGGATCCGGCGGGGCTGCATCCGGCGGGGCGGTGCGGACGCTGCGCCGCGCCGACGTCGGGCGGTATCTCGCCGAGCGCGCCGATGCCCTCGGCTTCATGGCGCGGCTTCTGCGGGAATCGTCGATGTCGCAGAGAACACCCCAGTTCGGCTGTCTCGGACTGCACGAGTGGGCGATGGTGCACCGTCTGCGCGAGGGCGAGCTGCGCCACGAGTCCCTCCCCCTGCGCCTGGGCCAGGAGGGAACCGACGCGGTGGTCGCGCGCGAGCGCCTCGTCTGCTCGCACATCGACGCCTTCCGCTTCTTCACCCCGGCGGCCCGCCCGCTGAACGCACACGAGCCGACGCGCGAGCGCCAGGTCGAGCTCGACAATCCGGCCTGCCTGCACGTGGGGATGGACCTGTACAAGTGGGCGATGAAGCTCGTGCCGCTGGCGCCGAGCGCCCTGGTGCTCGACTGCTTCGAGCACGCGCGGGAGCTGCGGATCCTGGACATGGAGGCGAGCCCGTACGACGTCCGGCCGCTCGGCTACGGCGTCGTGCCGATCGAGACGCCGGCCGGCAAGGCCGAGTACGTGCGGCGCCAGCGGGCGCTCGCGGAGCGCTCCGACGCCCTGCGGCAGCGGATCCTCGCGGCCATCGAGCCGCTCGTCACCCTGCTCGACTGACACGCAGTGCCGCGCGGCATCTCCCGCCGCGGCACCGGCGCCTCCGGTCACAGCACCGGCGACTCCCGTCGTCGTCCGTCACCCCCGCCTGAGAGACTGGCCCCATGCCCTCCCTCTCCCCCTTCCTGCCCGGCACCGCCGATGCCCCCGTGAGCGACCAGGACGCGATCGTCGACGGCTTCCTCGCCTCCCAGGAGGCGGTGGGCCGCACGCTCTACCCGCATCAGGAGGAGGCGCTGCTGGCGATCGCCGCCGGGGACCACGTGATCGCGGCGACCCCTACCGGATCGGGGAAGACGACGATCGGGTACGCGGCGATCTTCGCCGCGGTCGCCCGCGGCGAGCGGGCGTACTACACGGCCCCGATCAAGGCGCTCGTCTCGGAGAAGTTCTTCGACCTGGTCGCGATGTTCGGCGCGGACATGGTGGGCATGATGACCGGCGACTCCTCGGTCAACCACGACGCCCCGATCATCGTGTGCACCGCGGAGATCCTCGCCAACCATGCCCTGCGCGATGGGCCGACCAGCGACGTGGGCCTCGCGGTGATGGACGAGTTCCACTTCTACGGGGACTCCCAGCGCGGCTGGGCCTGGCAGGTGCCGCTGCTCGAGCTGCCCCGCTGCCAGATGGTGCTCATGAGCGCGACGCTCGGGGACGTGACGGCGTTCGTCACCGACCTCGAGGAGCGCACCGAGCGCGACGTGACCGTCGTGGCCGACGCCCCGCGGCCCGTGCCGCTGGACTTCCGCTGGTCGCTGGACCCGCTGCCCGACACGATCCGCACCGTGCTCGAGGACCGCGATGCCCCCGTCTACATCGTCCACTTCACCCAGAAGGATGCGCTCGAGCAGGCGCAGGCGCTCAGCGGCACCAAGGTGCTCTCGGCCGAGGAGGCGGAGCGCATCCGCGAGCTGATCGGCGACTTCCGCTTCTCCCGCGGCTTCGGGCAGATCCTGTCCAAGCTCGTGCGCCAGGGCATCGGCGTGCACCACGCGGGGATGCTGCCCAAGTACCGGCGTCTGGTCGAGCGCCTCGCGCAGTCGGGCCTGCTCAAGATCATCTGCGGCACCGACACCCTGGGCGTGGGCATCAACGTGCCCATCCGCACGGTGCTGCTGACGGGCCTGGCCAAGTACGACGGGCGCCGCTCTCGCCTGCTCAACGCCCGCGAGTTCCACCAGATCGCCGGGCGCGCCGGCCGTGCGGGCTTCGACACGGTGGGCCACGTGATCGTCCAGGCGCCCGAGTGGACGATCGAGTTCGAGCAGCAGCGGGCCAAGCAGCGGGCGCGCGAGGAGAACGGGCAGACCCCGAACTCGGCCAAGAAGCGCAAGAAGGAGCCCAAGCCCAAGATCCCCGAGGGCGCGGTCTCGTGGTCCGAGGCGAATCTGACCAAGCTCGTGGAGAACCCGCCGGAGCCTCTGCGCCCGCACCTGCGCATCACGTCCTCGATGCTGCTGGCGCTCATCGCACGCCCCGGCGACGCGGTGGCCTCGGCGCGGCACCTGATCTTCACCTCCCACCAGACGCGCTCGCAGCAGGTGGCGCTCGCCCGCCAGGCGATCGAGCTGTTCCGGGGGCTGCGGGACGCCGACATCGTCGAGGTGCTGCCCGAGCCCGATCACCTGGGCCGCCGCATCGCCCTCACCGAGGATCTGCAGCTGGACTTCACGATGAATCAGCCGCTGGCACCGTTCGCGATCGCGATGATCGACGCGCTCGATGAGGCCTCCGAGACCCTGACGATGGACACGGTCTCGATCATCGAGGCGATCCTGGAGGATCCGTTCCAGATCCTCCTGGCCCAGCAGAACGCCGCCAAGGGCGAGCTGCTGGCCGAGCTCAAGGCCGACGGCGTCGAGTACACCGAGCGGATGGCGCTGCTGGACGAGGTCACCTGGCCCAGGCCCCTGGCCGAGGACCTCGAGGCCTCGCTCGAGATCTACCGCCGCTCCCACCCGTGGGTGCGGGAGGACGACCTCTCCCCCAAGTCGATCGTCCGCGAGATCTACGAGACCGGGCAGACGTTCAGCGAGTTCGTGCAGCGCTACGGGCTGCAGCGCTCCGAGGGCATCGTCCTGCGCTACCTCTCCGACGCCTACCAGGCGATGCGCCGCACGATCCCGCAGGATCTGCGGACCGAGGAGCTCGAGGATGTCATCGAGTGGCTGGGCGTGCTCGTGCGCGGCATCGACTCCTCGCTGCTGGACGAGTGGGAGGCCCTGGCCCATCCCGCCGACGACGAGGGCGATGCCGCGAGCGAGGTGCGCCCGGCCTCTCCGCGCGGGCTGTCCGCCCAGACGAAGGTGCTGCGCCGGATGGTGCGGGCCGCCATGTGGCAGCGCGTCGAGCACTTCGCCTTCGAGCGGGAGGCGCGCCTGGCCGAGCTCGACGGCGCCTCCGGCTGGGACCGGAAGGCCTGGGCGCAGGCTATGGACGACTACTACGACACCTACGACGAGGTCGGGATCGACGCCCCCGCCCGCTCCCCGAAGCTGCTGCAGATCATCGAGGAGTCGAAGGTCTGGCGCATCCGCCAGGTGCTGGACGATCCGCAGGGCCACCACGACTGGGCGATCGAGGCCGAGCTCGACCTGGAGGCGACCGACGAGGCGGGCGAGCCGGTGCTCGCGATCACGAAGGTCGGGGAGATCAGCGCGTTCTGAGCCGCGGCGGTGCGGCCGGCGGGCGGGCGAGGCAGGCCGATCAGTCCCGGCACCTCGCGAACAGCCCCGGTGCCGTCCGGTCAGCTCGCGAAGGGCGTGTACCCCTGGGGGCGGCGGTCCGGGCCGATGGCCGCGAGCTCCGCGAAATCCTCGGCGCTCGGCTCCCACTCCAGGGCGGCGATGTTGGAGGCGATCTGCTCGCGGCGGCTCACGCCCGAGATGACCGAGCCGATCACGGGCCTGGCGGCGAGCGCACCGATCGCGACGTGCAGCAGCGGGACGCCGCGCGCGTCGGCGAAGGCCTGCAGGGCGTCGATCGTGTCGAAGTCCGCGCTCTCGAGGCGGCTGCGCTGGCGGGACTCGGCCAGGCGGCTGCCCTCCGGCGCGGCGGCGCCGCGGCGGTACTTGCCGGTCAGCAGGCCGTAGGCGAGCGGGAAATAGGGCAGGACGCCGATGCCGAGCTCCTCGCTGGCCGGCAGCAGCTCGGCCTCGGCGGAGCGGTTGTACAGCGAGTACTCGTCCTGCACGGAGACGAAGCGGGAGGTGCTCAGGGCACGGGCGAGGCCGTCGGCATGCGCGACCTCCCAGGCGCTGCGGTTGGAGGAGCCGATGTAGAGGACCTTGCCCTCTCGCACCAGGTCGTCGAGGGCCTCGAGGGTCTCCTCGAGCGGCGTGGCGCGGTCCGGGGTGTGCATCTGCAGCAGGTCGATGCGGTCGGTGCCCAGGCGCCGCAGGGAGGCCTCGACGGCCTGGCGGATGTACCGGCGCGAGCCGCGGGCCAGGCCGTCCGGTCCGTCGTCCTCGGTGACGGGCATGCCGAACTTGGTGGCGACGACGGCGCGGTCGCGGCGTCCCTGCAGGGCCGCGCCCAGCAGGCTCTCGGACTCGCCGGCGCTGTAGGTGTCGGCGGTGTCGAACAGGGTGATCCCCTGCTCGAGGGCCTCGCCGACGATCGCGTCGACCTCGTCGGCATCGGTGCGGGCGCCGAACGCATTGCACCCCACGCCGAGGACGGAGACGACGAGACCGCTGGAGCCCAGATTCCTGTATCGCATGGGGACGACCCTACCGAGGCGGGATCGGCAGCGGATCCCGGGCCCGGCCACCGCGGCGGGCCGGGCCCGGCCGTGCGCATGCGCCTGCGACCATCCGCGGTGCTGTCGTCGACCGGTCGTCGTCAGCTCGCGGTCGCCTCGGCCTCGCGAGCGAGCAGACCCTCGACCGCACGGCAGGCGGTCTCGAGGTCCGCGCCCCGGCCGACGGCGACCCCGACGAGGTAGGACGCGATCGGCGCCATCGACCGCTGGACGCCGTGCGCGACGGCCCCCGTGGTCTCGTGGATGCGGTCGACGTCGAGCTGCGCGGCCCCTGCCGGCAGCCCCAGCTCGGCCTCGGCGCGTGCGAGCCAGGGGGCGAGGACATCGGTCCAGTCGTCCTGGGCGGTGACGGGAGGGCGCGAGCTCATGACGGGTCTCCTTCCGAAGACGCGGGCTGGTCGGGAGATGAGAGCGGATCGGCGGACGAGCGCCGATCGGCGGGCAGGGACGGGGCGGTGCGGCGAGCGGCGTCGGGATCCCCCGACAGCCGCGCCTCCCAGGCGGCGTGCTGCTCCCACGTGTCGACGTCGTCGAGAGCGGCGGCGGGCAGAACGGCGTCGACCAGGTCCAGCTGGGCCAGCAGGGAGCGGACGGAGCGGTCCCGGTCGCCGCCGCTGTCCAGGGCGGCACGGATGGCATCGGGGCGCGCGATGAACGCGAGATTCTCGCGGTGCCCGTCGGGACGAACGGCGATCGCGCCGTCGGCGTCCCCGGCCCCCTGCAGCGCCCCCAGCAGGGCGGGGACCGCCTGCGCGGCTCCGGGCATGTCGCAGGCGAGCACGAGCACCGCGTCGGTCATGCGATCCGCAGAGCCGCCGTCTGCGTCCGCAGAGCCGCCGTCCGAGTCCGCGAAGCCGCTGCCCCCAAACCCCGTTCCGGATCCGGCGGCATCCGGCGATCCCGCCGCCGCGGCGAGCGCCGCGAGGCCGGCGGAGATGCCGGCCACCGGGCCGCCGTGCGGCGGATCCTCGAGGGTCCGCAGCACACCCGCGGGAAGCCGAACGCTCTCCGGCGCGACGACGCAGATCCGGCGACGAGCCGCCACCGCCGCGAGCACCCGGTCCAGCAGCCGCTCCCCCGCGAGCACGACGTCCGGCTTGGACGCTCCGCCGAGACGACGGCCCGTGCCGCCCGCCAGGACGATCGCATCGACCGCCCCGGTGCGCGGCGTCACGGACCCCGCGATGTCGGCAGGCCCCGCGGTGTCGGCAGGCCCAGCGGAGTCTGCGGGCTCGACGGGCATCAGTAGTTGATCTTCTCCCACCCGCGGCGCTCCGCCTCGCGGCGGGGATCCTTCGAGCGGTAGACGATGTACGGGCGGTTCAGGTAGCCGATCGGCGCGGCGAACACGTGCACCAGGCGCGTGAACGGCCAGATCGCGAACAGCGCGAGCGCGCTCAGCACATGGAGCTGGAAGAAGATCGGCGCGGACATCATCAGCTCGGCGTTCGGACGCAGCGTCCAGAAGTTCCGGAACCAGACGGAGACGCCCTCGCGGTAGTCGTACTCGCCGAACGTCGAGTGCACGAGCGTGGCCAGCACGCCGAACAGGATCGTCAGCGACAGCGACAGGTACATGAGCTTGTCGCCGGGCGTGGTCGCCCCGAACACGCGGGAGTTCGTCCGCCGCCGGTACAGCAGGATCAGCAGTCCGCCCACGCACGCGACCGCGGCCGCGAGGCCGATGATGACCGCCATCAGGTGGTACATGTGGTTGGAGATCCCGAAGAACTCGGTCACGGCCTTGGGGATGCACAGGCCCACCACGTGGCCCACGAAGATGCCGATGATGCCGAAGTGGAACATCGGGGAGCCCCAGGCCAGCAGCTTGGACTCGTAGATCTGGCTCGAGCGCGTGGTCCATCCGAAGCGATCCTTCGAGAAGCGCCACACGTGCCCGAGCACGAACACGGCCAGCACCACGTAAGGGACGACCACCCACAGCAGGGTGGCGTACTTCGGGGTCTCGTTCACGAGGGGCGTCCTCTCATCAGGTCCAGCGGCACGGGGCCGGGCGACGCGGCATGGTCGCCGCAGCCAGCCCCCGACATCGTCTGATCGTGCATGATCAGGGCGTCATGGGAGATCGAATCGGTGTCCACGCCGTAGCCGTCGAGCCCGACGGTCTCCTCGGCGGGGCCCTCCGCCGCCAGGCGGGCGACGGCCTCGCGGTCGTCGGCGTCCATCGGCGGGAGCGTCGAGCAGATCGCGACGAGGGCGCCGTGCCACGGCGAGGCGATCTCCTCGAGGTGCAGGCGCAGCATCTCGATGCCGGCCCGGTTGGCGCGCAGGATCTTCGCCCCGCGCATCGGATCGTGGGCGGCCGCGAACTCCAGCACCACGGCGAGGTGGTCGGGCAGCTCGCTGTCATCCATCTCGAGGCCCGCCGCCCGGTAGTCCTGCTTGATCCGCACGAGCGCCATGCCGCGGCGGCGTGTGTCGCCCTGGCTGAAGTACGTCAGATACAGGCAGCCGCGGCGCCGGGTGTCGAAGGTGTCGACGTAGAGCTCCTGCAGCTCGAGCGGGTCGATGCGGCCGATCGCGTCGAGGCAGGTGCGCAGCGCCTCCCCGGTGCGGCCCGGCAGCGCCGCGACCAGCTCGCGGATCTGCTCGCCGTGGGCGAGCGCCTCCGCATCCGGGTAGGTGAGCAGCCAGGACGCGGCGAGCCACGCGGCGCGCTGGTCCTCGACCGGGAGACCGCTGGCCAGCAGCAGCTCCTCGGGCGAGGCCGGTGTCGCGCCGCGGGGCATCGCGTCCGCGTCCTCGCCGCGGGCCTTGGCGATCGCCCGGGCCAGCAGGCCCATCAGGCGCTCCCCTCGGCGCGCTGCGGGAACAGGCCCTCGGGCAGGCCGGAGCCGTCCCAGTTCAGCAGGTTCACGCGCTTGCCCTCGGGCCGCGGCACGGCCGTGTTCGCAGTGGTCGGGTCGTTCATCTGCCGCTTGGTGGCGTAGCCGGGGCCGGACATGCCCAGCGAGTCCTCCGGCAGCGACATCGAGCTCATGCCGGGGCCGCCGGGGGCGTTCAGCGGGCAGTCGGTGCCGATGCCCTCGAGCTCGTGGGCGCTCTCGACATGGCCCGTGGGGATCACGTAGCGCTCGGAGTACTTCGCGATCGCCAGCAGGCGGTACATGTCCTGCATGGTGTCGCCGTCCATGCCGACCGCGTTCGCGATCCCCTCGCGCGGCTCGCGCCCGAGGTTGATGTCGCGCATGTACGAGCGCATCGCGGCCATGCGGTAGAGCACCCGCTCGACCGTCGGGACGTCGCCCGCGGTGAACAGGTTCGCGAGGTACTCCACGGGGATGCGCAGGGTGTCGATCGCGGCGAACAGGTTCTCCGCGTCCTCCGCGTCGTAGCCCGTGTCTCGGACGACGTCGACGACCGGCGACAGCGGCGGGATGTACCAGACCATCGGCATGGTGCGGTACTCCGGGTGCAGCGGCAGCGCGACCTCGTACTCCTTGATGAGCTTGTAGGTCGGCGAGTTCTGCGCGGCCTCCAGCCAGTCGTTGGGGATGCCGGCGGCGCGCGCCCCCGCGATCACCTCAGGATCGTTCGGGTCCAGGATCAGGTCGCGCTGGGCGCGGTACAGATCCTTCTCGTCCGGCGTCGACGCGGCGGCGGTGACCTTGTCCGCGTCGTACAGCACGAGGCCGATGTAGCGCAGGCGGCCCACGCAGGTCTCGGCGCACACCGTCGGCTCCCCCTGCTCGATGCGGGGGTAGCAGAACGTGCACTTCTCGGCCTTGCCGGTCCTGTGGTTGAAGTAGATCTTCTTGTACGGGCAGCCGGTGATGCACATGCGCCAGCCGCGGCAGCCGTCCTGGTCCACGAGGACGATGCCGTCCTCCTCGCGCTTGTAGATCGCGCCGGAGGGGCACGAGGCCGCGCACGTGGGGTTCAGGCAGTGCTCGCAGATGCGCGGCAGGTAGAACATGAAGGTCTTGTCGAACTCGAGCTGGACCTTGTCCTCGATGCCCTTGAGCATCGGGTCCTTGTCCTTGTGGGCGTAGGTGCCGCCGAGGTCGTCGTCCCAGTTGCCCGACCACTGGATGTCCATCCGCTCGCCCGTGATGAGCGACTTCGGCGGGGCGGTCGGGATGTTGGGCTGCTGGGCCGGGGCGTTGAGCAGCTTGTCGTACTCGTAGGTCCACGGCTCGTAGTAGTCCTCGATACCGGGCAGGCGCGGGTTGGAGAACAGCTGCAGGAGCTTGGTGAGGCGGCCGCCGGCCTTCAGGCGCAGGCGACCGTTGGGACCGAGCTCCCAGCCGCCCTTCCACTTCTCCTGGTCCTCGTAGCCGCGGGGGTAGCCCTGGCCGGGACGGGTCTCCACGTTGTTGAACCAGATGTACTCGGTGCCGCTGCGGTTGGTCCACGCCTGCTTGCAGGTGACCGAGCAGGTGTGGCAGCCGATGCACTTGTCGAGGTTCATGACCATCGACATCTGTGCCATGACGCGCATGATGCGCTCCTTCCGACCCTGGGGCGAGGGTCCGTGTGTCGAGGGGTCAGTAGTCCACCGGGGCGGTGCGCTTGCGGATCCGGGTGACCTCGTCGCGCTGGTTGCCCGTGGGGCCGTAGTAGTTGAAGGCGTAGGACAGCTGGCCGTACCCGCCGATGAGGTGGGAGGGCTTGAGCATGATCCGCGTCATCGAGTTGTGCGTACCGCCGCGCATCTGGTCGCGCTCCGTCAGGGGCGTGTTGACGGTGCGATCCTGCGCGTGGTGCATGAACGCGGTGCCGCGGGGCATGCGGTGGCTGACCACCGCACGGGCCGCGACCACGCCATTGCGGTTGGTCGCCTCGATCCAGTCGTTGTCCTCGATGCCGACCGCCTCGGCGTCCTCGACGCTCATCCAGATCGTCTGCCCGCCGCGGGACAGGTTCATCATGAAGAAGTTCTCCATGTACATCGAGTGGATCGACCACTTGTTGTGGGGCGTCAGGTAGCGCACCGAGATCGAGCGTCCGTCCTCCTCGCCCAGCGGCGCCTCGCCGAACAGGGCGGTCATGTCCAGCGGCGGGCGGAAGACCGGCAGGCCCTCGCCCATCTCGAGCATCCAGTCGTGGTCGAGGTAGTAGTGCTGGCGCCCGGTGAGGGTGTGCCAGGGCTTCTTGCGCTCGACGTTGATCGTGAACGGGCTGTAGCGGCGTCCGCCGGTCTCCGAGCCCGACCACTCCGGGCTCGTGATGACCGGGACCGGGGCTGCCTTGGTGTCGGCGAAGCGGATCTGCTTGCCCTCGTTCTCCCCGGCGAGGTCGTGCAGGTGCACGCCGGTGCGCTTCTCGAGGGTCTTGAAGCCCTGGGTCGCCATGCGCCCGTTGGTGGTCCCCGACAGCGAGAGGATGAACTCCGCCGCGTTCAGGTCGGTCGTGAGCTTGGGGCGGCCGTCGGCGGCGGTCCCGGTGCCCCGGTGCACGCCGTTGATCCTCCCGAGCTCATCGACGTACTCGTGGACGTCGTAGGTGATGCCCTTGGTGGTCATCCCCTTGGACTCGAGCAGCGGGCCGATGGACGTGAACTTCGCGTGGATCTGCGTGTAGTCGCGCTCGACCTCGACCAGGGTGGGCATGGTCAGCCCCGGGATCGGCTCGCACTCGCCCTTCTTCCAGTCGCGGACGCGGCCGTGCGAGGTTGCGAGCTCGCCGGGCGTGTCGTGCTGGAGGGGGAAGGCGACGACGTCGGTGCGGGTGCCCAGGTGGGTCTCGGCCAGCTGCGAGAACTTCTTGGCGATCGCCGCCCAGGTCTCCCAGTCGGTGCGCGACTCCCACGGGTTGGAGATCGCCGGGTTGAACGAGTGGATGAACGGATGCATGTCCGTGGTCGAGAGATCGTGCTTCTCGTACCAGGTCGCGGCGGGCAGCACGACGTCCGAGTGCAGCGTGTGGCTGGTCATGCGGAAGTCGAGGGTGAGGACCAGATCGACCTTGCCGATCGGGGCGTCCTCGCGCCACACGACGTCACGGGGGCGCAGGCCCTCGGGCGTCTCCTCCTCCGTCGCGGCCGAGTCCACGCCCAGCAGGTGGCGGAAGAAGTACTGGTCGCCCTTCGCGGAGGAGCCCAGGGTGTTCGCGCGCCAGATCGACCAGATGCGCGGGAAGTTCTCGGGCGCGTCCGGGTCCTCGGCGGCGAAGCGGATCGAGCCGTCCTTGAGGGACTTCACGAGGTAGGGGATGGTCTCCTCCCCCGCCGTCTTCGCGCGCTCGGCCACGTCCAGCGGGCTGATGTCGAACTGCGGGAAGAACGGCTGCCAGCCCAGGCGCTGGGACAGGGCGACGGCATCGGCCGTCGTGGTGCCCTGGAAGGAGCCCGCGCCCGTGGTGGCCGCGAGGGTGTCCGCGCCGAAGCGGTCGTAGCGCCACTGGTCGGTGTGCATGTACCAGTAGGTGGTCTGCGTCATCTGGCGCGGCGGGCGCGACCAGTCGAGCGCGTTGGCCAGGTGCAGCCAGCCGGTGATCGGACGCACCTTCTCCTGGCCGACGTAATGGGCCCAGCCGCCACCGTTGACGCCCTGGGTGCCGCACAGGTTCGTGAGGGTGAGGAAGGCGCGGTAGATGGTGTCGGAGTGGAACCAGTGGTTGGTGCCCGCCCCCATGAGGATCATGGAGCGGCCCTTCGAGTCGATCGCGTTCTGGGCGAACTCGCGGGCGATGCGCGCGGCGGCCTCGCCCGGGACACCGGTGATGGCCTCCTGCCACGCGGGGGTGTACAGCGCCTCGTCGTCATCCAGGCCCGTGGCCCACTGCCCGGGCAGGCCCTCGCGGCCCACGCCGTACTCGGCGAGCATCAGGTCGAAGACGGTGGTGACGCGGCGACCGGCGACGGTGCGCACGGGGACCCCGCGCGGCATGTCGCCGCGGCCGCCCTGGCCTGCGGTGTCGAAACGCGGCAGCAGGACCTCGCGGACCTCGTCGTGGCGTCCCAGCAGGGTGAGCGCCGGGTCGATCTCGCCCAGCTCGAGGTTCCAGCGCCCCTGGCCGTCGGAGGAGAAGCGGTCGCCCAGGGTGCCGTTCGGGACCACGGCGCGGTCGGTGACGGCGTCCAGCACCATAGGCTTGAAGTCGGCGTGCTCGCTCGTCGCGTGCTCGGTGACCTCGGCGCCGGCGTCGGAGGCGACGAGGAACTTGCCCGGGACCAGCGAGCCGTCCTCGCGCTCGGTGAGCTCGACGAGGAAGGGCAGATCCGTGTACTGCTTGGAGTAGGAGGCGAAGTAGGGCTCGGCGCGGTCGACGTAGAACTCGCGCAGGATCGTGTGGCCCATCGCCATCGCGAGCGCGGCGTCGGTGCCGGGGCGGGGCGCCAGCCACTCGTCGGCGAACTTCACGTTCTCCGCGTAGTCGGGGGCGACGGAGATGACCTTCTGGCCGCGGTAGCGGGCCTCGGCCATCCAGTGGGCGTCCGGGGTGCGGGTCAGCGGGACGTTCGAGCCCCACATGATGAGGTAGGCGGCGTCCCACCAGTCCCCCGACTCCGGGACGTCGGTCTGGTCGCCGAAGACCTGCGGGGAGGCCGGCGGGAGATCCGCGTACCAGTCGTAGAACGACAGCATCGAGCCGCCGATGAGCTGGTGGAAGCGGGCCCCGAGGAGAACGACACCTGGCTCATCGCGGGGATCGGCGAGAAGCCCGTCGCGCGGTCCGGGCCGAACTCCTTGGTGGTGTGCACGTAGGCGGCCGCGACGAGCTCGATCGCCTCGTCCCAGGGGGCGCGCACCAGGCCGCCCTTGCCGCGGACCTCCTTGTAGCGCTTGGCCTTGACCGGATCGGAGACGATCGCGCGCCACGCGGCGACGGGGTCCCCGCCCGCGGTGGCCTTCTCCTCGCGGTACATGCGCAGCAGCTCGGAGCGCACGTACGGGTAGCGCACGCGCGTGGGCGAGTACGTGTACCAGGAGAACGAGGCGCCGCGGGGGCAGCCGCGGGGCTCGTACTCGGGACGATCGGGGCCGGCCGTCGGGTAGTCGGTCTCCTGGGACTCCCAGGTGATCACGCCGTCCTTGACGTACACCTTCCACGAGCACGAGCCGGTGCAGTTGACGCCGTGGGTGGAGCGGACCACCTTGTCGTGGCTCCAGCGCTCCCGGTAGAAAGAGTCGCCGCTGCGACCGCCCACGCGGTGGGTCTCGCGATTGTCCTCCGAGATCCACTCCTTCGAGGAGCGGAAGAAGCGGCGGGTGCCGATGAGGGCGTCGGAGAGCGGCGAGTCGATGCCTGGTGCGCGGTGCGCGACGGGCTTCTCGTCCGGGATGGTCATGGGGCGGTACCTCCGGTGCAGACGCGGCGACCGTGCGGTCGCCGCTGGGGCGGGGCGGCGCACCCGGGGCGGGGTGCGCAGGGAGGGAAGGGCCGCCGGACGAGCGCCCGGCGGCCGATCCGAGGTCAGGCGACGCGACGGCGTCCGCGCGCCACCCAGAGGGTGACGGCGATGGCTCCGAGGGTCGCGAGGAGCAGCAGGGCGATGCCCCAAGAGTAACTTCCCGTGGCGTTGTGGATAGCGGCCATGACCAGCGGCGGGACGAATCCGCCCAGACCGCCGGCGGCACCGACGAAGCCGGTCACGGTGCCCACGTCGGCCGGATCGGTGGTCTGGGCGACGAGGCCGAACACGGCTCCGGTGCCCAGGCCCAGTCCGGCGGCCATGAGCAGGAAGGCCACGGTGCCCAGCGACGCCAGCGGCGGCTGGAAGATGAGCACGGCGGCACCGATCGCGACGGCGATGTACGACAGGATCAGGGTGGTGCCGGCCGTGATGCGGTCGGACAGGACACCGCCGATCGGGCGCAGCAGGACGGCGAGGATGACGAAGCCGGCCATGCGGAACGAGGCGTCGGAGGCCTCGAGGCCGTACCACTTCTTCAGCATGGTGGGCAGGAACACCGAGAAGGCGACGTAGCCGCCGAAGGAGAGGGCGTAGAGGTAGCAGGCCTGCCAGGTGGCGACGAGCTTCATCGCGGCGACGGACTGACCCACGACGGAGCGCTTGGAGGGGGTCCAGCCCTCGGGCATCGGCATGGCGAGGAAGCCGATCACGGCGAAGGCGACCAGCGCGATCGCGGTGATGATAAAGGGGGCCGCGTTGCCGACGGACTTCACGAGCGGCACGGTGGTGAAGGCGCTGATGGCGGTGCCGCCCATGCCCATGCCGTAGAGGCCGGTGGCGAGCCCGCGGCGGGCCGGCGGGAACCAGGAGTTCACGTACGGCATGCCGATCGCGAAGGTCGTGCCCGCGAGCCCGAGGAAGAACCCGCCGACGAGCAGCGTCGTGTAGTCGTACTGGCCGACGAAGCCGAGGAAGAGCACCGGGATGACGGTCACCAGGCTCATGATCGGGAACATCACGCGCCCGCCGAAGCGGTCGGTGAGGGCACCGATCGGGATGCGGCCGAGGGAGCCGACGAGCACGGGGATCGCGACGATCAGCGCGGCGTCCTTCGCGATGCCGCGCTCGACGAAGACGGGCCCGAGGGGGCTCAGCAGGGCCCAGGCCCAGAAGTTGAGCGCGAAGCCCAACGTCGCGAGGATGAGGGCGCGCACGGCGCCGCGGGGAAGCGCCGAGGAGGACGGTGCGGCTGCGGTCGATGACATGGAGAGGCTCCGGTTCTGACACGAGGGGACGTCGGGGGCTGACGCGATCAGGCCGTCGGCTCCGTCGACGTGCGGCCACCCATCAGGCTAGTTCCGACCCCGGGGACGAAGGTCCCGATCTCCTCCCTCACGGCACCCCATCGAGCCCGCATCCCTCGGGCTGGGCCGTCAGGACCCGTCGCCGGACTCCGGCGTGTCATCGAGGTCGAGGTCGACCATGAGCTCGGCGGCGATCTCCTCGAGGGCATCGCGGACGGCATCGGCATCCGTCCCGTCGGCGAGGCGGACCACCACGTCGGCCTCGAACAGCACGCCGCCGCCGTGCGGGGCGGC
This sequence comes from Brachybacterium nesterenkovii, assembly GCF_900163655.1. Lineage (GTDB taxonomy): Bacteria > Actinomycetota > Actinomycetes > Actinomycetales > Dermabacteraceae > Brachybacterium > Brachybacterium nesterenkovii. The sequence continues at coordinate 23,951 of NZ_FWFG01000069.1, forward strand.
CGAGGTCCACGAGTCGAAGCTGTCGATCGTCAGGCGCTGCGCGCCGAGGGCCCGCGAGACCTCCGCGACCATGCCGGGGCGGTCGTGGCCCACCAGATGCAGCAGGCGCGGGCTCGAGGTCGCCGGGACGTGCACGCCGGGGGCGGAGGCCTCGGGCACCGGGGCGATCTCGACGTGCCATCCGCGCTCCTCGAGGTGGGCCCGGACGGCGGCGTCGAGCGCGTCGGCGCGCTCGGGGGCGATGTCGAGGAGGACGACGCCCGAGAACTTCCCGGCGAGGCGCGCGAAGGAACTGTCGAGCCAGTTGCCCTCGTGCTGCGCCACGAGCGCGGCCAGCTCGGAGATGAGCCCCTCGCGGTCGTCGCCGATCACGGTCACCACATGCTGTGTCATGCAGATCACAGTAGCCGACCGCTCCCGGCCTGCCCAGACCTGCCCAGGAGACCGGGTCGTGATCAGGAGTCCAGGTCGCGCCGCCGGAAGCCGACCGCCCCGACGATGATGAGGACGAGGGCGAGCACGGTCTCGACCACGACCGCGGTCCACTCCCCGCTGCCGGCCGCGCCCCCGGGCAGGTGCGGGAGGCGTCCCCAGGGCGTGGCGCGGATGAGCCACCCGGGCAGGTCGAGCAGCGCTCCCACCCAGGCCGCGAAGATCGACCAGCCGATGAGGACCTGGGCCAGCGGGAGCAGCCGGGGCGCCCAGCCCAGCAGGAGGGTCCCGATGCCCACCGTGAGCGCCAGCCCCGGCAGCAGGGCCAGCGCGCTCATGAGGAGCGGGCCGATCCGCGAGGCGCCGCCGTCCGCGGGGACCGCGAGCCCCATCAGAGCGAGGGCGAGGAAGGTCAGCACCACCCCGGAGGACAGTGCGAGGGCGACGGCCGACAGCAGCCAGTGGGTGCGTCCGACCGCCGTCGCCAGCAGCGGCGCCGCCCTCCCCTGCACCTCCTCGGCTCGGGCGCCGGAGAGGACGCCGAGCGGGGCGAGGGTGAGGACCGGGACCAGGAGCCCCGCCATCGCGGCGAGGAAGGACTCGGTCAGGTGCTCGGCGCTGCCGCCCAGCCGGGTGAGGACGTCGGTGATGCCGCCCGAGGCGCCCATGGCCTCGGCGGCCTGGGTCGCGAGCGAGCCGATGGCCAGGCCCGAGATCGCGAGGCCGATGCCCCATCCGAGCAGGGAACCGCGCTCCAGGCGCCAGAGCAGCGCGAGCGGCCCGCGCAGGGAGAGCGGACCGCCCAGCGAGAAGGGACCGCTCGCATGCGCGCTCCCGCCGTGGCGACCCGCACGCGGACGCAGGATCCCGGCGCCCAGATCGCGCCGCGACTCGAGCAGGAACGCGAGCCCTGCGAGGAGGGCCGCGAGGGCGAGCGGCAGGGCGAGCACCCACGGCCGCTCATCGGCGTAGGGCCGCACCAGGCAGGGCCAGGTGAGCGGGTTGATCCACTGCAGCGGGCTTCCGGCGGCCGCATCGGCGGGTGCGGAGCCGTGCGGACGATCCCGATGACCGTCGCACCGTCAGAGTGGACCCGTTCGGGGACCGTGGGCCGGGACCTTCTGCGCATTCCGGGTGCGCGACCGTGATCCGGCACGGTCGACCCCGTCCCGCTCGTCTCCGTGTCGATGCGGCCTCCCGGCCCGCGCCCCGGCCCGGAGGGATGAGACGGGGAGGGACGCTGCTGGAGGGGACGAGGCGGGAAGAGACGATGTGCGGAGCGTCAGGCCGCCTGGCTCGTCACCCTGTGCAGACCGTAGGTGTAGGCGTCCGAGATGGCCTCCCACGAGGCCTCGATGAGGTTCGGGCCCACGCCCACGGTCTGGAACTCGATGCCGCACGCCGAGGTCCGCACGAGCACGCGCGTGGTCGCATCGGTGCCATGGTGGGCGTCGAGGATGCGGACCTTGAAGTCGAGCAGCTCGAACTCGTCGACCTGCGGATGCACGGTGCGCAGGGCCCCTCGCAGGGCCAGGTCGAGGGCGTTGACGGGGCCGTTGCCCTCGGCCAGCGCGACCGAGCGCTCCGCGGCATCCCCGATGCCGAGCACCTTGACCGTGGCCTCCGTCTCGAGCGCGCCGTCCCGCAGGAAGTGCGAGCTCGCCTTCCACGACTCGACGTCGAAGAAGCGCGGCAGCTCGCCCATCTCGTCCAGGAGCAGCAGCTCGAAGGAGGCATCGGCGGCCTCGTACGAGTAGCCCTCGGCCTCGCGGGCCTTGACGCGGGCGGCGAGGCGCCCCAGGAGGTCGCCCTCCCCCGCCAGGTCGAAGCCCAGCTCGCGGCCCTTGAGCTCGATCGACGCGCGCCCGGCCATGTCGGAGATGATCATGCGCATGTCATTGCCCACGTCCCGCGGGTCGATCTGCTGGTACAGGTCCGGGTCCACGCGGATCGCCGAGGCGTGCAGCCCCGCCTTGTGGGCGAAGGCGCTCGCCCCCACGTACGGGGCCCGCGAGGGGACGGCCATGTTGCAGATCTCGCCGATCGCATGGGCGATGCGCGTGGCCTCCGCCAGGGTCTCGGCGTCGACGAGCTCCAGGCCCATCTTGAGCTGGAGGTCGGCGAGCATCGTGATGAGGTCGGCGTTGCCCGTCCGCTCCCCGTAGCCGTTGACGCAGCCCTGCACGTGGGTGATCCCGTGGTGGACGGCCATGACCGCATTAGCCACGGCGCAGCCGGAGTCGTTGTGGGTGTGCGCGCCCAGGCGGGCGTCGGGCAGGCCCGCGGCCGCGAGGCGCGAGCGGAGATCGTCGACGATGGCCGCGATGTCGTGCGGGAGCATCCCGCCGTTGGTGTCGCACAGCACGACGACGGCCGCCCCCGCGCCGAAGGCCTCGACGACCACGGAGGTCGTGTAGTCGGGGTCGTCGCGGAAGCCGTCGAAGAAGTGCTCGGCGTCGACGAACACCTCGCGCCCGCTCGCGCGCAGGTGCTCGACGGTGTCGCGGACCATCGCGAGGTTCTCCTCGCCGCTCGTCCGCAGCGCCGCCTTCACGTGGCGCAGGTCGGACTTGGCCACGAGCGTGATCGTGCCGGCCCCGGAGTCCAGCAGGGCGCGGACCTGCGGGTCGTCGCCGACCGCGACTCCCGCCTTGCGGGTCGCGCCGAACGCGGCCAGGCGGGCCGTGCGCAAATCGAGCTCCGTCGCGACGCGCGCGAAGAACTCGGTGTCCCGCGGCACGGCGCCGGGCCAGCCGCCCTCGATGTACGTCACGCCCAGCTCGTCGAGCAGGCGCGCGACGGCCAGCTTGTCGGCCACCGACAGCGTCAGGCCCTCCTGCTGGGACCCGTCGCGCAGCGTCGTGTCGTACAGGTGGAAGCCGCCGGGGGTCCCCGGTGCGGTCGCGCTCGTCATCACACGAGCCGGGTCAGCCAGCCGTGGCGGTCCTCGATCCGCCCGTACTGGATGTCGGTGAGCTCGCGGCGCAGCGCGAGCGTGTGCTCCCCGGAGCCGCCGTCGCCGACGACCTGCTCGCCGCCGTCGAAGCGGAAGGCGCCGATCGGGGTGATCACGGCGGCGGTGCCGCAGGCGAACATCTCGACGATCTCCCCGGAGGCGAGGGACTCGAGGACCTCGCTCATCACCAGGCGCGTCTCGACGGGCCGCAGGCCGCGGTCCTCGGCCAGGCGCAGGATCGACGAGCGCGTCACGCCCTCGAGGATCGAGCCGGTCAGCGCCGGGGTGCGGATCTCGCCGTCTTTCGTGATCGCGAAGACGTTCATGCCCGAGAGCTCGTCGATCGCTGTGTGCGTCTCGGAGTCCAGGAACAGGACCTCGTCGGCGCCGTGCTCGGCGGCCTCGTACTTGCCCAGCAGCGACGAGGCGTAGTTGCCGCCGCACTTGGCCTGGCCGGTGCCGCCCTTGCCCGCCCGCGCATAGGACTCGGAGACCCACACGACGAGCGGCTGCACGCCGCGCGGGAAGTAGTCGCCCGCGGGCGAGGCGATCACGTAGTAGTCGGCCATGTGCGCCGCGCGGACGCCCAGGAACTCCTCGGAGGCGAACATGACCGGGCGCAGATACAGGGAGGCCTCGGAGGTCTCGTCGACGACGGGCACCCAGGGCTCGTCGGCGGCGACGACCGCCTTCAGCGAGGCGATGAAGTCCTCGACCGTCAGCTCGGGCAGGGCCAGGCGGCGGGCGCTCGCGGCGAAGCGCTCGGCGTTCTTCTCGGGCCGGAAGGTCCACACGGACCCGTCGGCGTGGCGGAACGCCTTGAGGCCCTCGAAGATCTCCTGCGCGTAGTGCAGCACCGCGGCGGCCGGCGTGATCCGGATCGGGCCGAAGGGGACCACCTCGTCGTCGCCCCAGCCGCCGTCGCGCCGCCAGCGGGCGTGGGCCATGAAGTCCGTGAAGTGCTCCCCGAAGCCGGGCGCGGCGAGGATGCGGGCGCGGTCGGCGTCGGACGTGCGGCGGGCCGCATCCTGCTGGGGGAACGAGAGAGAGGATGCGGTCACGGGAGCCTCCTGGCTGGCGGGGTGGGACGGGAACAGGATCTCAGATGCGTGCGGCGCCGGATGCGACGGGCGTCAGAGCGCGCGGACGGCGTCGGCGAGCGCGGTGCCGATCTCGGAGGTCGACCGCGCCGCGGCGTCGGTGCGGGCGGCGAGGTCCGCGTCGACGGCGCGGCGCACGCGGTCGGCGGCGGCGTCGTGTCCCAGGTGCTCGAGCAGCAGCGCCACCGACAGCACGGTCGCGGTGGGATCGGCGATGCCCTGTCCGGCGATGTCGGGCGCCGAGCCGTGGACGGGCTCGAACATCGAGGGGAACGCGCCGGTGGGGTTGATGTTGCCGCTCGCGGCCAGGCCGATGCCGCCGCTGATGGCGCCGGCGAGGTCGGTGAGGATGTCGCCGAACAGGTTGTCGGTGACGATGACGTCGAAGCGCGCCGGGTCGGTGACGAGGAAGATCGTCGCGGCATCGACGTGCAGGTAGTCGACGGCGACGTCGGGATGCTCGGCGCCGACCTGCTCGACGATGCGGCGCCATAGGTGCCCCGCGTGGACCAGCACGTTGTGCTTGTGCACGAGGGTCAGGCGCCCGCGCCGCTTGGCGGCCTGCTCGAAGGCGTAGCGCACCACGCGCTCGACGCCGACGGCGGTGTTGAGCGACACCTCGGTGGCGACCTCCAGCTGGGTGCCCTCGCGCATGGTGCCGCCGTTGCCGACGTACGGGCCCTCGGTGCCCTCGCGGACGACCACGAAGTCGACGTCCCCGGGGTCGGCGAGCGGGGAGACCACGCCGGGCACGAGACGGGTGGGGCGCAGGTTCACGAAGTGGTCGAAGCCGAAGCGCAGACGCAGCAGGAGGCCGCGCTCGAGGACGCCCGAGGGGACGTCCGGGTCGCCGACGGCGCCCAGCAGGATGGCGTCGTGCTCGGCGAGCGCCGCCATGTCCTCCTCGGTGAGGGTCTCCCCGGTGCGGTGCCAGCGGCCCGCGCCGAGGTCGAACGGGGTGGTCTCGACGGTGATGCCGGAGCCCTCGAGCGCGGCGTCGAGGACCTTCAGGCCCTCGGGCACGGTCTCGTGGCCGATGCCGTCGCCCTCGATGACGGCCAGGCGCAGGGTCTTGTCGGTCGCGGGCTTGTCGGTCGCCGCGGCCTCGGGGGCCGATGCGGTGGTCGCGGTGGTCATGGAGCGATCTCCTCGCGGGACGGGCGCCGGTCTCCGGCGCTTCCGGTGCTGCTGATGTGCGTGCTGGTCGGTGCTGCGGGGCGTCAGTAGGTGACGTCGACGCTCTGGCAGGACAGGGCGCCGATCTCCTGGCCGACGCGCTGGGCGAGCTCGGGGCTGACGGACTGATCGAGGTTGAGGACCACGAGGGCCTCCGAGCCGGTGTCGCCGGCGCGCGAGACGACCATGCCGGCGATGTTCACGTCGGCCTCGCCGAGCAGGGCGCCGTAGCGGCCGATGAGCCCGGGCCGGTCCTCGTAGCGCAGGACCATCAGGTGGTCCGACAGCGGGGTGTCGATGTCGTGCCCGCCGATCTCGACGATCTTGTGCGCCTGCTCGACCCCGGCCAGCGTGCCGGAGACCGAGACGACGTCGCCCGTGCGCAGGGTGCCGCGCACCTGGATGAGGTTGCGGAAGCGCTCGGAGGCCTCGTCCTGGACGAGGTCGACGCGGATACCGCGCTCCTCGGCGAGGACCGGCGCGTTCACGTAGCTGACCTGCTCGGTGACGATCGAGCGGAACAGGCCGCGCAGCGCCGACAGCTTGATCGCGGTCACGTCGTGCCGGGCGATCTCGCCGCGCACGACGATCTCGAGGAGCTCGGGGGCCTCCCCCGCGAGCGCCGTGAAGACCTGGCCCAGCCGGTCGGCGAGGGCGACGCCGGGGCGGACGGCCTTGTGGATGGCCCCGCCCGCGACGTTGACGGCGTCGGGGACGAGCTCCCCGGCCAGGGCGAGGCGCACGGACTTGGCGACGGCGACGCCCGCCTTCTCCTGGGCCTCGACGGTCGAGGCCCCCAGGTGCGGGGTGAGCGTGACGGTGTCGAGCTCGAGGAGCTTCTTCGCGGTCTCGGACGTCGAGGGCGGCTCCGCGGAGTAGACGTCGAGGGCGGCGCCCGCGATCCGCCCCTCGGACAGCGCCGCGTACAGGGCCTCCTCGTCGACGAGGCCGCCGCGGGCGGCGTTGACGACGTGCAGGGACGGCTTGGCGAGCGCGAGCTCCTCGGCGCCGATGAGGCCGATGGTCTCCGGGGTGCGGGGCATGTGGACGGTCAGGACGTCCGCGGAGGCCATCAGCTCGGGCAGGTCCACCACGCGGGCGCCGAGCTCGGCGGCGCGGGTCTGGGAGACGTAGGGGTCGTAGGCCAGCAGGTGCACGCCGAAGGGGCGCAGACGCTCGGCGACGAGCTGGCCGATGCGGCCGAAGCCGACGACTCCGACGGTCTTGTCCAGCAGCTCGGTGCCGTTCAGCGCCTTGCGCTCCCACTTGCCGGCTTTCATGGAGGCGTCGGCGCGGCCGATGTTGCGCAGGCTCGCGAGGATCAGGGCGACGGCGAGCTCGGCGGCCGAGACGATGTTCGAGGTCGGCGCGTTGATGACCATGGCACCGGCCGAGGTCGCGGCGGGCACGTCCACGTTGTCCAGGCCCACGCCGGCGCGGGCGACGACCGTGAGGCGGCGCGCGGCGGCGAAGACCTCCGCGTCGACCTTCGTGGCCGAGCGGACGAGCAGCGCGTCGGCCTCGGCGACGGCCTCGAGGAGGGCGGGGCGGTCGGTGCCGTCCACGTGCTGCACCTCCACGTCGGATCCGAGCACCTCGACGGTGGCGGGCGAGAGCTCTTCGGCGATCAGGACGACGGGACGGGACACGCGGGGCCTCCAGCTAGGGCGGTGCAGGTGGGGGTGTGCGTCACGCGGGGGTTTGCGTCACGGGCACGGATTCAGCCTAGCCACGGTCCCGCGATGCGGTCATCGTGGTCGCAGGCTGAGATGCGAACCGCCCGGACCGCATGCAGCGGGCCGGGCGGTCGACAGGGGTGCGGGCTCAGCGGGCCGCGGAGCCCTCGGTGTAGTCGTCGTCCTGGGCATCCTGGGACCACGAGAACATCTTGCGCAGCTCGCGGCCGACCGTCTCGATCGGGTGGCCGGCCTCCTTCTCGCGCAGCTCCTGGAACTCGACCGCGCCCTTGTCCTGGTCCTCGATGAACCGGGTGGCGAAGGCGCCGGACTGGATGTCGGCGAGGACGGCGCGCATGGCCTGCTTGGTCTCGTCGGTGACCACGCGGGGGCCGGAGACGTAGTCGCCGTACTCCGCGGTGTCGGAGATGGACCAGCGCTGCTTGGAGATGCCGCCCTCGATCATGAGGTCGACGATCAGCTTGAGCTCGTGGAGCACCTCGAAGTAGGCGATCTCCGGCTGGTAGCCGGCCTCGGTCAGCGTCTCGAAGCCCGCCTGGACGAGGTGGCTCATGCCGCCGCACAGCACGGCCTGCTCGCCGAACAGGTCGGTCTCGGTCTCCTCGGTGAAGGTGGTCCGGATGACGCCGGCGCGGGTGCCGCCGATGCCCTTGGCGTAGGAGAGCGCGAGGTCCCAGGCCTTGCCGGAGGCGTCCTGCTCGACAGCGACGATGTCCGGGATCCCACGACCGGCGGCGAACTCGCGGCGCACGGTGTGGCCGGGGGCCTTGGGCGCGACGAGGATGACGTCGACGCCCTCGGGGACCTCGATGTAGCCGAAGCGGATGTTGAAGCCGTGGGCGAAGGCGAGGGCCTTGCCGGGGGCGAGGTTCGGCTTGATCGACTCGGCGAAGATCGCGCGCTGGTTCTGGTCGGGGGCGAGGACCATGATGACGTCGGCCCATGCGGTCGCATCGGCCACGCTCATCACCTCGAAGCCCTCCTCCTGGGCCTTCGGCGCGGACTTCGAGCCCTCGCGGAGCGCGACCGCGACCTCGACGCCCGAGTCGCGGAGGTTCTGGGCGTGGGCGTGGCCCTGCGAGCCGAAGCCGACGATCGCGACCTTCTTGCCCTGGATGATCGAGAGGTCGGCGTCGTCGTCGTAGAACATGTCTGCCACGGGGTGCTCCTTCAGCGTCGTGGTGCATCGGGGGCCGATGCGGTGGGGTCGTGCGGGTCGGTCGTGCGGTGGTGCAGGCCGTGCGGTGGTGCAGGCCGTGCGGATCGGGCGATCCGGAACAGGCGGTGTCGCCGTACGACAAGGCCCTGGTCGGCGAGCGCGACCGGTGCGGTGCCATCGTAGCCCGTACCGTCTCACTCGATGAGAAGTCGGTCCGCGATCCGGTCCCCTCGCGGTTCGCGCGGGGACCGGGCGGCGTCGCGGCGCCCGCCGTGGCGGGGCGGCGCGGCGGAGTGGGTCAGGACAGCAGCGTGCGGTCGGTGATCGAGCGCCCGCCGCGGGAGATCGCGACCGCTCCGGATTTCACGATCTCGCGGATCCCGAAGGGCTCGAGCATGCTCAGCAGCGCCCGCAGCTTGTCCTCGGCGCCCGTCGCCTCGATCGTGACCGCGTCCGAGGAGGCGTCGACCACCTTGGCGCGGAACATCTGGACGACCTCCAGGACGGAGGTGCGCGAGGAGCTGTCGGCGGTGACCTTCACGAGCATGAGCTCGCGCACGACCGTCTGGCGCGGCTCGAGCTGCACGATCTTGAGCACGTTGACCAACTTGTTGAGCTGCTTGGTGATCTGCTCGAGCGGCTGCTCGGCGACATCGACCGCGACGGTGATGCGCGAGATCTCCGGATGCTCGGTGGGGCCCACCGCGAGCGAGGAGATGTTGTAGCCGCGCCGGGCGAACAGGGCCGCGACGCGCGTGAGCACGCCCGGCTTGTTCTCGACGAGCACCGACAGGGTGTGCGTGTCCGGCAGGACCTCGGCGGCGCGCGCGGCGCCCGTCGATCCGACGAAGTGTCCGTTTCCGATGGTGGTGCGCATGGTTCAGATGTCCCTCTCCCACTCGGGGGTCATGCCCTGGGCGATCTGGATCTCGTCGTTGGAGACGCCGGTGGGCACCATCGGCCACACCATGGCGTCGGCGCTCACGGTGAAGTCCACGACCACGGGGCGGTCGTCGATCTCCATCGCCTTCTCGATCGTCGCGTCGATGTCCTCGTCCCGCTCGCAGCGCAGCCCGGCGCAGCCGTAGGCGTCGGCGAGCTTGACGAAGTCGGGGATGCGGCGCGTCCCGTGGCCCGTGTTCAGGTCCGTGTGCGAGTAGCGCTGGTCGTAGAACAGGTTCTGCCACTGGCGGACCATGCCCAGCGAGCTGTTGTTGATGACCGCGACCTTGATCGGGATCTCGTTGATCACGCAGGTCGCCAGCTCCTGGTTGGTCATCTGGAAGCAGCCGTCGCCGTCGATCGCCCACACGGTGCGGTCGGGGGCGCCGACCTTGGCGCCCATGGCCGCGGGGACCGAGTAGCCCATGGTGCCCAGTCCCCCGGAGTTGATCCAGGAGTTGGGTCGCTCGTAGTCGATGAACTGCGCCGACCACATCTGGTGCTGGCCGACGCCCGAGACGAAGATCGACTCGGGGCCCGAGATCTCGCCGAGGCGCTGGATCACCTTCTGCGGGGCGGTGAAGCCGTCCGCGGTCTGCGTCCATCCCAGCGGATAGGACTCGCGAAGGTTCGACAGGAACGACCACCAGGCCTCGTAGTCGCGGTCGTCGCGCTCGGCGAGGCGCTCGCGCAGCTCGGCGGCCAGGCCCGCGGCGATGTCCCGGGCCTCGCCGACGATTGGGACGTCCGCGGTGCGGTTCTTGGAGATCTCCGCGGCGTCAATGTCGCAGTGCACCACGGCCGCGTGCGGGGCGAAGGAGTCGAGGCGACCGGTCACGCGGTCGTCGAAGCGGGCGCCGATCGCGATGATGAGATCCGCGCGCTGCAGGGCCGAGACCGCCGCGACGCTGCCGTGCATGCCGGGCATGCCCAGCTGGGCGGGGTGGGAGTCCGGGAGGGCTCCGCGGCCCATGAGCGTGGTGACGAAGGGGGCGCCGGAGAGGTCCACGAGCTCGCGCACCTGCTCGCTCGCCCGGCCGCGGATCACGCCGCCGCCGAGGAGGAAGACGGGGCGCTTGGCCTGCAGCAGCAGCGAGATCGCCTCGCGGATCTGCCGCTGGTGCGGGCGCGGCGACGGGCGGTAGCCGGGCAGGCCCAGCTCGTCCGGCCACACGAAGTCCGTCATCGCCTGCTGCGCGTCCTTGGTGACGTCCACGAGCACAGCCCCGGGCCGGCCCGTCGAGGCGATGTGGAAGGCCTGCTTGATCGTCATCGGGATGTCGGCGGCGTCGGTGACCAGGAAGTTGTGCTTGGTGACCGGCATCGTCATGCCGACGATGTCGGCCTCCTGGAAGGCGTCGGTCCCGATGAACGAGGAGCCCACCTGCCCGGTAATCGCGACGAGCGGGATCGAGTCCATCTGGGCGTCCGCGATCGCCGTGATGAGGTTGGTCGCGCCCGGGCCGGAGGTGGCCATGCACACGCCCACCTCGCCGGTCGCGTGGGCGTAGCCGCTCGCGGCATGGCCCGCGCCCTGCTCGTGGCGCACCAGGATGTGGCGCAGGTGCGCGGCGTCCATCAGCGGGTCGTAGGTGGGGAGGATCGCACCGCCGGGGAGGCCGAAGACGACGTCCGCCCCGGCGTGCTCGAGGGACTGGATCAGCGACTGCGCGCCGGTGACTCGAGATGAGGTCATCGGTACTCCTTCGTCGTCGTGGGTGGTCGCCATCTGGGGCCGGATATGAAAGAACCCCTCGGCCCGATGGGCTGGCGAGGGGTGCGCGGAGGACGTCTCGTGAGGGCGAACGGGCGTCAGCCGCGCTCGGGGATTACGAGGACCAGGATCTCCATGCCCCGATCGTAGCCCTCACCGCAGGGCGGACGGGGGCCGTCCACGATGCGGGACGCCGCGGATCCGGCGGACCCGCCGGATCATTGGCCCGCCCGATCCCTCTCCTCCGCACCGCCCGGGACCGTCGCGTCGCACCTGTCGCCCGCCACGCCCGGCTCTTGCGCCGCCCCCGCCGTCGCTCCCTGCCCCGGGCTGGCTCTCCACGCGCCGCCCCCCGCGCACCGCACGGGCCGTGGTGACCTTGGTCGCACGGGACGCGGAAGGCAAATGCCGCGTGGCGCGGCGAGGGCGAAGGTCCTCCCGTCTGTCAGGCGCTCCGCCTACCCTCGAGGACGACGCCCCCGCCCCGACGACAGAAGGTTCGAGGAACGCCCCATGACCTCTTCCGAGACCGCAGCCCCCCTGGACGCCTCTCCCCTCATCAGCGCCGCGAGCACCGCGCCGTCCCTCGACGAACAGCGCATCGTCGTGGTCGGCGGCGGAATGACCGGCCACCGCTTCGCCGCCCGCCTGCAGGCGCAGGACCCGCAGGGCGCCTGGCGCCTCACGGTGATCGGCGAGGAGCCCCAGCAGCCCTACGACCGCGTGCACCTGTCCAACTGGTTCACCCGGAAGGACGCGAGCATGCTCGCCCTGGACACCGCCGTCTGGGACGACCCGCGCATCGAGCTCGTGACCGGCGACAAGGTCGAGGCGATCGACCGCGATGCGCAGACGGTGACGACCGCCGCCGGTGTCGTCCACCCCTACGACCGGCTCGTCCTGGCGACGGGCTCGTGGGCCTGGGCGCCGCGCGCCGAGGGCAAGGACCTCCCCGGCTCCTTCTCCTACCGCACCGTCGAGGACGTCGAGAACCTCGCCGCCTGGGTCGCGGACCGCTCGCAGGCCCTGGGCCGTCCGCTGCGCGGCGTCGTGGTCGGCGGCGGCGTGCTGGGCCTCGAGGCCGCGGCCGCGCTGAAGAACATGGAGGTCGACACGACGGTCGTCGAGTTCGCCGACCGCCTGATGTCGGTCCAGCTCGACCAGGGCGGCGGCGAGATGCTGCGCCTGCTCATCGAGGACCTCGGCATCCACGTGCGCACCGGCGTGGGCGCGAGCCGCTTCACGGCGGCCGAGGACGGCGCCATGGGCACCGCCCACCTGTCCGACGACTCCGAGGTCCCCGCGGACGTCGTCGTCTTCTCCACCGGCATCCGCCCTCGCGACCGCGTGGCCCGCGAGGCCGGCCTCGCGATCGGCGAGCGCGGCGGCGTGATCGTCGGCGAGACCTGCCAGACCTCGGACCCGTCGATCTGGGCGATCGGCGAGTGCGCCTCCTACGAGGGCGTGTGCGCCGGGCTCATCGCCCCGGGCAACGACATGGCCGACGTGGTCGTCGACGCCTTCCTGGGCGGCGACCGCACCCACCACCGCGCCGACGACGGCACCAAGCTCAAGGGCGTGGGCGTCGAGGCCGCGGCCTTCGGCGACGTCAACGCGGTCTCCGCGGGCGCCCTCGAGGTGTCCTTCGTGGACCCGGTCCACCGCAACTACCGCAAGCTCGTCATGTCCGACGACGCGAAGATCCTGCTCGGCGGCGTCTTCGTGGGCGACATCGAGCTGTACTCGGCCCTGCGCCCCCTCATCGGGCGCGAGCTGGGCGCCGACCCGTCGGCCGTCATCGCGCCCGAGGGCGCGGGCGACGCGATGGCGGGGGCGGAGCTTCCCGACGACGCCGTGGTCTGCTCGTGCAACAACGTCGCCGCGGGCACGATCCGCGAGGCCATCACCGAGCACGACTGCCACACGGTCGGCGCGATCAAGGAGTGCACCAAGGCCGGCACCGTCTGCGGCTCGTGCGTCCCGACGCTGACGAAGCTGCTGAACAAGGAGCTCGAGAAGAGCGGCATCGCCGTCTCCAAGGCCCTGTGCGAGCACTTCGCGATGCCCCGCGCCGAGTTGTTCAAGCTCGTGGAGGAGGGCGGCCAGGAGACCTTCACCGAGGTCGTCACCGCCCATGGCCGCGGGCGCGGCTGCGCCGTCTGCCGCCCGGTCGTCGCCTCGATCCTGTCGACGCTCGGCGCGATCACGGGCCGTCGCCACAACCCGGTGGGCCGCCAGCTCGGCGCCCTGCAGGACACCAACGACTTCGTGATGGCCAACATCCAGAAGGACGGCACCTACTCGGTGATCCCGGCGATCCCGGCCGGAGAGATCACGCCGGACAAGCTGATGGTCATCGCCGAGGTCGCCAAGGACTACGGCCTGTACGTCAAGCTCAACGGCGCCCAGCGCATCGGCATGTTCGGCGCGCGCCTCGAGCAGCTCCCGGAGATCTGGAAGCGCCTGGTGGACGCCGGTTTCCAGAGCGGGCACGCGTACGGCAAGTCGCTGCGCATGGTCAAGGCGTGCCTGGGCACGAACTGGTGCCGCTTCGGCGTGCAGGACTCGACGACCCTCGCGGTCGCCTTCGAGAAGCGCTACCGCGGCCTGCGGTCCCCGCACAAGATCAAGATCTCCGTGTCGGGCTGCGCGCGCGAGTGCGCCGAGGCCCAGGGCAAGGACGTCGGCATCATCGCCACGAACAAGGGCTGGAACCTGTACGTGGGCGGCAACGGCGGCATGACCCCGGCGCACGGCAAGCTGCTCGCGGAGGACCTCGACGAGGTCACCCTCCAGCGCTGCATCGACCGCTTCCTCATGCTGTACATCCGCGAGGCCGACAAGGTCCAGCGCACGGCCCGCTGGGTCGAGGAGTACCCGGGCGGCATCGAGGAGCTGCGCCGCGTGATCGTCGACGACACGCTCGGCATCGGCGAGCAGCTCGAGGAGGCCATGCAGCGTCACGTCGACTCCTACGTGGACGAGTGGGCCGAGGCGGTCTACAACCCCGAGCGCGCCGCGAAGTTCGTGTCGTTCGTCAACGCGCCCGATCAGTCGGACCCGCAGCTGGCCTACGTCATCGAGCGCGGCCAGCCGCGTCCGGCGCAGCCGGGCGAGACGGACACGTTCCCGACCATGCAGGCCGCGAGCCAGCACGCCATGGCCCACCCGGGCACCGCCGACGCCGACCTCGAGAACTGAGGAGCCTGAGAGATGAGCACCCTGAGCACCGATCGCGGCTCCGCCGCCGAGATGGTCGACATCTGCGCCGTCGACGCCCTGAGCATCGACCGCGGCGCCGCCGCCCTGCTGCCCGACGGCACGCAGATCGGCGTGTTCCTCCTCGAGGACGGGAGCGTCCACGCGGTCCAGCAGCACGACCCGTACTCGGGCACGAACATCCTCTCGCGCGGCCTCGTGGGCACCCACGAGGTCCCGGGCGAGGGCGATGAGCCCGCGACCGTGGTGCCGACGCTGGCCTCGCCGATGTACAAGCAGGTGTGGAACATGGACACCGGCGAGGTGATCGACGCGGCCGGCGGCGAGAAGCTGCCGATCGACGTGTTCGACGCCGAGGTCCGGGACGGCCGCCTGCTCGTGTCCGCCTCGCCGCGGCCGCGCGCCGCCGCCTGATGGCGGATACCGCCGGAGACGTCGCGTCGAGCGGGGTCACGGGGCGCGGCGCGCCCGACCCCGGGGATGCGGGGCGCCTGGGCGATCCGCTGTCCGTCGACGCCCTCTCCCCCGCGCGTCTGGCGCCCGGGTCCGTCGCCCTCGTCGGCGGCGGGCCCGGGGCCCTCGACCTCATCACCGTGCGGGGCCTGGCCCTGCTGCGGCAGGCCGATGTGGTGGTCGTCGACCGCCTCGGTCCCGCCGGCCTCGTCGGCATGCTCGGCGAGGGCGTCACGGTGATCGAGGTGGGCAAGACGCCGGGCCGCCCCTCGATGAGCCAGGGCGAGATCGACGCCGTGCTCGTGGAACAGGCGCGCGCCGGGCACCGGGTCGTGCGCCTCAAGGGCGGGGACCCGTTCGTGCTGGGCCGCGGCGGCGAGGAGGTCCTCGCCTGCCGCAGGGCCGGGATCGACGTGCAGGTGGTCCCCGGCGTGACCTCGGCGATCGCCGGGCCCGCCGCGGGCGACGTGCCGGTGACGCATCGCGGCACCGCCGTGGCCCTGCACATCGTCAACGCGCACGGGGACCTGGGGCCCGCGGATCTCGCTGCCCTGCGCGACCCGGGCACGACGACGGTGCTGATGATGGGCGTCTCGTGGCTGCCGCGCCTGGCGGCGCAGGCGATGCTCAACGGCATCGACCCGACGACCCCGGTCGCGGTGGTCCAGAGCGCGACCACGGATTCCCAGCGGGAGGTGCGCGGGACGCTCGCGACGATCGTCGAGGCGGTCGAGCGCGAGGGCGTGACGAACCCGGCCGTGATCACGGTGGGGCGCACGAGCGCCGAGGGCTTCCTCGTCCCGGATGCTCTGGACTATGTAGCGGATGCGGAACGCCTGCGCCGCTCGGGCCGTCAGGCCCTGGCCGACGGCGATGACCGCGCCGTCTCCGAGGCCGGTGCGGACACGGCCGCGACGGAGACGGTCGGCGCCGCCGCGGACACGGCTCCCGTCAGCCCCTCCCCCGTCCTGATCGGCTGCGCCCATGGCACGCGCGACCGGGCCGGACGCGATGTGGTGCGCGCGATCATGATGCGCGTGCGCTCGACGATGCCGGGCACGGTCGTGCGCGAGGCGTACGTGGACGTGCAGGAGCCCGAGGTGGGCGATGTGGTCCGCGAGACCGCGGGCCCGGTGGAGGTGCTGCGCACCCGCGAGACCGAGGACGCGCCCGAGGCCGTCGTCGTGCCGCTGCTGCTGTCGACCGGCTTCCACGTGGGCCATGACATCGAGGCCGCGATCGCCGGGCACCGGGCCGTCTCGGCCGGTCCGCTCGGTCCCGATCCGCGCCTGGCGGCCGTCATGGCCGAGCGTCTGCGGGAGGCGGGGCTCGCCGAGGGCGATGCCGTGGTGATGGCCGTGGCCGGGACCAGGAACAGGGCCGGTCAGGCGATGGCGCGGGAGATGCTACCGCTGCTCTCCGCGGAGCTCGGGCGCAAGGTGTCCATCGGGTTCATCGCCGCCGCCCAGCCGTCGGTCGCCGATGCCGTGACCGCAGCCCGGGCAGGGCTCCCCGCGGGCGGGCGCGTCGCCGTGGCGAACTACCTGCTCGCCCCGGGGCACTTCCAAAAGGCGCTGGCCGACTGCGGCGCCGACATCGTGGCCGAGCCCCTGGGCGATCACCCGCTCATCGCCGAGATCGTCGCGGACCGCTACGAGGCGGCCATCGGCGGCTGAGCAATCCCGACCGCACTCGAGAACCCGGGCTCGCGCTGTCCGCCGTCACCCGACCGCCTCGTCGAGCGCCACGCTGGGACTCAGATCCGACGCGATCCGGCACCCAGCGTGACGCTCGGCGCAGGTGCCGGACTCAGGGAAGCGGGCGGCGGGTGGCCCCGTAGGTCGCGGACCGCACCAGGTGGGCGTAGACCTTGAGGGCCTGCGACACCTCGCGCTCGCGCTTCTCGGGGCGCCACGGCAGCGGGCCCTTCTTCTCGCGGCGGCGGGCGATCTCCTCGTCGCTCACCTCGAGCTGCAGCAGGCGCTTGTCGACGTCCATGACGATCCGGTCGCCGTCCTCGATGAGGCCGATGAGCCCGCCTTCGGCCGCCTCCGGGGAGATGTGCCCGATTGACAGGCCCGAGGTGCCGCCGGAGAAGCGGCCGTCGGTGATCAGCGCGCAGGCCTTGCCCAGGCCGCGGCCCTTGAGGAACGACGTCGGGTAGAGCATCTCCTGCATGCCGGGGCCGCCCTGGGGGCCTTCGTAGCGGATGACGACGACGTCGCCCTCCTTCACGGTCTTGTCCAGGATCTTCTGCACAGCCTCCTCCTGGGAGTCGCACACGACGGCGCTGCCCTCGAAGTGGAAGAGGTCCTCGGTGATGCCCGCGGTCTTGATGACGCAGCCGTCCTCGGCCAGGTTGCCCTTGAGCACGCACAGGCCGCCGTCCTTGGTGAAGGCGTGCGGGACGGCGCGGATCACGCCGTTCTCGGCATCGGTGTCCAGCTCCTTCCACACGTTCTCGGTGCTGAACGCCTGCGTGGTCCGCACCCCGCCGGGGGCGGCGTGGAAGAGCGCGTCGGCCTCCGTCGAGGTCTTGCCGGAGCGGATGTCCCAGGCGTCCAGCCACGTGGTGAGGTCGGGGGCGTGGATCGCGTGGACGGAGTGGTCCAGCAGGCCCGCCCGGTCGAGCTCGCCGAGGATCGCGGGAATGCCGCCGGCGCGGTGGACGTCCTCGATGTGGGCGGTGCCGTTGGGGGCGACCTTGGACAGGCACGGCACGGAGCGCGAGAGGCGGTCGATGTCGTCGAGGCCGAAGTCGATCTCCCCCTCGATGGCGGCGGCGAGGATGTGCAGCACCGTGTTGGTGGAGCCTCCCATCGCGACGTCCAGGCTCATCGCGTTGGTGAACGCCGCCTTGGTGGCGATGTTCCGCGGGAGCACCGAGGCGTCGTCCTCGTCGTACCAGCGCCGGGCGAGATCGACGATGGTGCGCCCGGCCCGCAGGAACAGCTCCTTGCGGAAGGCGTGGGTCGCCAGCGTGGTGCCGTTGCCCGGCAGCGACAGCCCGAGCGCCTCGGTCAGGCAGTTCATCGAGTTGGCGGTGAACATGCCCGAGCAGGAGCCGCAGGTGGGGCAGGCGTTGTCCTCGATCTCGGCGAGCTGGGCATCGGTCACGGACTCGTCAGCACTGATGGAGATCGCGTCGACGAGGTCGAGGCGGTGCTCGACGACGCCCTCGACGGGCTTGCCGGACTCCATCGGGCCGCCGGAGACGAAGACGACGGGGATGTTCAGGCGCATCGCGGCCATGAGCATGCCCGGGGTGATCTTGTCGCAGTTGGAGATGCACACGAGCGCGTCCGCGCAGTGGGCGTTGACCATGTACTCCACGGAGTCGGCGATGACGTCGCGGCTGGGCAGCGAGTAGAGCATGCCGCCGTGGCCCATGGCGATGCCGTCGTCGACCGCGATCGTGTTGAACTCGCGGGCGATGCCGCCGGCCTCCTTGACGGCGCCGGCCACGAGATCGCCCATGTTCTTCAGGTGCACGTGCCCGGGCACGAACTGGGTGTACGAGTTCGCGATGGCGACGATCGGCTTGCCAAAGTCCGAGGACTCCATACCGGTGGCGCGCCACAGGGCGCGGGCGCCGGCCATGTTGCGGCCGTGGGTCGAGGTGCGGGAGCGGAGTGCAGGCATGGGTCGATCCTACCGGCCGACCGAGATGCGAGACAGGGTGCTCACCATGCGACCGGCGCTCTCGTCAGCGACGGCCTCGGAGCGGTGCCGGATGTCATCGGTCAGAGCCCCCGCTGCATGAGTCGTGCTGCGTGGCGGAACGGGACCGCCACCAGCAGGGCGCCGCCCACGAAGTTGCCGACCGTGGTCAGAGCGAGGTTGCGGAGCATCCCGTGCTCACCGAGGCCCCACGTGAGGCCCGGGTCGAGCACCTGGCCGGGATGGAACGCGGCGAGCAGCAGCGGGAGCCCGATGAAGGCGATGTTCGCGATGACGTGCTGCGTGCCGGCCGCCACGAACGCGAACGGTCCGTAGAACGCGAAGCCCATCCGGGCGACGTCGGTGCGCGCCTTGAAGAACAGGAACATCGCGGTCTGGAGGAACCACGTGCACAGCACCGCGAGCAGGAGCGCGGCGACCGGGCCCTCCCCCGCCTTCGCGGTCCCTATCGCTGCGGCGCGGCGCGCGAAGCCCTCCGTGAGATAGGGGCCGCCGGCCGCGGCGGCGACCCCGATGAGCGCGAGCGCTCCCGCGAGGTTCCCGACCAGTCCCAGGGCGAGGAAGCACAGGTATGACAGGACGCCGAGCCGCCGATCGAGCACCGCGACGAGCCCAGCGGCCATGTCGGCGGTGATGAGCGAGGCGCCCGAGACGAGGATCAGGACGAAGGAGAAGCCGAAGGCGAGCCCCATGACCAGGCTCGCGATGCCGGGGACGGTGATCCCGGTGCTCACGTTCACCGAGAGGATCACCCCGAAGGCGACCATCGCGCCCCCGATGAGCGCGCGCACGAGCATGGAGCGAGGATGGTGCGCCTTCTCGAGCGCGACCGCGACGACGCGGTCGACCATCTCGGGGATCCCGAACGGCTCGAGGTGCGACGCGGCGGTGGCGTCCGTCGCGAGGGCCGGGGGCACGGGTCGGACATCGCCCTCGGGGGCAGGGGCGCGGGGCGCGGTCGCGGGCGGTGATGCGGTCTCAGCGGGCACGAGGCTGGCCTTCCGGGCTGGGATGTGGCAGGGACGGACGGGATCAGGGACTGGGCGGGGCGTCGAGCCCTCGGGCAGCCGCTCGGGCGGGACCCAGTCGTGCATGGTCCCCGAGTGGTAGAGGAGCGGCTGCTCCTCGGAGCGGTGCAGCTCGACGGCGCGGATCAGGAGGATGACGTGATCGCCGGCGTCGTAGATCCGCTCGGTGTACCCGCTCACCCAGGCGGAGGTGCCCGCGAGGAGGGGTGCTCCGTGGAGGCCCGGCACGTGATCGACTCCCTCGAAGCGGTCCTCGACGCGGCTCGCGAAGCGCCGCGCGAGCGAGGCCTGGCTGCGCGAGAGCACGTTGACCGCGAGGTGACGCCCCACCCGGAAGGCCGGCAGCGTGCCGGCCGTCCGCGCGACGCACACGAGCAGGAGGGGAGGATCGAGCGAGACGGAGGTGAAGGAGCTGACCGTCATCCCCACCGGTCGGCCTCCGAGGGTGGTGGTCACGATCGTGACGCCGGTGGGGAACGCGCCCATCACCGAGCGCATCACGGTGGGATCCACGGCCACGCTCCGCGTCCAGTCCTCGTGAACGGGATGCTCGGCGGTGGGGGTGCTCGTCAGTGGCATGAGGCGAGCTCCCAGCGCAGCTGCCCCTCCGACGGGGACTGGACGGGGATGAAGGCCGCCTCCCGGAAGCGCCGGTTGGCCGGCGTCGCGCTCGCGTACCCCTTGCCTCCGGCCGTGCGCAGCTCGAGGCCCGCCGCGTCGGTCGCGATCTCCGCCGCGGCCAGGCGCAGGGCGAGCAGCTCGGCCTTCGCCGGAGTCGCCGAGCCGCCGACGCGGTCGGCGAGCTGACGCATGGTCGCCCGGGCCAGGGTGTGGCGGCCGAACACGCCGTCCAGCTCGGCCGCGTACGTGCTCGTGACCCCCACGAGGCCCTCCCGGGCCTGCTGGACGCTGGTCCCGGCGACTCCCAGGCACATCGCGGTCTGCAGGATCGTGAAGGTCGGCCGGACCCGGGTGAGGAACTCGGCCGTGTCCTGCGTCAGCACCTGCTCGTGCGGGATGCGGACGTCCTCGAGCGTCAGGGAGGAGGACGCCGTGGAGCCGAGGGCAAGCAGCGAGAACGGCGCGCCGACAGTGACGCCGTCCGTGTCGAGCGGGAGCTGGACGATGACCTTGCCGCCCGTGGCGGTGCGGGCCGCCGTAACCATGACCGAGTCCTCGAACAGGTTGCTCGCCCACCGGATCGGGCCGCTGACGACGAAGCCGTCGTCGACGGGGTCGGCCGTGAGCTCGAGGGTGCCGCAGCCGGCGAGGTCCTTGAAGGCCGAGGCCATGCCGGTGATGCCGAGGACCTCACCCGTCGCGAGGCGCTCGGCCTGCTCGATCGCGGTGGGCGTGCCCGCGGTGCGGAGGTACTCGATCGTCATGCGCGTGGCCCACAGGGAGAACGCGGTGCTCATGCATCGCGCCGCGATCGACTCGATGACGCCCGCCATCTCGGCCAGCGTGCCGTTGCCGGTGTCCGGGGCCCCGAGGTCGAGCACGCCCTCGGCCCCGAGGGTCGGGAAGATCGAGCGGGTCGCGGTCTCTCCGCGGTCCACGGCGCCCGCCGCGGAGGCGATGGCATCCAGTGTGGCGTCGGTGATCCGGGAGCGGTTCAGGACTGCGGTCATGGGGCTCTCCTGGAGGACGCGGATCAGGCGACGACGAGGGTCGAGACGAGCTCGACCGGGCGCCGGAAGGTGTTGACGACGGGAGACCAGCGGATCGCGTTGTCGTGGATCTCCTGCAGCGTCTGCTCGTCGGTGTCGCCCGCGAGCGTCACCGTGCAGCGCACGTCGGTGAAGCCGGGGACCTTGTCCTCGGGCACATCGCCGATGCCCCAGACGGCGGAGATGTCGATGTCGCCCTCCATGGCGACCTCGATCCTCGTGAGGGTGACCTCGCGGTGCGTGGCGTTGGCGAGCATTCCGACGGAGATGCACGAGCCGAGGGCGGCGAGGGCCATCTCGGAGGGGTTGGGGGCGGAGTCGTCGCCGAGCAGCGCCGGGGGCTCACCCACGAGCACGGGCGCGAGATCGCGCACGTAACTCATGTTGCGGAAGCCCGATTCGCAGACGGTGGTCGCCCTGAGCGTCTTGCGGCCCGTGGTCGGGTCCTCCTTGGCGGAACAGGACAGGCGGTCCAGCCCCTCCGCGTCGATGCCCACCAGGTTCGTGATGTTCGTGGTCATGGTCTTCTCTCCTTCGTGCGACAGAGGGCGGGGCCGCGCGATTCGAGGGCGCACGCCCCCTCCTCGACATAACGTGTCCTTAGGTGAGCCTATCGCTGTTCTTTGGAAATGGGGCGCTCGGGGTCACGGAGGTTCATCCGCCGAGGTCGCACGGAGACGCACGAGCGCTCCCCGGGTCGCGGGGCCCGGGCCGCGCACGACGACGGGCCCCTGCCGTATGGCAGGGGCCCGTCGTCAGGGTCGCCGGTGCGCGGAGCCCGGCCTCGGCAGTGTCAGCCCTCGACGTCGACCTTCTCGAGGATGATCTCCCGCACGCGACCGGCGTCGGCCTGGCCCCGGGTGGCCTTCATGATCGGGCCGATGAGGGCGCCGATCGCCTGCACCTTGCCGCCCTGGATCTTGGCGACCACGTCGGGGTTGTCGGCGAGCGCCTGGTCCACGGCCGCGGTCAGCACCGAGTCGTCGGAGACGACGGCGAGGCCCTCGGCCTCGACGATCGCCGCGGGGTCGCCCTCGCCCGCCAGGACCTTGCCCAGCACGGTGCGCGCGATCTTGTCGTTGATCTTCTTGTCGTCGATCAGCTTCTGCAGCTGGGCCACCTGTGCCGGGGTCACGGCCAGGGCGTCGAGCTCGACGTCCTGCTCGCGCGCCGTACGGGCCAGCTCGCCCATCCACCACTTGCGGGCGCTCTGGGCGCTCGCACCGGCGGCGACGGTCTGCTCGATGGGGTCGAGGGCGCCGGCGTTGGTGGCGTCGCGCATCTCGAGATCGGTGAAGCCCCACTCCCCCAGCAGGCGACGGCGACGGGCCGCCGGCAGCTCCGGCAGGGACGAGCGGATCTCCTCGACCCACTCGCGGCTCGGGGCCACGGGCACGAGGTCGGGCTCGGGGAAGTAGCGGTAGTCCTCCGCATCGGACTTCATGCGGCCCGAGCTCGTGGAGCCGTCCTCCTCGTGGAAGTGACGGGTCTCCTGGACCACGCTGCCGCCCTCGTCGAGGATCCCGGCGTGGCGGGAGATCTCGTAGCGGACCGTCTTCTCGATCGAGCGGAAGGAGTTGACGTTCTTGGTCTCCGAGCGGGTGCCGAGCGGCGCCTCCGGATTCGCGCGCAGCGACACGTTGACGTCGGCGCGCACGTTGCCGCGCTCCATGCGGGCCTCCGACACGTCGAGCGCCCGGAAGATGTCGCGCAGGGTCCGCACATACGCGGCGGCGACCTCGGGGGTGCGCTTCCCGGTGCCCGTGATGGGCCGGGTCACGATCTCCACGAGCGGGACGCCCGCGCGGTTGTAGTCGACGAGGGAGTGCGTGGCGCCGTGGATGCGGCCGGTGGAGCCGCCGACGTGGGTGTTCTTGCCCGCGTCCTCCTCCATGTGCGCGCGCTCGATCTCCACGCGGAAGACCTCCCCATCCTCGAGCTCGACGTCGATGAAGCCG
This sequence comes from Brachybacterium nesterenkovii, assembly GCF_900163655.1. Classification (GTDB taxonomy): domain Bacteria; phylum Actinomycetota; class Actinomycetes; order Actinomycetales; family Dermabacteraceae; genus Brachybacterium; species Brachybacterium nesterenkovii. Next base: position 47,136 of record NZ_FWFG01000069.1, read on the forward strand.
TCGTGCGCGATCGGCTCGTCGTACTGCGAGGTCTGGAAGTTCTTCGTGAGGTCCGGGTAGAAGTACTGCTTGCGCGCGAAGCGGCAGGACTCGGCGATCTCGCAGTTCAGCGCGAGGCCGATGCGGATCGCGTACTCGACGGCCTTGGCGTTGACCACCGGCAGCGTGCCGGGCAGGCCCAGGGACACCGGGGTGATGGCCGTGTTCGGCTCCGCGGCGAAGATGTTCGGCGCGCCGTCGAACATCTTGGTGGCGGTGCCGAGCTCGACGTGGACCTCGATGCCCAGGACCGGGTCGTAGCGGTCGGTCGCGTCGTCAAAGGGGACGAGGGTGTCTGCAGCGGTCACTTGCCCGCTCCCTTCAGCTCGGGGGCGCGGTCCAGGAAGGGGCCGCCCCAGGAGTCCTCGAGCAGCGCCTCGAGGGCGCCGCCCACCCGGTACAGGCGGTCATCGGCCTGCGCCGGGGCGAGGAACTGGATCCCGGCGGGCAGGCCGTCCTCGGCCAGGCCGGAGGGGATGGAGATGCCGGGGGTGCCCGCGAGGTTCGCGGGGATGGTGGCGATGTCGTTCATGTACATCGCCATCGGATCGTCGACCTTCTCGCCGACGCGGAAGGCGACCGTCGGCGCCGTGGGCGAGGCCATCACGTCGACGCTCTCGAAGGCCGCGGCGAAATCGCGCTGCACGAGCGTGCGGACCTTCTGGGCGCTGCCGTAGTAGGCGTCGTAGTAGCCGGCGCTCAGGGCGTAGGTGCCCAGCAGGATGCGGCGCTTGACCTCCGCGCCGAAGCCCTGGCCGCGGGTGGCCTTCATGACGGACTCCGCGGTGGGGTGGTCCTCGGGGACCACGCGCAGGCCGAAGCGCATGCCGTCGAACTTGGCCAGGTTGCTCGAGGCCTCCGACGGCATGATCAGGTAGTAGGCGCCCAGCGCGTAGCGGAAGTTCGGGCAGGACACGCGGACGATCTCCGCGCCCGCCTGCTCGAGCAGGGCGAGGGACTCGGTGAAGCGGGCGCGGACCTCGGGGGCGAAGCCCTCGCCCTCGAGCTCCTCGATCACGCCGATGCGCAGGCCCTTGACGTCCCGCAGGCGCGCGGCCTCGGTGAACGAGGCGAAGCCGCCGTCCAGCGACGTCGAGTCGCGCACGTCGTGGCCGCCGATGACCTCGTGCAGCAGCGCGGCGTCCTCGACGGTGCGGGTCACGGGGCCCGCCTGGTCGAGCGAGGAGGCCATCGCGATGAGGCCGTAGCGCGAGACGGAGCCGTAGGTGGGCTTCATGCCGACGGTGCCGGTGACGGCGCCGGGCTGGCGGATCGAGCCGCCGGTGTCGGTGCCGATCGCCAGCGGCGCCTCGAAGGCGGCCACGGCCGCGGAGGAGCCGCCGCCGGAGCCGCCGGGGATGCGGTCGGTGTCCCACGGGTTGCGGGTGGGGCCGTAGGCGCTGGTCTCGGTGGACGAGCCCATCGCGAACTCGTCCATGTTGGTCTTGCCGAGGATGGGCATGCGCGCCGCGCGCAGGCGCTCGACGAGCGTCGCGTCGTACGGCGGGATCCAGCCCTCGAGGATGCGGGAGCCGGCCGTGGTGGGCATGCCGGCGGTCACGACGACGTCCTTGACGGCGACGGGCACGCCGGCCAGCGGATGCAGCTCCTCGCCGGCGGCGCGGCGGGCGTCGACGTCGCGGGCCGTGGCCAGGGCGTCGTCCTCGCTGACGTGGAGGAAGGCGTTGAGCTCGCCGTCGACGTCGGCGATGCGCGCGAGGTGGGCGCGGGCGATCTCCTCCGCGGAGGCGGAGCCGTCGGCCATCGCGGCGGCCATCGCGGCCGCGGACAGGCGGGTGAGGTCGGCGGAGCCGGAAGCGGGGCTGTTCATGGTCACTCCTCCCCCAGGATCTGCGGGACGGCGAAGCGGCCGTCCTTGGCGTCGGGGGCCCCGGACAGCGCCTGCTCCTGCGTGAGGGTGTCGGTGACGACGTCCTCGCGGAACACGTTGGTCAGGGGAAGGGGGTGGCTGGTGGCGGGCACGTCCTGCGAGGCGACCTCGGACACGGAGGCGACAGCGTCCATGATGGCGTCGAACTCGCCGGCGAACCGGGAGATCTCGTCATCGCTGAGCTGGATCCGTGCGAGGTCGGCGAGGCGTGCGACGTCTTCTCGTCCGATCGCTGGCATGCGCACGATCGTACCCGTCCCGGTAGTCTGTGAGCACGGTCACCGTACCTCGGTGAGACGCCCTCCGGGGCCGCCTGCCGGCGACCTCCCATCGACCTCGCGCACCGGTCCCCGCCGGTCAGGAAGGAGCCGACCATGTCGGTCGACCCGAACATCGACTACATGTCCCACGACCCCTCGGATGACGAGACCCCGTCGGACGACCCGCGCCTGCGCGAGGTGCAGGAGCTCGAGAAGCGCATGCGCGCCGCGCTCGCGACCAAGGAGAATCCGCTGCACGACGACGAGTCCACCCGCGACCGGCTCAAGCAGACCCGCAGCGGCGACGCGGCCGAGGACTCCAGCTCCGACGAGGCCTGACCCCTGTCGTCCGCCCCGCGGCCCGCTCGGCCCCCGGGGCGGACGCTCGCACCTGGCGCCTGCGCGCGACCTGCCCGTGGGATGAGGCGGGACCCCGCGGCCGTACGATGACGCCGTGATCCGACAGCTCGCGTGGAACGGGGCGCTCGCGGCCGCGGTGCTCCTGATCGTGTCGCTCGCGACGTCCGCGCCCCCGACGCGGCCGCTGCAGCGCTTCTGGACGCGGCACGGCAGCACGATCCGCTGGTACGTGCGCAGCGCGCCGGCGACGTTCGTCTACCTGGGCGTCCTCGGGATCACGACCTGGACGCTGCTGGGCATGCCCACCGAGCTGCGCGAGGCGTTCATCGCCGCGCAGTCGACGAACCTGCGCCATCTCACCGAGAACCCGGTCCGCGTGCTGGTCCGCTCGGCCTTCTTCGTCACGCGCGGCGAGCTGCTGGCCTGGATCGCCCTGTTCGCGATGCTGCTGGCACCGGCGGAGCGCTGGCTCGGCTCGGCGCGCACGATCGCGGTGTTCGTGACCGGGCATGTCCTGGCGACCGGGCTGGCGGCGCTCGATGTGTGGGTGCACGTGACCTGGCTGCACGCGCCCGCCTCCCTGTGGAACGTGGAGGACACGGGAGCGAGCTACGGCTTCATGGCGCTGGCCGCGCTGCTCGTGCACCGTCTGCGCGGGTGGAGCCGCGTGCTGCTGGGCGCGACCCTGGCCGCGGTGGTGGTCTACGGCGCCATCGAGGGGACCGGGTTCACGGCGCGCGGCCATGCGGCGGCGGTGCTGGTGGGGCTCGCGCTGTTCCCCATCACCCGCACACCCGGGGTGCGCGAGCGCGTCCGGGGCGGGCGCTCGATCCTCGACCTGTGGCGCCCGTCGCGGGCCGACGGCCCGCCTGCTCCGCTCGCTGCCGACGCGCTCGCGCCCGCCTGAGAGCGCCTGAGAGCGGCCGCGATTCCTCCCCATGCCCCGGTTCTCCCCCGTCGCGCGGGAGCGCCTCGTTCGTCGCAGGCACCTGACAGACTCGGGGCCATGGACATCACGCGACCTCCCGCCTCCCCGAGCCCCGCGTCGGGCGCTTCCGGCGACCTGCATGCCGAGGCCCTCGAGGCCCTGCGCGCGCTCACCGGGCGCGCGGATGCCCAGTTCCATCCCGGCCAGTTCGAGGCGATCGAGGCGCTCGTCGCCGAGCGTCGGCGCGCCCTCGTGGTCCAGCGCACGGGCTGGGGCAAGTCCGCCGTCTACTTCCTGGCCGCGCTGCTGCAGCGCCGCCGGGGCGCGGGGCCGGCGCTCATCGTCTCGCCCCTGCTGGCGCTCATGCGCGATCAGGTCGCCGCGGCCTCGCGCGCGGGGGTGCGGGCCGAGGCCATCAACTCGGCCAATCCGACCGAATGGGCGCTCATCGAGCAGCGGCTCGCGGCCGATGACGTCGACGTCCTGCTGGTCTCCCCGGAGCGCCTGGTCAACCCGCGCTTCCGCGATGAGCAGCTGCCGCGGCTGATCGGCAGGTGCGGGCTGCTGGTGATCGACGAGGCTCATTGCATCTCCGACTGGGGCCACGACTTCCGGCCCGACTACCGGCGCCTGCGGGACCTCGTGGCGACGCTCGGCCCGGGCGTCCCGGTGCTCGCGACGACGGCCACGGCCAACGGTCGCGTGGTCGCGGACGTGGCCGAGCAGCTCGGGACCGACGGCAGCGAGGTGCTCACGCTGCGCGGCCCCCTCACGCGCGACTCCCTCCGGCTCGGCTGCCTGTCCCTGCCCGACGACCGCTCCCGTCTCGAGTACCTGGTGCGCCACCTCGACGAGTTCGAGGGCTCCGGGATCATCTATACGCTCACGGTCTCCGCCGCGCAGGACCTGGCCCAGCTGCTGGACCGGCCCGGGCGGCGCGTGCGCGCGTACACCGGGCGCACGGACTCACAGGAGCGGGCCGAGCTCGAGCAGGCCCTCAAGGACAACGAGGTCAAGGCCCTCGCGGCGACCTCCGCGCTGGGCATGGGCTTCGACAAGCCGGACCTCGGCTTCGTCATCCACCTGGGCGCCCCGAGCTCGCCGGTGGCCTACTACCAGCAGGTGGGCCGCGCGGGCCGCGCGACCGACACCGCCGATGTCCTCCTGCTCCCGGGGAAGGAGGACCGCCGCATCTGGGAGTACTTCGCGACCGCGTCGATGCCCAGCGAGGAGTCCGCCCGCGCCGTGCTCGACGCCCTCGCCCGCGCCGAGGGGCCGCTGTCGACGCCGGCGCTCGAGGCCCGGGTGGACGTCAAGCGCTCGGCGCTCGAGCTGCTGCTGAAGGTGCTCGCCGTCGATGGGGCGCTCGAGGCCGTGCGCGGAGGCTGGGTGTCCACCGGCGCCCCGTGGACGTATGACGCCGAGCGCTACGCGAACGTCGCCCGGACCCGCCGCGAGGAGCAGGACGCGATGCTCGCCTACGAGCGGCTGGGCTCCGGAGGACGCGGCCCGGAGGCCGTCGCGGCCGATCCCGAGCAGTGCCGGATGGTGTTCCTGGCCCGGCGCCTGGACGACGCGACCGCCACTCCCTGCGGCCGCTGCGATGTGTGCGCCTCGGCCTGGTATCCCGAGCATGGCGCGGCCGGGGGCTCGAACGGGGCGGACGGCGCCCCCGATGGCGCCGGGAGCGAGGTCGCCGCCCTCCTGCAGCGCGTCGGCGTGCCCGTCGAGCCGCGCGCGCAGTGGCCCCAGGGCCTCGACCGCCTCCGTCTGCCCGCGCTCGAGGGCCCGGCGCCCAAGGGGAGGATCCCCGAGGGCGAGCGAGCGGAGACGGGGCACGCGCTCGCGCGCCTGTCCGATCTGGGATGGGGGACGCGCCTGCGCGAGGTCCTCGCGACCGATGCGGACGGCCGCCCCGTGGACAGCCTCGTCCCTGCCGATCTGGGAGGCCGGATCGTCGAGGTCCTGAAGGAGTGGGACTGGGCGCAACGGCCGGCCGCCGTGGTCGCGGTCCCCTCGACCACCCGCCCGCAGCTGGTGCGGTCCCTCGCCCAGGGCATCGCGACCGTCGGTCGGCTCGAGGATCTCGGCGCCCTGGACCTCGCGCCCGATGCGCAGCCGCTGCGCTCGGGCGGCAACAGCGCCTTCCGCGTGGCCGACCTCTGGGCGCGCTTCACCGTCGGACCGCAGCTCGCCGAGCGCCTGCGCGCCCTCGACGGGGCGCCGATCCTCCTGGTCGACGACCGCATCGACTCCCGCTGGACCATGACGATCGCCGCCCGCGCCCTGCGCCGCGCCGGCGCGGGTCCGGTGCTGCCGCTCGCGCTGGCGCTGAAGGGGTGATGAGCCGCGGACCGGCGCACCGTGCGCCTCACCGAGCTCTGGAGCAGCTGCCTCCGAGGGACATCGACCGCCTGACAGCGCTCGCTGCGTCCGTCCCCCACGACGTCAGCACCGGCACCCTCGACCCGCATGTCCCGCTGCCCCGCGGATGGCGACGGTTCTCCCGCTCCGCCGTTCTGGACAGGACCGACCTCGAAGCTCTCGAGCGCGAGCTGCTGAGCTGGGCGGTGCAGCTGCGCTCCGGCCTGCAGGTCGCCGCGTCCGATGCTCCGCTCGCCCGGGAACCGTCGTGCTGATGCGCCTGGGCCCCTGGTCCTTCCGCTTCCGGATCCCGTGCCGCGTCCTCGAGCTCATCGAGGAGCCGGATCGCCGCGGCTTCGCCTACGCGACGCTCCCGGGGCACCCCGATACAGGCATCGAGTCCTTCGTGCTCCGCCGCGAGGAGGACGGCACGGTGCGCTTCACGGTCAGTGCCGTCTCGCGCCCGGGGACCTGGTTCACGCGACTCGGTGCGCCCCTGCTCGACGTGCCGCAGGATCGGATGACGGACCGCTACCTGCGGGCCCTCGGCACCGCCGCCCCGGGCGATCCCTTCATCGGACTGCGCTGAGAGCGGGACCCAGGAGTCCCGTCGCCTCAGCCCGCCTCAGATCCCCCGCTCGATGCGCATCCGCAGCTGGGCCGCGCCGGGTCCGCGGAGCTGGTCGAGGTGGCTGCGGCGTCCGGCCATCGCCATGACGAACGCGAGCGTCGGTCCCTCGATGAGGGGGCCGGCGCCGGCCTCGAAGGGGCCGTCCTCGGCCACCAGGTGCAGGCCGCGCGACAGCGTACGGCTGGGCACGGCGAAGTCGCGCGCCCAGTAGAAGTCGGCGACAGCGGTCAGCGCCCAGATCTCGTGCCTCGATTCCAGGCCCAGCGCCTCGCGGATGTCCTCGCCGTGGACCACCACCTCCCCGAGGTAGGGGGCGACGTCATCGGTCGGCGCGATGCGCGCCTCGATCGCCGCCTGGAACTTCCGCAGGGTGTCGGGGCCGTCGACGCCGCGATGCTGGGCAATCCGGCGAGCGTTGTGCACCTCGGGGCGCAGCCGCGCGAGCGCCATCGACCGCATCCAGGCGCCGCGGGTCGTGAGCGCGGCGGCGGTGAGGTGCGCCAGCTGATCCTCGACATCCCAGCCGGGGCACTGCGTCGGGGTCGACCACGCGTCCGGGTCCAGGCCCTCCAGCTGGGCAGCCAGCGCGTGGCGCTCCGCGATCGTCGCCTGCCACAGCTCCGCCGGGGTCATGAGCACGATCGGGGTCAGCAGCGTGTCGCGCGCGGGCTCGACCGCCGCCCGGCGCCGCGCCGCGGATCCGTCGGCGCGAGGCGCAGGCCCGTCGGCGCGAGACGCAGGCCCGTCGGCGCGAGACGCGGGCCCGTCGGATCGCGGGGTGCTCTCGTCAGGCGCCATCGGTCCCCTCCTCGCTGCTCTCGGTCGGCTGGGCGCTCTCGGTGGACTGGCCGCTCTCCGCAGGCTGGGCGTCGTCCGCGCCGCCCTCGGTGTCGGCCTCAGCCCCCGCCGTGCTCTGCCCGGCATCCCCGTCATCGTCATCGGCGGCGCCGACCGCCGCGGGCCCGCCCTCGAGCAGGGCCGTGAAGCCGGCCTCGTCGAGGATCGCCAGCCCCAGGTCGCGGGCCTTGTCGGCCTTGGAGCCGGCGTTCTCTCCGACCACCACGAAGTCCGTCTTCTTCGAGACGGAGCCGGCGGCCTTGCCGCCGCGGGAGATGATCGCCTCCTTGGCGCCGTCGCGCGTGTAGCCCTCGAGGCCGCCGGTGACCACCACGGTGACCCCCTCGAGCGTGCGCACGAAGCCCTCGGCGACGTCATCCGCCATGCGGACCCCGGACGCCGCCCAGGCGTCGATGAGCTCGCGATGCCAGTCGACGGAGAACCACTCGTGCACCGCCTCGGCGATGATCGGGCCGACGCCGTCGGTGCCGGCGAGCTCCTCGACGCTCGCCTCCCGGATCGCGTCCATCGAGCCGTAGGCGGTGGCCAGCGAGCGCGCGGCCGCCGGGCCGACGTGCCGGATCGACAGGGCCACGAGCACGCGCCACAGGGGCTGGCCCTTGGCCTTGTCGAGCTCGGAGATCAGCACCTCGGTGTTCTTCAGCGGCGCGGGCTCGGCGGTGCGCGCCCAGGCCTTCTTCGTCTTGTAGTAGCGCCAGGTGCCGCGCGACCAGAACGCCGGCTGGACGCGCCAGTCCCCCGTCGGCTCGCCGTCGCGCTTCTCCGGCTGGTAGACCACCACGTCGCGCAGCTGCTCGGGCGTCAGGTCGAACAGGTTCGCGCCGGTCGTGACGACGGGGAGTTGCGGGGCGGGCAGCAGCGGGTCATCCTCGGAGGTGATGCGCAGCAGGGGCACGCCGTCCCCGCCCGTGCTCTCCTGCCCGTTCTTGAGCACGGTGAAGGAGTCGAGCTCGGTGTCCGCGGCCTCGCGGACGGGCAAGCGGAGGCTGTGCCCGGCGCGCAGGGCCGCGAGCGCCTCGACGCGGCGGCGGTCGGGGTCGGTCAGGGCGATCGCGCCCTCCTCGCCGAGGGACTCGATGTCGAAGGCGCCGCGGGAGGCCGCATGCTCGATGCGCCCGGTCACCTGGGCAGGACAGCTCCGGGCGTTCGGGCAGCGCCAGTCCTTGTCGCCCTCCTTCTCGGGCCGGATCTCCGTCCCGCAGGCGGGGCAGTCCTTCGGCATCACGAAGGGGCGCTCGGTGCCGTCACGCAGGGCCTCGACGGGGCCCAGGATCTCCGGGATCACGTCCCCGGCCTTGCGCAGGACGATCGTGTCGCCGATGAGGACGCCCTTGCGCTCGACGTCGAACTGGTTGTGCAGGGTGGCCATCGCGACGGTCGAACCGGCGACCTTGACGGGCTCCATCACGCCGTAGGGGGTGACGCGGCCCGTGCGCCCGACGTTCACGGCGATGTCCAGGAGCTTGGTCGTGACCTCCTCGGGCGGGAACTTGAAGGCGATCGCCCAGCGCGGTGCCCGGCTCGTGGCGCCCAGACGGCGCTGCTGGGCGAAGGAGTCGACCTTGATGACGATCCCGTCGATCTCGTGCACGAGGGAATGACGGCGCTGCCCGTTCTCCTCGATGTACGCCCGGACGGCCGCGAGGTCGTCGAGCACCTTCGTGTACGGGGACACGGGCAGGCCCCACGCCTCCAGCTGCGCGTACACCTCGGACTGGGAGGCGAGCTCGACGCCCTCGTGGACGCCGACGCCGTGGACGTGGACGGCGAGCGCGCGCGAGGCCGTGACGGCGGGGTCCTTCTGGCGCAGCGAGCCGGTCGCGGTGTTGCGCGGGTTGGCGAACTCCGCGCGGCCGGCCTCGCGGCGCTGGGCGTTGAGCTCGGCGAACTCGGCGCTGGGGTAGAAGACCTCGCCGCGGACCTCCAGCACGGCCGGCGGGTCGTCGGTGGCCAGGCGCTCGGGGACATTGGCGATGGTGCGGACGTTGGCGGTGACGTCCTCGCCCACGCGGCCGTCGCCGCGGGTGGCGGCGCGCACCAGCTCCCCGTTCTCGTAGACGAGGTCGATCGCGAGGCCGTCGATCTTGAGCTCGGTGAGGTAGCGGACCTGCGCGCCCTCCCCGAGGCCCTCGTGCACGCGGGCGGCCCAGGCGTCGACCTCCTCGACGCTGAACGCGTTGTCGAGGCTGAGCATCCGCTCGAGGTGGGTGACGGGGGCGAAACCGGCGGCGACGCCGCCGCCGACGGTCTGCGTGGGGGAATCGTCGCGGGCGAGCTGGGGGTTGGCGGCCTCGAGGGCGCGCAACTCCTGCTCGAGCTCGTCGTACTCGCCGTCCGTGATGGTCGGGTGCCCGTCGTAGTAGTCGGCCCGGGCCTGCTCGATGCGGCCGATCAGCTCGGCCATGCGCTCCTGGGGGGCGCTGGCCTCGGAGTGCTCGGCGCGGGCGGCGTCGGTCGCGGGGGCACCCGGCACGGGGCTCTCCGCAGCGGCGTCGACGGCTGCGACGGCGGGGTCGGGCGTGGCCTCGGCATTGCCGGGATCGGGGAGGTTCTGCGCGCTCACAGGCACATTGTTCCCCATCTCCCCGACGATCGAGGACGGCGCCCGATCCGCTGGTCGGAGAGCGTGTCCATCCCCTGTCCGACAGCGGATCGGCCCGGCGCGGCGGCCGCATCCGACGGGCACCGCGGCCCCTTCCCCTAGAGTGGTGGCCATGCCCATGCCCCCGGATGCGCTTCGTCGTCGCGGCCTCACCAACCCGGTCGCGCGCGCCGCGCTGCGGATGGTCAGCGCCCCGCGCCTGGACATGCGTGAGGACTATCCGCGGGTGCGGCGCTTCCAGCGGCGCCTCGCCCGCCGCCCGCTGCCGCGCTACCGGTTCCTGGACCGCACGATCCGCTCGGCGGATGACGGCCATGACATCCCGGTGCGGATCTTCTCCCCGCGCGAGCGGCGCCGCGACGAGGTGCTGCTGTTCCTCCACGGCGGCGGCTGGGTCACCGGGGACATCGAGAGCTACACCCCCGCCTGCGCGACGATGGCGGACCTCACCGGCTGCGTCGTCGCCTCCGTGGACTACCGCCTCGCGCCCGAGCACCCGTTCCCGGCGGGTCTCGAGGACTGCGTGCGGGTGACGTGCCTGCTGCTCGACGAGCCGGAGCGCGCCGGCCTGGCGGATGCGCGGGACATCGTGCTCGTGGGCGACAGCGCGGGCGGGAACCTGGCGGCGTGCACGTCGCTGGTGCTCGCGCGGGAGGGGCATCGCGGGGTGCGTCGTCAGATCCTGCTGTACCCGGTCACGGGCGATGACCACGATCCGGCGACCTCGCCGCACGAGTCGGTGCGCCGCCACGGCGCGGACTATCGGCTCACCGCCGCCGAGATCCAGGACTACCTGGAGATGTACGTGCCGGATCCGGCCCGGCGGCGCGACGAGCTCGTGGCTCCCCTGCACGCCGCGGATCTGCGCGGTCAGCCAGCGACGCTCGTCGTCACCGCGGAGCTGGACCTGCTGTGCGATGAGGGCGAGGCCTACGCGGCGGCGCTCGCGGACGCCGGGGTGCCGGTCCGCACGCACCGCGTGGCGGGCGCGCTCCACGGCTTCATCGCGCTGCCGCGATTCTCGCGCTCGCTGCGGGAGGGCTATGGCGCGATCGAGGCGTTCCTCGAGGAGGACATCGCCGCCGGTGACAGCACCGCCGAGGAGAGCAGCGCAGGGGACAGCGGTGCCGCAGCGAGCACGGGAACGGGCACGAACGGTGCCGAGTCCCGATCATCGGCGGAGCCGCAGTGACGGAGCCGGGTGGCGCCACAGGCGCGGACACCGGCGGCGGCGCGCGTGCGGCGCGGCGGCGGGCGCCCGTCCGTCTCGCCCCGCGCCCCTGGGTGCGGCTCGACAACGCCTCGAACATCTTCCCGGCGGCCCGCAGCGCCATCGACCCCAAGGTGTTCCGCCTCGGGGCCGAGATGGATGCGGACGTCGACCCCGCCCTGCTGCAGGAGGCGCTGGACGAGACCTTCGACCGCTATCCGCTGTACCACGCGGTGCCGCGCCGCGGCGTGTTCTGGCACTACCTGCAGGACAGTCCGCTGCGCCCCGTGGTCGCGCCGGAGCGGGAGCATCCGTGCGCCCCGATCCATGATCCGCGCCGTCCGCGTCTGCTGTTCCGCGTGGTCCACCATCGCCGCCGCATCGGTCTCGAGGTTTTCCACGCCCTGTCCGACGGGACGGGCGCGCTGTGGTTCCTCACCGATCTGCTGGATGCGTACGCGCGTCGCCTCGAGGGCGGCCCGACGCCCGCGCCGGAGGGCTCCTCCTCCCCGCCCCCAGTCCAGGACCCCGCAGCTCGAGCCTCCGATGCAGGGGCCTCGACCGGAGAGGCGGGAACGCCCCGGGAGCCGTCGGCGGCCCATGACCTGGTGGCCGACAGCTTCGCGCATCACTTCCGGCGCCGCCGCGGCCGGAAGGATCCCGTTATCGCGGGGCCGGCTGCCGACGCTCCGACCGCAGGCGCACCGACCGCCGGCGCACCGCCCGCCGCGGCGCCACCAGCAGACGCCTTCGCGCGCGCCGCGGCACCGGCGGCGCTGACCGTCGCCGAGCAGGCCCCGGACGCCCCGGAGCCGCCGCCGTGCCCGGCCGCGGAGGAGCGCCGAGTGCTGCGGGTGCGCGGCACCCCCACCCCCGATGCGCGGCCCCGGTGCGTCGAGCTGACGATGCCCGCAGCCGGAGTCCTCGCGCTCGCCAAGCAGGAGCGGGTGAGCATGACGATGCTGCTCACGGCCCTGTTCCTGGTGGCCGTGCACCGCACCCACGGCGGGCCGGGCCGGCCGCGGACCCTCGCGGTGTCCGTGCCGGTGAACCTGCGCCAGTTCTTCCCCTCGACCTCGGCGCGCAACTTCTTCGCGACGATCCGCCTGGCGCATCGGATGGCAGGGCCCGACGAGGATCCGGGGGCCGTGGCCCGGGCGCTCGAGGAGAGCTTTCGGCCCCAGACGGCGCCCGACGTCCTCGCGGTCCGCCTGCGCTCGCTGATCCGCTACGAGCGCTCCCCCGCGCTGCGCGTGATCCCCCGGCCGCTGAAGGATCTGATCCTGCGCATCGTCAACGCCCGGACGAATCGGCGCCTGACCATTGCGGTCTCGAACCTGGGCCGCGTGGTCCTCCCGGAGCCCGCCGAGTCCCGCGTGCGGCGCATGACGTTCCAGGTCTCGGCCGTGCGCCCGCAGTTCTGCGCGATCTCCCACGGCGGCGAGCTGACGATCACGTTCACCTCCCCGTTCGTGGAGACCGCGCACGTGCGCGAGATGACCCGGATGCTGACCGCGCGCGGCATCGACGTGTCGGTCGCCGCGACGCGCGTGACCGAGGCCGAGCTGCAGCAGGACGGCGCATGAGCCGCTGCACCGCCTGCGCCGTGCGCATCGAGGGGACGTGGGAGACCTGCCCGCTGTGCGGGGCGAGCACGGTGGGTGCCGGGACGCCCGCCCCGTTCCCGAGCGTCCCCCTGACCTCCTCGTGGGCGCGCCTGCTGCGGATGCTCCTGCTGGTCTCGCTGGGCGTCATCGCCGTCTCCCTCGCGGCGCAGCTGCTGCTGGGGCGCGGCGCCGAGCTGTTCGGGGCCGCCCGCTCGGTGTAGCTGGGGATCTGCACCATGTGGCTCGTCGTGCTCGCGGCGGTGCGGGCCCGGCGCCGCGTGACCCGCTCGACACTGTGGACGGTGGCGCTCGTGTGCGCGCTGAGCGCCTACGGGGACTACCTGACGGGCTGGCACCGCTGGTCGCTGAGCTACGCGATCCCGATCGTGGCGACCATCTACCGGCTCTTCAGAGTTGAGTGTGGGTGCGCCGGTGGTGCGGGGTAGCTGGTGGTAGGCGTCGAGGTCCCGGATGATGAGCGGACTTCTACCTCTGCTCGCACCAAGGACCTCGACGATGCACAACCATAGTTGCGTATGCCCTGACGCGCTTGATCGCTGCGTCCGATGCGACGTTCTCCTGGACTTCCCCGGCTCTTCACAGATGACGGTGTAGTTCGGTTCTGAATCCTCCGGTGTCCAGTAGGGCGCGGATGACGTAGTGGGCAAGGTTGCGGAAGCCCAGCGCGGTGCCGCGGAGGTGCTCGAGTCGGCCGTTGAATCTCCTATGTCTGTCAAGCGCCGGTGAGCTCATTCTGAGCGGCGGTGTTGAGGCGGCGGTAGATGTCGCGGGCGAGGTAGCGCTTGAGGCAGCGACGGATCTCCCGGAGGGTGCGCCCTTCGGCGGTACGG
>NZ_FWFG01000068.1 GCF_900163655.1 Brachybacterium nesterenkovii
GGGGAGAACGGCGCCGGGTCGGGGGCGAGGGTGCCGTCGGGGGCGATGTGCTCGAAGATCTGCTCGACGAGTCCGACGACGTGCGGGTCGCGGACCTCGTAGAACGCATGCCGACCCTCGCGGGTGGCCGCGACGATCCCCGCCAGGCGCAGGCGGGAGAGGTGCTGGCTGGTGGTGGGGAGGCTCAGGCCCACGCGCTCGGCCAGGGCGCCGACGTCGTGGCGGCCGTGGGTCATCAGCCAGACGAGGTGGAGGCGCGCCGGGCTCGCGAGCAGGGCGAACGTGTCGGCCGCGGAGGCGAGCTGCGGCTCGGTGGGCTCTTTGTGCACGACCTTAGCTTCCCAGCGGTTCATCGCTTGCGCAATCGACGAAACGGCGGTGTGGGCAAGGTCGCCGGGTGCCGGGTGCCGGGTGCCGGGTGCCGGGTGCCGGGGTCGCGGGTACCGGGAGCTGGGCGCGGGCGCCGGGTACCTGGGTGCGGGTACCGGGAGCTGGGCGCGGGCGCCGGGGAGATGGTTGAGCTGGGGTGCCAGGTGCCAGGTGCCAGGTGCCAGGTGCCAGGTGCCAGGTGCCTGGTGCGAGGTGCCGGGCGCCGGGGGAGCTGGGCGCGGAGGAGGTGGTCGAGCGAGGTTCCCGGGAGTCAGCCGCGGGAAGCGGGACTCAGGCGAACGTCTGCCGACCATATGGGCCTCACCTCCCCACAGGAGTCCCGCTTCTCGAACGGGCGATGCCGGATGCGAGGGGCGCGTCGCAGAACTGGTAGCCATACGTGCAGACGGCGCCCGTAGAGGTGGTGTCTGCACGCATGGCTACCAGTTCTGTCAGCCGTGTGGCGTGCCGTGGTACCGGGGTGACGGTCGAGGCGGGAGCCGTCGGCGCTGACCCCGGTCAGGTGATGTAGCGCGTGGGCTCCGCCTGGATCGGCAGCCCTGCCTCGGCCCAGGCGCGGAAGCCGCCGATCACGTCGGTCGCGCGGGCGAAGCCCAGTTCCCGCAGGTCCCGGGCCGCGAGCGTCGAGGAGTAGCCCTCGTTGCACATGGTGATCACGAGATCGTCATAGCCGGGGCCGTCGGACAGTCGGCTGCCGCTCAGGGGATCCAGGCGCCACAGGAAGACGGTCGGCTCGATGACGACGCCGCCGGGGACATGTCCCTCGAAATCCCGCGTCCACGGGGTGCGCAGGTCGATGAGCCACGCCCCCTGGTCCAGCAGTCGGGGGAGGTCGTCGGCGTCGACGCGCTCCCGGCCTTCGCGCGCAGCGGCGACGATCTCGTCGATGCCGCGCGGCGCGGTGTCGGCCGGTGGCGCCGCTGGGGGACGAGAGGTGCCCGCAGCGTCGGTGTCGACAGCCGGGGCGTCGGCGGTGCTGGCCCCGTCAGCGGACAAGCGGCTGTCATCGAGGGTGTTCATGGAGACATTGTCGCGTGCGCGTCCGCCTCGGGGTCGACGCGAAGAGGACATCGGTTCTGCTGTCTCGGGGGCGACACCGCGCTGTCCTCGTCACGAGTACGAAGAACCTGCGGCTTCCGCGGCCGGATTCCCGCACTTCCTTCGTACTCGACTACCCGCACGTCCTTCGTACTCGACGTAGGTCGGTCAGAGGTGGCGGCGGCCGAGTGCATGTGACGGCAAGCGACCCTCCGCGTCGTCAGCGTTGTCCGCAACCCCAACGTCGTCCGCAGACCCAGCATCGTCTGCAGTCCCAGCGTCGTCAGCGTTGTCCGCAACCCCAGCGTCGTCCGAGTCGTCAGCGTGTCAGCGGCCCCGGAGTCGTCAGCGGCCGCGGCGTCCTGCGGAGAACGCCGCGAGGCCGCCCGTGCGCGAGGCGCCCGCACCGCTCGAGGACGTCGAGTACGCGGTGGACGTGCCGCCGCGACGCCCTGCGCCGGAGCGCGACCCGCCCTGGCCGCCGCCGGAGACTCCCTGGCCCCCGGCGGACCGGCCGTCGCGCTGGCCCTGACCGCGGGAGCCGGAGGCGCTGCCGCCCTGGCCGCCGCGCCCACCGCGCGCACCGCCGCCCGCCGCGCCGCCGCGACCGCGGGCGCCGCCCTGGGCGCCCCGGCCCTGGCTGTCGCGACCGTCGAGAGCCTGGCCGCCCTCGCTGCGGCTGCCGCGCCCACGCCCCTGGCCGCCGCCCGCGCCGCGACCGCCCTGCCCGGTTCCGCGACCACCGCGCCCGCCGCCGTTGCCGCGCCCGCCGCCCTGGCCCTGCTGCTGCGCCGGAGCGCGGTCGGGGACCTCGCCGAAGACGCGCTCGCCGGGAGCCAGCTCGGTCAGGATCGCGGCACCCCGGCGCACGCCCGTGTGGTGGTGCGGGCGGATCTTCGCCGCGCGCATCAGCCCGTGGACGTCATGGCGCTGCTCGGGGGTCTGCACGGTGATGACGGTGCCGGACTCGCCGGCGCGGGCCGTGCGGCCGCTGCGGTGCAGGTACGCCTTGTGCTCGACGGGCGGATCGGCGTGGACCACGAGGGCCACCTCGTCGACGTGGATGCCGCGGGCGGCGATGTCGGTCGACACCAGCGTGGTGGACCCGCCGCCGCCGAAGGCCTCGAGGTTGCGGGTGCGGGCGCCCTGGGACAGGTTGCCGTGCAGCTCGACGGCGTCGACGCCCTGCGCGCGCAGCTTCTTGGCCAGGCCCTTCGCGCCGTGCTTGGTGCGCGTGAACATGATGGTGCGGCCAGGAGCGGCGGCGAGGTCCAGGAGCACCTCGAAGCGGTCGGAGCCGGCGACCTCGAGCACGTGGTGGGTCATCGTCCCCACCGGCGAGGACGCGGGATCGGCCTCGTGCGTGACGGGGGAGTGCAGGAACTGCTTGACGATCTTGGCCACGCCCTCGTCGAGGGTCGCCGAGAACAGCATCCGCTGGCCGCGCTGAGGGGTCTTCTCCATGATCCGGCGGACCATCGGCAGGAAGCCCATATCGGCCATGTGGTCGGCCTCGTCGAGCACGGTGACCTCGATCGCGGAGAGGTCGCAGAACCCCTGGCCCATGAGGTCCAGGAGGCGGCCCGGGCAGGCGACGAGCACGTCGACGCCCGCGGTGAGCGCATCGGTCTGGGGCTTCTGGCCCACGCCGCCGAAGACGACGGCGGTGCGCAGGTTCGCGGCCTTCGCGAGCGGCTCGAGGGAGGTGGCGATCTGCGAGGCCAGCTCACGGGTCGGCGCGAGGATCAGCGAGCGCGGGCGCTTGGGCGCTCGGCGGGTGCCGGAGGCCTCCAGGCGCGCGACCAGCGGCAGCAGGAACGCGTAGGTCTTGCCGGAGCCGGTGCGGCCGCGGCCCAGGACGTCGCGGCCGGCGAGCGAGTCCGGGAGGGTCGCGTGCTGGATCGGGGTGGGGGTGGTGATGCCCTGCGGGGCGAGGGCATCGGCGAGGGGGGCGGGCACGCCGAGGCGCGCGAAAGTGGGCACAGAGGTGGTCACGAGGACTGTTCCGTTCGTTCAAGGGGGGTCACCGGGGCGCGGGGTCGTGCGCGGCCGAACGATTCGGCGGGCGGCGCGGACCTGCGCGGCCGACGGATCCCGGATCGCGGCCGCCGCGGCTCCGCCGAGAGGCGATGCGTCAGGTGGGGCCGGATGCGCCGCATCGGGCGGCGAGGGGACTCCGTGGCAGGTCGTCGCGGTGATGTTCGACGGCGACCGTCGCGTGCCACTGTAGAGGTGCGGCCCCCGCCCGGCGAGGAGCGGAGCCGCGGATGTGAGAAGGTCGTCCGCTCAAGCGAAACCGGAACAGCGTCGGATGGAGTCGCAGATGTCCCACAACCCGCCCGCCCGTCTCACCGCTCTCGCGGCCCGTGCCGACGCGCTCGCCGCCGCGCTCGAGCCTCCGCTGTCGAGGGCCGCAGACGTCCCGCGGCCCGAGCATCCGAGCCCGCAGCTGTGGCGCGAGGCGTGGCTGAACCTCAACGGGACCTGGCAGTTCGAGATCGACCGCTCGGACTCCGGCATCGACCGCGGCCTGCCCGACCGCGAGCTCGACGGCACGATCACGGTGCCCTTCGCGCCCGAGTCCGAGGCCTCCGGCATCGGCGACACCGACTTCCTCGAGGCCGTCTGGTACCGCCGCGAGATCGACATCCCCGCCGACTGGCAGGGCCTGCGCCCGGTGCTGCGCTTCGGCGCCGTGGACCACGACGCGACGGTGTGGGCGAACGGGATCGAGGTGGCCCGGCACCGCGGCGGCTTCACCCCGTTCTCCGCGGACCTCGGCGATATCGCCCGCGCCGGCGAGCGGGTGACGATCGTCGTGCGCGCCCGCGACCCGCGCGACAGCGCCCAGGCGCGCGGCAAGCAGGCCACGTGGCATGCGAACACGCACTGCCACTACACGCGCACCACCGGCATCTGGCAGACGGTGTGGCTCGAGGGCGTGCCGGAGACGTCGATCCGGGGCCTGCGGATCGCCCCCCAGCTGAGCGCGGGGGCGTTCGGCATCGACGTGGAGCTGAGCGCGAACCGGCCCGGCACCGTCCTCGAGGTCGAGGCCCGGCACCTGGAGGTCGCGCCCGACACCCCTGCCGCCGCCCTGCGCGCCGTCCCCGGCGCCCCGGTCACGGCATCGGCTCGCGCCGACCTCGACCTCGCTCCCCACCTCCACCTCGCCCTCCCTCCCGAGGGCGTGCACGTGTGGGGGCCCGGCTCGCCCGAGCTCTACGCCCTCGTGGTGCGGCTGCGCGATGCCGACGGGACCGTGCTCGACGAGGTCCGCTCCTATGCGGGACTGCGCTCGACCTCGCTCGACGGCCGCGCCTTCCGCATCAATGGCGAGAGGGTCTTCCAGCGCCTGGTCCTCGACCAGGGGTACTGGCCGCGCTCGCTCATGACCGCACCCGACGACGCCGCGATGGTCGCGGACATCCGCCTCGCCCTGGAGGCCGGGTTCACCGGCGCCCGTCTGCACCAGAAGGTCTTCGAGGAGCGGATGCTGTTCTGGTCCGACGTCCACGGCTACCTCACGTGGGGCGAGTTCGGTGACTGGGGCATCTCCGGGATGGGCCCCATCGGCCACAACCAGCAGCCGACCGCGAGCTTCGTCGCCCAGTGGCTCGAGGCTCTGCGGCGCGACCGCAACCACCCGAGCATCGTCGGGTGGTGCCCCCTGAACGAGACCCATCAGGTGCTGCACGACCGCATCACCGTGCTCGACGACGTCACGCACGCGATGTACGACGCGACCGAGCTGGCGGATCCGACGCGCCCGGTCCTCGACGCCTCCGGGTACTCGCACCGGGTCCGCGGCGCGGATATCTACGACTCCCACTCCTACGAGCAGGACCCGGAGGCCTTCCGCGCCCAGCAGGCCGGCCTCGCCGAGGGGGCCCCGTACGTCAATCGGGTCGAGCTCGCGCCCGAGCAGATGCCCCACGCCGACGGCACCTGGTCGCTGCCGTATGCGGGCCAGCCGTATTTCGTCTCCGAGTACGGGGGCATCTGGTGGAATGCGGAGGAGGCGGCCCGCGTCGAGGCCGAGCGCGTCGAGGCCGAGCGCGCCGCCCGCGAGGCGGGCGGGGAGGCCGGCAGCGATCAGGCGGTCTCCTGGGGCTACGGGGAGCGCGTGCGCGATGAGGACGAGGTGTACGCGCGCTTCGAGGGCCTCACGCGCGTGCTGCTCGAGGACCCGGAGATGTTCGGCTACTGCTACACGCAACTCACCGACGTGTTCCAGGAGAAGAACGGGGTGGTCGACTTCGAGCGCGGCCGCAAGCTCGATCTCGCGCGCCTGCGCGCCGTGCAGGAGCGTGCGGCGGCCTACGAGCAGCGGGAGGACTGAGCCCTCCGCGAGGTGGGCGTCCAGAAAGTGCATCCCAGCGGCATCTGCCCTGGACTATCCAGGGCTTCTGCCGTGGGGATGCAGATTCTGGACGGGGCGGATGGGCTGGACGGGTGGCCCGGGCAGGACCGGCCGGGTGGCGGAGCGGGCGGGACGGGCGGAGCCGCTCAGCCCGCGTCCGTCCCGCGGCGGTCAGCCCTCGGCGGTGACGGGGGAGTCCTGCGCCTCCGCCTTCGTCGACTGCCCGGCGACCCACCGGTACAGCCCCGCGACGACGCCGACGAACAGGATCACGCCGATCACCTGGGCGGCGCCCTCGAAGCCGTCGCCCATGATCGCCAGCGGCGCGTCGTCGCCGACCGCGGCGATGATGCCCGCGTTGAGCACCCCGAAGAGGCTCTCGCCGACGATCAGGCCGGTGGCCATGAGCACCCCCAGGCGCTTCGACCGCTCGGGGTCCGCGGTCCGCGCGGCCCAGCGGTCGTAGAGGAGGCCGATCAGGGCGCCGAGCGGGATCACGAGCGACAGCGACATCGGCAGGTACATGCCCATGCCGACGGCCAGCGGCGGCAGCGCGAGCGTGCGCGCTGAGCTCTTGGTCATCGCGCGCAGGATCTCGTCGACGACGATCGCGCCGATGCCGATCAGGGCGCCGATGCCGATGAGGTTCCACTGCAGGTCGCCGCCCATGACGCCCTGGACGAGCGAGGAGATGAGCGAGGCCTGCGGCGCGGCGAGGGCGTCGGGCCCCGCGCCGGGGGCGCCGGCGAAGCCGAAGGCGGAGCCCATCAGCGTGAGGACCGGCGGGATGATGATCGACCCGAAGACGACGCCGATGACGAGCGCGACCTGCTGCTTCCACGGGGTGGCGCCGACGAGCTGGCCCGTCTTGAGGTCCTGCAAGTTGTCGTTGGAGATGGTGGCGATGCCGAACACGACGGCCGAGACGAACAGGGTGAAGGCCACCAGGGCGGCGGTCTCCTCGGCGGACCCGCCGTGGACGGCCTTGACCACGAGCGCGGCGGTGATGGCCACGAGGATGCCGACGCCGGAGATCGGGGAGTTGGAGGCGCCGATGAGGCCGGCCATGTACCCGCAGACGGCGGCGATGACCAGGCCGGTCACGAGCACGAACACGATGGCGATCGCGATCAGGGCGGTGGTGTTGTGCGCGAGCGGCGTGCCCTGCACGAACAGCCACAGCAGCACGCCGATGGGCAGCATCGACGCCAGGGTCACACCGGCGACGACGCCGAAGGGGATGTCGCGCTCGGTCAGCGGCACCTCGCCGCCCGCATGGCGGGAGCGGGAGGAGGCCAGGGACTCGCGGATGCCGCGGATGATCGGGAGGATCAGCTTGATGAGGGTCCAGATGGCGGCGATGCCGATCGCGCCGGCGCCCATGAAGCGGATGTCGGATGCGAAGACGCCCTGGACCGCGTCGGCGATGTCCCCGGAGACGGGGACCAGGCCCTGCGAGAGCATCGGCAGCAGCACGATGTAGGAGATGATCACGCCGACGACCATGGCGACGCCGACGGTGATGCCCACGAGGTGGCCCACGCCGATGAGGGCCAGCGACAGGCTGGCGCCGAACATGCCGCCGCCGGCGCCGACGCGGAAGAACTTCTCGACGGCGCCCGTGGTGACCTTCAGCGCGGTGAGCAGGGCCATGCCTGCGGAGGCGAGGCCGCCGGCGATGATGACGGCGAGGCCGCGGCGGTTCTCGTCGGCCGCGCCCTGGCTGTCGCCCACGCGCAGCACCTCGGCGGCGGCGACGCCCTCGGGGTAGGGGAGGTCGGAGCCGGTCACGAGCGCGCGGCGCAGGGGGATGGAGTACATGACGCCGAGGGTGCCGCCGATGGCGCACAGGGCGACGGTGGTCCAGTAGGGGAAGCCCGTCCACCAGCCGACGATCACGAGGCCGGGCAGGACGAAGATGATCGCCGAGAGGGTGCCGGCGGCCGAGGCGATCGTCTGCACGATGTTGTTCTCGACGACGGTGTGGTCCGTGAAGAACCGCAGGATCGCCATGGAGATCACCGCGGCGGGGATCGAGGTGGCGAACGTGAGGCCGACCTTGAGGCCGAGGTACACGTTGGCGGCGGTGAAGACGAGGGTGATGATGCCGCCGAGGATGACGGCGCGGAGCGTGAGCTCCTTGACGGGCGACGTGCGGCGCGCCGGGGCCGCGGCGCTCTCGGGTGTGCTGGACACGATGGTCTCCAGGTCCTGTGGGAGGTGATGGATGGCTCGGCGCGTCGGCGCGACGAGCCCGTCCACGGTACGCGCCGGTAACCTCCGCGGCGGGGGACATGGGGCCCGCAGGCGGCGGATTGCGACATGCGCGACACGTGACGGAGGCGGCGGGTCGGGTGCCGGGGACGGCGGTCGGGTGCCGGGCCGGGAGGCGAGAGTCGGCGCCTGCGCAGCACGATCTGCGAGAACGTCGAAACAAGCCATATCTGCGGCTCGTTTCGGTGATCTCGCGGGCCGAAGCGGCTCGTTCTTGCGTTCTCGCGATCTCGGCTGCGGGCAGCGGGCGCCCGCCTCAGGGTCCTCGGCGGCCGACCGGCGCGTGCTGGTCCGTCGGCCCCCTGTGGAAGCATGGCGCCCATGACGATCATCGCTGCCGCCGACGGCTCCGCCCTCGGCAATCCCGGGCCCGCGGGCTGGGCCTGGTACATCGACGAGGACTCCTGGCGCGCCGGCGGCTGGCCCCATGGCACTAACAACATGGGCGAGCTCAAGGCCGTGCTGGACCTCCTGGAGGCGACGGCGGTCGATGCCGATCAGCACCTGCACATCCTGTGCGACTCGCAGTACGTCATCAACTCGGTCACGAAGTGGATGCCGGGCTGGAAGCGCAAGGGCTGGCGCAAGAAGGACGGCAAGCCCGTGCTGAACGTGGAGCTGCTCAAGGCCATCGATGCGGCCCTGGCCGGGCGCAGCGTCGAGTTCGAGTGGGTCAAGGGCCATGCCGGGCACGCGATGAACGAGGCCGCGGACCGGCGCGCGAACGCCGCCGCGACCGCGTTCCAGCGCAAGCAGGACCCGCAGGTGGGGCCCGGGTATCGGGGGAGCGGGGAGTCGGTCGCGGCGTCCGGACCCGCCCTCGCGCGCTCGTCGGCCGATGCCCCGGTCTCGCGCCCCGTCTCCGGGCCGGTCGATACCCCGATCCTCCGCCCGGCCGACGCGCCATCGGCTCGCGCTCGCACCGACGCCGCATCGCCGGTCGCTGTGCGCTCGTCGGCCGATGCCCCGGTCGACCGCCCGGCCGATGACCTGCTCGCGATGCTCGACGAGCTGGCCCCGGAGGACATCGCCTCCTCGACTTCGGCGAGCTCGGGCGGCGGGTCGGCCTTCTCGTCCCCCTCCTCGTCGGCCTCATCCGGGGCGGGCGATGCGAGCGGCGCCGCGTTCGAGGACGTCGTGACCCGCGAGCTCGCCCTGCTCACCGACGCCCTGCGCGCGGATCCGCCGAGCGCCGCCCAGCTGCTGCACCCGTCCTTCACGGAGGTCGGAGCCTCGGGCCGCACGTACGACCGCGACGAGATCCTCGGCGTCCTCGCCCCGATCCCCGGGGGCGTCGACGCGAGCGACATCGTGGCCGACGAGATCGCCCCGGGCGTCGTCCTGCTGCGCTACACCGCCCAGGACGGTGCGGGGGAGCGCGCCGAGCGCAGCTCGATCTGGGTGCGCGAGCGCGGGCAGTGGCTGCTGCGCCACCACCAGGGCACACCCGTCACGGGCGCGTGAGCCGGATGTCGTGACCGTCTACGCCGATACCCCGCGCTGGCCCCGCCACGGGCTCCTGTGGGGGCACATGATCTCCGACCGCTCCCTCGCCGAGCTGCACGAGAGGGCCCGCGAGGCCGGTCTGCACCCGCGGTCCTTCGACCTCGATCACTACGACTGGCCCGAGCATGCGCGCGCCGACCTCGTGGCCGCGGGCGTGGTGATGGTGGGGAACAAGGAGCTCACCCGGCGCCTGATCGCCGGCGGCCTGCGCATCCCCGCCGCGCGCCGTGCGGCCGCCCGCCGCGAGCGCACCGAAGCCGCGGCCCGTGACCTCGGCCTGGACCGTGTGCCGCTGGACCTCATCACCGGACCCGTCGGGCACGTCGACCCGCTGCCGCAGCGCCCCGGCGCCTTCCGCCTGACACGGGACGAGGCGGGCGCCCCGCCGCGCATCGAGGCGCAGGACGCGGACGGCCGTCGCGCCGCCGAGCGCTTCCTCGCCGCCGTCGACGATGCGTCGTGGACCCGTACGGGGGCGCTGTGGATCGGGCAGGTCGTGGACGCGCCGGAGAGCGGTCGCCCCTCCTGACCGGCAGCGGCGGAATCCGAGCCGCCCCGCAGGGCACGCCGCGCCTGCCTCTGCTCGTGGACGCGGGACCGCTGACCCCGGGTGCGCTCTTGTCGCATCCCATGTTCGGTGAATCACGCGAACCCCTGCCGCGGAGCCGAGTGAGCGTATACGATCGGGAGGGTCAAAGGCTGGTACGACGAGGTGCCCCGCCGCGATCATCCACAGGCCCGGAAACCCCGCCCGGTGCCATCGGCCCGATCGCATCCGCCGCCTCCGCCGGCACCGGACCGCGCGCACCCCGCACCGGCCGCGGCCGCGCGGCCCTGGACCGCTGGGTCGCCGACGTCGCCGCCCTCACCCGCCCCGACGAGGTCGTCTGGTGCGACGGCTCCGAGGAGGAGAACGAGCGCCTGCTCGCCCAGATGGTCGAGGCCGGCTCGCTCATCGCCCTCGACGACGACCTGCGGCCCGGCAGCTTCCTGGCCCGCTCCGACCCGGCGGACGTCGCGCGCGTCGAGGACCGCACCTTCATCTGCTCCGAGCGCGAGGAGGACGCGGGCCCGACCAACAACTGGCACGACCCGGTCGACGCGAAGCGGCGGCTCCTGGCGCGCTTCGACGGCGCGATGGCCGGCCGCACCATGTACGTGCTGCCGTTCTCGATGGGCCCCGTCGGGGGCGCGATCTCCCAGATCGGCGTGCAGGTCACCGACTCGCCGTACGTGGTCGTCTCGATGCGGATCATGACGCGGATGGGGGCCGACGCGCTCGCGCAGATCGGGGAGGACACCTTCTGGGTCCCCGCCCTGCACTCGGTCGGCCAGCCCCTCATCGACGCCGACGGCACCCGCCGCGCGGACGTCGCCTGGCCCGCCTGCGAGAACAAGACGATCGACCACTTCCCCGAGACCCGCGAGATCTGGTCGTTCGGCTCCGGCTACGGCGGCAACGCCCTGCTGGCCAAGAAGTGCTTCGCCCTGCGCATCGCCTCGGTCATGGCCCGCGAGGAGGGCTGGCTGGCCGAGCACATGCTCCTGGTGCGCGTGACCAATCCGCAGGGCCGGGCGATGCACATCGCCGCCGCGTTCTCCTCGGCCTGCGGCAAGACCAACTTCGCGATGATGATGCCCTCGCTGCCGGGATGGAGGGTCGAGACCATCGGCGACGACATCGCCTGGCTGCGCCCCGGCGCGGACGGCCGCCTGCGCGCCATCAACCCCGAGGCCGGGTTCTTCGGGGTGGCCCCCGGGACCGGGCGCTCGACCAACCCGGTGGCGATGGACACCATCGCCCGCGACACGATCTTCACCAACGTCGCGCTCACCGAGGATGGCGACGTCTGGTGGGAGGGCATGACGACGGAGCCGCCGGCGCGCCTGACCGACTGGCGCGGCGAGCCCTGGACGCCCGATGCGGGCCGCCCGGCCGCCCACCCCAACGCCCGCTTCACCGTCGGTGCCGCCCAGTGCCCGTCGATCTCCGAGGACTGGGACGATCCCGATGGCGTGCCGATCGACGCGATCGTCTTCGGCGGCCGCCGCGCCACCAACGTGCCCCTCGTCTCCGAGGCCGAGGACTGGGGCCACGGCGTATTCTTCGGCGCCACCATCTCCTCGGAGCAGACCGCCGCGGCGGAGGGCCCCGTCGGCGAGCTGCGCCTGGACCCGTTCGCGATGCTCCCCTTCTGCGGCTACAACATGGCCGATCACTGGGCGCACTGGCTGCGGATGGGGGAGACGCTGGGCGAGGGCGCGCCGCGGGTATTCCGCGTCAACTGGTTCCGCAAGTCCCCCGAGGGGAAGTTCCTCTGGCCGGGCTTCGGGGAGAACGCCCGGGTGCTCGAGTGGATCGATGCGCGCCTGCACGGCGAGGTCGAGGCGGAGGCCTCACCCGTCGGCCTGCTGCCGCGGCTCGAGGACGTCGACCGCGAGGGCGTCGACCTCGATGATGAGACGCTCGCGCAGATCTTCGCCGTCGACCCGGACTCGTGGCTGGCAGAGGCCGAGCGGCTGCGCGAGGGGCTCGACCGCTACGGCGACCGCGTGCCCCCGCGTCTCGTCGAGCTGCTCGACGAGCTGGAGGAGCGCCTGCGCGCCCGCGCCTGACGCGTGCGCCCCTGACGCGCCCGCGCCTGACATGTGCCTGTGCTGCCCGGTCGCCTGCCAGCCTCAGCGCCGGTGCGCCAGCTTTGTGTCCATTTCCGTGTACATCCAGGCCGCCATGTACACGGGAATGGACACAAATTATGGTGCGGTGCGGTGCTTCAGGCGTCGGCCCCGCCTCAGCCCCCGGCTCAGCCCTCGGTCTCGGTATCGGGGGTGGCGACCCCGCCGATCGCCCGCGTCTGGTCGGGCATGACGGCGTCCTCGGGGGCCACCTCTGCGGCGACCAGCTCGACGCGGAACGTCGCTCCGCCGCCCGGCGTCTGGTGCACCGAGATGCGCCCGTGATGCTGCTCGACGATCGTCGCCGCGATCGACAGGCCCAGGCCGGCGCCGCCGCCCTGCGTCGCCGAGCGCTGGCGCGACTCGTCGGTGCGGTAGAAGCGCTCGAACACCTTCTCGCGCTGCTCGGGCGGGATGCCCTCGCCGTGGTCGCGGACCTCCACGATCACGGAGCCGTCGCGGGAGTGCCCGACGGCCAGCTCGACCGGTGAGCCCTTGGGGGTGTGGCGGTTCGTGTTGCCCACGAGGTTCAGGATCACCTGGCGCAGGGACGGCTCGTCGCCGAGGACGCCGATGGGGGCGTGCGGCTGCACGGCCAGCGGCGTGCCTGACAGGTTGACCACCTGCACGCGCCGCTCGGGGTCGAGAGCGCGCAGGTCCTGGGCGGCGTCGAACACGGCGTCGGTGATGTCCACGGGGGCCAGGTCCGGCTCGGGGTTCTCGTCGAGGCGGGCCAGGCGCAGCAGGTTCTCCACCAGGGAGCCCATGCGGCGGGCCTCGTCCTCGATGCGGCGCATCACCTGGGCCACATCCTCGTCCTTGCGCAGGGCACCCATGCGGTACAGCTCGCCGAAGCCGCGGATCGCGGCCAGCGGGGTCCGCAGCTCATGGGACGCGTCGCCGACGAAGCGGCGCATGCGGGCCTCCGACGCGGTCGCGCGGGCCTCCGACGTCGACTGCGCCTCGAAGGACTCCTCGATGCGGACGAGCATCTCGTTGAGGGAGACGGCGAGGTCGTGGACCTCCTGGGAGGTGGAGGAGACGGGGACGCGGCGCGAGAGCTCGCCGCCGACGATCTCGCGGGCGGTCGCCTCGACGTCCCGCAGGGGCTCGAGGGCGCGGTGGGCGACGTAGCCGCCGATGCTCATGCCGCCGAGCACGACGGCGGTGCCGACCAGCACGATGATGAGCGCCATCTCGTGCATCGTCGTGTCGACGTTCTGCAGGGGCAGGGCGATGTACACGGAGCCGCCCGAGGCGGGATCGGGCACCGCGAGCACGCGCCAGCGCTGCTGATGCGCGTCCAGCAGGGTGAAGGGCTCGCCGTCCAGGGCCCGGATCTGGGAGGAGGTGAGCTCGGGGAAGTCGAGCGCGGGGTCGCCGGCCCCGTGGTTCTGCTCGACGCGGCGCAGGGTCTCGCCCGCGTCGTCGCGGTACTCGACGACGAAGTCGACGGGGGCGAACGAGCCGCCGTCGACGCCGTCGACCCCCTCGGCGGCCACGGCGTCGGGCCCCTGGGACACGACCTGGGCCTGGGCGTCGTGGAGGTCCTCGTCGACGGAGCTCAGCAGCGTCCGGTTCAGGAGGTACAGCGAGAGCGCGCCGGTGATGATGGTCCCGGCGACGAGGACCGCGGAGATGACGGCGACGACCCGTGTCCACAGGGAGACGGGTCGGTCGGAGCGCCGGGGGCGGCGAGCCACGAAGCGGGCGTCAGTGCGAGTCGGCGGCGCGCAGGACGTAGCCGATGCCGCGCTTGGTGTGGATCATCGGCTCGCCCACGACATCGATCTTGCGACGCAGGTAGGAGATGTACGACTCGACGATGCCGACCTCGCCCGACCAGTCGTAGTCCCACACGTGGTCGAGGATCTGCGTCTTGGAGACGACGCGGCCCGCGTTCAGCATGAGGTAGCGCAGGAGCTTGAACTCGGTGGGGGACAGGTCGATGGGGGAGTCGGCGCGCGTGACCTCGTGGGAGTCCTCGTCCAGGCGCAGGTCGCCGACGACGAGGGCGGAGTCGCTGGGCGCCTCGTGGCCGCCGTGGGTGCGGCGTAGCACGGCGCGGATGCGGGCCACGACCTCCTCGAGGCTGAACGGCTTGGTGACGTAGTCGTCGCCGCCGACGGTGAGGCCCGCGACCTTGTCCTTCGTCTCGTCGCGCGCGGTGAGGAACAGGATCGGGTAGTGCTCGCCGCGGTCGCGCAGGCGCCGGGTCACGGTGAAGCCGTCCATGTCGGGCAGCATCACGTCGAGGACCACGAGGTCCGGGGTGTGCTCGGTGGCCTCGCGGATCGCCTCGTTGCCCGTCGACGCCGTGAAGACCTCGAAGCCGGCGAAGCGCAGCGAGGTGGCGAGCAGGTCGCGGATGTTGGGCTCGTCGTCGACGACCAGCAGCCGCGCCTCGAAATCCTGGTCGGTGTCAGCACTCATGCCACCAGTCTGGGGACAGCGCGTGGGAATTGCCTGGACGCGCGCTGTGAGCGCGCGAAGCCGTGCAGCGGCGTCCGGGGCTCAGTCGCCCTGGACCAGGTTGCGGAAGGCCTTCTGGTTCTTGCGCAGGCGGCGCATCTCCCAGGACATCTGGATGATCCGCACGGTCCCGACGAGCGCCATGACCAGCGCGCCGGCGATCGCGGCCAGCAGCATCGCCACGCCGAGCGGGAGCTGGAAGGTCGCGCCGAAGTACTCGAACTGCGTCGAGGCGGAGTTCTGGATCACGAAGATCAGCAGCAGGACCAGTACGATCGCGCCGAGGATGAGGGCGATCCAGATGCCCGCGGTGCGGGATCCGCCCTTCTTGGCGTCGTCGGGCAGCTGCTGGGAGAGCTCGCGGTCTCGCTGGGCGCGGGCGTCGCGACCGGCGTCGTGCGCGGGATCGGCGGGGGCGTCGGAGACGGGGGCCTGGCGGTCGTCGAACTCGGTCATCGTGCTTCTCCTTGGGGAAGGGACGGCGCGGGCGCCGGGTGACGGGCCCACACTACTCACGGTGCGGCGCACCGGGGAGAAAGCGGACAGCGCCCGGGCGCGGCGCTTGCGCGGCGTCACGCCGCGGCGAGGTCCTCCGCGTCGAGGATCGAGTAGGCGTACCCCTGCTCGGCGAGAAAGCGCTGGCGGTGCGCCGCGAACTCCTGGTCCTGGGTGTCTCGCGTGACCACGGTGTAGAAGTGCGCGGCCCGCCCGTCGGCCTTGGGACGCAGCAGGCGGCCCAGGCGCTGGGCCTCCTCCTGGCGCGAGCCGAAGGCCCCGGAGACCTGCACGGCGACGGAGGCCTCGGGCAGGTCGATCGAGAAGTTCGCGACCTTGGAGACCACGAGGCGGCTGATCTCGCCGGCGCGGAACGCGTCGAACAGCTCCTGCCGCTTCCTCACGGGGGTCTTCCCGGTGATGAGGTCGCAGCCCAGGCGCTGCGAGATCTCCTCGAGCTGGTCGATGTACTGGCCGATCACCAGCATCGGCTCGCCCTCGTGCCGGGCGGCGATCTGCTCGACGACGGCGGTCTTGGCGGGGTGGGTCGCCGCCAGGCGGTGGCGGTCGCCGGCCTCCGCGGTCGCGTAGACCATGCGATCGGACTCCGGCAGGGCCACGCGCACCTCGGTGCACTCGGCCGGGGCGATGTACCCCTGGGACTCGATGTCCTTCCACGGGGCGTCGTAGCGCTTGGGGCCGATGAGCGAGAACACCTCGTCCTCGCGGCTGTCCTCGCGCACGAGGGTCGCGGTCAGTCCCAGGCGGCGGCGCGCCTGGAGGTCCGCGGTCATGCGGAACACGGGCGCCGGCAGCAGGTGCACCTCGTCGTACACGATGAGGCCCCAGTCGCGGGCGCTCATGAGCTCGAGGTGCGGATGCACGCCGCCGCGCTTGGTGGTCAGCACCTGGTAGGTGGCGATGGTGACCGGGCGGACCTCCTTGGAGGTGCCCGAGTACTCGCCGATCTCGTCCTCGGTGAGGGAGGTGCGGCGCACCAGCTCGGCCTTCCACTGCCGGGCCGAGACCGTCGAGGTCACGAGGATCAGCGTGGTGCGGGAGGTGCGGGCCATGGCTCCGGCGCCCACGAGCGTCTTGCCCGCGCCGCAGGGGAGGACCACCACGCCGCTGCCGCCCAGGTGGAAGCCCTCGACGGCCTCCCGCTGGTAGGGGCGCAGCG
Organism: Brachybacterium nesterenkovii; assembly: GCF_900163655.1. Taxonomy (GTDB): domain Bacteria; phylum Actinomycetota; class Actinomycetes; order Actinomycetales; family Dermabacteraceae; genus Brachybacterium; species Brachybacterium nesterenkovii. Next base: position 16,395 of record NZ_FWFG01000068.1, read on the forward strand.
CCCAGCCGTCCTCGATGAGCGCGATGTCGTGCTGCTCGCCGTCGACGTATCCGGCGAGGTCCTCGGCGGGCCAGCCGAGCTTCAGCAGCGCCTGCTTGAGGTTGCCGCGCTCGGAGGGATGGACCGCCACGTGGGTCTCGTCGAGGCGCTCGCCCAGCATCCCGGCCACGCGCTTGGCGCGCACGACCTCCTCGAGCACGGCGCGATCCAGGGCATGCAGGACGAGACCGTGGCTCGGATCGGAGACGAGCTGCAGGCGCCCGTAGCGATCCATCGTGTCGGCCACGTCGACCAGCAGGGAGTGGGGGACCGGGTAGCGGGAGTTCTCCACCAGCGCCGCGATCACGGTCTCCGCGTCGTACCCGGCGGCGCGGGCGTTCCACAGGCCCAGGCTGGTGATCCGGTAGGTGTGGATGTGCTCCGGGGCGCGCTCGAGCTCCGCGAACGGGGCGATCGCCGCGCGCGCGGCGGCAGCGGCGGGGTGCCCCACCTCGAGGAGGAGGGACTTGTCGCTCTGGACGATGAGGGGGCCGTCGGTCACCGCGACAGGCTACGCGCGGTGGCCGACGGCCGGGAGGGACGGGAGGCGCCGATCACGCCTCGGCGGCGGCGCGGGGCGTCAGGCGCCTGCCGGCCGGGGCTCTCAGGCGGCCTGGGGCTCGACGAGCTCGCGACCGTTCAGGCGCTCGTACATCCCGCGCAGGAACAGCGCCGTCAGCGCCGGCAGCACGACCAGCGGCAGCAGGAACGTCCCGCCGATGGAGGAGGCGGCGTAGATGATCAGCATGGTCACGATCGAGGTGGCCACGTTCTCCTTGGCCAGGCGCGCGCTCTCCTTGAGCGCCTCGATCGGGGTGGCACCGTGCGTGGAGGCGGGGATCGCCCACAGGAAGAAGAAGGCCGCGAGGATGCCGGGCAGGTAGCACAGCAGGGAGCCGATGAACGTGATGACCGCGACGAGCAGGGCGGTCGTGATCACGCGCCCGGGGCCGGTGAAGGCCTCGCCGGTGCTCGGGCGCCTGCCGTCCACGATCGTCGCGGCGGCGCGCGCCGATCCCGACTGCCACAGCAGGCTCGGGATCATGGTGAGGAGCGACAGCCCCGTGAAGATGCCCAGGCCGATGAGCAGGCGCTCGAGGTTCGGGGTGTACTCGCCGGCGACGGGGTCGTACTGCATGTCCGAGACGAAGCCCCAGACGTACGCCGCGATCGCGCCGCCGATGAGGACCAGCATCAGCAGCCCGTAGACGATGCCGGGCACGAGGAAGGCACTGAGGTTGCGCGTGAAGGACTGCCACATCCAGCGCATCGCCGCGGAGATGTCGGAGCCGAGGTCGGTGCCCGGAGAACGCTGACCGGCGGGGGCGTACGGCGCGGAGTCAATCGCGGGCGCGCCGGGCTGCTCCGCCTGCGGCGCGGGCTGCCCCCACTGGCCGCGGCTCGGCTGGGACGGGGTCTGGTCGGCCGACGGCTGTCCCCACGGCGTCCGCCCGGGCGCGGGCGGGGCATCGTGCTGCGGCTCGGACGGAGCGACGGGCTCCGGGGGCGAGGCCTGCCAGGGCTGCTGCGGGTTCTCGGGCGTGGTGCTCATCGTGACCTCGGAATGTCGGGAAGCGCTGCGGGTCGACGGGGGCGGATGCCGCAGCCTGTGCGGCCCGCACCTCGACGTCTCCTCCACGGTAGGCACCGTCGTGCCCGGGCGCACCCTCCGGCGGCCGCGTCGATACCTGGGACGGCGAGATGTCGACCTTCGTCGGAGCCTCCGCGGTCTGCCCCTCGGCGGCGGGAACGGATACGCATGCCGTCCCCGTCTCCGTGCCTGTCGCCCCGGCGCCGCTCGCCGCCGCCCGCCCCAGGGGCAACTGCTGGCACGGGCGACCGTCCGTCCAGGCGTGATCCCTAGAATGACAACGACGCCGAGGGCGCCCGCCGTGCGCGGCGCACCCGGCCCCGACGCCCACGACCAGAGGAGCATGCACATGGCCACCTTCGAACCCTCCCCCCGGGACTCCGCCGACATCGGCGTGACCGGCATGGCCGTGATGGGGTCCAACCTCGCGCGGAACCTCGCCCGTCACGGCTACAAGGTCGCGATCCACAACCGCTCCGTCGCCAAGACGGAGGCCGTCATCGCCGAGCACGGCTCCGAGGGCGCGTTCTTCCCCTCCGAGTCCATCGCGGACTTCGTGGCCTCGCTGAAGGCGCCGCGCGTCGCGATCATCATGGTCAAGGCCGGCGGCCCCACCGACGCCGTGATCGAGGAGCTCGCCGAGCACATGGAGCCGGGCGACATCATCGTCGACGGCGGCAACGCACTGTACACCGACACCCGCCGTCGCGAGGCGGCGCTCAAGGAGCGCGGCCTGAACTTCGTGGGCATGGGCGTCTCCGGCGGCGAGGAGGGCGCGCTCAACGGCCCCTCGATCATGCCGGGCGGCTCGCCCGAGGCCTGGGAGCGCCTGTCCCCGATACTGCGGGACATCGCCGCCAAGGCCGATGAGGACGGCGAGCCCTGCACCACGTACGTGGGCGCGGACGGCGCCGGGCACTTCGTGAAGATGGTCCACAACGGCATCGAGTACGCGGACATGCAGGTCATCTCCGAGGCCTACGACATGATGTCGAAGGCCCTGGGCATGAGCGCCGCGGAGATCGGCGACCGCTTCGCCCAGTGGAACGAGGGGGACCTCGAGTCCTTCCTCATCGACGTGACCGCGACCGTGCTCAAGCACGTCGACGCCCGCACCGGCAAGCCCTTCGTCGACATCATCCTCGACCGCGCCGCCCAGAAGGGCACCGGCGCCTGGACCGTGCAGACCGCGCTCGACCTGGGCGTCCCGGTCACCGGCATCGCCGAGGCCACGTTCGCCCGCTTTGTCTCCGGCGACATCGCCCAGCGCGAGGCGGCGCAGAAGACGCTGCAGGCGCATACGGCCGATGAGCAGATCACCGATCCCGAGCAGTTCATCGACGACCTCCAGAAGGCGCTGTACGCCTCCAAGCTCGTCGCCTACGCGCAGGGCTTCGAGGAGATCGCCAAGGGTGCCGAGGTCTACGGCTGGGACATCGACCTGGGCGCGATGGCCCGGATCTGGCGCGCGGGCTGCATCATCCGCGCGAAGTTCCTCGACCGCATCACCGAGGCGTACGAGCGCGACGCGAACCTGACCCTGCTGCTCGCGGACCCGTACTTCGCCGAGGCGATCAACGACTGCGTGCCCGCGTGGCGCCGCGTCGTCGCCTTCGCCGCGGCCAACGGCTTCCCGGTCCCGGTGTTCGCCTCGAGCCTGTCGTACTACGACGCGATCCGCGCCGAGCGCCTGCCGGCGGCGCTCGTGCAGGCCCAGCGCGACTACTTCGGCGCGCACACCTACCAGCGCGTGGACGCCGAGGGCTCCTACCACGTCGAGTGGACCCGCGATCGCTCCGAGACCCGCACGGACGGCGGCGAGGGCGGCGTGACCCACGGCGCCGTCGACCCGCAGGCGGGGGAGAAGATGCAGGAGGCGACGACGAGCTGACGTCGCCCCGAGCACGGCGAAGGCCCGGAGCCCCGCAGGGTTCCGGGCCTTCGCCATGCCCTGTGCGCTGGTGCGCACAGAGATGTCACACGCCGGTCGTCGACATCGATGCGGAGAACATGCCGGTCGCGATCGCGATGACGATCCACAGGATGTTCAGGACCCAGATGATCGCGAAGACGATCCACGCCCACTTGGTGAACATCTTCGCGGTCTCGGGCTCGGTGTCCGCCTTGAGGTAGCCGAGGAGGCCGAGGACGCCCGGGATGACGCCGCCGCAGAGGAAGCCGACGATCATCGCGATGAGAGCGTTCTTCTTGATCGCCGCCTTGGCGGGGTTCGCGGCGGGCTGGTTCTGGTACTCGGTCATGATGCTCTCCTGAGGAGGTCTCGGTGCCCGCCGGGCGGCGGGACGGGATCGGGATGAGGCGCTGCGGGGCGGGTGCCCGGCAGCGATCGAGCGGTCAGTGGGTGGTCGTCGTCGTGCCGACGGCGGCGAAGACGAAGATGTTCAAGAGGATCACGGCGACCCAGGTGAGGATCATGAGCGCCCACATGATGCCGAAGGCGATCCAGGCCCACTTCGTGAACTTCTTGGCGGTCTCGGTCTCGGTGTCCGCCTTGAGGTAGCCGAGCAGCCCCAGGATGCCGGGGATCATGCCGCCGCACAGGAAGCCGACGATCATCGCGATGAGAGCGTTCTGCTTCACCTTCTCGACGTCGAGTCCGCCGACGGGGCCGCCCGCCGGGGCGCTGCCGTAGGGCTGGTTCGGGTACTGCGTCATGGAAGCTTCTCCCCTGATTCGTCGAGGCCGCGGCATGTGCGGTCCGGATCTGTCGGCCGGATCGGTGCCCTTGTGATCCGCCGTGCCCAGACTTTATCCCAGGGTGTACCAAGGAAGGCGATGGGGAGAGCTCCCCATGAGACGAGTCGTCCGTTGCGCGCGCGTTCGTCCCGGCCTCGTCGCCGGCCGTTCAGCCGAGCGTCACCCGGTGGACGAGAACGGTGAACTCCTCAGCTCCGCGCGCATCCCGGGCGCGCAGGCGCCCTCCCTCGAGCGATAGGGGCACGGCGTCGCGGGCGATGATGCCGCCGCGGCCGTCGACGATCCCCAGGCGCAGCTCCTGGCCGTGGGCGATGGCCTCGAGGAGGCGGTCCGTCACCGAGAGGTCCTCGCCGTCCCCGGCATCGGCCTGGCGGATGCGGGAGACGGCCTCGGCGGCGGGCAGGCGGAGCTCGGGGCCCTCGACGGTCTCGAGCTCGGGCTCGACGGGGCCGCCGTGCAGGCTGTGGTCGCGCTCGTCGCGTGCGGTCAGCCCGTCGGGCCCGACGGCGATCGCCGACAGCCCCGAGCGCCGCACCATCTGCAGCACGAAGCCGGGGTCGGAGGCGGTGATCGCGACCGTCGGCGCGAGGCGCTGCAGGTGCAGGGCCTCGGCGTGCGGCGTGCCCTGGAAGAGCGTGAGGACGTCCTCGTCGGCGGTGAGGTAGGCGGCGGCGCGGCCGATGCGGATCTGCCCGTGGCGCCGGGCCTCGTCCCGCAGCAGGTACTCGAGCGTCTGGGGGACGGGGGTGCGGGAGGCATCGCGCAGCAGGGCCAGGAGGTCGTCGCCGTCGAGGCCCGCCCCCATGGCGCGGCGGATGGTCGCCGCCGTGAAGCGCAGCGTCATCGCACCGCCGCGGGAGACGACGTCGGTCCACGGCAGGAGCGCGAGGAGGCGCTCGGAGGGGCGCCCGGGGATCGTCGCGGTGAGGTCCGCGTCCAGCAGCAGCTCATCGACCGGAGGCGGGGCCAGGGCTCTCAGCACATCGGCAAGATGCCCGTCGGCGCTCTCGACGTCCTCCTCGAGCGCGTCGACCAGGGCGGTGCCGAGCGTGGTCAGCGCTCCGTCGAGGACCACGCCCAGAGCGGTGCCCTCGACCAGCGCCGCATGCACCTCCTCGGCGAGGAGGGTGGGCGCGACCAGCGGGAACGCCCAGCCGAGGGAGGCGGCGAGCGACGCCTCGGTGGCATGGATCCCCGTCGCGGGGCGCAGCGCGCGCAGGATGCTCAGGCGCCGCGTGCGCAGGCCGTCGCGCGCGCTCGCGCTCGACAGCGCCGCGCGCGCCTGTCCGTGCTGGGGATCGGCCGGGGCCGAGGCCACGGCGAGGTGGCGGCAGCGCGCCCAGGTGAGCGCGAGCTCGGCCCAGCGCTGCTCGAGGCCGCGGGTGCGGAAGGCGTCCCAGTCGGCGGTCGGCTGCCAGGACTCGCCGTCGTGGCCCAGCAGGCCCGCGCACCAGGCCGTCTGGATCACGGTCGTGTACGTGTCGAGCGGGGCGTCGGCCTGCTGCGCCAGGCGGCGCAGGTCCCGCTGGGGGATGCCGCCGCGGCGCAGCACCGCGGGCGGGTCGTCGTCCCAGGCGCGGACCGTCCCGACCAGGCGCACGGCCTCGAACGCGGCCTCGACGGACTGGGCGTCGCGGGTCCCGGGGATGCGCTCGCGGATCGCCTCGCCCTCCGGGAGGGGCCGGGTGATCGTGATCGCGGGGCAGACGCGGCCGCCGCGCAGGGCCAGATGCACGGGGCGGGGGATCAGGTGCAGGTCGCCGCGGCGCACCAGCACGCCGGCCTCGCCCAGGACCCGCGCGGCGGCGGAGCCCTCGGCGGCGTCGACCTTCGCAGGTCCCCAGGCGAGGCGCTCGAACAGGGGCTCGAGCTCCGGCGGTGCCTCTCGCAGACGGCGTGCGGCCTCGGCGGGGGAGGGGTCGTCGTCGGCCTCGGGGGCCAGGCCCGCCGGGGTGCGCAGCACCTCGCGGACCGTCCGCACCGCCCGCAGCTCGCTCTGGCCCCACACCAGGGCCAGGGTGCGCAGGCGGTCGAGCACGCCGGCGATCTCCGCGGGCGTCGCGCCGACGGCCGCGGCGACATCCGCCGGGCAGGTCGGGTCCTCCAGCACGGCGAGGGCCTCGAGGACCGACAGCTCTGGGCGGGTCAGCGCACCGAGCGCCCGCTGCACGGAGGCGGCGCCGGCGGCGCGGGCGGCGAGGGGGCCGATGCCGCGGGGCACGGGCGCGGAGAGGTCCGGCCGGGCGAGGAGGAGCTCGGTGAGGCGCTCGTCGTCGAACCGGCGCAGCTCGTCCGCGAGGGACCGGGTGGGCTCGGACATGACTGCTCCAGCATAGGCTGACGGCCGTCGCCCGGTGATCCGAGTGCACGGCGGTCCGAGCTCGCGTCCGAGGACCGCCGTGCCGTAGGACCGTCCGGGCGCGCCCCCATAGCCCAATCGGCAGAGGCGGCCGCCTTAAAAGCGGCGCAGTCCGGGTTCGAGTCCCGGTGGGGGCACGCACCGGGCCAAAGATAGGGGCGCGTGCGCGTGGGCGGCGCGGCCTCAGGGCGCGCCGCCGACCTCCACAAGGACGACGCCGACGATGATGAGCGCGATGCCCGCGACCATCCGCGTCGTGAGCGGATCGCGCCAGATCGCCCGCGCGAGCACCGCGACCGCGGCGATCCCCGTGGCCGTCCAGATGCCGTAGGCGACGCCGACGGGCATGCCGGATGCGAGCGCGCGCTGCAGAGCGGCGAAGGCCGCGAGGTAGCCGAGCACGACGACGATGAGCCAGCCGCGTCGCCGCAGCCCGTCGCTCGCCCGCAGCGCCAGGGTTCCGCTGATCTCGCTCGCGATCGCGGCGGCGAGCCACAGCCCGCTCATGCCGCATCCGCCCGGGCGGCGGTGCGCTCGCCGGAGCCGGTCTCGACGAGCACGACGCCTGCGATGATCAGCGCGATGCCTCCGATCGCGGTCGCCCCCAGGCGCTCGTCGAACAGGACGGCGCCGAGGGCGGCGGTCAGCGCGACCCCGCTGGCGCCCCAGATGCCGTAGGCGACGCCGATGGGCATGCCGCCGCGCAGGGCGATGCCCAGCAGCGCGAACGCGGCGGTGTAGCCGAGGGCGACGACGGCCAGCCAGGCGGGGGCGTCGATGCTCGCGCGCAGGGCGAGGGTCGCGGTGGTCTCGGCGAGGATCGCGACGACAAGGGCGATCGAGGGGCGCATGCCGCGACGCTATCGACTCCGGATCCGCCCGAGCACGCGGTCGGTGACGCACGGCACGGACGACCTGCGCCCCCTACACTCGCCGCGGACGCGAGCCGCCGAGCAGGGAGACCGAACGCAGCATGACCGATGCCCAGCCCACTGTTCCCGGCGCGGCCCCCGACGATCGCCTGGCCGCGCTCCCCGTCGAGCGCTTCTGCACCGAGCTCGCCGCCCGCCGGCCCGCTCCGGGAGGCGGTGGCGTCGCGGCGCTCGAGGCGGCGCTGGCCGCCTCGCTCGTCGCGATGGCCGCCCGCTTCACGACCGGGGAGCAGGACCCGGACTGCGCCGACGAGCGAGGCCGCATCACCGAGGCCGCCGACCGCATCCGTACCCGCGCGCTCGAGGCGGTGCAGGAGGATGCCGACGCTTTCGAGCAGGTCTCCGCGGCCTACGCCCTGCCCCGTGAGAGCGACGAGGAGCAGGCGCGGCGCCGACAGGCCCTGGCCGCGCGCACCGCGACCGCGGCGCGGACGCCTGCCGCCGTGATCGGTCTCGCCGGTGAGCTTCTCGACCTCGTCGAGGGTCTCCTGCCCCGCGTCAAGCCACTGCTGGTCTCCGACCTCGCCATCGCCGCGTCCTCCGCGCGCGCCGCCGCGGTCGCCGGCCGCATCAGCCTGCACGCGACCCTCCCGGACATGGACGACGGCGGCCGTCATGCCGCCCTCGAGGCGTCGACGCGGGTGGAGGAGATCGCCGCACGCGCCGACGCGATCGAGCGACAGATCAGGGCGCGCACCCTCGCCGCCGCGGACCGACGGGCGGACTGAGAGGATGGCGGCATGGATGATCGGACGGCGATGAGAGCGCACGATGGCGCGGGACAGGGCGGGCAGGGACTCGAGGGCCGCATCGACGCGATCCTCGCGCGGATCGACGCCGCCGCCGAGCGCGCCGGTCGCGCCCCCGCGGACGTGACGATCCTGCTGGCCACCAAGACCCGCACGGCCGATGAGATCCTCGCGGCCGTCACGGCCCTGCGCGAGCGCGGGCGGCGTGTGGCGGTGGGGGAGAACCGCATGCAGGAGGCCGCCAAGCACGAGGATCCGCGCCTGCTGGCCCTCGACATCCCGCGCCACGTGATCGGCCGCCTGCAGACCAACAAGGCCAAGGACGCCGTGGCCTTCGCGAGCGTGATCCACAGCGTCGACCGCGATGACCTGATCGAGGCCCTCGAGCGGCGCTGCGCGCTCGCCGACGTGCAGCGGGACGTGATGGTGCAGGTCAACACGTCGGGGGAGGAGTCGAAGGCGGGCTATGCCCCCGACATCGAGGCCGTCCGCGGCGCCCTCGAGCGGATCCGGGCGACCGAGCGCCTGCGGTGCATCGGCCTGATGACGATCGGGGCGAACACCGCCGAGGAGACAGCGGTGCGGGCATCGCTGTCGCGGCTGCGGGAGCTGCGCGACGAGCTGGGCGAGGTCGAGGTCCGGGAGCTGTCGATGGGTATGAGCGGCGACCTCGAGATCGCCGTCGAGGAGGGCGCGACGATCGTGCGCCTGGGCTCGGCCGTGTTCGGTCCGCGCGAAGCCTGACAGGCGGCCATCCCTTCGCGGTCGGCGGTGCTCTCTGCCCGTGCCCCTGTCAGCGGCGGGTGTGGTGCCGGTGCGCCTGGCGCCAGCGCCGCAGGGTCCGCAGCAGGACGATGCGCGTGCCCGCGAGCGAGTCGGCGGCGATCGCGACCAGGATCGTCGAGGCCACCGAGGCGATGAACGTGCCGGTCGCGGTGCCCAGCAGGCCGAGGTGCGAGGCGAGCGTCCAGGAGCCCGTGGCCGCGGCGCCGCCGGCGGCGATGTCGCGCATGCGCAGGGAGCGGACGGCAGCGGCCGTGGTCGGGGCCGCATCATCTGCGCTCGTGCCTGTGCCTGTGCCTGTGCCTGTGCCCGGTGCGGTGGTTGCGCCCGTTCCCGTGCCGGTGCGCGTGGTCCTTCTCGCGCCTGTGGCCGCCCCGGCGGATGACCGCTCCGCGGCTCCCGTCATGGCGGCCCCCGTCGCCGTGGTGGTCGGCGGGGCGATGATCTGCGGGATGGGTCCGGTCCCGATCGCGCGCAGCATCGAGGTGGCGGTCTGCTCGCGGCGCGGACGGTGCCTTTGGACGCGGACGTGGGCGTGGACGTGGTCCTGGACGTGGGCGGGGGCGGCGGCGGGGAGCTCGAGAACGGCGGTCGACGGCATGGGATCCAGCCTCCTCCTCGCATCCCCGAGCGTCACCCCCGGTGCGGGGGAGGCCCCGTAGCGGGTTCGTGAAGACGGTGCGAAGGTGACGACTCGGGCGTCAGGCGCGATGCGAGCCGTCACATTCGGACACATGTGGTTATGTGAGACCAAAGGCAGGCTTTATGGTGGTCGGCATCCGCTCGCCCGATCGCCTTCCCGGAGGACCCGTGCACATCGACACCATCGCCGTCCAGACGCTCCGCGACCACGAGCACGGCGCCGTCGTCCCGCCCGTGCACCTCGCCTCCACCTTCGAGCTCGACCCCGCCACCGGGGAGGGCGCCTACGCCTACCAGCGCGGCTCCAACCCCACCCGCGCCCAGCTCGAGACCGTGCTCGCCGCGCTCGACGGCGCGGAGCACGCCTTCGCCTTCGCGACCGGCATGGCCGCCACGGGCGCCGCCTTCGGCCTGCTCGCAGCGGGCGATGAGGTCATCGCCTCGGCGAGCGTCTACGGGGGCACCTACCGCTTCATCGACCGGATCTTCCCCGCCCGCGACCTGACCGGACGCTTCGTCGACGACCTCGACGCGCTCACGGATGCGGACTTCTCCGAGCGCACCCGCATGGTCTTCATCGAGACCCCGGCCAACCCGACGCTGAGCATCACCGACTTGCGCCGCGTGATCGCCCTGGCGCACGACCACGGCGCCCTCGTCGTCGTCGACAACACGTTCATGACGCCCGTGCTGCAGAAGCCCCTCGCGCTCGGCGCCGACGTCGTCGTGCAGTCCGCGACCAAGTACCTCGCCGGGCACTCCGATCTCCTGGCCGGCGTCGTGACCACGGACGACGACGCGATCGCCGAGCAGATCGCGCTCGCGCAGAAGGCCCTGGGCGGCGTCCTCGCCCCCTTCGACGCCTACCGCCTGATCCAGGACATCAAGACCCTGCCGCTGCGCCTCGAGCGCCAGCAGGCGAGCGCCGTCGCGATCGCCGAGCACCTGCGCTCCCACGAGGCGATCTCCGCGGTGCTCACGCCCGGCTCCGCGAGCGAGGAGCAGGCCGTCGTCCACGCCTCCCAGGCCTCCGGCCCCGGTGCCGTGCTCTCCTTCGAGCTCGCCGACGGCGTCGACCGCGTCGCCTTCCTCCGCGCCCTGCGCATCCCCGTCTACGCGGTGAGCCTCGGCGGCGTCGAGTCGCTCATCTGCCACCCCGCGACCATGACGCACGAGGCCATGACCCCCGCGGCGCGCGCCGCCGCCGGGATCTCCGACGAGCTGCTGCGCCTGTCCGTCGGCATCGAGCACATCGATGACCTCATCGCCGACCTCGACCAGGCGCTCGCCGCCGCCCGCTGACCCGGCGCCCGAAGACCCGGCGCCCGAAGACCCCGCGCCCGAAGACCCCGCGCCGCCTGCTGGCCCGGCGCCGCCCGTCACCGCTGCACCCATCGCCCCGCCGCATCCGCCTCGCACCCCTGGAGCCATCATGACCCCCGCACGCCACCTCGCCCGCCGCACCGCCGTCGCCCGCCGCACCGCATTGGCCCTCGGGCCCGCCGCCGTGCTCGCGACCCTCGCCGCCTGCGGCCCGTCCCAGAACCGGGATGCGAGCGGATCCGCCGCATCCGGCACGCCCGCCGCGGAGGACCTGCTCGAGCGCATCCGCGCCGACAAGAAGGTCCGCATCGGCATCGAGGGCACCTACAAGCCCTACGCCTTCCACGACGACTCCGGCGCCCTCGTCGGCTTCGAGAAGGAGATCGCGGACGCGATCGCCGCAGGCCTGGGCGCCGAGCCCGAGTACATCGAGACCGAGTGGGACTCGCTGATCGCAGGCCTCGACGTCGACAAGTACGACCTCGTCATCAACAACGTCGGCATCACCGACGAGCGCAAGAAGAAGTACCTGTTCTCCCAGCCCTACGCGCAGACCGCCGGGCGCATCGCCGTCGCCGAGGACTCCGACATCCAGACCCTCGCCGACGTCTCCGGCCGCACCGCGGCGCAGACCGCGACGAGCAACTGGGCCCAGGCCATGACCGACCTCGGTGCCCAGATCCTCCCCGTCCAGGGCTTCGCCGAGGGCATCGAGCTCGTGCTGCAAGGCCGCGCGGACGCGATCGGCAACGACCTCGTCTCCTTCAACACCTACCGCGAGGAGCAGCCGGACGCCGCTTTCCGCCTGCTCGAGGAGCCGCTGCCGACGAACGCGACCGTGGGCGTCATCATGCCGTCGGGCCAGGAGGCGCTGCGGGGCGCGGTCGACGAGGTCATCACGCGCATGAAGGACGACGGCTCGCTGGCGGCGATCTACCAGCAGTGGGTGGGGCTGGACCTCACCCCGCAGGGCTGAGCGAATGGGACGCGCCCTCGAGCTGTGGACCAGCTCGCTGCCCCGCCTCCTCGAGGCCACCATCGCCGTCACGATCCCCCTCTCGCTCGCGGCCTTCGCCCTGGCCCTCGTGATCGCCGCCGCGGTCGCGCTCGTGCGCCTGTACGCGCCCGCCCCGCTGCGGGCCCTGGCCTCGGCGTACGTGTGGGTCTTCCGCGGCACGCCGCTGGTGGTGCAGCTGTTCATCGTGTTCTTCGGGCTGCCGAACGTCGGCATCGTGCTGCCCGCCTTCGCAGCGGCCGTCGTCACGCTGGCCCTGAACACGGGCGCCTACGCCTCCGAGGCGATCCGCGCGGCGATCCTGTCGATCCCGCGCGGCCAGTTCGAGGCGGCGCAGACGCTGAACCTCTCGCGCCGCGACACGTTCCGGCGGGTCGTCGCGCCGCAGGGGCTGCGCATCGCGCTGCCGCCGCTGGCCAACGACTTCATCGACCTGGTCAAGGGGACGAGCCTGGTCTTCGCGATCACCCTCGTCGACGTGTTCCAGGTGGGCCGCCAGATCGCGGCGACCACGTTCGAGCCGCTCGTCCTGTACGTCGAGGTCGCCGCGATCTACCTCGTCATCGTGTCCCTGCTGAGCCTCGCGCAGTCCCAGCTCGAGAAGAGGGTGTCCCGCCATGTCCGCAGCAGCTGAGCCCGGAAGCGCCGCGCCCTCAGACCCCGCCGCGTCGGCGCCCGCCGTCAGGATCCGCGGCCTGCGCGCCGAGTTCGGGAGCCTCGTGGCCCTCGACGACGTCTCCCTCGACATCCCGCGCTCGCGCACGACGGTGCTGCTGGGGCCGTCGGGCTCGGGCAAGTCCACCCTCCTGCGCTCGATCAACCTCCTCGAGCGCCCGAGCGCCGGCACGATCGACCTGGGCGACGGGCCGGTCGAGCTCGGCGGGCGCCTGAGCCGCCGCACGGTCCGGGCGGTGCGGGCCCGCTCGACGATGGTCTTCCAGCAGTTCAACCTCTTCGCCCACCTGACGGCGCTCGGCAACGTGACGCTCGCGCCGATCGCGACCCGCGGTCTGGGGCGCGCCGAGGCGGAGGCGCGCGGGCAGGAGCTGCTGGCGAAGGTGGGGCTGGCCGACAAGGCCGACGCCTACCCCGATCGCCTCTCCGGCGGGCAGCAGCAGCGCGTCGCGATCGCCCGGGCGCTCGCGATGGAGCCCGATGTGCTCCTGTTCGACGAGCCCACCTCGGCGCTCGACCCGGAGCTCGCCGCCGAGGTCGTCGCCGTGCTGGCGGACCTCGCCCGCGAGGATCGCACCCTCGTGGTCGTCACCCACTCGCTCGCCTTCGCGCAGCGCGTGGCGGACAAGGTGGTGTTCCTCGAGGGCGGGCGCGTGCTGCTCGACGACGAGCCCGGCGCGTTCTTCGACAGCGACGATGAGCGCCTGGTGCGCTTCCGGGACGTCATCGGCTCCGTCTGAGCCGACCGCGCGATCCGGCGCGGTGCGCCCTGAGCGGAACCGGCGCTCCGGCGCGCCCCAGGCACAGACAGTCCTCATCGCCCGCCGATATGGTGGTGCGTGCCGGTGCGTCGCCCGAGCGCGTTCCCGGACCCGTCCGGCCCTGAAGGAGGAGCCATGGCTCGTCACAATCTCATCCTCGGCAACGACCGAGCGTTCACCGGCACGTACGCCGGATTCGACGGCGGTCGCGTCGACGACCGCCAGGCCCCACGTGACCCCTACGGCGGCGCGCAGGGCTACGCCTCGCCCCAGTACGGCCAGTCGGCGCAGTACGGCCAGCCCGCGCAGGGCCAGCACGGCCAGGCGACCGAGTACGGTCAGCAGGCCCCGCGCCGCGAGGACCTCGAGGCGATGTACGCGCGCCCGTCGGCTACCGGGCACGACACCGGCCGCATGACCATGCGCGACGCCCTCAACGCGATCACCGCGACGCTGGGCGTCGTCGTCCTCGTCGGTGCCGCCGTCATGGCCGCACCGATCGCCCTGGGCCTGGCCCTGGGCACGCAGGGCGCGGAGCTCGGCTACGGCCTGGCGATGATCGCGACCCTCGTAGGCCTCGTCGGCGGTCTCGTCCTCGGCCTCGTCAACGCCTTCAAGAAGCAGCCGTCGGCGTTCCTCGTGCTCGCCTACGCCGTCTTCGAGGGCCTGCTGCTGGGCGGCATCTCCACGAGCTTCGAGGTGATCTACCCGGGCATCGTGCTGCAGGCCGTCATGGGCACCCTCGCCGTCGCGACCACCATCCTGGTGCTGTTCCGCGTGGGCGTGCTGCGCACCTCGCCCCGCCTGACGAAGATCTTCATGGTCGCGATGCTCGCCTACCTGGGCTTCTGCCTCGTGAACATCGGCATGCTGGCCATCACGGGCACGGACCTGCGCAGAGGGATGCTGGGTCTGGCGATCGGAGCCCTCGCCGTGCTCATGGCCTCGTACTCGCTGGTCATGGACTTCGAGGACGTCCAGCGCGGCGTCTCCAACGGCGTCCCGCGGGTCTTCGCCTGGCGCTGCGCCTTCGGCCTTGCCGCGACGCTCGTGTGGATGTACATTGAGATCCTGCGCATCTTCTCGATCTTCCGCGACTGACGGAGCGCCGCCCCGCTCATCGGGGCGCGCATCGACGACGGGTCCGGCACCGCTGCGGTGCCGGACCCGTCTCCGCAGGGCACCGGGGTAACGAGGGCACCAGGTAACGAGGGCACCGGGGAATCGGAGGGGGAAGCAGGGCATGGACAGCATGTGGGCGTGGATCGTCGCGCACTGGCCGGTGGCCTCGACGACGCTCTACACGCTCGTCGACGTGGTCCTGCGCCTGGTCGCGATCGTCGTCGTCCCCCGCAACCGGCGTCCCGCCTCCGCGATCGCGTGGCTGCTGGCGATCATGGCGCTGCCGATCGTCGGCTTCCCCCTGTACTTGATGCTGGGCAAGGCGCAGTTGCCGCGGCGGCGCCGCGAGAAGCAGCGCGTGGTCAACCGCCTCATGCGCGGGCGCGCCCAGGACATCCCGGACTCCGAGCTCGACGACGACAGCCCCAGCTGGCTGCAGAGCGCCGTCCAGCTCAACCGCGAGCTCGGCGCCTACCCGCTCACCGGCAACAACTCCGCGGACCTCGAGACCGACTACGAGCGCACCCTCGCGCGCATGGCCGCGGACATCCGCTCCGCCCGCGACAGCGTCCACGCGCTCTTCTACACGATGGGCCTCGATGAGGTGACCGAGGACTTCTTCGCAGCCCTCGGGGAGGCGGCCGAGCGCGGCGTGACGGTGCGCGTGCTCTACGACCACTTCGGCTCCGCGACCCACCGCCGGGTCTACCGGGCCATGAAGCACCACCTGGACGCCTGCGGCATCGAGCACTACCCGATGATGCCGATCAAGCCGTTCCACGACGGCGCCCTCCAGCGCCCGGACCTGCGCAACCACCGCAAGGTGCTCGTCGTCGACGGCGAGGTCGCCTGGATGGGCAGCCAGAACATCATCGCCCGCCACTACGACAAGCGCGCGAACATCCGCCGCGGACTGCGCTGGCAGGAGACGATGGTGCGTCTGCGCGGCCCGATCGTCTCCGAGCTCAACCTGCTGTTCGCGACCGACTGGTTCTTCGAGTCCGACGAGTTCCTCGCGGAGTCCGAGCTGGTGCGCCACTCGCCCGACACGTCCGGCTCCTTCGAGTGCCAGATCCTGCCCTCGGGCCCCGGCTTCGTGCTCGAGAACAACCTGCTGCTGTTCAACCAGCTGTTCTACAGCGCCCGCGAGCGGATCGTCGCGGTCTCCCCGTACTTCGTGCCCGACGAGACGATGCACGCGGCCCTCATCACCGCCGCCAAGCGCGGGGTGCAGGTCCAGCTGCTCGTCTCCAAGGCCGCCGACCAGTTCATCGTCTCCCACGCCCAGCGCTCCTACTACTCCCCGCTGCTCGAGGCTGGCGTCGAGATCTGGGAGTTCGAGGAGCCCTACATCCTGCACGCCAAGCACATCACCATCGACGACTCGGTGACGGTGATCGGCTCCTCGAACATGGACATCCGCTCGTTCCTGCTGGACATGGAGTCCTCGCTGATGATCGGCGGCTGCGACTTCATCGAGCGGATGCGCGAGATCGAGGACGGCTACCGCGCGCGCTCGACCCGTCTGGATCCGTCCGAGTGGGCGCAGCGCTCCTTCCCGCGCCGCACGCTCGACAACCTCTGCCGCCTGGCTTCCGCGATCGTCTGACCGCGCCGCTCAGCGGGTCGCAGAACGGGGGCGCAGGCGGCGCTCAGGGGTGCGGGCGGCGCCCACGGCTTACGGGGGCGCTCAGACCACGACGAGGGTCTGGATCGCGGCGTCCCGCTTCGCCTGCAGGTCCGTGTTCTCCCGGGGGATGTCGGAGAAGAACAGGACCGGGCCGTCGGGGGCGTCCAGGACGATGGCGGTCAGGATCGTGCCCGAGGTCTTCGTGAGCTTGTGCTGGTCGAAGACCAGCACGGCGTCGGTGCGGTGCCCTGACAGGCCGCCGATCTCGACGGCCTCGGTGGTCCTGGACTCGACATGGCGCTTGGAGACCATCGAGTCCCACGGACCCGAGGACCCGGCGAAGCAGTCGACCACGCGCTGGGCCGCCTTCTCGGTGCCCGGGAACTCATAGCCCGGCTGCCAGACGACGCCGCCAACGGCCATGAGCGCCACCCAGTTCTCGTCGACGGGCGTCGTGATCACCGAGACGTCGTCCAGGGCCGGCACGTACGGCAGGGACGTCTGGTGCTGCCAGTCGATGCCCTGGGGGACCGCCATCTGCAGCCCGCCGCCGGCGATGCGCCCGCTCGGGTCGACCGAGGTGCGCTTCTCCTCCGCGTTGTACCAGCAGAACTCCGCCTCCCCGGTCGGGGTGATCGCCGGGTCCGGGGTCGGCACCGGATCGGTCGCGGGCACGGTGGTGTCGATGCTCGTGGCCGACGCCGTCGGCGGATCACCGCCGCCCGCGCCCCCGCGGAGCACGAGGAAGGCGACCGTGCCGCCGATGATGAGGGCGAACACGGCCGCGAAGGCGACGGCTCCGGCCAGCAGGATCTTCGTGCGGCTGCTCATGAAACGACCTCCAGGCTCGCGATGATGTCCTGCAGCTCCTGGACATGATCGGGGTGATCGGCGGCGACGTCGGAGACCAGGGCGCTGGGCCCGTTCGGCGTCTCCACGACGATGGACGTGACGATCGACTGGTCGGTCGTCGTCAGCTCGGGGCGGTCGAAGTGGTAGGTGGCCTGGACGATCCACGCGGGCGTGCCGTCGACCGTCGTCGCCTCGGTGCGGTAGTCCGTGACCACGGGGGTCTCGCCGAAGTACTCGATGAGGCCCGAGGAGGTGGCGTAGCACTGGAAGATCGTGATCGCGGCCTGCTCGCTGCCGGGGTAGGCGCCCTCGCTCTCGGGCCAGACCACGCGGCCCACGCTCACGACCGAGTACCAGGAGTCCTCGACGTTGCGGGCGTAGCCGGAGACGTCCTCCATGTAGGAGAGGTTGCCGTTGCCCCAGGGGAAGCCCCAGGTGCTCGGGAGCGTGTACTGCAGGCCGCCGCCGCGGACCTTGCCGGGCGGCTGCTGGCTGACGGAGGCCTGCGGCAGCACGCTGCAGCTGGCGCTGGGCGCCTGCGTGAAGATCGGCGGCGGCGGCGCCAGGTCGGGATCGTCCGGGTCGGGCACGTACTCCTTCTGCCCGGTCGCGGTGCCCGAGGGCGGGGCCGCCCAGTCCGTGTCGTCCCCCGGCTGCTTGAAGAGGGTCTGGCTCAGCACCAGGGCGACGACGGCGATGATCGCGACGCTCGCGCCGATCACGGTGAGGATCAGGGCCTTCGAGCGGGAGCGGGCGGCCTCGTCGGGCGGGCTGAGGGTCGGCGCCCCGGGCACGGGCTCGGCGAAGTCCGGCAGCGCACCGTCGTCGTGCGGATCATCGGCCAGCGTCATCGTCCCCTCCTTCCGGTCCCCACGCAGATTGTTCCACAGCGCACCTGCGTCCACAGAGCCCCGGGCGGACGGGGCTGGGGGCTCGGGAGCCGCGGCCTGGGAGACGCGGCGGCGCCGACGGGGCACAATCGCGGGGAGGGCCGCGACGGCGAGCGTCGGGTCCCGCCGCCGACTGGAGGAGACCCCGATGCGACCGCCCACAGCCCTCTCGATCGCCGCGACCGACCCGAGCGGGGCCGATGGCCTCTCCGCGGACCTCAAGACGTTCACCGCCCTGGGCGTCTACGGCGCCGCGGCCGTCACCGCGCTGATGCTCCCGGACGACGACGGGGACGTGCGGCCGCGGACGCTCGGCGCGGACCTGGTGCGCGGCCAGGTCGAGGCGGTCCTCGACGAGGTCGAGATCGACGCGACGCGGATCGGCCTGCTGCCGACGGCCGCCGCGGCCGAGACGGTCGCGGACCTCGTCGAGACCCGTGCCGACGAGCTGGGCCGGATCGTCCTGGACGTCGTGATGGTGAACGAGGAGCAGACCGTGCTCGTGACCGCCGAGGCCGCGGCGGCGCTGCGCACCCGCCTCCTGCCGTGCGCCCATGTGCTCGTGGCCGGACCCCTCGAGGCGGCGCAGCTGCTCGGGGAGGTGGTCGCCCGCGACGAGTTCGCCCTGCGCGACCAGGCCGAGCGCCTGCGCGCCCTGGGCCCGGCGGCCGTGGTGCTGCGCGGCGAGCTCGGCGACGTCGAGGCCGACGATGCCGAGGACGCGGACGACGAACCCGAGACGCACGTGGTCATCGCGCACCCCGGGGGAGCCGATGCCCTGCAGGCCGACGGCGGCATCGAGCTGGGGCTGCGGGGGACCGCGGCGACGCTGTCCGCGGCCATCGCGGCGCAATACGCCCGCATCGCCCAGTTCGATCGCGAGGGCGAGCTCGGGGAGATCGGCCGCCGCGGCGCGACGGACGACGACCTCACCGTCATCGGCTCCGCGCAGGAGTTCCTGGCGAGCGCCGTCGACAACGCCGAGGAGTGGGAGGTGTTCCACGGCGGCGCCGGCCCCGTGAACCACCTCATCACCCTCGCGGAATGACGGCGGGCGAGGTCAGGGCAGCAGGTCCTGCCCGGCCTTGACGTCGAGCAGGCGGGCGACCGACTCGCGCACGCGCTCGGCGTTGGCGGGCGAGGCCGCGGCCCAGTCGGCGATCGCCGCGGCGAGCTCGGGCCCCAGCGAGGGATCGGCGGTGAGCACCACGTCCCCACCGGCCTTGAGGAAGCGGGTCGCGCGCTCGCCGACGGGCACGTCGCTCACCGCGGCGGCCGCGCCGATGTCGTCGGTCATCGCCAGGCCCGCGAAGCCGAGGCGCCCGCGCAGCAGGTCGGTGACGACGGCGCGCGAGAACATCGCGGGGGAGTCCGGGTCGATCGCCGGGTACGTGGCGCTCGCGAGCATGACCCCGACGGCCCCGGCATCGACGCCGCGCGTGAACGTCGCCAGGGCAGGGTCCTCCGGGTGCGTGGAATCGTCGGTGATCCCGTCGGCGGAGAAGTCGGTGTTCTCGCGGATGCGGCCCAGTCCGGGGAAGTGCTTGACGACGGCGGCGACGCGGTGCTCGGCCAGCCCCGTGACGGCGGCCTCGACGCAGGCGCCGACCGCCTCGGGATCGGTGCCGAAGCCGCGCTCGACCTTCCCGACGGGGGCGTTGTCGCGTCCGAGCTCCGGATCGACGACATCGGCGACGGGCGCGAGGGCCATCGCGAAGCCGAGGTCGGCGAGGTCCGCGCCGATCGTCGCGTAGGCGGCGCGCACGGCCTCGGGGCCCTCGGCGCCGAGGTCCGCGGCCGACGCCGTCTTCTCGGCGGCGTCGCCCCGCAGCACCCGCACCTGCCCGCCCTCCTGGTCGACCGAGGCGAGCGGCGCGATCCCCACGGCCGCCGCGGCCGTCGCCCGGGCGTCGTCCAGGACGGAGCGGACGTCCTCGGCGCTCTCCCAGCGGCCCAGCAGGAACAGCCCGCCGCAGCCGGTCTCCTCGAAGGACGCGTGATCGGGCCGCGTGCCCGCGGGCACGCCGATCCACACGAGCTGGCCGGCGAGCTGCGCGGGGGAGAGGGCGTCGAGCAGGGCGGCATGGCGCTCGGCGGCGGGAGGGACGGGCGTCGCGGTGGACTCCTGCGCACCGCTCGCGCCCTCGGACGCCCCGCCGCCGGAGCCGCCGGCATCGGACGGCGCCGACCCCGATCCGCCCGCCGAGCACCCTGCCAGCACGGGCACGGCAGCGGCGGCGGGCAGGGCGCTGAGCACGGTTCGGCGTCGCATGCGGCCAGTCTGGCACGGCGGTCGCCCCGCTGCTCCGTCGCCCCCGGCCGCTAGGGTGGCGCCATGGCGTCACCGTCGAAGTCCGCGTCCAGTGATCCTGTGCCTCCCAGTGATCCCGCGCCGTCCGTCGCAGCCCCGACGCCCTCGGGGCCCGCGCCCGCGGGTCCGCCGCCCGCCCGCGCCGCCGCGATCGAGGCGTGGACCGGCACGACGTTCGAGCGCTGGGTCGAGATCCTCGATGCGGCAGGCGCCCGCACCATGGAGCACCGCGCGATCGCGCGCCGGCTAGGCGATGAGCACGGCGTCGAGCCCTGGTGGGCGCAGGGCGTGACGGTCGCCTACGAGCAGCGGATCGGTCGCCGCGTCGAGGGCCAGAGCTGCGCGGGGACGTTCACCGCGAACATCTCGCGCACGCTTCCGGGCGCGCCCGAGGAGGTCCTGGAGCGCTGGGAGGCCTTCATCGCTCCGCGCCTGGCGGGACTGGGGCTCGAGAACCCCCGGACCTCGCGGACCGAGCGCTGGCTGTACTGGCGCGCCGGCGGCATCGACGGCACCCGGGTGGCCGGCACCCTGCAGGTCAAGGGCGATGACCGCACCGTGCTCGCGATCGGACACGAGAAGCTGGCCGACGCCGATGACCGCGCCGCGCGCAAGGCGGCCTGGACGCAGACCATGAAGGAGTTCACGGCCCCATGACCGCGCAGACCACCCCCGCGCCGGAAGCGCCCGACGACCAGCCCGCTGCGGGTGACCTCCCCGCCGCTGATGGCGTGCCCGGCACCGACGGCCTGCCCGCCCCCGACGGCTCCGCCGACCCGTGGCTGTGGCTCGAGGACGTCGACGGCGAGCGCGCGCTGGACTGGGTGCGCGAGCGCACCGCCCGCGCCGAGGAGGAGCTGGACGCGGACGGCCTGTCGGCCGTGCTCGAGCGCGAGATCCTCGAGATCCTCGACGCCCCCGACCGCATCCCCGGCGTCACGGCGCGCGGCGCGCACCTGTA
This sequence comes from Brachybacterium nesterenkovii, assembly GCF_900163655.1. Taxonomy (GTDB): domain Bacteria; phylum Actinomycetota; class Actinomycetes; order Actinomycetales; family Dermabacteraceae; genus Brachybacterium; species Brachybacterium nesterenkovii. The sequence continues at coordinate 37,748 of NZ_FWFG01000068.1, forward strand.
CAACGTGTGGACCGACGCCGAGCACGAGCGCGGCCTGTGGCGCCGCACCACGCTGGACTCCTTCCGCACGGACGATCCCGCCTGGGAGGTGCTGCTGGACGTCGACGCCCTGAACGAGGCCGAGGGCGAGGACTGGGTGTGGCACGGCGCGCGCCTGCTGCGGCCCGCGGAGGGCGAGCCGTACCGGCGGGCGCTCGTGAGCCTGTCCCACGGCGGCTCCGACGCGGACACGACCCGCGAGTTCGACCTGGAGACCCGTGCGTTCGTCCCGGAGTCCGAGGGCGGCTTCGTGCGGCCCGCGGCCAAGGGGTCGATGTCGTGGATCGACGAGGACACCGTGTGGGTGGCCACGGACCTGGGCGAGGGGACGATGACCACGTCGGGCTACCCGCGCCAGGTGCGGCGCTGGCGCCGCGGCCAGGCGCTCGCCGACGCGGAGCTGGTGTTCGAGGCCGATGCGACCGACATGGTCGCGGCGGGCGTCCACGACGCGACGCCGGGCTGGGAGCGCGACTGGATCGTGCGGGCCCGCGCCTTCTACGATGACGACCTGATCCTGGTGCGGGAGGACGGCGAGCTGGTGACGGTCGAGGCCCCGCGCGACTGCGAGGTGGGCGCCCACCGCGACCTCGTGACGTTCCTGCCCCGCAGCGACTGGAGCGTCGGCGACGACGTCTTCCCCGCCGGGTCCCTCGTCGTCGGCGACCTCGAGCAGCACCTCGCGGGCACGGGCCGCCTGACGATGCTGTTCGAGCCGACGCCCTCGACCTCGCTCGCGGGTCTCACGATCACCCAGAACCTGCTGGTGCTGACGATCCTCGAGGACGTCGTGCACCGCCTCGAGGTGCACCGCCGCGACAGCGACGGCCGCTGGATCAGCGAGGACCTGTTCCCGCAGCTCACGGGCTCGATCGGCGTCGCGGCCGTCGACGCGGACGCATCCGATGAGGTGTGGCTGAGCACCACCGACTTCCTGCGCCCGGCGGCCCTGCAGCTGGCGGACCTGGCCCCGATCGCCCGCGGCGAGGCGCCGGGCGAGCCCGAGACGCTGAAGTCGGCCCCCGAGCGCTTCGACGCGAGCGGCCTCGTGGCCACCCAGCACTTCGCGACCTCCGCCGACGGCACGAGCATCCCCTATTTCCTCGTCGGCCCCGAGGAGCCGACCGCGCCGGGGGAGCAGCCGACGCTGCTGTACGGCTACGGCGGCTTCGAGATCTCGATGACCCCCGGATACCTGGGGGCGACCGGCAAGGCCTGGCTGGAGCGCGGCGGCACCTACGCGGTCGCGTGCATCCGCGGAGGCGGCGAGTACGGCCCCGCCTGGCATCAGGCGGCGCTCACCGAGAACCGTCACCGCGCCTACGAGGACTTCGAGGCCGTCGCGGCCGACCTCATCGAGCGGGGCGTCACCTCGCCCTCCCATCTGGCGGTGCGCGGCGGCTCGAACGGCGGCCTGCTGACGGGGAACATGCTGGTGCGCAGCCCCGAGCTGTTCGGCGCGATCGTGATCCAGGTGCCGCTGCTGGACATGAAGCGCTACTCCCACCTGCTCGCCGGCGCGAGCTGGATGGCCGAGTACGGGGACCCCGACACCGACGACTGGGACTTCCTCCGCTCCTTCAGCCCGTACCACCTGCTCGATCCCGACGCCGAGTACCCGCCGACCTTCCTGCTGACCTCCACACGGGACGACCGCGTGCACCCCGGCCACGCCCGCAAGATGACCGCGGCGCTGGAGTCCCTGGGCGCGGACGTGCGGCTGTGGGAGAACATCGAGGGCGGACACGGCGGCGCGGCCAGCAACCAGCAGGCCGCCCGCATGAGCGCCCTCGTCCACGCGTTCCTGTGGCGGACGATCGGCGCCGATGCCGCGGTCGCACGCGACGTGCAGGACTCGCCGGGGGAGGCGCCGTGACCCCGACCCACCGCGCCGACGGCGCGGCTGCCGACGGCGCGACTTCCGCCGACGACGGCGCCTTCGACGACTTCATGGACCGCATGGCCGCCGAGCAGGCCGCCGCCGCACCGCCGGAGCCGGAGACGGTCGAGGAGGATCCGCGCGACGACCGGCCGGACCCGCCGCTCCTGGGCGGCGAGATGGAGACGCTCGGCGGCTTCCTCGACTTCCTGCGCGCGACCGTCCACCACAAGTGCGCGGGGCTGACCGACGAGCAGGCCGCGGAGTCCCCGCTCGGCTCCCTCACGAGCCCGATCGGCCTGGTCCGCCACCTCGCGGACGTCGAGCGCTACTGGTTCGGGGCCGTGATCGGCGCCGTCCCGTCCGAGGAGGTCGGCTACCGCTGGAGCGCAGGTCCGGGCGCGGGGGAGGACGGCGCCGAGTTCCGGCTCGAGCGCGGGGCGTCGCTGGACGCGGCGCTCGAGGACTACGCCGCCGCCTGCGCGTCCTCGCGGGCGATCCTCGCCGGTCGGGAGGGCGATGACGAGGCCCGCGGCGCGCGTGAGAGGCGCAGCGTCCGCTGGGTGCTGATCCATATGGTGGAGGAGACGGGGCGCCACCTGGGGCATCTCGATGCCGTGACCGAGCTGATCGACGGAAGGACCGGGGAATGAGCCAGGCCGACGCGACCCGCCGTGCGAACGACGCCGACGACGCCGCGACGCTCGAGCCGCGGGGCGTGCGCCCGCCGCTCGTGGACATCGCCGACCGCCGCGGCCAGGACGAGCTGCTGCAGATCCGCAACGACCTCATGACCGTCTACCGGCCCGTGAGCGCCGACGACCCGCGGCTGTTCCCCCTCCGCTACGCGCGGGCGGGGGCCGGGCGCGACGGCAGGCGCAGCGGCCTGCCGCCCATCGTGATCCTCCCCGACGGCCCCGAGCTCGCCTCCGTGCTGCCCTACGACGTGCTGCGCCGCATGATGACCATGCGCGGGCTGGACGTGATCATGGTCGAGCACCGCGGGGTGGGCCTGTCCCGCCTGGACGCGGAGGGTCGCGACCTGCCCGCGGACGCCATGCGCCTGGCGGAAGTGGTCGGTGACGTCCTGGCCGTCCTCAACCGCTCGGGCGTGGAGCGCGCGGTGCTGTACGGCGTCGGGTACGGCGCCGCCCTCGCTCAGATCCTCGCCGCCGAGCATCCCGAGCGCGTGCACTCCCTCGTGCTCGATTCCCCGCTGACCTCCGCCGACGACGAGGCGGTGGGCCAGCGCCGCTTCCGCGAGCTGTACTGGGAGGGCGCTGACCCGCAGACGGCGTCGATCGCCTCGGTGCTGCGGGGCCTCGTCGAGGACGGCGTGCTCGACGGCCCGAGTGCGGGACCGGTCCTGGCGGCCGTCCACGAGTACGGCGGCCCGGATGCCGTCGGCGACCTCGTCGATCTGCTCGCCCAGGGCCGCGGCGCCCTCACCTGGCGCTCGATCCGCGAGGTGCTCACGCGCGAGTGGCTGCAGTCCACGCCCTACGTCTTCGAGAACGACCTGGTGGCGCGCATCGCCCGCACCGAGCTGGGGATGGGCTCGCACGCCGACGGGGGAGACCTCGACCCGCTCGCGCTGCTGGCCGAGCAGGTGGCGGACGCGGCGCCGTTCGCGGGGGAGCCGTTCGACCTGCACGCCCTGAGCCGCCGGATCACCGCGCCGACGCTCGTGCTCGCCGGGGCCGAGGATCTGGTGTCGCCGCCGGAGATCGCCCGGGACCTCGCCGGGCGCATCCCCGGTGCGCATCTGCTGGAGCTGCCGGGGCTGGGCCACTCCATCCTCGATGCGCACCCGAACGTCGCGATCGTCGCCGCCTGGTGGTCGGCCGCGGGCTGCGCGGATCAGCTCGCGGGCCGGGAGCGGGAGCTCGCGGCGATCCCGCGGGCCTCGCTGAACCGGGCGCTCGGGCACACCCTGCGCATCGCCCTGCTCGCCGAGCGGATCTCGCCGTGGAAGCTGCGCCTGGAGTCGGCGCGGATGCGGCGCGAGGGCGCCGGGGAGAACGCGACGGGCCGCCGGGCGCGCCGCGCCAGCGCGCTGTGAGGGAGGGATTCCGCTACCGGCACGCGACCGCGAAGCCCCCGTCGGCGAAGGTCTCGGTGAACGTGCCCGGTGCCTGGCCGTAGTGCTCGTCGGCCCAGGCCGCCGTCGACGTCGGCGGGGCCGTGCCCCAGGAGAACGCGTACTGGTCGGTCAGCACGCACTGCGGGACGCGGCGGTTGGGGCCGTGGGTCCACTGGACGTCGTGGTCTGTCACCAGCGGCGACATCAGCGTGATGTCGGTGGCGACGGTCGCGCCGTCCGGCACGGCCTCCATCGCGGCCCGCGCGGGCTCGGCGCGCCACGTCGGCTCCCAGCTGGCCGGCCGCACGAGATCGGCCAGCGGCATCGACCCGGCCAGCATCGCCGTCACGCCGAGGCTCGCGATGACCGCGACCGCCCGGTTCCAGGGACGCAGGCGCGGGGCGACGTCCAGCAGGGACGCGAGCGCGATCGGCATCAGCACGGCGTTGTAGTGCCAGTACCAGTCCCAGTAGAACTCGACGGTGCCGGTGAAGCGCCACGCGAGCGTGGGCAGCATGAGCGCCATGAGCGGGGAGCGCAGGCCGACGCAGCCCGCCAGCAGGATCAGCATCACCACCGTCTGCCACTTGTCGAGAGGGACGAAGACCTCCCACAGCGAGCCGAGGTTGTCGGTGTAGTCGTACTGCCCGGCCGTGTTCAGCAGCGGCAGGATCACGAACATCGACAGCACGAACCAGCCGCCGCCCCACAGGGCCAGCCCGATGCCCTCGAGCCGGTGCGCGCGGCCGCGCAGGGCGATGACAAGGCCGAGCATGAGCACCGTGAGGCCCAGGTCCTCCTTCACGAACACCAGCAGGCCACCCCAGATGCAGGCGGACAGCACCCTCCCGCGCAGCAGGCGCGTGAGCGACATCGCCAGGATCGGGACGCCGAAGGCGATCTCGTGGAACTGCACGTCCTGGGCGCTCTGCAGGCCGAAGGAGAAGGCGTAGGCGATGCCCGCGAGGGTGCCGGTCACGGTGCCCAGGCGCTCGATCGCAAGGCGGGCGAGGGGGATCGCGGAGACGCCGAACAGCGCGGCCTGGGTCCACAGCAGGGCCAGGCCCGAGGGCCAGATCGCCCAGATCGGCCCCAGGAGCACGAGGATCGGGTGGAAGTGGTCTCCCAGCAGGTTCACGTCGTCGCCCTTGATGGGGACGATCGGCGCCTCGAGCCGGGAGTACGCCTTCGCGAGCTCGGAGAAGATGCCCGGGTCCCAGCTGGGGGCCTGCAATGTGCGCCACTGCAGCGTCGACAGCGTCCCGTAGGCGGCGGTCGCGGCGACGGCGATCAGGACGGGGATGATCCAGGAGACGGCGCTGCGAGGGGTGCCGTCAGCGGTGTCGTCGCGGTCGGCGCGAGCGATGTCTGCTGCGGTGTCGTCGCGGGCGGCGACAGGGCGGGGCTCGGGCACCCGCCGAGCCTATCGGGCCGGGGCGAGCCCGTGATCGTGCGCCCTTGCTCTCAGCTCTCGCGCTCTCAGTTCTCGCGACGGTCCGATGCGAGCGGCCAGCCGCGCGCCGCGAGCCGTGCGGCGACCCGCTCGAGCTCGTGCGGCGTCGCGCCGTCGTGGGTGACCTCGTCGATGAGGGCCTCGGCGGCGGATGCCGCGACCGGCTGCCCGTCGGCCTCGCGCTCGAGGCGCCGGGCGATCTGCTCGGCCTCCTCGTCCGTGAGGCGGCGGCGCAGCAGGGCCATGATCGGCACCCGATCGGTCGCGGGCACGCCCTCGGGGAAGCCGACGTCGAACCAGTCGGAGATGCGCTGGACCAGCCCGGGAGCGGGGTTCTCCGCCGGGCCGGCGCCTGCTGCGCCAGCGGTGCCGGTGACGATTCCGTCTGCACCGTCGTCGCCGTCAGCGTCCGCTGTGCTCGATGCGGCCCCTGCGCGCGATGTGCCCACCGCGCTCGGTGCATCCGCCGCGGCCCCTGTGCTCGATGCATCTGGCGCGGCCACCGTGCTCGATGCATCCGGTACGGCCTCCGCGTCCTCGACGCTGCGGCCGAAGGCGCCCGCCGCGGCAGGGCTGCGCTCGCCGAGCCGCGGGGCGTCGGGGTCCCCGAGGGGCCAGCCTGCGGCGGCGAGGCGCGCGGCCACGTCGCGGACGTCGGACTGGTTGGGCGGCGCCTGCTTGACCTGCTCGATCGCCTGGTGGACGTCGCGCTCGTGGATCGGCCCGTCGGTGCTCTCGTCGATGAGCGTGGCGACGATCTCGTCGAGCTCCTCGTCGCTCAGCGTGCGCGCGAGCAGCGCGAGCAGGGGATAGAAGTCCTTGGGCGGGACCCCCTCGGGGTAGCCCTTATGGAGCCAGCCGAGGACCGGGGCCAGGGGATTGCTCGTCGGCATGTCAGCGACCTCTCGAACGGGCGGGCAGGGGAAGGGTGGGGCGTCCAGGATGCCGCGCGCCCGTCGCATCATCGCGGCGGCGCGTCACCTGTTCACCGATTGTCCACCCGGGGAGGGGCCGAAGGAGCCGGGCGAGGCGGACGTCACCCCATCGAGCACGCCACCCCGTTGAACCCGTGGTTGCAGTAGCCGCCCGGGTTCTTGGCGAGGTACTGCTGATGCTCGGCCTCCGCGGTGAAGTACCGGCCGCAGCCCGCTTCGGCCAGCGGCAGGAGCTCCGTCGTGATCGCGCCGCGACCGGCGCCGTCCAGCGCCTCCTGGTAGCGCCGGGCGCTCTCGCGGACGATATCGCCCTGCACGGGGCCGGTCCAGTAGACGGCAGAGCGGTACTCGGTGCCCACGTCGTTGCCCTGGCGCATCGCGGTCGTCGGATCATGCTGGGACCAGAACTGCTCCAGCAGCGCGCGCAGCGTCGCCTCCCCGCCGCGGTAGATCACCCGCACGGCCTCCGCGTGACCGGTCTGCGCGGAGAACACCTCCTCGTACGTGGGGTGGGGCGTCCAGCCGCCCGCGTAGCCCGCCGACGTCGTGTGCACGCCCGGCACCTGCCAGGCGATGCGCTCGATGCCCCAGAAGCAGCCCCCGGCCAGCACGATCTCCTCCGTGTCGGCGGGCCAGGGCATCGGGTCCGTCGGAGCGTCGGGGCCCAGCATGTCCGTGCCCAGCACGGCGTGCTCGCGCGCGAGGGGGTACGGGTAGGCGTCGCGCCCGGGCAGGGCGTCCTCGCGCGCGACCATCTCCTTCTTGTGCCCGTTGATCAGGTCCATGAGTTGCCACATGGGCGTCACGGTAGCGAGGGGGGCTGACAGTCGACGGGGCGGCGCTCGTGCGGTCGGCTCGTCGCTCGACCGGCGCGGGCGCTCGGCTCGACCGGCCTGTGCGCCGGGCCGACCCGTGACGCGATCAGGCGCGTCGCCCGAACAGCCCCCGCAGTCCGCGACGCGGCACGGCGATCGGCGCATCGGAGCCGGCCCCTGCAGCGCCCGCGGAGCCCTGTGTGCCCGTGGAGCACGTCGCGCCCGGAGCATCGGCCCCCGGCGTCGCGCGCTGCGCGGCCCGCTTCCGCGCGGCCTTCGCATCGACGGGCCGCTCGCCCACCTCGATGAGGAAGCTCATGCGGGCGCCCTCGCGGATCGGCTCGCCGATCATCCGGCTGCCGTAGGCGACGGCCTCGTCGGGGATGTTGCGGAAGGACTGCGGGCAGTCGGTCGCGACCTCGAGCAGCGCACCGGGCTCGAGCGCGTCGATCGCCTCGAGCGTGCGGATCACGGGGTACGGGCAGGACTCCCCGCACAGGTCGACCTCGAACTCGGGGGCGGGGCGGGCGGTGTCGTCGGTGGTGCTCATCGTGCTCCTTCGATGCTGATCAGTCGTGCGCGTCGGCGAGTGCGGATCCCTCGCATGGCGAGGGACCAGGCGCCGAGCGCGGCCAGAGAGAGGGCGAGGGCGGGCCAGGGCCCGAACGTCGTCAGGAGGTCGATCTTGGGGGCGCCCGCGACGAGGGTGCGCTGGATGCCCCAGTGGTCCCAGCCGTAGGCCAGGACGGTCGCGCCGACGATGTTGCCGATGAACGCGAGCCACGCGGACGTCTGCCCCTCCGTCGCGCGGTACATCATCCCGGTCTCGCAGGCGCCCGCCATCACGATGCCCAGGCCGAACAGGACGCCGCCGATCACGGTGTGCCAGCCGACGGGCTTGGTCAGCGGTGCGGTGCCGGTGACCTGCAGGACGATGAACGTCGCGACGGTCGCGACCACAAGGCCGAGCACGAGGGCGTCGGCCAGCTTGGTCTTGCCCGTGACCCACAGGTCGCGGAAGGCGGCGGTGAAGCAGATCTGCCCGCGCTGGATGAGCGCGCCGAACGCGGTGCCGAAGACGACGGCGACGGCGAGCATCGGGCGCCCCGTCAGCGCGTAGCCGACGGTCGCGGCGAGCAGCCCCAGGCCGATGATCGCCGCGGTCGCCCGGTGGCGGCGCAGGCGACGGGCCTTGGCCTCGGGCGTCATCGCCGTGCGGGCCACCGCGGGCCGGGGGATCGTCGGCCCCTGCCACCAGCGCAGGCGGATCAGCCGCACGCCCAGCCAGGTGCCGAGCGCGGTCATCGCCGTGAACACCCAGGCGTGCAGGGAGAACTGCGGGATGCCCGTGAACATCGCGGCGAGGTTGCAGCCGAAGGCCATGCGGGCGCCGAAGCCGGCGACGATGCCGCCCACGAACGCCTGGACCAGGCGCCGCCGCAGCTCGGGCACGCGCAGGCGGAAGTCGCCCGCGGCGAGGGCGGCGACGAGGGAGCCGCCGAGCATCGCCACGACGATCCAGCCGTCCGTGCGCGAGAGCGGGTCGCCCTCGAGGTGCACGACGTCCGCGAAGTACGCCCACTGCGGCACGGTCGGGTCGAACAGCTCGACCACGTGCCCGCCCAGGCGCGTGAACTCACCGGTCACGGCCCAGACCGTGCCGGTGATCGCGAAGTAGAGGGCGCTCAGGAGGCCGAGGGCCGCGAACACCGGGCCGGGCGGGAGGCCCACGCGCGAGCGGAACGGCGTGTCCGTGGAGACGTGGGTCGATGAGGCGGATGCGGCTGCGGTGGCCGCGGCGACGTCGGGCGCGGTCGCCACGGGCGCGGCTGCGGCGGTGCTGTCGGGTTCTGGGTGCACGTCTGCTCCTGCTCGACCGGCGCATGAGGCGGGGTCGTTCGTGAGGAGGCGCCGGACGCTCAGTCTATTCGGACCGGGGCGTGCCGTCGGGGTCTGGTCGGTGCTCGGGAAGCGGGGCGGTGCTCGGGACACGAGGGGCGACGCTCGGGACACGGGGCGGCATCGGGGCGCAACGGCGGTGCTCGGGGCAGGGGTGCGGACCTCGGAATGCGGGACTCGCGGCGCTCGGGACACGGGAGTGGCGCTGGCGCCCGACGGCCCCTGCGTGCGGGTTGGTGCTCGGGGCACGGGTGCGGCGCTGGTACCCGACAGCCCCTGCATGTTCGCTGGCGCTCGGGACGCAGTGGTGGCCGCTGTCGCTGGTCATGCACTTCGCGCTCGCTGGCGCTGCGCTCGGCGTGTGCACTGCAAGTGCGTCAGGTGGTCGTCGCGTGACCGTTGCTCGCGTAGCCATCGCTCGCGTGGCCGTTGCTCGTGTGGCTGTTGCTCGCATGATCGTCGCGTGGCCATTGCGGGGATGCCGCGAGCGCCGAGGTCGATATATCCCTGGCTCCCTCGAGGGAAACCGGCGGCCTTTCCTCCACATTCCCAGTTTTCCACACCGGGAATGCCGAGCAGGAGATATGGAACCGGAGGGTGTGCGAGCGCAGTTACGCCGTCTGCCTGCGAGGATGCATGCAGCCGCATTCGCGCTGAGGGCCAGATGAAACCGCGAGGCAAAAGACATTCTGTGGAAAAGTCTGCAGTTCCGTCGCATGGGCTTCGTTCGTCAGTGGGGTCGAATACGGTCAATGCATTGCTGGACGGGAATGGCGGGCGCGGCAGGTGTGTCGGCGCAGGACACAGGAGAGGAGGTGCAGACCGATGATGCTGATGAGGGGTTCAGGAGACGGGGCGACCTCGTCCCTTCCAGGGGAGCTGGAGGACTCCGTGCCGGACACGGTGACCGGCCTGGTCGCCCGTGCCCTTGCGGCCGTGGAGGCCCTGTGCCGGTCGAATCTGCCGTGTCCCGGCCGTGAGCCCGATGCGCCGGGGCAGGCTGATAGCTGTGGTGCCGTCAGCGACGCCGACCGTGGTGCCGTCAGCGACGCCGACCGGATCGACGCCATCGCCGCCCTCGAGCGGATGAAGGGCATGATCGCGGCGGCCCAGGCGCGCCTCGAGGTCGACTTCCGCGACTCCCAGATCGCCGCCCAGCGTGCGGCCGGCGTCCCCCGCGAGGACCTGGGCAGGGGAGTCGCTGATCAGATCGCGCTCGCCCGCCGTATGAGCCCCAAGACCGCCGCCGATCAGCTGGCCCTGCGTCGCGTCGTCGTCGAGACGCTGCCGTGCACCTTCGCCCACCTGGCGGCCGGGCGGATCAGCGAATGGTCGGCGCATGAGGTCGCCAAGGCCGTGATCGTCCTCGACGACGAGGACCGCGCCCGGGTCGATACGGATATCGCCGACCGCCTGCCGGAGGTGACCGCGCAGCGCGCGGGGCGCCTCGCCCGGGCTCGCGCGAACGAGCTCGACCAGCTCGCGGCCCTGCGCCGCAATGAGCGAGCGAAATCGCAGCGGTGCGTCTCGGTGCGACCCGCGGCCGACGGGATGGTGCGTCTGTCCGCCCTGCTGCCCACGCGGGACGGCGTGGGCGTGTACGCGGCCCTGCACCGGGACGCGAAGGCGCTGCGCACCGCGGGTGATCCCCGCAGCATGGGTCAGATCATGGCGGATGCTCTCGTCGCGCGGGCCACCGGTCTCGAGAACCCTGAGCGCATCGGTGTCGAGGTGCAGCTGCTCATGACGGATACGGCCCTGCTCGCCGGTGCCTCCGATGCCGCGAGCATCGACGGCTTCCCGATCCCCGCCGTCGTCGCGCGGCGCATCGCCCTGGGACGCGACACGGCCTGCGGTGACGGAAGCGACGGCAGTGTCCTCGGCGGTGTCGACGGCTCCGCTGCTCGCTGGATCCGCCGTCTCTACACCGACCCGGCGTCCGGACGGCTCACGGGGGCCGAGCCGCGCCGACGGCTCTTCACCGGCGAGGTGCGGCGCTTCATCCGGCTCCGCGACCAGCACTGCCGGGGCCCGTTCTGCGATGCGCCCGTCCGGGACATCGACCACGTCCACCGTCACGCGGACGGCGGCGAGACGAGCGCGGAGAACGGGGCCGGTGTGTGCCAGCGGTGGAACCTGGCCGTCGAGATGCCGGGCTGGAGCACCCGAACGATGCCCGAGCCGGTGCCTCCGGGACAGCCATCGGATGCCGCGGCGTCGCGGTCAGGACCCGACATAGCACCTGGTCAGGCCGATGATCAGGGTGCGCAGACTTCTGTCGGCGCGGGTGCGGAACCCGGCATCGACGACGCACGCCCGCCTGGCCCGCCTGGCACGCATGGCGTCCCGCCCATCCTCGTCGTCACCACCCCGACGGGCCACACCTACACGTCACGGGCGCCTGTCCTCCGGCGCCCGCACCCGATGCGCGGCGAACCGGACGGCGCCGATGACGAGTCTGATGGGAACGCACGCAATGGGGACGGCACCGGAGCCGCGGGCATCTGATCGGGGGAGTCCATCGCCGGTGGAGCTGGGCGCCTGAGGCTGCCTGCGACCGACGCGGCGAGCGCCCCACGCGGCGCGTGCCCGATACAGCGCGCATCCGATGCGGCCAGCACCCAGGGGAAGCGCGCCGAGCCCGCGATGCTCGTCAGGCGCCGAGCTCTCGGTGCGGCGTCGCGACGATCACGGACTGCTCCCCGGCGATGCGGGTGAGGATCAGCGTGGCCGACTCGTCCCCGAACCGCTTCGGGCGCAGACGCCGACGCAGCTCCTCAGGCTCCACCGCGGTGCCGCGCTTCTTGATCTCCAGGCGACCGATGCGATGCTCCCGCAGATAGGACGACAGACGCTTCATCCCGAACGGCATCACGTCCCGCACCGCATATCCGTGCGCGAATGGTGTGGACACCCGCGTGTCGGTGGTGAGGTAGGCGATGGTCGGGTCGATCGTCAGGGCACTGGCACTGGCACTGGCACTGGCACTGGCACTGGCACTGGCACTGGCACTGGCACTGGCACTGGCACTGGCACTGGCGCCGGCACCATTCCCCAACTGCGCCGCGAGCACGCCGAGCAGGCCGGCGCGGATCACGGCGCCGTCGGGCTCGTACAGGTGGTCGCCCAGAGGACCCGTGGGCACGGAAGATCCCTCGGCCGCGTCGCCAACGGCAGCACCTGCTCCGGCGTTCGTCAGCAGATGCGCGCCGTCGACCCCGATCACGAGGGCGCTGCGCGAGACGCCCGGCGTGGCGAGCGGGCCGAACCAGCAGTCGGCCTCGAGCACCTGGCCGTGCCAGGAGATCCACTGCGTCTCCGTGCCCGCGGGCAGGGCGACATGCTCGATGCCGGGACCGAGCTTGACGCCCACAGGACCGAAGCCGCTGGTGGGCTCCGCTCCGCCGTCCGCCCGCTCAGCCAGACGCCGCGCGATCCGCACCACGGTCGACAACGGCGGCGAGTACTCCTCGGGATCGTGCAGACGCCGCGCGGGCCCCCGAACGGTGCGCCGCGCAGGGTCCATCCAGACCCCGTCGACCCGATCGAGGTCGAAGGCCTCCGCGTCCCCGAGCTCCGCCGCCGACCCCGGGAACGCCGACAGATTCATGGTCGCGACGGCCACCGTCACCGGATCCCGGTCCACCGCGATCACGTCGAGCCCCAGCGCCGAGGCCGCCATCGCGTCACCGCCGATGCCGCAGCCGAGGTCGGCGATCGTCGCGACGCCGGCATCGAGGAAGCGCCGCGCGTGCAGCGCCGCGATCGGCAGACGCGTGGCCTGCTCGAGCCCGCGGGGCGTCAGCAGCATCCGGTCCGCGAACTCGCCGAACTTCTCGCGCCCTTTGGCTCGCAGCCGGGACTGGGTGAGCACCGCGGAGACCAGCTCCGGATCGTGCCCCGCCGCCCGCAGCGTCGCCCCGAGCTTCAGGGCATCCGCCTCGACGTACGGGGGCAGGGTCTGCAGCAGATCCCAGCCCTCGGGCACCAGCACGCGCTCGAGACCCGCGGCGAAAGCGGTATCGGCGGGGTCGGTCGACGCAGGGCCGGAGTGCGCAGGGGAGCCGGACGGGGCGGACTGCTGATCCGAGGCCATGGAGGGCTCCTGAGGTCTGGAGGTCGAGTGGGTGGGAAATCGAGAGTGCAGAGGTCGAGAGTGCGGACGGGCACCTCACCGTAGCCGGTGAGGTGCCCGTCCGCCTCCTGGCAGAACTGGTCGTCATACATGCGCACGCCCGCTTCGCAGGCGGTGTCCGCACGTATGACGACCGGTTCTCGCAGCCAGCACCGTGTCCGGCGCGGCATCGAGAAGCGTCAGCGCGACAGGATCCAGTTCATGTCGAGCGACGCGACCATGATCGTCTCGCCCGCCCCCTCGTACGCCAGCGCGTAGGTGCCGCGCCCTGTCGGCACGATCACGGAGTACTGGCAGGCGCCGGGCTGGAACACGCGCTTGCGGATCCAGGTCCGGCCGTCGTCCTCCGAGTACTCGATCGTGCCGTTGACGCGGGCGGAGGGCTGAGCGTCGGCGTGAGAGAACAGCAGGACCTTGGCCTTCGCCGACCCCTGCGGGGCGTCCGGGTACGCGCGCGTGATGTGCGCGTTGTTCCCGGGATCCACGAGATGGGGATCGCGGTGCAGGTCCTCCCACGTCTCGCCCCCGTCGCGGCTGTACGCGATCCAGCGGTGGCCCGTGCGCCTGTTCTCGCGCGAGTTCATCATGAGGGTGCCGTCGGACAGCTCGGCCACCTTGTTCTCGTCCATGCTCTCGCCGACGGGCTGGCCCATCGTCCAGCTCTCGCCGTGGTCGTCGGAGAACACGGAGTACGCCTGGACCAGCTGGCTGCCGTCGTTCTGCCGGAACCATCCGGCGAACTGCTGGACGAGGCGACCGGCATGGGGCCCGTACCGCAGCTGGATCCCCGCGCCCGATGACGCGAACATCGCCCGGCAGCTCTCCGGCTTGACGACCGAGGTGATCAGGCGGGTCGTCCACGTCTGCCCGTCGTCCTCGCTGCACGAGACGGCGGCGGAGATGATGCCGCGGTCCGCGTCGTCATCGCCGTAGCCGCTGTTCCAGACGCCGACGTCCTTGGAGAACACATGGAAGCAGAAGATCATCCCGGTCTTGCGGTCGACCACGTAGGAGGGGTCCGAGTATCCGGTCCTCGCGCCGGTCTCGGTGCCGGCGGCTATGACGGTCGGCTCCTCCCAGGTCGCGCCGCCGTCGCGGGAGCGGCGCTGCCAGATCGAGTTCGGCGCCGGAGCGTCGCCTCCCACCGGGCGCTTGTCGAAGGCGGCGACGAGGTCGCCGCCGGGCGTGACGGCCAGCGCGGGGATGCGGAAGTTCCTCACCCCCTGGTACCCGGCCCAGGCGAGCTCCTGCTCGCGGTAGGTGCCGTGCCGGCGCCCGTGGTCCTTGGGCGGGGGAGCCGCCTGCGCCGCGGGCGCCAGGAGGCCGAGTCCCGTCAGCGCGGCGGTGCCGGTGAGGGCGGCGGTGCCGGTGAGCATTCCTCGTCGGGTCGGTGCGGTCATTTCCATGGGTCGTCTCCTTCGTCGACATGGGTCCGCGCGCCGGGTCGGCGTGCGGGAGGCACGGGCGGTCCCCGCTCAGCTCTCCGTGAGCGCCTCGCGGAACCAGCCGGTGATGGTGGCCGGGTGGGTGATGGCGGTGCCGACGACGACGGCGTGGGCGCCGGTGTCGCGGCAGGAGGCGGCGTGGGAGGGGGTGTGGACGCGGCCTTCGGCGATGAGGGCCGCAGTGTCGGGGAGACGGTCGGCGAGCTCGGCGAGCAGCTCGAGGTCGGGGCCGCTGGTCTTGGGGCGGGCTGGGGTGTAGCCGGCGAGGGTGGTGCCGATGATGTCGATGCCGAGGTCGGCGGCTGCGAGGGCCGCGTCGAGGCTGTCGCAGTCGGCCATGATGGGGCCGTCGAAGCGCTCCCGGACCGCGGTGATGGTCTCGGCCAGGGTGCGGCCGTCGGGGCGAGGGCGGAGCGTTCCGTCGAGGGCGAGGATGTCGGCTCCGGCGTCGATCACGGCGAGGCAGTGGTTGAGGGTGGGGGTGATGAACACGCCCTCGGTGCCGTCCTTCCAGATGCCGATGACGGGGATGGTGACGGCGTCCTTGACGGCGCGGATGTCCTCGAGGCCCTGGGCGCGAACGGCGGAGGCCCCGCCTCGCTGCACGGAGGCGGCGATCTGGGCCATGGTCTCGGGGTGGCGCATGGGCTCGCCGGGGTAGGCCTGGCAGGAGACAATGAGGGTGTCGCGGAGGGACTCGACGATCGGGTGCATGAGGAGCTCCTGAGGTGGTCGGACGGTCGAACGGACCGCGGGGGTCGGAGGGACGACGGTGATGCGGGACGGGGCGCCGGAGCGTGAGGGGTGTGACCTGGTCAGAGGCCGTCGAGGGTCCAGGCGGCCGCCCCGAGCAGGGCGGCATGTGTGCCCGCCGCGGCGGGCAGGAGCGGGGTCGCGGCCACGACGTCCATCGCCTCGGCCGCGATGCCCTCGGCGAGGGCCGACGTCCACGGCTCGCCGACGGCGGCGACCCCGCCCGTGAGCGCGACCGCGTCGACGTCGAGGACGTTCAGCAGACCGCCGAGCATGCGCCCTGTGGCCCGGCCGGCGAGACGGTAGGCCTCGGCGGCCGGGGATCCCGGGGCCCGTGCCGCCCGGGCCGCGAGGTCCGCGCCGCGGGACACGGGAGCGCCGTCCTCGCCGACGGCTCCGAGGCGCGCGGCGAGCGCGAGGATCCCCGGTCCGGAGGCGAGGCCCTCCAGGTGCCCGGTCCGCCCGCAGGTGCAGGCGATGCCGTCGGCCTCGGGCACGGTCACGTGGCCGATATGCCCCGCCGCGCCGTGCGCCCCGGTCACGGGTGCGCCGTCGACGAGGTGGCAGCCGCCGATCCCCGTGCCGATGGCCGCGAGCAGGAGCGAGGAGCGGCCGCGTCCCACGCCGAAGCGTGCCTCGCCGACACCGTGGCCGTGGACATCGTTGAGCACCGACACGGGCACGCCGAAGCGCTCGCGCGCCGGACCTGCGATATCGGTCCCGGCCCAGCCGGGTAGGGCGTCGGTCGCATGGGTGATCGCTCCGCGCACGGTGTCGACGACCCCGGCGCTCGCGATGCCCAGCGCCTCGATGTGCCCGCCGGCCGCCCCCTCGCCCAGGCTGGTATCGGCGGCCTCGGCGCGCACGCAATCGGCGAGATCGAGCGCCCCGGTCAGCACCGCGTCGGAGCCCTCCCGGGCGGGGGTCGGCGCCGTGCGGACGGCGAGTACGCGCGCGTCGTCCGCACCGACGGCGACGAGGGCCGCCGCGGTCTTCGTCCCGCCGATGTCGACGGCGAGCGCGAGGCGGGACGGCATGTCAGGCCTCCAGCAGGGAGGCCTCGGCCAGCACGGCGCGGATGTGCGCGGCATCCTCATCGCCGAGCGCGGCCATCGGCGTGCTCATCGTGTTCGTGGTGAACACGCCCAGCTCCCGCAGCGCGGTCTTGAAGGCGCCCACTCCGGCGGCCGGCCCCACCTTCCCGACGGGCTGGAAGACGATCTCGAACAGCGCCGCGAGGCGGTCCTGCTCGGTGCGCACCGTCTCCCAGTCCTCGGCCATGGCCGCACGGTGCATGCGCACGTACCCGGCGGGCTCGACGTTGGCCAGGCCCGGCACGGAGCCATGGGCCCCGGCCAGGTAGGCGCCGTCGACGACCACCTCGTGGCCCGTCAGCAGCGCCAGGCCGGTGCCGGCGGCGCGGTCCATCGCGACCAGACGGCGGAACGAGACGTCGTCCCCGCTGGAGTCCTTGACGCCGGCGAGCACGCCGTCGGCCCCGAGGTGCACCAGGTGGGCGGGGGAGAGCTTCGTGTGCACGCACACCGGGATGTCGTAGGCCCACAGGGGAGCGGGGGAGGCGGCGGCGAGCGCTCGGAAGTGGGTGTCGATCTCATCGGGTCCGGTGATCGCGTAGAACGGGGCGGTCGCGACGATGCCGGCGGGGGAGAACCGCTCGGCCGTGCGCACGTGCTGGATCGCCCGGGAGGTCTGCATGTCGATCACGCCGATCAGCAGCGGCACCTGGCCCGCGACGATCCCGGTGACGGCCCCGAGCACCCGCTCGCGCATGGCGTCGTCGAAGAACGCGGCCTCGCCGCTCGAGCCGAGCACGAACAGGCCGTCGACACCGGCATCGAGGTGGCGGGCCACCAGACGCTCGAGCGAGGGGATGTCGAGCTCGCCGTCGGCGGTGAGCGGGGTCAGCAGCGGCGGGATGACGCCCGTGGGGGTTCCCTCGCGGACAGCTGCGGTGGCGGTCATGATCTCTTCTTCCGGGTGGGGTGCGGGGTCGTGGTGCGCGGGGCGCCGGGTCACAGCAGGCGGGGCGCGGCGGCCAGGAGGGTGCGGGTGTACTCGTCGTCGGCGCCGCCGAAGATCTGCTCGACGGTCCCGTGCTCGACCACGCGGCCGCGGTTCATCACGATGATCTCGTCGGACACGAAGCGCACCGTTGAGATGTCGTGGGAGATGAACACGAGGCCCAGGCCCAGCTCGCGGCGCAGGTCCATGAGCAGGTTGAGCACCTGCGCGCGGACCGAGACGTCCAGGGCGCTGGTGGGCTCGTCGGCGACGATGATCTCGGGCTCGAGCGTGAGGGCGCGGGCGATCGCGACGCGCTGGCGCTGGCCGCCGGAGATCTGCCGGGGCAGGACGTCGAGGGCCGACTGCGGGAGGCCCACCAGGTGCAGCAGCTCCCGCACCCGGGCCAGGCGTGACTCCTCGGAGCCGATGCCGTGCACGCGCAGCGGGTCCAGCAGGGTCTCGCGCACCGTCAGGCGCGGGTTGAGCGCGGTCGCCGGGTCCTGGAAGACGACCGACACGGTGCGTCCGAGGTCGCGCCGGGCGGCCTTCGAGCGGGAGTGGCGGCTGCCGTGGAACAGCACCTCGCCCTGCGTCACGGGCTGCAGGCCGATCATCACGCGGGCCAGGGTCGACTTGCCCGAGCCGGACTCCCCGACGATGCCCAGGACGCGGCCGCGGTGGACGTCGACGGAGACGCCGTCGACGGCGCGGATGGTGTCCGGGTGCAGCAGGCTGCCGGTGCGCAGGCGGTGCACGACATGGACGTCGCGCAGGGTGATGACGGGCTCGTCACCGGTCGCGGTGGTCGGCTGCGTGCTCATCGGAGGGCTCCTTCCAGAGCGGCGGGGACGTCGCCGGTGCTCGCGACCTCGTGGTCGGCATCGCCGACTCTCAGCAGGCGCAGCGGGGCTGCAGGGTCCGCGTCCGGGTCCTGGGAGCGCGGCGCGAAGCGGTCGCCGACGGCGAACTCCCGAGGGGAGGGGACCGTCCCGGGCACCTGGTGCAGGCGCTCGGCTCCGGCCTCGATCGACAGGACCGAGCCGAGCAGGCCGCGCGTGTACTCGTGGCGCGGGTCGAGTAGCAGCTCGCGGGTGTCGGCGCGCTCGACCACCTGTCCGGCGTACATGACGGTGATGCGGTGGGCCAGCGCCGCCACGAGCGCGAGGTCGTGACTGACGAACACCATCGCAAAGCCGAGCTCGCGGCGCAGCCGGTCGAGCAGCTCCACCACCTGCTTCTGCACGGTCACGTCGAGGGCGGTGGTGGGCTCGTCGGCGATCACCAGCTTGGGGTCGCGGGTGAGGGCCATCGCGATGAGCACGCGCTGGCGCTGACCGCCGGAGAGCTCATGCGGGTAGGAGGCCAGGGTCCGCTGCGGGTCGAGGCCCACCAGCTCGAGGAGCTCCTCGGCGCTGCGGGTGCCCCCGCGCCGGGTCAGCTGCGCCATCTGCGAGCGGATCAGCATCGACGGGTTCAGCGAGCTCAGGGCGTCCTGGTAGATCATCGCGATCTCGTTGCCTCGCAGGGCGTTGAGCTCGCGCGCCGACATGCTCAGCAGGTCCCGCCCGTCCAGCAGCACCTCGCCGCTGATCCGTGCGGTGCGGGGCAGCAGGCCCATGATCGCCAGGGCCGTCACGGACTTGCCGGAGCCGGACTCGCCCACCAGGCCCATGGTCTCGCCGGCGCGGACGGTGAAGGAGACCCCGTCGACGATGTCCACGTCGCCGTGGGCCTCGGGGAAGGCGACGCGCAGGTCGCGGACCTCCAGGACGGCGGGCGCCTCGGCATCGACGAGCTCGCGCGGGGCGCGCTCGGTCTCGGCCCGGCGCAGGTGCGCGAGCGACGTGCGCAGCACCTCGCGCGCCGTCTCATCGTCGGTCGCGCCGAGGACCTCGGCGGGGTGATCGTCCTCGCGCATCGCCTGCTCATCGGCCTCGACATCGGCGCGCGAGCGCACCCGGGGGGAGGCGAAGGCGTCGGTCAGGCCCTCGGAGAGGATGTTCAGGCTGAGCACGGTCAGCAGGATCATCAGGCCCGGGAAGAACGTGGGCCACCAGTACCCGCCCAGCAGCACCTCTTTGCCGCCGGCGAGGATGTTGCCCCAGGAGGGCTCGGGCGGCTGCACGCCGGCGTTGATGAACGAAAGCGAGGCCTCGAAGACGATCGCATCGGCCACCAGCACGGTCGCGAACACCATGATCGGGGCCATGCAGTTGCGCGCCACGTGCTTGAGCAGGATCCACGGCGTGGACGCGCCCATCACCTTGGAGGCGGCCACGTAGTCCTCGCCGAACTGGGCGAGCACGTTGGCGCGGATCACGCGGGAGAGCTGCGGGACGTACAGGAAGCCGATCGCGAAGACGATCACCGGCAGGCTGGTGCCGAACACGGCGATGAACACCGCGGCGAGCGCGATCCCGGGGAACGACATGATCACGTCGAGGACGCGCATGAGGATCTCGGATCCCCACTTCGAGGCGGTCGCGGCGATCGAGCCGAGGACGGCGGCGGCGGCGAGGGCGCCGGCGGTGGCCATCAGGCCGATCAGCAGCGAGGCGCGGGCACCGCGGAGGACGCGGGCCAGGATGTCGCGCCCGTTGGCGTCCGTGCCGAACGGGTGGTCCGCGCTCGGCGGGCCGACAGGGGTGCCGGTGGTGAACGCGTCGTGGGGCACGAGGAAGGGGCCGATGGCGGCGGCCAGCACGAGCAGGGCGAGGAAGGCGATCGCGATGCGCGAGGGCCAGGGGAGAGAGCGGAACCCTCCGAGGCGGCCGCCGCTGGTGGCGCGGAGCCGGGAGCCGAGTGCGGGGCGCATGTCAGATGCTCCTGATCCGGGGGTTGACGAGGACGTAGAGGAGGTCGACGACGATGTTGACGACGATGAAGGCGATCGCCACGGTGAGCGTCACGCCCTGCACGAGGGCGACGTCGTTGCGGGTCACGCCGTCGAGGATCAGCTGGCCCATCGCCTGGATGTTGAAGATGATCTCGATGATCACAGCGCCGCCCATGAGGTAGCCGACGCGCAGTCCGAGCACGGTGATCGGGGTGATCAGGGCGTTGCGCAGCACGTTGCGGGAGACGACGACCGGATAGGGGACGCCCGCTCCGACGGCCGTGCGCACGTAGTCGCGGTCGAGCTCCTCGACCATGGCGGTGCGCACCACGCGGGTGAGCGAGCCGGCGACGGGGACGCCGAGGGCCAGGGCCGGAAGGGCGATGTTGCGCAGGTATGTGCCGGGGTCCTCGAGGAACGGGACCCACGACGTCACGAGCGCGGGGAAGGCGTACCAGCCGCCGGGGACCTCGCCGAGCCACTGGATCAGCAGGATCGCCAGCCAGAACGACGGCGTCGCCAGCGCCGCGATGGACAGCACGCGGATGACCTGGTCGACCCAGCGATCGCGGAACAGGGCCGCGAGGACGCCGAGGACGGCGGCGAGCACGACGGCGATCGCCAGGCCGAGGAAGGTCAGCTGCAGCGTGATGGGGAACGCGCGTGCCACCACCTCCGTCACCGGGGTGTTCCCGCTGGTGGTTCCCAGATCGCCGTGGAGCATCCCGCCCAGGTAGGCGAGGAAACGCATCCAGATCGGGTCGTCGAGCCCGTGGGCGTCGCGGTAGTTCGCGAGGGCCTCGGCCGACGCGGACTCGCCGAGGGCGAGGCGCGCCGGGTCGGCCGGCGAGAACGACATGACGACGAACACGAGCAGGGTGACGCCGAGGATCATCAGCGGCAGCGCGACGAGACGCCGGCCGATGAGGCGGATCAGCTGGGACACGGGATGCTCCTGGGGGAGACGAAGGGGCGGCGCGGGGTCACTTCGTGGTGCCGACGTTCAGGAAGCTGAGGCCGGTCACGGAGATGGGCTTGAAGTCGACCAGCGAGGTCGAGTCGAAGGCCGTGGGCGACTTGCGATGGAACAGCGGGTACAGCGGCACGGTCTCGGAGGCGAGGTCGAACAGCTTCTTCCACGCGGCCTTCTGGTCGGCCTCCTCGACGGCGGACTGCGATGTCGCCAGCAGCTCCTGCATCTGGTCGTAGGAGTCCTGGCCCTTCCAGTGCATGCGCTTGTCCGTCCAGGTATCGGTCGCGTACCACCAGCGCAGCAGCAGGTCGGGGTCGTTGCCGAACACTGACGGATCGCCGGGCGCGATGACGACGTCGAAGGCCTCGGGCTTGCCGTCGATCGTGTTGTAGACGTCCGCGGACTTCTTCTGCTCGAAGGCGACCTCGATGCCTGCGGCCTGGAGGGACTCCTGGATCACCGGGGTGACCTTCTGGACCCAGTCGTGGTCGGTGCACAGCAGGCGGAAGGAGGTCAGCCCGGTCTCGCCGAACAGCGACGTGGCCTTCTCGACGTCGTGCGCGTACACGGTCGAGGCCTTCTGGTAGTCCGGGTGGTCCTTCTGGACGAAGCTCGTGGCGGCCTCGGCCTGGCCGAGCATGCCGGTCTCGATGACCTTGTCCATGTCGATCGCGTAGAGGAACGCCTGACGGTTGCGGACGTCGGAGAACGGGTTGCCGTCGGCGCAGTTGAACATCGAGAACAGCAGACCGAAGCCCTGGACGGACTCGACGGTGCCGCCGCTCTTGAGCTGGTCGATCGAGAGGTAGGGCACCGAGTCGATGGCCTGGACGGTCTTGGACTGCAGCGCGTTGGTGCGAGTCGAGGCGTCGGGGATGATCTGCCAGGTCATCGTCTTGGCCTTGGCGGGGATGGGGCCGGTGTAGTCGTCGAAGCGCTCGAAGACGATCTGCTTGGAGGCCGCGCCGGAGTCGGTCATCCTCCACGGGCCGGAGCCGATGGGGGCGGCGTCGAAGGCCTTGGCGTCTTTCTCGACGGCGGCCTTCGGGACGATCTTGACGGTGGCCAGGCGCTCGGCGAGCACGCCGGTGGGGGTCGAGAGCGTGAGGGTGACGGTGGTGTCGTCCTTCTTCGCGACCTCCGAGATGAACGGGATGAACGAGGCGTAGAGCGATGCGTTGGCCGGGTCCATGACGCGCTGGAAGGAGAAGACGACGTCGTCGGCGGTGACGGGGGAGCCGTCGTGGAAGACGGCGCCGTCGCGCAGGGCGACGTCGACGCTCGTGGAGTCTCCTGTCGGGAGCTCCTTCGCGAGCGCCGCGTACACCTGGCGGGTGGCCGGGTCGATCTCGGTCAGGCCCTCCATGGTGTGCCAGTTCGCGGCGACCGTGAGGGCGGCGCTCGTGGTCATGGGGTCGTAGCCGTTGGTGCCGAGCTCGTACGAGATGGCGGCGGTGATGGTGCCGTCCTTCTTGGCGTCGCCGCTCGGCGCGGGGGTGGAGCCGTCGGAGCCCGGGCTCTTGGGGGCGCAGGCGGAGACGGCGGTGATGATGCCGGCCGCGCTCGCGCTCAGCAGGAGGGTTCGACGGGAGAGGCGGGAAGCGTTGCTGGTCACCGGAGTGGTCCCTTCGTGGTCGCCGATCTGCGTTGATCGAGTGGACGAGCCGGGCCGGATCCACCGGCGCACGGCATCAGACGTCAGACGTCTGATGTCCTGTATGCTACACGAAGATCGAGGGTCGTCAAAAGGCACGGCTCGTCATCGGAGGGAGATCCGCATGAACGCGGAGCGCATCTCGGGCCCGCGCGGCGGCGCGGCCGCCCGATCCATCCAGGAGCTGATCCTGGCCGAGGACCTCCGGCCGGGCGATCCGCTCCCCACCGAGAGCGAGCTGTGCGAGCGCCTCGGGGTCTCGCGCTCCTCGGTGCGCGAGGCCGTGCGCACGCTGTCCTCCCTCGACATCGTCGAGGTGCGCCACGGGCACGGGACGTTCGTCGGTCGCCTGTCCCTCGCCCCGCTCGTCGACGGCCTGCTGTTCCGCGCCCGCCTCGGTGCGGCCGACGACACGCGGGTGCTGCGCGAGGTGGTGCAGATGCGCATCGGCCTGGACCTGTCGGTCGCCGAGGAGCTCGTCGCTGCCTACCGCGGCACCGACAACCCCGATCTGCGCAGCCTCGTCGAGGACATGCGCACCTGCGCGGCCCGCGGCGAGTCCTTCGCCGTCGCCGACCGCGCCTTCCACGAGTCCCTGCTCCGGCCGGTCGACAACGAGCTCATCCGCGAGCTCGTCTCCGCCTTCTGGGAGGTCCACACCGGGGCGCTGCCGCTGCTGGGCATCGCCCCCGATGCGGACATCCTCGACACCGTCGACGCGCACCAGGCGATGGTCGACGCCCTCGAGGCGGGGGACGTCGCCGGGTATCGCGAGGCCGTGATGGAGCACTATGCGCCGCTGCTGCGCGTGCTCGCGCGCGGGGCGGCCGCGGGCGCCGACGCAGGTGCTGGCACGGGCGTCGACGCCGACGCAGGCGCGGCGGAGCTGCGGGCCCGCTGACTCGTTGCGCTGACCCGCCGTCAGCGCAGATCCACCAGCAGCTTCCCGCGGGTGTGGCCCGTCTCGAGCTGCTCGTGGCCGCGGGCGACGTCGTCCAGCGGGAGGATCTCCCCGACCTCGAGCGGGAGGGTGCCGTCGGCCCAGGCCGCTGCGAGGCGGTCCAGGCGCTCCCGGCTCGGCGCCAGAGAGGGGATGCGCGCGTCGATGCCGCGCGCGGTCGCGGGGGAGAGGTCCGCCAGCGACGGCAGGACGACGATGCGCCCGCCCTCGGCCAGGTGGTCCAGGCTGGGCGCGAAGGTCGTGAAGTAGTGGGTGTCGAGGATGACGTCGACGCCGCGGCCCTCGGTCGCCTCATCGATCGCCGCCTCCCAGTCGGTCTCGTCGTAGGCGATCGGCGCACCGCCCAGCTCGGCGATGCGCCCCGCATTGGCGGCGCGGCCCGTCGCCCACACGCGCGAGGCCCCGGCCTGCAGGGCGAGCGGGATCAGCAGCTGGCCGACGCCGCCGGTGCCGCCGTGGATCAGCACCGTGTCGCCCTCGCCGATCCGGGCGTCCTCGATGGTCACGAGCGCCGTCACCCCGGCCAGGGCGAGGCCGCCGGCGGCCAGGGGATCGGCCGTCGAGCTCTCCGGGACGGGAGCGAGCGCCGCGGCCGGCATCGCGATCACCTCGGCGTACGTGCCGCGCGGGTCGTCGAGGCCGCGGACGCCGAACACCTGCGCCCCGATCGGCATGCCGAGGGCATCGAGGTCGACGTCCTCAGCCGCGCCCAGGACCGTCCCGGTCATCTCGCGGCCCAGCACGGCGGGCAGCGTCAGGAGCTTCGCCTTGCCGGACGATCCGTCGCGCATCTTGTAGTCCAGCGGGTTCAGGCCCGCGGCGAGCACGCGCACGAGCACCTCACCGGGTCCGGCCGTCGGCGCGGGGATCTCCTCGACGCGCAGCTCCTCGGGGCCGCCGAAGGCGTGGATGCGGGCAGCGCGGATGGTGGTGGGAACAGACATGGCAGGAACCTCCGTCGACGGGTGGTGCCAGCGTAACCAGGGGACAATGGACGGATGAACCGCTCCCACGACGACGCCGCGACGGCCGCTGTCGCGCCCGATCCCGACGTCGCGACCTGGCGCGAGCACGTCCGCTGCGTGGTCGCCGCCTGCGCGGACGTCGCGACCGAGACGCTCTCGCCCTCGCTCGCGCTCGGGCGCCGCCTCGCCGCCCCCGTCATCGCCGCCGAGGACCTCCCGCCCGGACCCGTGAGCGCGATGGACGGCTTCGCCCTGCGCCTCGCGGATCTGCCGGAGGATGCCGACTCCCCGCTTCCCGTCGTGACGGACCTTCCGGCGGCGCGCGGAGGCGTCCCGGAGCTCGCCGTCGGGACCGCCGCGCGCATCATGACCGGCGCGCCCGTCCCCGCGGGCGCGGACACCGTGATCGAGGTCGAACGCACCGACGCCGACCCCCACGCGCGGGCGCCCCGCTCGGTCCGCGTGCTCGACCGCGAGCGCCTCGCGGCAGGCCGCCACATCCGGCCCGCCGGGGACGAGGTTCCCCGTGGGAGCGTTCTCGCTGAGCCCGATGACGTGATCGGCCCCGGCCTGCTCGCCCTGCTGACCACCCTCGGGGTGCGCGCCGTCGACGTGCGCCGCCCCCTGCGCGCGGGCGTCCTGGTGACCGGGGACGAGCTCGTCGACCACGACGATGCGGAGGCCGCCGCCGAGGTCGGGGCCGTCCGCGAGTCCAACGGGACGATGCTCGCGGCCGCCCTCGCCGACCACGGCGCCGCGACCGAGGTGATCCGCTGCGGGGATGATCCCGCGGCCTTCTGCGCCCAGCTCGACGCCCTCGCCGCGCGCTGCGATCTGGTGCTCACCAGCGGCGGTATCGGCCACGGCGCCTACGACGTCGTCAAGGCGGCGCTCGGCCCGCGGGGCCGCGGCACCTCGGACTTCGCGCACGTGCATCTGCGCCCCGGCGGGCCCCAAGGGGTGGGGCTCGTCGACGTCGAGGGCCGCGGCGTCCCCGTCATCCACCTGCCCGGCACCCCGGTCGGCGCGCTCGTCGGCTTCCACCTGTTCGTGCGCCCGCTGCTGACGGGCGGGGACGCGACGGCCGCCGCGCCGGTGCGCGCGATGATCGTCGCCGCCCCCGCGGACTTGGTCGCGGGGACCGCGCGCTCCTCGGGGCGCGGGCACGGCGCCCTGCGCGTCGGCCCCGGGCGCCTGACGCGCACCGCCGACGGGGACCTCGCCGTGGAGATCGTGCCCGGGCACCGACTGGCGCCCTACGGCCGTGCCGACTGCCTCGTGCTCATGGAGGGGCCCCGCGCGGGCGTCGGAGATGCGGTGCGGGTCCTCCCGTTGTGAACGGGTCCTCCCGGTATGAACCGGTGCCGTGCGGGAATGCGGCCTCGGACCGGCCCGCGCCGGATAGCCTGGACCCATGCCCCGCAAAGACGATCCGGTCACGATGGCCACGCTGCGCTCGTTCAACGCCGCCATGAGCGCGCACCTGGGGATGCCCCAGGAGGTCGACGACGAGGTCACGGAGATGTACCTCGCGCTGACCGGGGCCGTCGCCAGCGAGATCGTCCGTCCCGCCGCACCGTTCGCGGGCCTCTTCGCCGGCTGGCTCGTGGGCAGCGGGAAGGCCGAGTCCCTCGAAGATGCCGCCGTGATGGTCGCCGAGGCCATGCGGAGCGTGGAGTTCGAGCGGCCTGCGGAGGGCGAAGGCCCAGCGGAGAATGAAGGGCCTGCGGAGGGCGAGGAGCGCTAGATGTACTGCCCGGAGACGTTGATCGAGCCGCCACGGCCCTGGCGGTCGTGTAGCGACACCACAGTGGTCGTCAGACAAGTGACTGTTTCTGGGCCGGGGCTTCCCTAGGGTGGGTGCATGCCCGTCTGGCAGCCAGCTATCCCGCAAGGGTTGCGCCCCCATCTCCTTTCCTGGGTGGGGTACGAATTCACCAGTACCGACACCGTCCACCACGGGGTTCCCTCGATGGGCGTCACGGTGGTGCTGTCGCTCGCAGAGCCCATCGACTGTGGCTGGCTTCATGGCGACGCGCGGCATCTCTGTGACCTACTAGTCTCCGGCCTGCACACCACTCCGGCTCTGATCCAGTCGAGGGGACGCCAGCAGGGCCTCGAATTGTCGCTCCACCCGCTCTCGACCCGTCGGCTTCTCGGGCTGCCGGCCGGGGAACTGGCCGGCTCGATGGTTGATGTGAATGATCTCTCGTGGCCCAGGCGCCTGCTCGACCAGCTGCGGCAGTCAACGTGGCCACGACGGTTCCACCTCTTGGCGGCATTCCTCACCAAGAGGCTGGAGCAGCATCCTCATGCACCGCGCGCAGACCTGGTCGAGGCACTCGCGCGGATCCATCGGACCCGAGGCACGATCCCCATCTCCGGCCTGGCTCAGGACGTTGGCCTGTCCAGACGGCGGCTCTCAAGCCTGTTCGACCTCGAGACCGGTCTCTCGCCCAAGCAGGTGGCGCGCATCGCTCGCTTCACCCACGCCAAAGACTTGGTCCAGCGTGGCGCCCAGCCCTCGGACGTCGCGGCGATGGCCGGCTACAGCGACCAACCGCACCTGTGCCGGGAATGGAAGTCGATGACTGGATGGACGCTGCGCCAGTCGAAGGGCGATTTCCCATTGCTTCAAGACACCGACATGCTTCCGGCGTGAGGCTAGAGCCATGACGACACCACAGCTGTTCCACTGCCTGCGCTATACAGACGCCGATCGAGGCATCGACTTTCTCCAAGCCATCGGCTTCACCACCGCCATGATCGTGCGGGATCCTGATGACGCGACCTTGGTGGCCCATGCGCAACTTGCCTGGCGCGACAACGGGGGCATCATGCTCGGCTCTGTTCGGGACGATGACCCGCATTACGGGCCGGGGATCTGCAACCTGGTGGTCGCCAGTGATGAGGACGTGGACAGCCTCTTCGCCGCAGCCCTGGCACACGGCGCGACCACCGTCACGGAGCCCAACGACGCCCCCCACGGAGGGCGCAACGCATGTGTCGCTGACTTCGATGGCCACTGGTGGAACCTCGACTCCTACCCGGGAGCCTGAGCCGGGGAACACCCCTCGACACCGTCGTGTGCCACGGCTCACGAGTTCGTGCACATCTCAATGAGCCCTGACCCACACAATCTCGCCGCCCGCGGCGGCAACTGGCCTTCCTGGGCGGCGCATGCCCACAGGAAGGCCTTGTCATGTCCCACGCGAACGCCGCTCTCACCCCTCGCCACCGCCTGATCGTCGGCCGCTTGGTCGTCGATGACGGCTGGCCGATCAGCGAGGTCGCCGCCAGGTTCCAGGTCTCCTGGCCCACGGTGAAGCGCTGGGCCGACCGCTACCGCACCGGCGAGCCAATGCAGGACAGGTCATCCAGGCCGCATCACTCACCGAACAAGACCAACCAGCAGACTGCCAGGCGCTGCGTCCGTCTTCGCCTGCGACTACGGGAGGGGCCGGTGCAGTTGGCCAGCCGACTTGGGATAGCCCCGTCCACGGTCCACCGCATCCTTACAGACGTGCACTTGAACCGGCTGTCGCACGTCG
Organism: Brachybacterium nesterenkovii; assembly: GCF_900163655.1. GTDB lineage: Bacteria > Actinomycetota > Actinomycetes > Actinomycetales > Dermabacteraceae > Brachybacterium > Brachybacterium nesterenkovii. The sequence continues at coordinate 66,149 of NZ_FWFG01000068.1, forward strand.
ACCGCGCCACGGGAGAACCGGTGCGCCGTTACGAGCACGATCACCCAGGGTCGATGCTGCACGTCGACGTGAAGAAGCTCGGCAACATTCCCGACGGCGGAGGATGGCGCTACGTCGGGCGGCGACAGGGCGACAAGAACCGGGCCGCTACACCCGACAAGCCGAAGAACAAGCACTACGACCCGTTGATGGGCAAGGCTTACGTCCATACCGTCATCGACGACCACTCCCGCGTCGCCTATGCCGAGATCCACGACGACGAAACCGCCCGCACTGCCACCGCCGTGCTGGTCCGAGCCGTCGAGTGGTTCAACGCCCGCGGCGTCACCGTCGAGCGGGTCCTGTCCGACAACGGCGGCGCGTACCGCTCACACCTGTGGCGCGACACCTGCGCCGAACTCGGTATCCGGCACAAGCGCACCCGGCCCTACAGGCCGCAGACCAACGGGAAAATCGAGCGCTTCCACCGCACCCTGGCCGACGGATGGGCTTACGCCCGCTGCTACACCTCCGAAGCCGAACGACGGGGCGAGCTGGACGACTGGCTGCACTACTACAACCATCACCGGCCGCACACGGCCTGCGGGAACCTCCCGCCCTTCTCGCGATTGATCAACGTCTCCGGGCAGTACAGCTAGAGCCCCTCGCGGCCCTGCGCCGACTGCTCGAGCCGTCGCGTCTGCTCGCGGCGCGCTCGCGTCGCCTCGCGGTACGTCTGCCGAGTGCGCAGCAGATCCCGTGCGCGCTCGACGCCGAACAGCAGACAGGCCCCGATCGCCGTCCCCAGGGCGAAGGCCGACAGTGATGCGCTGTAGCTCCAGCCGCCCGCGATGACGAGGGCGAGCGCCGCCACGACGACGGGCCAGCGGCCGATGCCGCGATGCCCCAGGAGGTCTGACGCCGCGACGGCCGCGAGCACGCCGAGGGCCACGAGCGCCAGATGCAGGAAGGTCACGATTTGATGTTATCTGGGGCCCGCGGGCCCATGTGGCCGATCTCGCTCCCGACCGCGGGCTAGAGTTGCCGCAACGCGAGAGATCCTCGCCGCACACCTCAATGGCCTGCACGGATGCGCATCCGCCCAGGCACGAGCGCCCCACCGGGCGCCTACGATCCGCCCCGCGCGGCGGTCGGACGGAAGGATAAACGGAATGACGCGACGGGGCCGCCGTGCTTAGGTTCACCCTCCTCCGGATCCTGAACTACGTGCTCCTGGCCTTCGTCGCCACGAGCATCACGTATCTCCTGGCGGCCTCGCTGATGCACCCGCAGGAGGTGCTGTACCCGCCGATCGCGACCAAGCCCGTCCCGCCCGCGACGGCGCACGCGTACCTCGAGGCCCGCAACATCAACCCGGACACGCCGCTGTTCGCCCGCTACGCCCGCTGGCTCGGCGACCTGCTCCATGGGAACCTCGGCGTGACGTCGGGCACCGATCGTGCGATGACCCCGGTCCTCGACGTCCTCGCCGCCCGGGTCCCGCTCAGCCTCCGCCTCGTCGTCCTCGGGACGCTGCTGGGCGTCGTCCTCGGGATCGTCGTCGGCATGATCAGCGCCGTGCGCCGCAACTCCATCGGGGACGTGGCCGCGACCGGCTCCTCCTTCGTGCTGCTCTCCCTGCCCACCGTCGTCGTGGTCCTGCTGGTCCAGCAGATCAACCAGATCGTCATCAACACGACGGGGTTCGGCCTGCCGCCCACGGGGGCGACCAACCCTGCGCTCCCCGACGGGTCCACGGAGCAGCTCGTGTACCACCTGCAGGCGCTCGTGATGCCCACGATCGTGCTCGCGCTGTTCGGCATGGCGTCCTACTCGCGCTACATGAAGGTCACCACGCTGGACGTGCTGGGCAGCGACTACCTCCGCACCGCCCGCGCCAAGGGCCTCACCCGGCAGCTGGCGATGCGCCGCCACGGCCTGCGCATGGCGCTCATCCCGATGGGCCAGTACTTCGCCTTCGCCGTCGGCGCCGCGTTCACCGGCTCGCTGTTCGTCGAGCTGATGTTCAACTGGCACGGGATCGGCAAGTTCACGGTCCACGCGCTCAACAGCGCCGACGTCAACGGCACCGCCGGTGTCGTGCTCTACGCGGCCATCCTGACCCTGCTCTCGGCCACCTTCGCCGACATCCTGCAGGGCATCCTCGACCCCAGGATCCGGTGACCCCATGACCACCCCCGGAGATCTTCGCGGCGTCACCGAGGCCGCCGCCACCGCCGAGCCGCTCGTGGCCGACGATCCCGTCCCGGAGCTCGACGCGAGTACCGAGGCGGCGCTGCAGGCGGGCATCGACCCCGCCGAGCGCATCGCGTCCATGAGCCGGACGGAGCTGCTGCGGCGGCGCTTCCTGCGCAATCCCATGGCCTGGGCCGGTATGGTCATCTTCGGCATCCTCGTGGTCCTCGCGATCGTGATGCCGATGATCTACCCGCACGAGCCCTACTCGCTCGACCTGCGGGCGGATGTGAACACGCCGACGGCGGATCATTGGTTCGGCCTGACCAACAACGGCTGGGACACCTTCTCCCGGTGCATGCACGGTCTGCGCGTTTCCCTCGTGATCGGCATCGGCACCGCGGTCCTCACCTCGATCATCGCGATCCTGGTGGGCACGGTCGCGGGCTATGTCGGCGGCAAGGGGAAGCTCGGCGCCCTCGTCGACTCCGGCCTCGTGAACCTCATCAACCTGTTCCTGGTGATCCCGTCGCTGCTGCTGCTCATGCTGTTCGGACCGATCCTGCAGCAGGCCAGCTGGCTGTGGATGATCCCCCTGCTCGCGATCTTCTCGTGGATGCTGACCGCCCGCGTCCTGCGCGCGATGACCCAGCAGCTCGTGCGCACCGAGTACGTCGAGGCCGCGCGCTTCATGGGCGTGAACCCCGTCGTGATCGTGGTGCGGCATATCATCCCGAACATCGCCTCGTGGATCATCATCGACACCACCCTCGGCGTCTCCGCCGCGGTGCTCGGGGAGACAGGGCTGTCCTTCATCGGCTTCGGCATCGAGCGCCCGCAGGTCTCGCTGGGGACCGTGCTGAGCAACTACGAGCTCGCGAACCCGTGGACCTGGGTCCCGGCGGCCGTGATCCTCGCGGCGCTCGTCATCTCGATCAACCTGATGGGCGAAGCGCTGCGCGATGCCCTCGATCCGACCAGCGGCTCGAGCCGTGTCTGAGGTGCCACAGATGACGCAGAACCACCTGAGCGCGACGGCGTCGCCCGCACCCCTGCTGTCGGTCCGCGACCTCTCGGTCACGTTCCCGTCGGAGGCCGGCATCGTCCGCGCCGTCCAGAACCTCTCCTACGACGTCCACCCGGGCGAGGCGCTCGCCATCGTCGGCGAGTCCGGCTCGGGCAAGTCCGTCAGCTCGCTGGCCGTCATGGGCCTGCTGCCGCGCAGCGCGAGCATCTCGGGCGCCGTCACGTTCGCCGGGGAGGACATGCTGCACCGCTCGGACAGGGAGCTGTCGGCCCTGCGCGGGGAGCGGATCTCGATGATCTTCCAGGACCCGCTGTCGGCGCTGACCCCCGTGTTCACCGTGGGCGACCAGGTGGGCGAGGTGATCCGCATCCACCATCCCGAGATCCCGCAGGATAAGGTCCGCGCCCGCACCCTCGAGCTGCTCGAGGCCGTCGGGATCCCCGAGCCGCAGCGTCGCGCCAAGCAGTACCCGCACGAGTTCTCCGGCGGCATGCGCCAAAGGGCCGTGATCGCCATGGCGATCGCCAACGAGCCCGAGCTGATCATCGCCGACGAGCCCACCACGGCCCTCGACGTGACGATCCAGGCCCAGGTCATGGAGCTGCTGAAGGTGGCCCAGGACATGCTCTCGGCCGCGACGATCCTCATCACCCATGACCTCGGCGTGGTCGCGGGCTTCGCGGACCGCGTCCTCGTGATGCAGAACGCCCGCGAGGTCGAGTCCGGCCCGGTCGACGACGTCTTCTACCGCCCGCAGCAGGACTACACGAAGCGGCTCCTCGCGGCGATCCCGCGGATCGACGCCCCTGAGGTCCCGCCGGAGGACCTGCTCGATGAGGGCGTCGACATCCCGGCCCCGCCGGAGGACTCGGAGTTGGCCGCCGAGCCGATCACCGCGATCCCCGTCGACGAGCGGCCCGTCGTGCTCGAGGTCCGCGACCTCGAGCGCGTGTACCCGATCGTCAAGGGCGCCGTGGTGCGGCGCAAGGTGGGCGAGCAGCGCGCGGTCGACGGCCTGTCGATGACGATCCGCCAGGGGGAGTGCGTGGCGCTCGTCGGCGAGTCCGGGTGCGGCAAGACCACGACGCTCATGGAGATCATGCAGCTGCGGCGACCCCAGGGCGGCAGCATCGGCATCGGCGGCAAGGACACCTCGACGCTCACGCGCGCCGAGCGGGCCGCGATGCGCTCCGACGTGACCATGGTCTTCCAGGACCCGATGGCCTCCCTCGACCCGCGCATGCCGATCGGCGACATCCTGCGCGAGCCCATGCGCGTGCAGAAGTACACGGCGGACCGGATGGACGAGCGCGTCGACTGGCTGCTGCGGACCGTCGGTCTGCTGCCCGAGCACGCGATGCGCTACCCGACGGAGTTCTCCGGCGGGCAGCGCCAGCGCATCGGCGTGGCCCGCGCGCTGGCGTGCGACCCCAAGCTGATCGTCCTCGACGAGCCCACTTCGGCGCTCGACGTGACGATCCAGGCGGGCGTGCTGACCCTGTTGCAGGAGCTCAAGGAGACCCTCGGCGTCAGCTACCTGTTCGTGTCCCACGACCTCTCGGTGGTCCACCACATCTCCGACCGCATCAACGTGATGCACAAGGGGAGGATCGTCGAGTCCGGCCCCACGGCGGAGGTCTTCGCCGATCCGCAGCACGAGTACACCAGGCAGCTGCTCCAGGCCGTCCCCATCCCCGACCCCGAGGTGGAGCGCACGCGCCGCCGGGTGAAGCTCGAGGAGAGCTCGCTCGCGGCGCTGGCCGACTCCGCCTGACCGTTACCCCCTCCCCGCGGTCGGATGCCGCGCGGAGGCACACCCCCAGGTGCCGCCGAAGACGAGCTCGTCGGCACCACGATGAAGGAGAACACCATGAGGATCACTCGACGCACCGTCCTCGGCGCCTCGGCCGCCGGCGCCGTCTCGGCGCTGGCCCTGTCCGCCTGCTCGAAGCAGGGCACCGGAACCGGCGGTGCCGGTGGCTCCGGTGCCTCCGACGACGGCGGCGCGATCGACGCGAGCAAGAACCAGGTCAACGCCAAGGAGCGCTCCGAGCTCGGCGAGGGCGGCGTGCTGCGCCTCACGAACAATGCCTTCCCGGCCAACTGGAATGTCATGCACACCGATGGCAACGTGGAGAACACGATCAACATCATGGAGGCCGTGTCCCCCGGGATGTACTCGCTGAACCTCTACACGCCCGAGGGCGAGATCGTGCTCAACGAGTCGTTCGCCAAGCGCATCGAGCTGGTCTCCGAGGACCCGCAGGTCATGGAGATCGAGCTCAATGAGGGCATGAAGTGGTCCGACGGCACGCCGATCGACTACAAGTCGATCGCCAACACCTTCAACACCCTCAACGGCTCCAACGAGGAGTTCCAGGTCGCCTCCTCCGAGGGCTTCAACAAGGTCGAGAAGGTCGAGCCGGGAGCCAATGACCTCACCGCGAAGATCACCTTCAAGGAGAAGTACGCCGACTACAAGGGACTCGCTGCAGTCATGCCCGATGCTCTCGTGGCCTCGCCGGACGCGTTCAACACGAGCTTCGTCGACGGTCCGATGATCACCGCCGGCCCGTACAAGATCGAGAATATCGACGCGACCAACAAGACGGTCTCGATCGTCCCCGACGAGAACTGGTGGGGCGAGAAGGCCCTGTTCAAGCAGGTCATCTGGACCACCATCGAGGAGCCCGACGCCGTCGCCACCGCCTACCAGGCCGGCCAGCTGGACTCGGTCGAGGCCAACGTCCCGGCCATCTACGAGCCGCTGAAGGACTCCGTGGGCAACGGCACCTCGCTGCTCAAGGCCGCGGCCCCGAGCTGGACGCACATCACCCTCAACGGCGCCGAGGGCCGCCCGCTCGCGGACGTCAAGGTGCGCCAGGCCGTCGCGCTCGCGATCAGCCGCGAGGACTGCTTCCTCTCGGTCAACAAGGCGATGCCCTACCCCAAGGATCGCAAGGACCAGAACAACCACATCCTGATGACCACCCAGAAGGGGTACAAGGACAACGCGGGCAAGTTCGCCAAGCAGGATCCTGATGCGGCCAAGAAGCTGCTCGAGGAGGCCGGCTACACGATCGAGGGCGAGCAGGCCATGAAGGACGGCAAGCAGCTCGAGGTCACCTACGTCTACAACGACGGCTCCAAGATCAACGAGGCCGTCGTGGCCGTCGTCGAGGAGAACCTCAAGGCCGTGGGCATCAAGCTCAACGTGCAGAAGGTGCCGCCGACGGACCTGTTCTCCAAGTACGTCATCCCCGGTCAGTTCGACCTCACCCTGTTCGGCTGGAACGGCAACCCGTTCCTGTCCTCGGGCGACGCGATCTGGAAGAGCGACGGCGAGCAGAACTTCGGCAAGGTCGGCGACCCCGAGGTCGACAAGCTGGTCGACGCCGCGGCCGTCGAGCTCGACGAGGCCAAGCGCATCGACCTCATCAACCAGTACGACGCGAAGCTGTGGGAGCTCGCCGGGACCATCCCGCTGTGGCAGGCCTACGACTTCTACATCCAGACGGACGACCTCGCCAACCTCGGCGCCAACGGCATGGCGACCATCGCCGACTGGACCAAGATCGGCTACGTGAAGGGCTCCAAGAAGCTCGAGGGCTGATCCGTACCGGTCCGGCCAGGACCGAGTCCTAGAGTGGACGGGGCGGGAGGAGACTCCCGCCCCGTTCCGCGTCCGCGCGGCCGACGCGCAGGACCTCCGTCGTATCCCCAGCCAGGAGCCGCCCGATGTCCGATCGCTACGCCCGCCAGCTGCGCCTGCCCGGTTTCGGCCCCGAGCAGCAGCGGCGCCTCGGCGGCGCCCGCATCGCCGTGATCGGCGCCGGTGCCCTGGGCTCGCCCGCGCTCGAGTACCTCACGGCCGCGGGCGCCGGGCGCGCCGAGCTCGGCGGGTGCATCACGGTCATCGACCCCGACGTCGTGGACCGCACCAATCTGCAGCGCCAGGTGATCCACTCCGATGCCGCCGTGGGCACGCTGAAGGTGGAGTCGGCGGCCGCGCGGATGCGGGCCATCGACCCGGACGTCGAGGTGCGCCCCATCGCCGGGGCCCTCACGGTGGACACCGCGCTCGACCTGCTGACCGGCCACGACATCGTGCTCGACGGCACCGACAACTTCCCCGCCCGCTACCTCGCCTCCGACGCCTGCGAGATCCTCGGCCTGCCCGTCGTGTGGGGCTCGATCCTGTCGTACGCCGGGCAGGTGTCCCTGTTCGATGCCGACGGCGGGTATGGCGTCACCTACCGCGACGTGCATCCGGTGCCGCCGCGCCCCGGGGAGGTGCCCAACTGCGCCGAGGCCGGGGTGCTGGGCATGCTGCCCGGGATCATCGGCTCGACCATGGCGCTCGAGGCCGTCAAGCACCTCTGCGGCCTGGGCCGCACCCTGCAGGGGCGGGTGCTGCTGCTCGACGCGCTCGAGATGCGCTGGTCCGAGCTGCCCGTGGCCCGCGACCCGCGCCGCGCGCCCGTCACCGAGCTCGAGAACCTGACGATCACCTGCGGCCTGCCCGGGGTGGAGCTCGCCTCGGCGGGTGGCGCCGATGCCGAGAGCGCGGCCATGGACGGGGGAGCGGACGTGACCATCGACCAGCTCCCCGCGCTGCGCGAGCGCGGCGTGCGCCTCATCGACATCCGCGAGGACCAGGAGGTCGCCGACGGCATGCTCGCGGGCGCCGAGCACATCCCCACCGGCACCCTGCTGGCCGACCCGGACGCCGCCGGGGACCTCGAGGGCGCGGTGCTCTACTGCGCGGCCGGGCGGCGCTCCGACGCGGCGCGCACGGCGCTCGCGGCGCGCGGCATCAGCCGCCCGCGAAGGGCGGCAGCACGTCCAGGCGGTCGCCGTGGCCCAGCTCGCGCTCGCGGTCGGGGGTCGCGACCGAGTTCACCAGCACGCTCGAACGGGCCAGCACGCGCCGGCCCTCCTCGTCCGTGCGCTCGCCGAGCGCCGTGATCGCCTCGGCCACCGTGCGCGCGGGCACCGCGGTCTCCTCCTCGCCGATCGCCGCGGCCGCCGCGGCGAACAGCCGCACCGGGATCAGCGGGGCGCCGGCCTCGTCCTGCATCATCGTCATCCTCCGATCGCGCTCATGGGGCGCTCGGGCGGCGTGAAAACCGCCGTGTCCATGCCGTGCCCGGCGGGCTTGCCCCACTGGGCGGCCCGCCAGATATCGGCGATCTCCTCATCGCTCGCGCCGCCCCGCAGGGCGGTGCGCAGATCCGTCTCCTCATGGCTGAACAGGCACGTGCGCACGCGGCCCTCGGCGGTCAGGCGGGTGCGGCGGCAGTCCGCGCAGAACGGCTCGGTGACCGAGGCGATCGTGCCCACGCGCCCCCGGTGCTCGCCGCTGGCGCGATCGGCCACGTCGAACAGCTCGGCCGGGGCTCCGGCCCTCTCGACCGCAGCGGGCGTCAGCACGAAGCGCTCGGAGAGGATCTCCCGCATCCCGGCGGCCGTGACCATATGGTCGCGGTCCCAGATGCGGTCGGCGTCCAGCGGCATCTGCTCGATCACGCGCAGCTCGAGACCGCGGTCCAGGCACCAGGACAGGAGGTCCGGCAGCTCGTGGTCGTTGACGCCCGGCAGCAGCACCGCGTTGATCTTCACCGGGGAGAGCCCTGCCGCGAGGGCGCCGTCGATGCCCGCGAGCACGCGGTGCAGCAGCGGGCGGCGGGTCATGGTCTCGAAGGTCTCGGCCACCACGGTGTCGAGTGAGACGTTGATGCGGTCCAGGCCGGCCTCGGCCAGTGCGGCGGCGCGGGCGTCCAGGCCGATCGCGTTGGTGGTCAGGGCGATGTTCGGGCGCGGGTCCAGGGCCGCGACGCCCGCGATGATCTCCGCGAGGTCCGGGCGGGTCAGCGGCTCGCCGCCGGTGAAGCGCACCTGGTCCACGCCGAAGGACTCGACGCCGATGCGCACCAGGCGCACGATCTCCTCGCGGCTCAGCAGCTGCTCGCCCCGCAGGAACGTCATCCCCGAGGCCGGCATGCAGTAGGTGCAGCGGAGGTTGCAGAAGTCCGTGAGGGAGATGCGCAGGTCCGTGGCGCTGCGGCCGTAGCGGTCGATGAGGCCGGGTGCGTCGGGGCGGTCGGAGGTGTCCGGCAGCTGAGGAGCGGCCGGATCGGTGCGGCGGGGCACGGGCATGCCCAGCGACACGGAGCGCGGTGCCATGCGGTCCCCTTCAGGTCGGAGGCGGGGTCTCGCAGGGTCCCGGTGCCGCAGGCGGCGGTGCGGCCGTGAGCCCGGCGATGCCGACCCAGGATAGTCGGCGCGTCTGACAGCGGGAGCACCGCGACGACGGCCGCGTACTGGCGGCGGCGAGCGGGAGGCGCGGGATACTGGACGCTCAGCCCGCCCGCCCGTCGTCCTTCGGAGGAGCCCCGCATGGCCCACGATCACGCCTCCTCGCCGTCGACGCGCGTGCCGCTGGCCGATCACCAGGCCGACGTCGCCGCCCTGCTCACGCCCCTGCTGCGCAGCGAGCGACGGGCCCTGGGTCCCGAGCTCGTCGGGCGCATCGCCGCCGCCGAGCGCCGCGCCGTGATCGACGTGCCCAGCGCTGACAACTCGCAGATGGACGGCTTCGCCCTCGCGTGCGCGGATCTCGGCGCGGCAGGAGAGGAGCGGACCCTGCCCGTCGGCACCGCGATCCCCGCCGGGGCGGCGCCGTCGCCGCATGAGCCGGGCACGGCGCAGCCGATCATGACGGGCGCCCCGCTGCCGGACGGGGCCGACCTCGTCGTCCCCGTCGAGGAGGCCGTGACCGGCGGCTTCGACACGGCTGAGGTGACCTTGCGCCCCGTTGACGTCGCCGCCGGACGGTTCGTGCGCCCCCGCGGCTCCGACACCCGGGAGGGCGATACGGTCCTGCGAGCGGGGGACCGCCTCACCCCGGCCCGCATCGCCCACCTCGCCTCCGTCGGCGTCCGCGACGTCGAGGTGCTCGCGCCCGTCCGCACCGCCGTGCTGTCCACCGGCAGCGAGGTCGCCGGCTGTGACGAGACCCTTCCCGACGGCGGCGCCTTCGACGCCAACGGGCCCGGTCTGGCCGCCGCGCTCGCCGACGCCGGGGCCGACGTCGTGGCCGTCGGCCGCGTCCCCGACGACCCCGCCGCCCTCCATGCGCGCCTGGCGGAGCTGGCCGCGGACGGCATCGAGCTGCTCGTGACCAGCGGCGGCGTCAGCAAGGGCGCCTATGAGGTGGTCAAGCTCGCCGCCGAGCTCCCGGGCATCGAGCTCACGTTCCTGAGCGTCGCGATGCAGCCCGGCGGCCCCCAGGGCATCGGCACCGCGACCGTCGACGGGCACCGCATCGCCTGGGTCGCCCTGCCCGGCAACCCCGTATCGTCCCTGCTGTCGTGCGAGCTGCTGCTACGGCCCGCGCTCGGCGCCCCCGCCCGCACCCGTCTGCGCCTGCCCGTCCGCGTCGAGTCCGATGAGCCCTCGCCCGTCGCCCTCGAGCAGTTCCGGCGCGCGCGCCTGCTGCCCGGCGGCGAGGTGCGCCTCGCGGGCGGGCCCTCGTCCCACCTGCTCGGCGCGCTCGCCGTCGCCGACGCCCTCGTGATCGTCCCCGTCGGCGTCGACGCCGTCCGCGACGGCGACACGCTGACGACCATCGTCCTGAGCTGAGGAGCCCATGCCCGAGATGACCCCCGCCGAGAACGCGCCTGTCCCCGACACGCTCACCCACGTGCGCGCCGACGGCAGCGCCCACATGGTCGACGTGACCGACAAGCCCGTGACCTCCCGCAGCGCGAGCGCCCGCGCCGTGCTGCGCACCCGCGAGGACGTGATCGCGCGCCTCGTGGCCGATGACCTGCCCAAGGGCGAGGCCCTCGCCGTCTCCCGGCTCGCCGGGATCATGGGGGCCAAGCGCACGAGCGACCTCATCCCGCTGTGCCATCCGCTGCCGCTGACCGGGGTCGAGCTCGACCTCGACGCCCACGACGACGTCGTCGAGATCACCGCCCGGGTGCGGACCGCCGGCCTCACGGGCGTCGAGATGGAGGCCCTCACCGCTGCGACGGTGTGCGCGCTGACCGTGTTCGACATGATCAAGGCCGTGGACCACCTGGCCGTGATCGAGGACGTGCGCGTGCTCGCGAAGTCCGGCGGCAAGAGCGGCGACTGGGACCGCGACGTCGCCGCGGGCGCGAAGGGCGCCGCCAGCGCGAACGGCGCCGCGGGGGAGCCGTCCTGATGCTCACCGCCCGCATCCTCATCGCCTCCACCCGCGCCGCCCGCGGCGAGTACGCCGACCGCACGGGACCCGTCCTGCGCGACTGGCTCGCCTCCCGCGGCTTCGACGTGCCGGCCCCGATCGTCGTCGCCGACGGGCACGAGGTCGGGCGAGCGCTGCGCCGGGCGCTGGGGGAGGAGCCCGATGTGCTCATCACCTCCGGCGGCACCGGCATCACGCCCACGGACTCGACGCCCGAGCAGACCGCGCCCCACCTCACGTGCGAGCTGCCCGGGATCATCGACGCGATCCGCCGTCGCGGTGAGGCCGCCGCGCCCTCGGCGATCCTCTCGCGCGGTGTCGCCGGGATGGCCGGACGCACCTTCGTGGTGAACCTCCCCGGCTCGACGGGCGGCGTGCGCGACGGCATCGCCGTGCTCGACCCGGTCCTCGACCACGTCCTCGATCAGCGCGACGGCGGCGGCCACGCGGCCGACCCGCACCCGACACCCGACACCCCTCACGACCCGCAGGAGCCCACCGCATGACCCGGCCCGAACCCGCCGACCTCCGCGTCCCCGGCGACCCCGCGATGGGCGCGGCCGTCGACCGCGTCGCCTACGCCGCCGTCACCACCGATGAGGTGTCCGTGCAGCGCATGTCCTCCCTCGTGCAGGATCCCCGCTGCGGCGCCCTCGTCACCTTCGACGGCGTCGTGCGCGACCACGACGAGGGCAAGGGCGTGCTGCTGCTCGACTACTCCGCGCACCCCAGCGCCCAGGCCGTGATCGAGGAGGTCGCCGCCGAGATCGCCGAGCGCTACGCCGACGCGATCCTCGCGCTGGCCCACCGGTACGGCCCCCTCACGGTCGGCGAGAGCGCGCTCGTGTGCGCCGTCGCCGCCCCGCACCGCAAGCTCGCCTTCGCCGCCTGCGACGACCTCGTCGACACCGTCAAGAAGCGCCTGCCGATCTGGAAGCACCAGCGCTTCGACGACGGCACCGACGAATGGGTCGGGGCGCTCGGGTGACCGATGCCCTCCGCCTGGGCGGCGCCTGCCTGAGCCTGCTGGGTCTCGGGCTCGCGATGGGCACGAGCCCGTCGACCTACGCGATCGTCCTGCGCCTGCTCGAGTCCGCACGACGCCCCGCGGCCTCCGTGCGCCTTCTCCTGCTGGGCGTGGCGCTCGGCGCCGTCGCGCTCCTCCTCGTCTTCCGCGTCGTCGACCCGGCGACCATCACCGCGCCGATCGAGGATCGGGCCGTCGCCCTCCTCGTGCGCCGCGGTGTCGACCTGCTCGCCGGCCTCGTGCTCCTCGTCGCCGCCGCGGTCGAGCTGCGACGCTCCCGCGGGCCCCGCCGTCCGCCGCAGCCTCCGGCGGACGCCCACCGACGCTCCCCGCGGCGCCTCGTCGCCCTCGGCTTCGCCGATTCCGTGATCGGCGTGAGCGGCATGGCCATGATGTACGTGACGGGTCGGGTCATCGCCTCGACCAGCCGCGACCCGCTCGTCGACGCAGGGCTGCTCGCCGTCTTCCTCGCGGCCGTCGTCGGCCCCTACCTGCTGCTGTCCTGGGCCTGGGAGAGGTTCCCCGGATTCGCCCGCGCCATGACCCGGCTGCTCGACCGCCTCGCCGCGATCGATCTGCGCCCCGTGCTGGTGCTCGCCCTGGCGATCGCCGGGATCGTTTTTTTCGCCCTGGGGGTCTGGGGCCACGGCGCCCTCGGGGAGCTGCCGCGACGCTAGGTTGGATCGCATGCGGATCCTGCATCTGACCGACACGCACCTGTTCGCCGATCCCGCCGCCCGCCACTACGACCGCATCGACACCGCCGCCGCGCTCGAGCGCGTGCTGGAGCGCCTCGCCGACATCGCCGCCGATCGTCCCGTCGACCTCGTCCTGCACACCGGGGACGCCTCCGAGGACGCGAGCGAGGACAGCTACCGGCGCCTGCACGCGATGCTCGATCCCGTCGCCGCCGCGCTCGGCGCCGAGCTGCTCGTGGTGATGGGCAACCACGACTCCTCGGCCGCGTACGCCACGGTCGCGGGTCCGGGGGACCACGGCGGCCCGTGGCAGGACCGCGCCCGCATGCTGGCCAACGCCTGGCGCGCCGTCGTCCTCGACTCCTCCGTGCCCGGTGCCGGATACGGGCGCCTGGATGCCGCACAGCTCGCCTGGCTGCGCGAGGTGCTCGCCGAGCCCGCCGAGCACGGCACCGTCCTGGCGATCCATCATCCGCCGCTCACCGCCGCGACACCCCTGCTGCGGGCCCTCGACCTCCAGGACCGCGACGCGCTCGCCGACGCGATCGTGGGCACCGACGTCCGCCTGATCTGCTCCGGGCACTACCACCACCCGATGACCGGAGCGCTCGCGGGCGTGCCCGTGCACGTCGCCCCGGGCGTCACCAACGTCATGGACCCGCTGTGCGGCGGCGGCCGTGAGCAGGCGCGGGCGCTGTCGGGCGCGAGCGTCATCGACCTGAGCGATACCGGTGATGATGCCGATGCATCCGCGGTGCCCGTCATCACCACCGCCGTCTGGCCCAACGCCGGAGACGTGCTCGGCGACGGGGAGGTGCCCGTCTACGACTTCTCGCCGCAGCAGGTGGCCGCGATCATCGCCGCCAGCGTCCCCGACGGGGCCGTATGAGGCTCGGCCTCTTGGGACGGCGTGCGGGGTCGGAGGACGAGGACGGGGAGGAAGCGCTCTGGACCGCGTTCGTGGAGCAGAGCGACAGCGTCGTCGCGGGGCTCTCCTGGATCGAGGACCCGACGTTCGTCTGGGTGGCCGCCGGGCAGCTGCTGAACGCTCTCGGCGTGCTCCCCGAGACCATCCGGCCGCTCGGCCAGCTGCGACCGCTCCTGGACGAGGTGAGGGCCCTCGAGGGCGGAGAGGATCCGGACGGCGAGCTCATCCCGCTCGCACCGGAGCGCGTGCAGGACATGGTCGATCGGGCGGTGCCGATCGTCGTGCCGCTGCTCCGGGAGGTCCTCGAGAGCCTGCGCGCCCGGCGCATCCGCACGGAACTCGTGGGCCTGGATGCCGAGAAGCTCAGGCGGTCGCTCGATCGGCTCGAGGCGTTCTACCGCGACGGGGCCTGGCGCACGATGGACGCTGACGAGATCGCGGCCCAGCTCGAGCTGCTCCTGGCGGACCCCGCCGTCGAGCCCGCGGCGCCGAGCACCGGCGAGCTGAGGCGGATCGTCGGCGTGCTCCGGGACATGCCCCGCCCCACCCTCCAGCGGATCACGAAGGTCACGAGCGCCCCCGCGCTCATGGCCCTCGTGGGCGGGGGTCTCGCGATGCTGCGCGACGGCGAGGGGAGCTCGGACGGGAGCGGGTCGGAGGACCCGGACTCGGGAGAGGGGTCGACCGAGCCGCGGCCGACGGGATGGCGCTCGTGGAAGAAGTCCTGGGGGCACGGGCGCTTCCTCATCGAGCGGTCGGGCGGCCTCGGCCCGCTGCCCGTGATCCGCCTCGTGCCCGACGGCGTCGAGATCGATCTGATGGGGTTGAGCACGAGCGAGCGCGATCACCTGGCGCGCGAGGTGGAGCGCGACGCGGTGGGCGAGACGGCCCGTGCGGACGAACCCGTCGCCGGACCCCCGCGGCACGGGGCGACCGATGCCCCGGCGCGCCTCCAGGTCGACGACCTCGGGATCCTGGTATCCGCACTGCTCGTGCTCGGCGTCGTCGCCCGCCTGGTCGTCACCTTCGTCCCGTCGCTCGGCGGCCTCTCGGACGTGGTGCGCGACGCCCTTCCCGTCCCGGCGTCATGGATCTTCCCGTGGGCGCCGCCCGCGGCGCTGGCGGTGTCGATCGTGCGCGCCCGCTGCGCGGCGCTCCCGCGCCCCGAGGCCCGGCGCAGGCCGAGCCTCGCCATCCTCGCCCTGCTCCTGCTGGCCGGCGGGACGCTCGGTGCCCTGGCGACCGACCTCAGCCATGTGTGGTGGAGGACCTACCTGCCGTCCGAGTCCGCCCCGATCGCCCGCGCAGCCCTCGTCCTCGTCTGCCTGCTGCTCGCGGGCCTCGCCCATGCGATCGGCGTCGCGATCGGTCGCCGCGCGGATCGGCGCGCGGATCGCCGCGGCCAGCGGGGCGGGGAGCGCGGCAGGGGTCCGGATCAGCCCTCGGTGAACGGCGTGACGGTCGATTAGCACTCGCCTTGCACGAGTGCCAGAGACGGTCCTACAGTGGCCCGTGTTGGCAGTCGACGGCACAGAGTGCCAGATGCTGCCGCGCAGGACCCCACCGGTCGGCACCGCGACGACGATCGGCATCCGGTCCGCCCCACCGAACTCAATCGAGTCCACCGAACACGAAGGAGTGAGCCGCATGTCGGTCTCCATCAAGCCCCTCGAGGATCGCGTCGTCATCCAGGTCGTCGAGGCGGAGCAGACCACCGCCTCCGGCCTGGTCATCCCGGACACCGCCAAGGAGAAGCCCCAGGAGGGCGAGGTCGTCGCCGTCGGCGAGGGCCGCTTCGACGACAAGGGCCAGCGCATCCCCATGGACGTCAAGCTCGGCGACAAGGTCGTGTTCTCCAAGTATGGCGGCACCGAGCTGTCCTACGGCGGCCAGGACTACCTGATCCTCGGCTCGCGCGACATCCTCGCCGTCATCGAGAAGTGACGGACTGATACCTATGGCCAAAGAGATCATCTACGACGAGGACGCGCGCCGCGCCCTCGAGCGGGGCGTCGACCGCCTTGCGAACACCGTGAAGGTGACGCTCGGCCCCATGGGCCGCAACGTCGTCCTCGACAAGAAGTGGGGCGCCCCCACCATCACCAACGACGGCGTGACCATCGCGCGCGAGATCGAGCTCGAGGACTCCTACGAGAACCTCGGCGCCCAGCTCGCCAAGGAGGTCGCGACCAAGACCAACGACGTCGCGGGCGACGGCACCACCACCGCCACCGTCCTGGCCCAGGCCCTCGTCCACGAGGGGCTGCGCAACGTCGCCTCGGGCGCGGCCCCGGTCGGCCTCAAGCGCGGCATGGAGGCGGCCGTCGAGGCCGTGTCCGAGAAGCTCGGCGAGATCGCAATCGACATCGACACCAAGGAGCAGATCGCGGCCGTCGCCGCCGTCTCCTCCCAGGACCGCGAGATCGGCGAGCTGCTGGCCGAGGCCTTCGACAAGGTCGGCAAGGACGGCGTCATCACCGTCGAGGACTCCTCGACGGCCGACACCTCTCTCGACTTCACCGAGGGCATGCAGTTCGACAAGGGCTTCATCTCGCCCTACTTCGTGACCGACGCGGACCGCCAGGAGGCCGTCCTCGAGGACACGTACGTGCTGCTCAACCAGGGCAAGATCTCGTCCGTCCAGGACCTGCTGCCGATCCTCGAGAAGGTCATCGAGTCCGGCAAGCCGCTCATGATCATCGCCGAGGACATCGACGGCGAGGCCCTGTCGACCCTCGTGGTCAACAAGATCCGCGGCACCTTCAAGGGCGCGGCCGTCAAGGCTCCCGCCTTCGGCGACCGCCGCAAGGCCATGCTGCAGGACATCGCGGTGCTCACCGGCGCCCAGGTCGTCACCCCCGACCTCGGCCTGGACCTCAAGACCGTGGGCCTCGAGGTCCTCGGCACCGCGCACCGCATCGTCGTCACCAAGGACTCGACCACCATCGTGGGCGGCGCCGGCGACGACGAGGCCGTGTCCGACCGCGTCGCGCAGATCCGCTCCGAGATCGCGGCGACCGACTCCGACTGGGACCGCGAGAAGCTCCAGGAGCGCCTCGCGAAGCTGTCGGGCGGCGTCTCCGTGATCAAGGTCGGCGCGCACACCGAGGTCGAGGCCAAGGAGAAGAAGATGCGCATCGAGGACGCGGTCTCCGCGACCCGTGCAGCCATCGAGGAGGGCATCGTGGCCGGTGGCGGCTCCGCCATCGTCCAGGCGGCCTCCGTGCTCTCCGACGACCTCGGCAGGTCCGGCGACGAGGCCATCGGCGTGCGCGCCGTGGCCAAGGCCGTCGTCGAGCCGCTGCGCTGGATCGCCGAGAACGCGGGCTACGAGGGCTACGTCGTGGTCGAGAAGGTCAAGGAGGCACAGGTCGGCACCGGCCTGAACGCGGCCACCGGCGAGTACGTCGACATGGTCGACGCCGGGATCATCGACCCCGTCAAGGTCACCCGCAGCGCCCTGCGCAACGCGGCCTCGATCGCGGCCCTCGTGCTGACCACCGAGACCCTCGTGGTCGACAAGAAGGACGAGGAGGAGGACTGATCCTCCTCTGAGGCCGGGAGCGCCCGGCCT
This sequence comes from Brachybacterium nesterenkovii, assembly GCF_900163655.1. Classification (GTDB taxonomy): domain Bacteria; phylum Actinomycetota; class Actinomycetes; order Actinomycetales; family Dermabacteraceae; genus Brachybacterium; species Brachybacterium nesterenkovii. The sequence continues at coordinate 83,814 of NZ_FWFG01000068.1, forward strand.
CCCTCGCACTGCCCGCGGCGCCCCCGCTCCGGCTTCGGCCAGGGCGGGGGCGCCGTCGTCGGTCCCCACCGGTGGATGAGCATCGAACGTCAGGTTCCGACTCATTCCAGCGCGCATCTGAGTCGCAGCATGGTGCTCGACGGGGATGTGGCTGCCCAGGGCGCATCTGAGTCGCAGCATGGCGCTCGACGGGGGCGTGGCTGCCCAGGGCGCAGACGAGGCTCGACCGTGCGGACGGACGGCCCCAGGGATGCCCTCCGCCCCCGCCTAGGATGGAGGAGCGCATCGCGGAGCACGCGGCGCAGGAGGAGGACGCGTTGCCCACGCCCGCGCACGGCCCCGACCGGGTGGATCCCGGCGAGCCCACGCGCGTGTACGGGCCGATGCGCTCCGCCGTGATCGCGGCCGTCATCGCCATGATCACCGGCGTGATCGTCCTGGAGTTTCTGGTGCTGACGACCTTCGCCGGCAAGCGCCTGTGGAGCGACCCCCGCATGTTCCACGACCTCTGGTTCACCGCGCCGATCGCGATCTGGCTGCTCCTCGCGGCCCTCGGCGTGCTCGTGCTGGTGCGGGTCGTGACCTCCTGGCTGCGGATCGACGAGGACGGCTTCTCCCTGAACGGCCTCGTGCGCCGGACGACCACCCTGCGCTGGAGCGACGTGGACTGCATCGTGGCCGTCCGCGACATCACCCGTCGTCCCACGGGCACCACCGACATCCGCGATCGCCAGGCTCTCGTCGAGGGGCTCTACGTGCTCGATGCGAGCGGCCGCAGCCGCGTCTCGCTCTCGGGTCGGCTGTTCGGGGCCGCCGCCCAGCACGCCCTGCTCGAACGGGCGCGTCTCGCCGGCGTCGGGGTCGAGGTCTACGACCAGCTGACGCCCCGTGACCTGCGCCGTCGCGTCCGTCGCGGGCTCGCGCTCACGGAGCTGCACCCGGGACTCGTGATCGCGGTCGTCGTGCTCGGCTACATCGCCCACAACGTGCTCGCGTTCCTCGCATGGGGGCTGTGAGCACGGCCCCGGCGGCGGGTGCGGGGGCGAGCGCGGCCCCGGCGATGGGCGCGGGGGCGAGCGCGGCCCCGGCGATGGGCGCAGGACGGGCCGCGCGCGCCTCGGCCCGGCGCCGCGCGATCGTGCCCCCGCTGCCGCAGCGCGAAGGGCTGGACCCCGTGCGCCTGCGCGTGGATGCCGCGCTGCTGCGCGAGGCGGGTGCGGTCCATGCGGACGCGGTTGATTCTGGTGCGGTCGATGCGAACGGGGATGCCGAGGTGTGCGTACCGACCGTCGCGAACGTCCTCCTGCACCGCTTCCCGCCGCTGGCCGATCCGGCCGCGACGGACCTCGGTGAGCGTCTGGCCCGGGGCGACATGCTCCGTGCGGACGGCACTGCCTGGAGCGCCGACGACCGGCCCCGCGCGGGCGAGGAGATCTGGTTCCACCGCGAGCTCGCCCCCGAGGACGTCGAGGATGTCGAGCTGCCGATCCTCCTGCACGACGAGCACCTGCTGGTGATCGACAAGCCCGCGGGGATGGCGACCACGCCGCGCGGGACGCATGTCCTCGCGAGCGCCTTGGTGCGCCTGCGCCGCGCCACCGGGATCGCGGGTCTCGTGCCCCTGCACCGCCTGGACCGCCGCACCGCCGGAGTGCTGGCCTTCGGCGTCCGCCCCGAGGAGCGCTCCGCCTACCAGCAGCTGTTCGCCCGTGGCGAGGTCGCCAAGGAGTACCGGGCCCGTGTGGCCGTCGGCGGCGTCGTTCCCAGCACACAGCGGCCCTGGCTGCCGCGGCCAGGGGAGCGGCGCACGCTCGCCACCCGCCTCGTGCGCGAGCGCGGGGACCTGCGCACCCGCACCGTCCCCGGCGAGCCCAACGCCGTCACGGACATCGAGGTGCTCGGCGTCTCCGGCGGTCAGGCGCTGCTCGCGCTGCATCCGCGCACCGGGCGCACCCACCAGCTGCGCGCCCAGCTCGCCGATCTCGGCACCCCGATCCTGGGCGACGACCTGTACCCGCGCGTCCGTCCCGAGGCCGAGAGCGGGGGAGACCTCCAGCTGCTCGCCCTCGCCCTCGCCTTCACCGACCCGGTGACCGGGCAGGAGCGCGCGCTCCGGTCCGGTCGGCGGATGGACCTCGGGACACCGACGGGGAGCGCGTCATGACCGACGATAAGCCCCAGCCACAGCCCGAGCCACAGCCCCCGTCTGCCTCCCCGCCCGCGCCGCAGCCGCGCCGCACCCGCCGCGGCGAGATCCTCGTCGGCCCCTCGGTCCTGTCCCGTTGGGGCCCGCTGGCCGGAATCGGCCTGCCGATCATCTCCCTCATCCTCGCCCCGCTGGGCACCGCCGGTCTGCAGCAGCTGCTCCTGATCGACGGCATCCGCACCCTCGCGCCGTCCTGGCTGCTCGCCTCCACCTGGGCCCAGGGCGTCCTCGCCTACCTCGCGCTGTGGGCGCTGCTGGCAGGGTGGGCGCTCGTCCCCATGGCGCTGACCCGACGCATCGTCCTGCTCGACCCGGCCGAGGGCACGGTGCGCCGGCGCCGCGGCCCCGGACGGCCCTCGCCCGCCCGCCCCGTCGCCGACGTCGTCTGGGCCGTCGGGGACGCGGACCGCGACGCGAGCGCCCTCATCGGCCTCTACCCCGGGGGACCGGATGCCGCCGCGGCCGCGCACGCCGACGCCGAGGACGTCGAGCAGTGGGGCGTCGGGCACATCGGCTGGGACGACGCCGCCTTCGACGGCCTGCGCGCCCTGCAGGACGCCGCGGGCCTCGCCCCCGCGCCCCCGCGGCCCGTCCTCGTGGCCCGTGAGCGGCGCGAACGCCACGCCGCGGCCAACCGCGAGCTGGCCCGCCGCGTCGGGATGCCCTGGCGCGAGGAGTACGCCGATGACCGCGCCGCCTTCCAGCGCGACTTCGACCGCGCCCGCCGCGTGCTCGGCGGCAGGGAGCCGGGGCGCTAGCCTCAGAGCATGCACCGCGAGCCGGACCCCGCCACCGCCACCAGCCCGATCGGCGTCCCCGACTCCCTCACGGTGCGCTCGGAGGCCGCCGCGGCCGTCGGCGCGGCGCTCCTCGCGGGCGGCATGGCCTCCTTCCGCGTGAAGACGGCCATGGCGATCGTCGCCAAGGCCCTGGGCCTGGACTCCTTCATCTCGATCGTCTCGTTCACCGACATCACGGCAACGGCCACGCTCAACGGCCGCTACCGCACCCGCATCACCCAGCCCGACCACGTCGGCGTCAACGTCGACCACATCGCCCGCATCCACCGCATGGTCGAGATGCTTCCCGAACGGGTCGACGCGACGGAGATCTTCGAGCGCCTCGTCATGATCGCCGCCCGGCCCCCGCTCTACGGCGCCGTCGTCAACGCGCTCGCGGCGGGTCTCGCCTGCGCCGCGTTCTCCTTCCTCAACCACGGCGGCCTCGTCGAGATGGCCTGCGTGCTCCTCGCGGCGACCATCGGCCAGGCCCTCCGCCGCGTCCTGCAGCACCGGCACTGGAACCACCTGCTGGTCACGGTCATCGCCGCGACCCTCACCAGCGCCGTGTACGCGCTCGCCGTCGGCATCCCCACCGCGCTCGGCGCCCTGGGGCCCGGCCACCAGGGCGGCTACCTCGCGGCCGTCCTGTTCCTCGTGCCCGGCTTCCCGATGATCACCGGCATCCTCGACATCGTCCGCTCCGACTTCAGCGCCGGCATCGCCCGCCTCACGTACTCGGCGATGATCGTGCTGGCCGCGGCGGCCTCCGTCTGGACCGTCGGCGTCGTCGCCGGGCTCGAGCCCGCCGCCTCGTCCGCGACCACCATGCCCTTCCCCCTCGAGCTCGCCCTGCGGGCGGTCGCGACCTTCGTCGGCGTGCTCGGCTTCGCGATCATCTTCAACTCGCCGCTGAAGATCGCCCTCGGCGCCGCCGGGGTCTCGCTCGTCGCCAACTCCCTGCGCTTCACGATGACCCACACCGGCGCCCCGGCGCAGCTCGCGACCCTCGGGGCCACCGTCCTCGTCGGCCTCCTCGCCTACCTGGTGGCGCGGCGCACCCACATCCCGCGCACCACCATCTCGGTGCCCGCGGTCGTCATCATGATCCCCGGCTTCACGCTGTACACGGCCTTCGCGCTCATGAACTCGGGCGATATGAACGGCGCGCTCATGCTCGCCCAGGAGGCCCTGCAGGTGATCCTCGCGGCGGGCTTCGGCCTCGCGCTCGCCCACCTCGCGACCTCCTCGACCTGGCGCCGGGTGGCCCAGCCCCGCTGACAGCCCGCGCCTCCCGCCGTGCGCGCACGCGGAGACGCCGTGCGCGATGCCTCACGGTCGCGGCTCCCTCCGGCCCCTCGCATCCGACTACCATCGACGCATGAGCGCGGATCCCTTCGGTTTTGTCGGCCTGACCTATGACGATGTCCTGCTCCTGCCGGGGGAGACGGACGTGATCCCCTCGGAGGTGGACACGACCGCGCGTCTGACCCGCGAGATCTCCCTGCGCATCCCCCTGGCCTCGGCCGCGATGGACACCGTCACCGAGTCCCGCATGGCCATCGCGATGGCCCGCCACGGCGGCATCGGGATCCTGCACCGCAACCTCTCGATCGAGGACCAGGCCCATCAGGTCGACCTCGTCAAACGCACCCAGACCGGTCGCATCACCAACCCCGTGACGATCACCGCCGACGCCACGCTCGAGGACTTCGACTCCCTGTGCGGCCAGTTCCGCGTCTCCGGCCTGCCCGTGGTCGATGCCGACAACCGTCTGCAGGGCATCTGCACCAACCGCGACCTGCGCTTCATCCCCGTGGCCGAATGGGCCACGACCCGCGTCGGCGACGTCATGACCACCGAGCTGTTCACCGCGCCGGAGGACGTCACCCCCGAGGAGGCGACCTCGCTGCTGCGCCGCAACAAGCGCGAGCGCCTGCCGCTAGTCGACGCCGAGGGCCGCCTCACCGGCCTCATCACCGTCAAGGACTTCGTGAAGTCCGAGCAGTTCCCGCACGCCTCGAAGGACGGCCAGGGCCGTCTGCTGGTGGGCGCGGGCGTCGGCTTCTTCGGCGACTCCCTCGAGCGCGCGGGCGCCCTGCGCGACGCGGGCGCGGACGTGCTCGTCGTCGACACCGCCAACGGCCACGCGCGCCTGGCGCTCGAGATGATCCGCACCCTCAAGAAGGACCCCGGGTTCCGCGAGGTCCAGATCATCGGCGGCAACGTCGCCACGCAGGCGGGCGCCCAGGCCCTCGTCGACGCGGGCGCGGACGCCGTGAAGGTGGGCGTGGGCCCCGGCTCGATCTGCACCACCCGCGTGGTCGCCGGCGTCGGCGTCCCGCAGGTCACCGCGATCCACGAGGCCTCCAAGGCCTGCGGCCCCGCGGGCGTCCCGCTGATCGGCGACGGCGGCCTGCAGTACTCGGGCGACATCGCCAAGGCCCTCGTCGCGGGCGCCGACACCGTCATGGTCGGCTCCTTGCTCGCGGGCACCGAGGAGTCGCCCGGCGAGGTCGTCCTCGTCAACGGCAAGCAGTACAAGTCCTACCGCGGCATGGGCTCGCTCGGCGCGATGGCCTCCCGCGGCAAGAAGTCCTTCTCGAAGGACCGCTACTTCCAGGCGGACGTCACCAGCGACGACAAGATCGTCCCCGAGGGCATCGAGGGGCGCGTCGCCTACCGCGGCCCGCTGGGCAGCGTGATCCACCAGCTCACCGGCGGCCTGCACCAGTCCATGTTCTACGTCGGCGCGCAGACCGTGCCGGAGCTCAAGGACAGGGGCCGCTTCGTGCGCATCACCGCGGCCGGTCTCAAGGAGTCCCACCCGCACGATCTCGCCGCGATCATGGAGGCGCCGAACTACTCGGCGCGGTGACCCGGGGCGGCTCCGACGGGTGGGCATCGTCACTAGCATGAGGGCATGACCGCCGCCGAGCACGTCCCCGATCGCCCCGACCTGCCCGGTGCCGAGCGCGCCGTCGCCGCCGCCGGAGCGCTGGCCCGGCACGGGCGCGAGCGCGCAGCGATGCTGTGCTCCCTCACGGACGAGCAGCTCGAGGCGCTGCTCGGCTCGGAGCAGCCAGACGGCTTGCGGACGCCCTGGCTCGATGACCCCGGTCGTCGCGTGCACGCTGGCCTGCTGCGCGCGAGCGCCGTCCGTGCACTCGTCGCCCAGGGGGCGCTGGCGCCCGAGGCCGTCGTCGCACGGATCGAGGAGCGCGACGTCGACGGCGATCCCCGGCGCGTCGTCCCGTCCATGCTCGTGCTCGGGGTGCTGGCGCGCCGCGCCCTGTCGCCCCGCACGATCACCGTGCACGAACCGACGGCGCCCCGCGGTGGTGCCGTGGTCGTCCACGTCGATGCCGACGGGACGCTCATGACGGAGCAGATCTCACCGGAGGGCATCCACCACTTCCAGATGTGTCCGCCCGACGCCGTCGCGGACCTCCTCCTGCTGGAGCTGTGCGCGCCTCGAGGCGTCGAGGAGCTCGTGGGGATCGACGGCACCTGCGCGACGGGGACAGGCGCTGTCGACGAGATCCTGGCGCGCCAGGATGTCGCGGCGCATATCGCCCCCGACACGCGTGAGCTGGCGATCGACCTGGCGGAGAAGGGCGTGGACGAGATCGAGCGCATCGGCATCAGGATCGGGCGCGATGCAGCCCTCGTGATGCGGCCGGAGGAGGGCGAGGGGAGCGATCCGGCACGCGTCGAAGCCGTCCTAACCGGCAGCGGAGGGCTGACCGCGCTCGTGCGAGAGATCGTCGGCGCGAGCTGAGGCACGACGGCCGCTGCGCTGAGGCCCTGTCCCGGGCCGCAGGGATCAGCCGGGCAGGATGGAGCGGATGACGTCGTTGACGCCCTTGGCCTTCTCCTCCAGCCCCGGCCACCAGTGCTCGGCGCCGTAGGACACGACGTCCTGGACGCCGTCGAGGGCGGGGTCGATCGGGAGGACGCTGCGGACGGCGCGGGTGCCTGCGCCGTAGATGTCCTCAGCGCCGTCGAGCACGCTCTGCGTGGTCTCGTGGATCGGCAGGTCGATGCCGGTCACGGCCTCGATCCCATGATCGATGCTCCAGGACGGCATCTCCAGCAGGAACCGGCTCGTGGAGCCGTTGCCGGGGCCTCCGTCGAGACCTGCCGTCTGGGCGAGCATCGTCAGACCGGACCAGCCGGCATCGAGAGCACCGGTGACGAGGCTGCCCACCGTGCCGACGGCCACCGCGGGGGGAACCCCGGAGTTCTGGAGCGCCGTGAAGGCGATATCCGCTCCGTTGACGCTGGCCGTGACGAGGCCATCGGCTGTGTTGTACAGCTCGCCGTCCTGGAAGGACTGGGCCGCGTCGTACAGACCGGTGGACAACGAGACGAAGTCCAATGCGGCATTGACGGCGTCGGGGGCCCCGATGCCGACGAGCCCGGCCACATCGGAGATGACGCTGACGCCGTTCCACGCCATCGAGCCGAGGTAGCCGGACTCGGGCCCGCCCAGGAGATCGCCCCAGAAGCCGTCGCTCGAGCGGTCGCGCTGCGGGGGGATCGGAGGCCTCGGCGGGACGGGCGGAGTCGGCAGCGGGGGAGTCCGATCGGGGCCGGTCGACCCCTCGCCATCGGTGTCCGAGGTCGTGTCCTGCTCCTCCGCCTCCTGCTGGAGCATCTGCGCCAGCTCGCTGATCCGCTGGACGGTCTGCGGTGCGCGGGAGTCGAGCACCCGATGCGCTCGCGCGCGGAACGCATCGGCATCGGGGCCGGTCCATGCGATGCCGTCGACCGCGCCGCGCAGAGCGGTGCGCAGCGCGTCGATCTCCTGCGCCCGCTGCGCCATGGTCGTCGCCGTCTCACGGAGCTGCTGCGTGTCTGCGCCCAAGAACGTCACGGTGGAAACCCCTGTCATGGTTCGTCGGAGATGGGAGGATCGTAGATCGGGTCCGGCCCGATCGCAGTGGGGAGAACTCCCCATGGCCGGACCAGCGGCCGAGGGCCGGATAGCATTCCGCTGGATCCGCCCTGTCGATCCCTGTCGTCATGAGGAGCGCTGCCCGCATGCTCGAGACGCCCGTCGTCCTGTACCGCGCTCCGCGGGTCACGCCCGCGCTGATCGGGATCGGTGCGGTCTCCCTGGTCCTGGGACCGGGCGTGCTGCTCCTGGGTCTCGTGCTGATCTCGGGCGAGCGAGGGATGCTCATCCCGCTCGTGCTGGCCGTGCTCCTGCTGGTCGGCTCCTGCGCTCTGCTGTGGGTCGTGGGGCGTCCGCTGCTGGAGGTGACGGCCTCGGGCGTCACCGTGCGCAACGGTGCCATCGCACGCCGCTGCGACTGGGGCGACGTCGCGCGGATCGATGTCGATCGCCGTCGCCGGACGTGCGGCCGCGTGATCGTCCGCCTCGTCGACGGGGAGTCGCTCCCCGTCCTCGCCTCTGATCCGCGCTGGTCGATCCTGCGCGGCGAGGGCGTGCCGAGCCTCGATCCCGAGCGCTCGATCCCGTACCTGCGGACCGTCGACGCGCATCGTCGCTGGCTCGCGACGCGCACTGCACCCGGCCGCGTCGACTGACAGGCGCCGGTGCCTTCCTCGCTCCCAGGGGCCGGGACTATGGTGAGAGGTGTCGTGTGAGGCCCCTCACGTCCACTGATCGGCCCCACGGACAGTGGATCCCGCGCGCTCGACGAGGAGGCGCGGCCGTGCAGAAGGAGCTGATCATGGGATACGCGACCACCAACCCGTACACCGGCGAGACCGTCAAGACCTTCGACACCGCGACCGAGGCGGAGATCGACGCCGCGATCGCCAAGGCCGATGAGGCCTTCCAGACCTGGCGGGACACGCCGCTGGCCGAGCGCCTGCCGGTGCTGGCCAAGGCCGCCGACCTGCTCGAGGCCGACGTCCGCGGCTACGCCGAGACCCTCACCCTCGAGATGGGCAAGCTCATCGGCGAGGCCGAGCTCGAGGTCAAGCTGTGCGTGGGCATCCTGCGCTACTACGTCGAGAACGCGGAGGCGCAGCTGGCCCCGCGCACGCTGTCCGTCCCCGGCTACGGCGAGGGCGATCTCCAGGTCGTCAAGGAGCCCCAGGGCGTCCTGTTCGCGGTCGAGCCGTGGAACTTCCCCTACTACCAGGTGATCCGCATCGGCGCCCCGCAGTTCGCGGCCGGCAACTCGATCGTCCTCAAGCACGCCTCGAACGTGCCGCAGTGGGCGCTGAAGATGGAGGCGCTGTTCCGCGAGGCGGGCGCCCCCGAGGGCCTGCTGGTCAACGTGTTCGCCTCCCATGACGCGGCCGAGCAGATCCTCGCCGACCCCCGCGTGCGCGGCGTCGCGCTCACGGGCTCCGAAGGCGCGGGCGCGGTGATCGCCTCGATCGCCGGGAAGAACCTCAAGAAGTCCACGCTCGAGCTGGGCGGCGCGGACGCGTTCATCGTCCTCGAGGATGCCGAGATCGACAAGACGGTCGACTGGGCGGTGTTCGGGCGCCACTGGAACGGCGGCCAGGTGTGCTGCTCGTCCAAGCGCATGATCATCGTCGATGCCGTGTACGACGAGTTCGTCGAGAAGTACAGGGCGAAGGTCAAGGACCTCAAGCCCGGCGACCCGATGGACCCGGCCACGACGCTGGCGCCGCTGTCCTCGCAGAGCGCGGCCGATCAGCTGCGCGAGCAGGTCGAGGCCGCCCGTGCCGCGGGCGTCACGGTCGAGGACGCGGGCGTCGAGGTGCCCTCGCAGGGCTCTTTCTTCCGGCCGACGATCATGTCCGACATCGAGGTGGGCTCCGAGACCGCGAACTCCGAGTTCTTCGGCCCCGTCTCGAGCCTGTTCCGCGCGAAGGACGAGGAGGACGCGATCCGCATCGCCAACTCCTCGCCGTACGGCCTCGGCGGCTCGGTGTTCACCTCCGACCACAAGCGCGGCAAGAGGATCGCCCGCCGCCTCGACACCGGCATGGTCTACATCAACCACCCCACGGCCGTGTACCCGGACGTCCCCTTCGGCGGCGTCAAGCGCTCCGGCTACGGACGCGAGCTGATCGACCTCGGCCTGCTCGAGTTCGTCAACGAGAAGGTCGTCGGCGTCTCCGACATCGACGGCCCGTTCTGATCCGCTGATCCGGGCGGCCGCCTCGCGCGGCGCCGTCTCCTGACGCGAGCGCCCGTCGTCCCTCCGGGGACGGCGGGCGCTCGTCGCAGCGGTGGGAGGCAGGCGGGTCGGGGCCGTCAAGCGGGCGCCGGGAATGTCGGGGGCCGGCCGTACCCTGTGGCCATGCCCGAAGCCGCCGCCCCCAGCGCACCCGCCGAGACGTCCGCGCCCGCCGCCGCGCTGCCCGATGCGCATGACGTGATCCGCGTGCGCGGAGCGCGCGTGAACAACCTCCGCTCCGTCGACGTCGACCTGCCCAAGCGCCGCCTGACCGTCGTCACCGGCGTCTCCGGCTCCGGCAAGTCCTCTCTCGTGTTCGGCACCGTCGCCGCCGAGTCCCAGCGCCTCATCAACGAGACCTACTCGACGTTCGTGCAGACGTTCATGCCGTCGGCCCCGCGCCCGGAGGTCGACGAGCTCGCGAACCTGACCACCGCGATCCTCGTGGACCAGAACCCGATGGGCGCGTCCGGACGCTCCACGGTGGGCACCGCGACTGACGCCTACACGCTGTTGCGCACCCTGTTCTCCCGCTGCTCGACCCCGTACGTCGGCTCCTCCCAGGCCTTCGCGTTCACGGTCGCCTCCGCACAGGGCGCGGGCGTCCTGCGCGCCGCGGGCGGGAAGGCGGAGAAGACGACGTTCGAGATCGTCGGCGGCATGTGCCCGCAGTGCGAGGGCACCGGACGCGCCTCGACCCTCGACATCGACGTCATGGTCGATGCCGACAAGTCCCTCAACGAGGGCGCGATCCTGCTGCCCGGCCACCCCATCGGGTCCTGGATGTGGCGCGCCTACGCCGACACCGGGCGCCTGGACCCCGACAAGAAGGTGCGCGACTACACGGCCCAGGAGCGGGCCTGGCTGATCGACCAGGAGCCCACGAAGATCAAGTTCTCCGGCATCAACTACACCTACCAGGGGCTCGCGAGCCGCATCCGCCGCTCCTACCTCGACCCGAACAACCCGCCCCAGCAGAAGCACATCCAGGAGTACGCGGCGCGCGGGGCCGCCCACGGGCAGTGCCCCGAGTGCCACGGCACCCGCCTGGCGGAGGCCGCCCGCACCGCGACCGTCGGCGGCAAGCGCATCTGGGAGCTCACGGCCATGCAGGTCACCGACCTGCTGGAGTGGGTCGAGGCGCTGGACGAGCCCGCCGCCGCACCGCTCATCGCGAACCTCGCCGCGATGCTGCGCTCGATCATCGACATCGGCCTGGGCTACCTCTCGCTCGACCGCGAGTCCGGGACCCTGTCGGGCGGCGAGGCGCAGCGCATCAAGATGATCCGCCACCTCGGCAGCCCGCTGACCGACGTCACCTACATCTTCGACGAGCCGACCGCGGGCCTGCACCCCCACGACATCACCCGCATGAACGACCTGCTCCTGCAGCTGCGGGACAAGGGCAACACCGTGCTGGTCGTCGAGCACAAGGCCGAGGTCATGGAGATCGCCGACCTGCTCGTCGACATGGGGCCCGGCGCGGGCAGCGAGGGCGGGACCGTGCTGTTCACCGGCGACCTCGCAGGCCTGCGGGAGGCGGGCACGCCCACGGCCCGCTCGCTCGAGCGCCGCGGAACCCTGCGAGAGGACGTCCGCACGCCGACGGGGGCGATCGAGGTCCGCGGCGCGAGCGCCCACAACCTCCGCGATGTCGACGTCGACATCCCCACGGGCGTCCTGACCGTTGTCACCGGCGTGGCGGGATCGGGCAAGAGCTCCCTGATCCAGGGCTCGCTCGAGGGCCGCGAGGGCGTGACCGTCGTCGACCAGGGCGCGATCTCCGGCTCCCGCCGCTCGAACCCCGCGACGTACACGGGCCTGCTCGACCCGATCCGCAGCGCCTTCGCCAAGGCCAACGGCGTCAAGCCCGCGATGTTCTCCTTCAACTCCGAGGGCGCCTGCCCCGAGTGCAAGGGCGCGGGCGTCATCTACACCGACCTCGGTCTCATGGCCGGCACCGCCATCCCCTGCGAGGTCTGCGGCGGGCGGCGCTTCCAGCCCGAGGTCCTCGAGCACACGCTCGACGGACGCACCATCGTCGACGTCCTCGAGATGTCCGTGGCCGAGGCCGCCGCCGTGTTCACGGGCGCCAAGGAGAAGAGGGTCCTGCGGCGCCTGCTCGACGTGGGGCTCGGCTACCTGCGGCTGGGCCAGCCGCTCACGACGCTCTCGGGCGGTGAGCGCCAGCGCCTCAAGCTCGCCGCGCGCATGGGCACGGGCGCGCAGACCTACGTGCTGGATGAGCCGACGACCGGCCTGCACCTGCAGGACATCGACACGCTCACCACGATGCTGCACACGCTCGTGGATGCGGGGTCGACCGTGATCGTCATCGAGCACTCGCTGGCGGTGATGACGCAGGCCGATCACCTCATCGACGTGGGTCCCGGGGCCGGGCACGAGGGGGGCCGGGTGGTGTTCGCGGGCACGCCGCGGCAGATGGTCGAGGACGAGTCGGTGGACACCCTCACCGCGCAGGCGCTGCGGGCCTGGGTCCGGGGGAGCTGAGCGCGGGGAGCTGGAGAGCCATGACCAGAGCGGCATGGGGGATACCCCCACCTGATGCGGCGGGCGATCCGCGTTCTGCGCGCGGACGGGGGTCCGTAGCGTCGAGGGCATGAGCATCCCCCTCGAGACTCCCCGCTTCGACTCCTCCGACACGATCCTGCTCTCGTCCGCGGATCCCCGCCCTGCTTCGCCGTCGGCATCGCCCGCGGCCGGTCGTCGCGCCCTGGGCCTCGCGCTCATCGCCGTGGCGGGCGCGCTGCTGGCCGTGACCGTGCTGGGCGTGTCCATCGGGCCGATGGAGGCCGAGCACGGCCGCACTCTCGCCGATACTCCCGGCTGGTACCAGGCGATCGCCGCGGGGCTCGGCGGCTCGCTGCTGCTGTGGTCGGCCCTCGGGGCGACGGGCCTCGCGCTCGGGATCCGCGCCGTCGCCCAGCACCGGGGGAGGGGAAGCGGCATCGCTGCGATCGTCGTGGCGGTGGCCGGCCCCGTCCTGGTGACCGTCGCGTTCATCGCGGCGCTGGTCGCGGGCGTCGGCGGGCTCTGAGACGCGCCCACAACCGCCTCGCCCGCTTCACTGCCCCGTGCCGGAGCGGGAGCGGCCGATGCTGCCGGAGACAAGCAGGGCGAGCGCGAGGAGACCCGACAGGATCCCGACGCCGATGCCGATCGCGGCCCCGACTTGTGCAGGCTCCTCCCGGATGTGCGCGAGGGCCAGGTCGCCTCCGGTGCACGTGATGGTCGCCCGGGCATCGGGCGACGTACTGGTGAGCTCCCCGGCGGCACCGTACCGGACGCCGTCCTTGGTGTAGCCGAATTCGAAGGATCCGGGCACCCAGGTGACGGCATCGGCAGGATCGCCGACGACCTCGCACGTCGCCATCCACTGCGGTGTCCCGGCGAAGTACACCCCGGTCGGGACGGGGGTGGGGACGCCCTGCTCGATCACGGTGATGTCGGCGGCATCGGGCTCGGTCATGCTCGTGAACTGCCCGATCCCGTATCCGAGCTTCGCGCCGACGAGGGCGAGGGGGACGGCGATGAGCAGACCGACGACCCCCAGGACGATCCGCACCATGCCTCGGCGCGGCATCGGACTCACTGCCCCTTGCCGGAGCGGACGCGGCCGATGATGCCGGAGATCAGCAGGATCAGGCCCAGGATCCCGATGAGGACCGGTATGCCCATGCCGATGAGCAGGCCGATGCCCAGGCCTCCGAGCGCGGAGTCCAGTCCCAGCTCGGCCACGGCGACCTCGCCGTTCCCGGTGCAGGTGACGGTGGCGGTCGACCCGTTGGTCGAGGTCACCTGTGCGAAAACGGTGTAGGTCTGGCCGTCCTTCTCGAAGGTGAACCCGCCGGACTGGCTGTCCGACTCGATGTCCGGCCCGCTGGCCGTGCAGGTCGCGGCAGGGTCGGTGGACCCCACGAGGGCGATGACGTCATTCGGGACCGACACGCTCTGGCCGCTGCTGATCGTCGTGATGTCCTCGGGCGGGATGTCGCTGATGTTGGCGACCATGCCGATCCCGGCTCCCAGGATGCCGCCCAGGAAGAGCCCGCCGATCGCACCGACGATGCCGCCCAGGATCGCGAGGATGCCCAGGACGATGCGCACCATGCCGCGACGCTTGACGGGTGGTGCGCCGTAGGCGCCGGGGCCGCCGTACGGGCCCGGGGCGCCGTAGCCCCCTCCCGCATATGCGCCCTGCCCCTGCGGAACGCCCTGCCCCCATGCGCCCTGCTGTCCACCGCCCTGCGGGGCCGGCTGGCCCCACGAGCCCCCGCCGCTGCGGCCGCTTCCGTACGGATCGGTCATCTCTCCCCCTCGGAGTCCCCACCGGGGTCAACGCCCGGTGGCATGGTCGTGGACGCCGCGTCCCGCGGCATCACGAACCATCATGCCAGCGGAGTTCCCCGACAGCCGTCCGTCGTTCGTCGGTGCTTCTCCGTAGGGTGGGGCCATGACCACCCCCGACGCCCCCGGCGCGCCCACCCGCTGGATCGACGGCCCCCTGCTGGGCTTCGACACCGAGACCACCGGCACCGACGTGACGCGCGATCGCATCGTCACGGCCGCGCTCGTGCTGTCCCGCGGGCCCGGTCGCGAGGCCGAGACCGTCGCGACCTGGCTGATCGACCCGGGGATCGAGATCCCCGAGGCGGCGGCCGCCGTCCACGGCATCACCACCGCGCACGCCCGCGAGCACGGCATGCAGCCCGCTGCGGCGCTTGAGGAGGTCGCCGCGATGCTCGCCGACGCGCTCGAGCGGTCGATCCCCGTCGTCGCCTTCAACGCGAGCTTCGACCTGCAGATCCTCGGGGCCGAGCTGGCCCGGCTGGGCCTGCCCACCCTCGCCGAGCGCCTGGGCCATGACATCGCCCCCGTGATCGACCCGCTCGTCCTGGACCGCGGACTCGACCGCTTCCGCAAGGGCAAGCGCACGCTCACCGACCTGTGCGGCGTGTACGACGTGACGCAGGACGGCCGCATGCACACCGCCGACGTGGACGTCTCGGCCACCCTCGACGTGCTGCGGGGGATCGTCGCGCGCCACCGCGAGCTGGGGGAGGCGCCGCTCGCGGAGGTGCACCAGCGCCAGATCGGCCTGCACCGCGACTGGGCGGAGAACTTCAACGACTTCCTGCGCCGCAAGGGGAAGAACCCGGACGTCTCCACCGTCTGGCCGCTCTGACGGGCCAGGGCGCGCGCTTCGGGCCGGGACCCGCGCTTCGGGGCGGGGCGCGCCCTCTCGTCGGTAGACTCGCCTGCGTGATGAGCGAGATCGAGATCGGACGCAACAAGCGTGGCCGCCGCGGCTACTCCCTGGACGACGTGGCGGTGGTGCCCTCGCGGCGCACCCGCGACCCCGAGGACGTCTCGACGGCCTGGCAGGTCGACGCCTACCACTTCGACATCCCGATCTGCGCGGCCCCCATGGACTCGCTCATGTCGCCCGAGACCGCGATCGCGCTGGGCCGCTACGGTGGGCTCGGCGTCCTCGACCTCGAGGGCGTGTGGACCCGCTACGAGGATCCCGAGCCCCAGCTCGCCCGCATCGCCGACGCCTCCGACACGGATGTCGTCGACGTGCTGCGCGACGTCTACAGCGCCCCCATCCAGCCCGAGCTCATCACCGCGCGCATCCGCCAGCTGCGTGAGGCCGGCGTCACCGCCGCCGCCTCCCTATCGCCCCAGCGCACGCAGGAGTTCTGGAAGACCGTCGTCGACGCGGGCGTGGACCTGTTCTTCATCCGCGGCACCACGGTCTCGGCCGAGCACGTCTCCGGCAACCGCGAGCCGCTGAACCTCAAGCGCTTCATCTACGAGCTCGACGTCCCCGTCATCGTCGGCGGCTGCGCCACCTACACCGCCGCCCTGCACCTCATGCGCACGGGCGCGGCGGGCGTGCTCGTCGGCTTCGGCGGCGGTGCCTCCTACACCACGCGCGAGACCCTCGGCATCTCCGTGCCGCTGGCGACCTCGATCGCCGACGTCGCCGCCGCCCGCCGCGACTACATGGACGAGTCCGGCGGCCGCTACGTGCACGTCATCGCCGACGGCGGCCTGGGCCGCAGCGGCGACCTCGTCAAGGCCATCGCCTGCGGGGCCGACGGCCTCATGGTCGGCGCGGCCCTCGCCCGCGCCACCGACGCGCCCGGGCGCGGCTACCACTGGGGCTCCGAGGCCCACCACCCGACGCTCCCGCGCGGACATCGCGTCGAGGTCGGCGCCGTGGCCCCGCTCGAGCAGATCCTCTTCGGCCCCGGCATCTCCGCCGACGGCACCACCAACCTCATCGGCGCCCTGCGCCACGCGATGGCCACCACCGGCTACACGGAGCTCAAGGAGTTCCAGCGCGTCGAGGTCGTCTCCACGTTCTGAGCGCCGTCCCGAGCACCCGACAGATGCACCACGACACCGTCCTGCAGCGCGGGGCCATCCGCCTGCGCCCGCTGGTGCCCGAGGACGCCCCGGCCCTGCGCGCGATCGTCGACGAGGAGTCCTGGGCGGGGATGAGCTCCCCGCTGCCGGACACCGACGAGGCCATGCACGCCCACCTCGCCGAGCTGATCGAGCATCCCGCCCTGCTGGCCTTCGCCGTCGAGCGCGACGGGCGCCTCGTCGGCCGCACCACGCTGTACGACCTCGTGCCCTCCCTCAAGGTCGAGATCGGCAACACCATCTACGCCCGCGACCAGTGGGGCAGCGACCTCAACCCGACGTGCAAGCTCCTGCTGCTCGGCCACGCGTTCGAGGACCTCGACGTCGGCCGCGTCGCCCTGCGCTGCGACGCCCGCAACGCGCGCTCGCACCGGGCGATCCTCCGCCTCGGGGCGACGTTCGAGGGAACGCTGCGCCGCTTCCGACCCGCCGCCGACGGCACGATCGCTGACGTCGACTACTTCTCGATCCTCGCCGACGAGTGGCCCGCGGTGCGTGCAGGCCTCGCCCAGCGCCTGTCCGCCTGAGGCGCTCCTCAGCGCCCGCGGCCGCTGCGCACGCGCCCGATGATCCCGGAGATCAGCAGGAGCACGAGCAGCACGAGGATCGAGCCCAGGAGCCCGAGGATCCCCAGGACGATGCGGATCATCCCGCGCCGCGGGGGCGGGGGAGCGTACCCGTATCCGTAGACGCCCTGCGGAGAGCCGGGCTGCGGGTAGCCGGAAAACTGCGGCGGCGGTGCGTACGACATCGTGGTGATCCCCTTGGACACAGTGCCGGCGGCCGTCGGCACCCCCGCGGCGTGTCCGATCGCCCCGGGCCCCTCGTACCGGTCGGCGCTTCCAGCCTAGACGCGGACGACCCGGCCGCCCAAGGGCGACCGGGTCGTCTCGTCCTGCTGCGGTCAGCGACCGCCCCGGCGCGGTAGCCGGGGGACAGCCGCGTCAGGCCTGATGCGAGGCCTGGCCGAGCGCGAAAGCCTGCTGAGCGATCGCGAGCTCCTCGTTGGTGGGGTACACGACGACGGTGACGGCGGAGTCGTCGGCCGAGATGATCTTCGGCTCCTTGGAGCGGCCCGCGTTCTTGGCCGGGTCGAGCTTGATGCCGAAGCCCTCGAGGCCCTCGAGCACCTTGGCGCGCGCGAAGTCCGCGTTCTCCCCGATGCCCGCGGTGAAGGTGATGACGTCGACGCCGCCGAGGACGAAGGCGTAGGAGCCGACGTACTTGCGCACGCGGTGGGCCCAGACCTCGAGCGCGATGCGGACCTCCTCGTCGCCGGCCTCGACGGCCGCCTGGATGTCGCGGAAGTCGCTCATCCCGCACAGGCCCTGCATGCCGGACTGCTTGTTGAGCAGGGTGTCGATCTGATCGATGTCCATGCCCGCGCTGCGGGAGAGATGGGCGTACACCGACGGGTCGATGTCCCCGGTGCGGGTGCCCATGACCAGGCCCTCGAGCGGGGTGAGGCCCATCGAGGTGTCCACCGGCACCCCGCCGCGCACCGCCGAGGCAGAGGCGCCGTTGCCGAGGTGCAGCACGATCTGGCGCAGCCCGGAGGTGTCCTTCCCCTGGGCCGCGAAGCGGGCGGTGACCCGCTCGGAGACGTAGCGGTGGCTCGTGCCGTGGGCGCCGTAGCGACGGATCCGGTACTCGTCGGCGACCTGCTTGTTCAGCGCGTACGTGTACGCCGCCGGGGGCAGCTGCGTGAAGAAGGCGGTGTCGAAGACCGCCACGTGCGGGATGCCCGGGAACAGCCGCCGCGCGGCGTCGATCCCGTCGACCGCGGCGGGGTTGTGCAGCGGGGCGAGTGATCCGAGGTCCGCGATCTGGTCCCGCACCCAGGAGTCGATGAGGGTGGGGGAGGAGAAGCGGGCGCCACCCTGGACGACCCGGTGCCCGACGGCGACCACATTCGCCTCCTCGAGGGAGAGCCCGGCCTCCTCGAACAGCTGCATGACCACCTGCATGCCGACCACATGGTCGGGCACCTCGCCCTGGAACGGCTGGGTGACCGAGCCGGTCTCGAGCCGGGCGCTGCCGTAGTCCTGGCCGATCCGCTCGACGATGCCGGAGGCGAAGACCTCCTCCGCGACGGGATCCAGCAGCTGGAACTTCAGCGAGGAGGAGCCCGAGTTCAGCACCAGGACGGTCGCGGCGGCGGGGACGCGGGGGGCGCTCTCCGCGCTGTCGGAGGAGGTGCTGGCGGGCGGGGTGGGGCTCATGCCTGGTCCTTCTGCTCGGTGGGGGCGGCCGCGGACTCCGCATCGGCCGCCTGGGCCTGGATCGCGGTGATCACCACGGTGTTGATGATGTCGTCGACCAGGGCACCGCGGGACAGGTCGTTGACGGGCTTGTTCAGGCCCTGCAGGACCGGGCCGATGGCGACGGCGCCGGCCGAGCGCTGCACGGCCTTGTAGGTGTTGTTGCCGGTGTTGAGGTCCGGGAACACGAACACGGTGGCGCGGCCGGCGACGGCCGAGTCGGGCAGCTTGGTCTTGGCCACGGAGGCGTCGATGGCCGCGTCGTACTGGATGGGGCCCTCGACCGACAGCTCCGGGTGCTCGCTGCGCACGAGCTCGGTCGCGGCGCGCACCTTGTCGACGTCCGCGCCGGTGCCCGAGTCGCCCGTGGAGTACGACAGCATCGCCACGCGCGGGTCCACGCCGAACTGGGCGGCGGTCGCCGCGGACTGGGCCGCGATGTCGGCGAGCTGCTCGGACGTCGGATCCGGGTTCACGGCGCAGTCGCCGTAGACCAGCACGCGGTCCTCGAGGCACATGAGGAACACCGAGGAAACGATCTTGGCGCCCGGCTTGGTCTTGATGATCTCGAAGCTCGGGCGGATCGTGTGGGCGGTCGAGTGGACGGCGCCGGAGACCATGCCGTCGGCCTCGCCCATCTGGACCATCATCGTGCCGAAGTACGAGACGTCCTGGACCTTCTCGCGGGCCTGCTCGAGCGTGACGCCCTTCTTGGCGCGCAGGCGCGCGTACTCCTCGGCGTACTTCTCGACGAGCTCGGGGTCCTGCGGGGAGACGATGCGCGCCTCGGTGATGTCGTGGCCCAGCTGGGAGGCGCGGGCGCGGATCGCGGTCTCGTCGCCCAGCAGGATCAGATCGGCGACGCCGCGGGCCAGGAGCACCTCGGCGGCGGCGATGATGCGCGGCTCGTCGCCCTCGGGCAGGACGATCCGCTTCTTGGCGCCGCGGGCGCGGGCCAGCAGCTCGAACTCGAACATCATCGGCGTCACGACGTCGGAGCGCGCCACGTCGATGGTCGACAGCAGGTCCTCCATCGGCAGGTTCTCGGCGACCGCGCGGCGCGCGGCGTCGATCTTCTGCGGGGAGTCGGCGGTGAGACGGCCGGTGGCGGTGCCCACGGCCTGGGCGGCGTCGAACGTCGACTGCTCGGTCACGATGACGGGCAGGTCCTGCTGCACGCCCGCCAGGAGGCTGTTGACGGACTCCGGGGGCTCGTAGCCGCCGGTCAGGATGATCGACGCGAGCGTCGGGAAGGTGCCGGACTGCTGGGCCAGGTACAGGGCGGGCAGCAGGTCGTAGCGGTCGCCGGGGGCGATCACGGTGGCGCCCTCGTCGATGCGGGACAGCACGTTGGGCAGCGTCATGGCGGCCACGACGTTGCCGAGCGAGACGCGGCCCAGCCAGTCGGGGCTGCCCTGGACCTGGCGGCCCTGGACGGCGGCCATGAGGTCGGCGACGGTCGGGGCCTGGATCACCGGGTTCTCGGGGATCACGGAGACGGGGGTGAGGTCGCCGAGGCGCTCGGAGACCGCGCTGCGGACGCCCTCGACGGACTCGCCGTCGTAGCGGTTGACGACGATCGCGATCGGCGTGGCGTGGTGGGCCTCGAACTCGGAGCGCGAGACCGAGGCGACGGTCGCGACCTGGTCGGGCGTGCGGCCCAGGCCGGAGACGACGAGCACGACGGGGGCGCCGAGGTTCGCGGCGACCTCCGCGTTGAAGGCGAGCTCGGCGGGGTTGGAGACGTCGACGTAGTCTGAGCCGAGGATCACCAGGACGCTGTAGCGCTCCTGGAGCTCCTGGTAGCGGCGCAGGATCTCGGCATGCGCGGCCTCGGGGTCGCGGTGCATGACGGAGTACTCGACGCCCATGGCGTCGTCGTAGGCCTGGTCGACGGCCGGATGCGAGACGAGGAGCTCGACCGCGTTGTCGCGCGGCTCCGGCTTGAAGACCGGGCGGAAGACTCCGACCCGGTCCGATCGGGCTGCGAGGGCTTCGAGGATGCCGAGAGCCACGGTGGACTTCCCGGTCCTCCCTTCAGGAGAGGCGATATATACGCTGGGAGACACGCCCTCCACTGTAGGCCGGTGTACTCGCTGCGTCAGTACGGAGGTCCCGTGATCTCCGCACGCCGGGACCAAGGTCCTGCCCTGCTCGTCCCGAGGCGGGCCCCGTACGATGCGGTCATGCTGCGCGTCGCCCTCCGTCCCCGCTTCCTGGGGCTGCTCGCGCTGATGATCGCCGCGACGCTCGTCTGCGGCCTCCTGGCGACCTGGCAGTGGGACCGCGCGCACCGCGCGATCACCGCCGACCCCGCCGAGAAGCCCCCGGTCGCGCTGGGGGAGGTGCTCGCGGTCGACGAGCCCGTCACGAACGAGGACGCCGGGCGTCCGGTGACCGCCGTCGGCGTCTTCGAGCCGTCCGAGCAGGTCCTCGTCCCGGGCCGCCGGATCGAGGATCGCGACGCCGTGATCATCGTCACCGCGCTCCATGTCACGTCCGCGGACGGCACGGCCGCGCGCCTGCCCGTCGCCCGCGGCTGGATGCCCGCCGAGGAGCTGACGGGCGCCGACGGCGCGCTCGACGCCTCGCGCGTCCCGGCACCGCCGCCCGGCGAGGTCGAGGTCGCCGGGCGCCTCGAGGCCAGCGAGCAGGCGCAGTCCGGGATCGCCGCCGACGGCACGGCCGCCGAGATCTCCACGGCTCTGCTGGTCAACGCGTGGGGCTCCCCGATGTACTCCGGCTACGTGGCCCAGACCGAGACGAGCGACGGCCTGGAGCCCATGCCCGCGGCCGAGTCGGACTTCTCCCGCGGCCTGAACCTGCAGAACCTCGGCTACGCGGCCCAGTGGATCGTCTTCGGCCTGTTCTTCCTGTACCTGTGGTGGCGCTCGGTGCGCACCCGCTTCCTCGACGAGGAGGCCGACCGCGCCGACGTGCTCGCGGCGCGCCTGGGCGCCGCGGAGGTGCACACTGGGGGATCGACGCCCGCCGCGACGGCCCCGGCCGCCGCGGTGCCCGACGACGTCACGCCCGGCACCACCGACACGAACGATGCATCAGCGCCCCGCGGCGCGGAGGAGGACGGCCCGAGATGAGCACCAGGCCGCTCGATGAGGTCCAGGCCCGCACGAGCTTCGCGCGCTTCCGCGTCGCGTCGATCGTCGAGGGCATCGCGCTGCTGATCCTCGTGGTGATCATGATCCTGCGCTACCTGGTGTTCCCCGACGGGCCGGGCCACGAGACCTGGAGCACCGTCTCCGAGCGCTGGTCGCCGATCCACGGGCTCATCTACATGATCTACGTGGTCCTCGGCTTCGACCTGTGGACCAAGATGCGCTGGAAGCTGCCCCGCATGCTCCTGCTCATGCTCTTCGGCGTGGTCCCCGTGCTCTCCTTCTTCGGCGAGCGCTGGACCCACGGCCAGGTCGAGCGCGATCTCGCCTCCCGCCCCACCCTCCAGGACGAGGAGCGCGGCGAGCGGGAGCACCCGCACGCGTGACCGGTGCCGAGGGCGCCCGCGCCCCGTGGGCGGGCGCGGCGTGCGCCCCGTAGACTCCCGGTCGTGACCGACACCGACCAGCGTCCCGTCCTCGTCGTCGACTTCGGCGCGCAGTACGCGCAGCTCATCGCGCGCCGCGTCCGCGAGGCCGACGTCTACTCCGAGATCGTCCCCCATTCGATGCCCGCCGCGGACATGCTCGCCAAGCGGCCCCGGGCGATCATCCTGTCCGGCGGCCCCTCCTCCGTGTACGCCGATGGCGCCCCGCGCCTGGACCCGGCGATCCTGAGCGCGGGCGTGCCCGTGCTGGGCCTGTGCTACGGCTTCCAGGCCATGGCCGCGGCCCTCGACGGGACCGTCGCCCCGACGGGCGTGCGCGAGTACGGCGCCACGCGCCTGGAGTCCGTGGACGCGTCCTCGACGCTGCTGGCCGGCCAGGACCTCGAGCAGAACGTGTGGATGAGCCACGGGGACTCCGTGACCGCCGCGCCCGCCGGCTTCGACGTCGTCGCCACCAGCCAGGGCAGCCCCGTCGCCGCCTTCGAGGACCGCGAGCGGCGCCTGTTCGGCGTCCAGTGGCACCCCGAGGTGGGCCACTCCGATCGCGGCCAGGAGGTGCTCGAGAACTTCCTGCACCGCGGGGCCGGTCTCGAGCGCACGTGGACCACGGGCTCGGTGATCGAGGAGCAGGTCGAGCGCGTGCGCGCCCAGATCGGCGAGGGCAGCGCGATCTGCGCCCTCTCCGGCGGCGTCGACTCCGCCGTCGCGGCCGCCCTCGTGCAGCGCGCCATCGGCGACCGCCTCACCTGCGTGTACGTGAACCACGGCCTCATGCGCGAGAACGAGAGCGCCGAGATCGAGAAGGCCTTCGGGGAGTCCACGGGCGGTGCCAAGCTCATCGTCGTCGACGCCGAGAAGCAGTTCCTGGACGCGCTGGCGGGGGTCACCGACCCCGAGACCAAGCGCAAGATCATCGGCACGGAGTTCATCCGCGTGTTCGAGCAGGCCCAGGCCGACATCCTGCGCGAGCAGGGCGTCATCGAGGGCGAGGGCTCCGACGCCCACGCCGAGGCCAAGGCGTTCCTCGTGCAGGGGACCCTGTACCCCGATGTCGTCGAGTCCGGCGGCGGCGAGGGTGCGGCCAACATCAAGAGCCACCACAACGTGGGCGGGCTCCCCGAGGACCTCTCGTTCGAGCTGGTCGAGCCGCTGCGCACCCTGTTCAAGGACGAGGTCCGCGCCGTCGGCTCCGAGCTGGGGCTGCCCGACGAGATCGTCTGGCGCCAGCCGTTCCCCGGCCCGGGCCTGGGGATCCGCATCATCGGCGAGGTCACGAAGGAGCGCCTGGACATCCTGCGCCGGGCCGACGCGATCGCCCGCGCCGAGCTCACCGCCGCCGGGCTCGACCGCGACATCTGGCAGTGCCCCGTCGTGCTCCTGGCCGACGTCCGCTCCGTGGGCGTCCAGGGGGACGGCCGCACCTACGGCCACCCTGTGGTGCTGCGCCCCGTGACGAGCGGCGACGCGATGACCGCCGACTGGGCCAAGGTGCCCTACGACGTGCTGAGCCGCATCTCGACCCGCATCACCAACGAGGTCTCCGAGATCAACCGCGTGACCCTCGACATCACCTCGAAGCCCCCGTCTATCGGAACGTCGCACGCATGGCGGGCTGCCGGGAGTGTCAGCGCCGTGGCGCGGCGAGGGCGGTGTCCTCCGCCTCCGCGCGATCCTCCGTGCCCGTCGTCTCCCCGTCGCCCGCGATCACGGGCAGCGAGCCCGTCGAGGTGGCCGGCTCGCGGCGCTCGAGGGTGGAGCGCAGCGGCATCTGCTTGATGAGCAGGGACAGCAGCAGCGCGGCGACGACGAACGGCACGGCGGTCACGAACACCGAGTGCATCGCGTCGCCCATGCCCATACGGATCGCCTCGGCGACCGGGGCGGGCAGCTTCTCGAGCTGGCTGGGGTCCAGGACGCTGGACTCGAGCGAGCCGCCGGCGGCGCCGCCCTGCTGGGCCATGGCCTGCAGCAGAGCCGGGTCGAGGGCCTTCATCCGGGCCGCGATGTCATCGCTCATGTGCGCGGTCATCACGGTGCCCAGCACGGCGATGCCCACCGTCGAGCCGACGTTGCGGAAGAACTGCACGGCGGCGGTCGCGATGCCCAGCTCGGACTGCGCGACGGCGTTCTGCACCACCAGGGTGTAGACCTGCATCGACAGGCCCAGACCGGTGCCGATCACGATCATGGCGAGCGTGAGGTGCCACGGGCTGTCGCCGTAGGAGACGCGCGTGAGCAGCCAGTACCCGGCGACGAGGACCACCAGGCCCAGCAGCAGGATCTCCTTGTAGCGGCCGATGCGGCTGATGACCAGGCCCGCGATGATCGACAGGACGATCATCGACAGCGACTGGGGGATGAGGATCGCGCCGGAGTTCGTGGCGTCCACGCCCATGACGCCCTGCGCGTACACCGGGATGTAGATGATCGCGCCGAACATGGCGACGGCCACCGCGAAGGACGCGAGGATCGACAGGCCGATCACGGGGCGCACGAGCAGGCCGATGGGCAGCAGCGGGTCCTCGGCGCGCAGCTCGACGACGACGAACAGGGCCAGCAGCACCGCGGCGGCGGCGAACATGCCGATGATCGTCGAGGAGCCCCACGCGTAGGTGGTGCCGCCCCAGGAGGTCGCGAGCAGCGCCAGCACGAGCCCCGGGGTGAGCGTGGCCATGCCCAGCCAGTCGATCTTCACGGCGCGGTCGGTGTGCGGCAGGTGGAGGAAGCGCAGGATCACGGCGAAGGCGACGACGCCGATCGGCAGCGTCAGGTAGAACAGCCAGCGCCAGCCGAAGTGGTCGGTGACGATGCCGCCGAGCAGCGGCCCGGCGATCGAGGTGACGCCGAAGACGGCGCCCATGATCCCCTGGTACTTGCCGCGCTGTCGCGGCGGGATGATGTCGCCGATGATCGTCTGGGACAGCGGCATCAGGGTGCCCATGCCCAGGCCCTGCACGGCGCGGGCGAAGACGAGGAACCAGAAGTTCGTGGCCATGCCCGCGAGGATCGAGCCGAGCATGAACACGGCCAGGCCTGCGAGGTAGAAGAAGCGGCGGCCGAAGATGTCGGACAGCTTGCCGACGATCGGCACGGCCACGGCGGACACCAGCATCGCGGCGGTGGCGATCCACGAGTAGTGGTCCATCCCGCCGAGCTCGGCGACGATGCGCGGCATCGCGGGGCCGACGATGGTCTGGGACAGCGAGGCGACGAACATGCCGAGCATGAGGCCGATGAAGACCTGGCGGCCCGCGCGGTCGAGTCCGGTGAACTCGACGTGCTCGGTGGGGGCGGGGGTGGTCACGGAAGCGGCTCCTGAGGGTCGTGGGGTCCGGTGGGCTCGTCGCGGGAGCTGGCGCATGGCGGCGCGCCGGCGAGCTCCGGTCGTCGTCGATCCTACGTTTCCTGCAGTCACTGCACCATTGCAGAGAGTGCAGAAATCCTGTGATGGTCGATACGATGCCGTCGTGACCCCCGAGGCAGACGAGAATCCCGAGCCCGCGGCTGCCCCCGAGCCGTGCGGACTGCGCGAGACGAAGAAGCGGCGCACCCGCGAGGCGATGCACCGCGCCGCGGTCGACCTCGTGGCCGAGCACGGCTCGACCCGGGTGACCGCGGAGATGATCGCCGAGCGCGCGGGCGTCTCCCCGCGCACGTTCTTCAATTACTGGGCGTCCAAGGACGAGGCCGTGCTGGGGCTCTCCCACGAGCGTGACGCGCGCGCCGTGGAGCTCCTGGACCAGCGCCCGGCGGGGGAGGATCCCGTCGCCTCGCTCCGGGCCGTCATGCTGCAGATGACGGCGGCGATCCCCGACGACCCCGACCTGCGGGCCGCCAAGAGGGCCGTGATCGAGCGCGAGCCGCACCTCAAGCAGCTCTCCGGCAGGGCGATGGCGGCCTTGCACGCGGATCTCACCCGCACCCTGGTGGGCCGTCTCGAGGCCCAGGGGGAGGAGGGTGCCGAGTTCCGGGCGCAGGTGCTCGTGCAGCTCGCGGTCGCCGCCGCCCGCAGCGCCTTCGCGCTCTCGATGGCCAGCGGTCGGCCGGTCGCCGCGGAGCTGGAGCGGGTGTACGCCGCCGTCGATGCGGGAGCCGTCGGGGTCTGAGACCGGTCGGGACGGGACGGTCGCTGGGGTCGGATGGACGCGGACGCCTGACGGCCCGCAGCCTCGGGGCCGCCCGCTCGGACGTCTCCGGGGACGTCACCGCTCGAGGCGGCCCAGCGCCCCGCGCCAGGGGCGGTGCGTCCGCAGGTGCTCCACCACTGCGGTCTCGAGCGAGGTCCGGGTGGGGAGATCCTGCCAGGCGACCGGGGGCCGGCGGCGGAAGACGAAGTAGACGGCCTCCTCGGTCGCGTCGTACACCTCCTCCTCCGACCACAGCGAGGCGAACGCCGCCAGATTGGACTCCGGAGCGGTCGCCTCCCGGATCGAGGGGCCGAGCAGCCACGATCGGCAGCGGAAGCGGTGGCCGAAGCCGTCGCCGAGGTCGCCGAAGGTCCGCCCGAGCAGCTCGACGGCAGCACGGAGAGACGCCTCGACCTCGGCGAGCACCAAGGGGCCGATCTCCGGGATGTGGATGCCCGCTGTCCAGCCCGGTGCAGGAAGGGACTCATCGCGCATGATCTCCACGTGCAGGCGACCGACGGCCAGGATCGCGCCGGCCCAGATCCGGGACGTGTAGGTCGGGGTGTGCAGCCCGAGCCCGCCGGTCACCTCGCGGTGGACCCGCATCTGCTGGCCGAGGTCTGCGAGCGAGCGCCGGGTGATCCTCGGATCGATCCCTCGAGCGTCGTGGAAGGCTCGCACGGTATCGGTCGAGACGAGGTGGGCGAGGATCGCGACGAGCCCCTGCCCGGGCACGACGGCCTGCTGCAGGGCATCATCGTGCTCGCGACGAGGACGGAGGTCAGGCGGCTCGGCCCCGGGCCCGGCGGCGGCGCGCAGAAGAGCGACCACCTCGGTGACGGCCTCGAGGAGGGCAGGGTCGCCGACGGCCCGCGGGATCGCCCCGAGCAGCTCGGAGCGGTCCGACTCGCTCACTCCCAGGAGGTCGAGCGTCGCCAGGAGCGAGGGCGCGATGAGCATGTCGCGGATCGCCTCGGCGGGCAGCTCGGCGGCCGCGCGGACCAGTCGGACCGGATCGCCCTCGAGCAGCAGATGATCGTCCAGGGGGACGTGCGGTGCGGGGCATCCGGTCGGGAGGGGGCCCGGACTCGGGGCAGCGGGCGATCCGACCGCGCATGGATCGGGGTGGAGGGGCGGCGGAGGTGGACCCGGCATGTCCCTCAGTGTTGCGCATGTCCCTGCTCGAGGCCCGCGCACGCGGCGCCTCGGCCCCCGCGGTACTGTCGGTCCGTGCCCGTCCCACCCGAATCCCGGGCCGACTCAGGAGCTGAGATGACCGAGACCCCCGAGCCCGTCGAGACCGCCCCCGCGCCCGCTCCCGAGGGAGCCGCCGCAGCCTCCGACGCGCCCGCTGCCGCGCCCGCCGTCGAGCTGTCGCCCGCTGCCGAGGCCGTCCGCGACGCCTACGCCTTCGAGGGCGCTCGCATCCACCTCGGCGCGCTGATGGAGGGCGAGGAGCCGAACCCGGCTGCCCCCGTGAACCTCTCGCTCGCGATGCTCAACCGCCACGGCCTCATCGCCGGCGCGACCGGCACCGGCAAGACCAAGACCCTGCAGGTGATCGCGGAGCAGGTGGCCGCGGCGGGCACGCCCGTCTTCGTCGCCGACATGAAGGGCGACCTCTCGGGCATCGCCGTCCCCGGGGCGGACTCCCCGAAGATCCGCGAGCGCGCCGCGGCGCGCGGCCAGCAGTGGCAGCCCCGCGCGGGCGCGACCGAGTTCTACAGCCTCGGCGGTCAGGGGACGGGCGTGCCGATCCGCACCACGGTCTCCGACTTCGGCCCCCTGCTGCTGTCCAAGGTGCTCCAGCTCAACGAGACCCAGGAGTCCTCCCTCGCCCTGATCTTCCACTACGCCGACACCCACGGCCTGGGCCTGCTGGACCTCAAGGACCTCCGCGCCCTGATCCAGTTCCTCACCTCCGACGACGAGGGCAAGAAGGAGCTGAAGTCCATCGGCGGGATCTCCAGCGCCACCGCCGGCGTGATCCTGCGCGAGCTCACCGCCTTCGAGGCCTCGGGGGCCGACGCCTTCTTCGGCGAGCCCGCCTTCGACACCAAGCACCTGCTGCGCCGCACGCCCGACGGCGCCGGCATCATCTCGTGCCTCGAGCTCCCGGCCGTGGCCGAGCGGCCGGCCCTGTTCTCGACGTTCATGATGTGGCTGCTCGCGGACCTCTACCAGGACCTCCCCGAGGTCGGCGACGCCGAGAAGCCCGAGCTCGTCTTCTTCTTCGACGAGGCGCACCTGCTGTTCGCCGACGCCTCCAAGGACTTCCTGCAGCAGGTGGTCCAGACGGTCCGGCTCATCCGCTCCAAGGGAGTGGGCGTCTTCTTCATCACCCAGATGCCCAAGGACGTCCCCGCCGACGTCCTCGCGCAGCTGGGCAACCGCGTCCAGCACGCCCTGCGCGCCTACACCCCGGATGATGCCAAGGCCCTCAAGGCGACCGCGAGCACGTTCCCGACCAGCGACTACGACCTCGAGAAGGTCCTGACGACCCTGCCCACGGGCGCGGCCGTCGTCACCGTCATGAGCGAGGACGGCGCGCCCACGCCCGTGGCCGTCACCGCCGTCCGCGCCCCCGAGTCGTCGATGGAGCCGTGCCCCGCCCCGACGATGGACGCCGTCGTCGCCGCGAGCGCCCTGAACGCCGAGTACGCCCAGGTGATCGACCGCGAGAGCGCCTACGAGATCCTCGCGAAGCGCGACGCCGAGGCGGACGCCGCGGGGGCCGAGGGCGGGAAGGACGGCGCGAACCCGTACGACGCGCCCGCTCCCGCCGGGGGCGAGACCGATCGCCCCGCCGCCCGCGAGAAGGCGGCACCGCGCGCCAAGGAGGAGCCCGGCTTCTTGGACAACCCGGCCGTGAAGTCGTTCCTGCGCTCGGCCGGCACGGTGCTGGGCCGCGAGGTCACCCGCTCGATCTTCGGCACGCGCCGCCGACGCCGCTGACGATGCGCTCCTGACCGCGTCGACGGAGGGCGCTCACCGGACCGCGAGGTTCGGCGAGCGCCCTCCATGCTTCGAGAAGCGATGCGGCTGCGTGTCCGGGCGCGCGACGGCAGCCGATCAGGTCCGAGCGGCGATCACCAGAAGTAGCCGCGTCCGGCGCAGTAGTTCGCGACCGACTGCGCAGGCAGCCAGTAGCGGTGGGGGAGCGAGGACGAGAGGGTGGACCCCGCGGGATCGGAGATCCGCAGCGTGCGGTACCGCGTGTCGTAGCCGTCGATCGTCACGTAGTGGTAGATCGTGCCGCGGTTCCCTCCCCACTTCGGGTACTGGCCGGGAAGCACGATCCAGTTGCACACGGTCGCGTAGCCGTCGTCGACATTCTTGGTCGCCCGGTCCCACAGCAGGTTCCCCTGCGCAGTCGTCGCAGTCATACTGCCCATCCACTCCGCCCGGTACACCGCGTTCGGGACGAATCGCGACAGCACCGGGGCCATCGAACCGAAGTTCGTGCCGTTGGTCGTGGTGCCGAGCGCGCTCGCGAGAGTTCCCTGCGACGGGGGCGTCGAGTCACGGGCGCTCACGGCGATGCGCGCGGCGGCAGGGCCGCAGTAGTACTGGGTGACCTGCTGCTGCCAGGTGGTGGGCTCGATCTTCTCGCCCCGGGTCCGGGGCGTGTAGGCGGAGGCGGGTGCGACGAGCGCGCCGGTGCCGACGAGGGCCGTGCCTGCGCCGAGGGTGCGCAGAAGGGTGCGACGGGTGAGCATGGGCTTGTCTCCTGGGGGTCGGAGCACCGAGAGGCGCTCAGCGAGCGGGCACGTGTGTGCTCGGCGTCACAGTAGGACCGCGGTGGCGCCCGGGACATGGACTGAACTGCCCATCGACAGTCGAGGACGGATAGGGATGCAATGAGGGGTTGAGCCCCCTTTGTCCGCTCTTCGGCAGCGCGATCCCGCTGTCCCTCGCTCCGGAGGCCTGCCGTGGATTTCGTACCGGTGCGGGGGCGTCCCCGGACAAGACCCTGGTCCGGTGCCGGGAACGGCGGAGCCCCCGGATCCGCGGGAGGCGGATCCGGGGGCTCCGGGTGAGCGCGAGCTCAGAGCGCTCTCAGCGCGTCACTTCTTGCCCTGGTTCGCGACGGCCTCGGCGGCGGCCTTCGCGGCGACCGGGTCGAGGTAGCGGCCGCCCTTCTCCACGGGCTTGAAGTCGTCGTCGAGCTCGTACACGAGCGGCTGGCCGGTGGGGATGTTCAGGCCCGCGATCTCCTCGTCGGAGATGTCGTCGAGGAACTTCACCAGCGCGCGCAGCGAGTTGCCGTGGGCGGCCACCAGCACGGTCTTGCCGCTGGCGAGATCGGGCTTGATGCCCTCCTCCCAGTACGGCAGGAAGCGCTTGACGACGTCCTTGAGGCACTCGGTGCGGGGCATCTGCTCGCCCAGGTCCGCGTAGCGGGGGTCCTGATCCTGGGAGAACTCGGTGCCGAACTCGATCGCGGGCGGCGGCACGTCGTAGGAGCGGCGCCACTGCATGAACTGCTCGTCGCCGTACTTGTCGCGGATCTCGGTCTTGTTCAGGCCCTGCAGGGCGCCGTAGTGGCGCTCGTTGAGGCGCCAGTCGCGGCGCACCGGGATCCAGTGGCGGTCCGCGGCGTCGAGCGCGAGGTTCGCGGTCTTGATGGCGCGGCGCAGGAGGGAGGTGTGGAGGACGTCGGGCAGGACGCCCTGGGCCTTCATGAGCTCACCGGCGGCGACGGCCTCGGCCTCGCCCTTCTCGGACAGGGGCACGTCGACCCAGCCGGTGAAGAGGTTCTTGGCGTTCCATTCGCTCTCGCCGTGGCGGAGCAGCACGAGTGTGTAGGTCATGCTCCAACCCTACGACGCCCGCGGAGGCCGTTCCCAGGACGTCCGGACGGGCGGCGGCCTCACGCGCGCCGCAGCGCGTCACGCCTCGACGATCACCGTGAACGGACCGTCGTTCGTCAGCGACACCCGCATCTGCGCGCCGAAGCGGCCCGTGGCGACCTCGACGCCTCGGCCGCGGACCGCATCGACGACGGCGTCCACGAGGGGCTCGGCGACGGGTCCCGGGGCGGCGGCGCTCCACGAGGGGCGGCGCCCCTTGCGGGTGTCCCCGTAGAGCGTGAACTGGGAGACGATCAGCACCCCGGCGCCCGCGTCGAGCACCGAGCGCTCGCCGTCGAGGAGCCGCAGCTCGCAGATCTTGCGGGAGATGCGCTCGACCTGCTCGGCGCCGTCGTCGTGCGTGACGCCGAGGAGGACCAGCAGCCCCTCGCCGTCGACCGCGCCGACCGTCTCCCCATCGACCTCGACGGCCGCCGAGTCGACCCGCTGGATCACCGCGCGCATCTCAGGCCCCCGTCCGGATGTCGGGGCCGGGCGCGGAGGGTGCGGGCGTGGCCCGGGGTTGCGTCCGCACGGACCGTGCGGGGCGCTCCTGCGTCGGCGCATCGCGGTCCCCGGGGGACTCGGGCGCCGCCGCGTGCACCGGCGGGCGCGCCGCGATCCGCGAGGACGGGCCGTGGGAGATCGGGGCGAAGGTCGCATCCGGATGCGGCGCCGGGCGCGGCGGGATGCGGCGGACGCGGCCGCCGGACGCGGCGATCGACCGCGCGCGCTCCATCCAGGCCTCCGCGACGCGCACGATCGCCTCGGTCGCCCGCTCCCAGGCGGGCTCCTGCTGCCGGTGCGGGCCGGTCGCGAGCGACAGGACGACACCCGCGGCCCGCAGCGCGAGCTCCTGGGGGTCGACGCGCGCGGCGAACACGCTGGTCCACTGCGTCGTGGCCTCGTCGACGCGCCGATGGATCTCGGGCGGGATCCGGCCCGTCGTCCCGTAGTCGGCCAGCACGCTCAGGTGCGCGACCAGGCAGGCGAGATCGTCGGCGCGGCGCCCGGGCCCCACGGTGTCGATGTCGAGCAGGCCCACCACCCGTCCGTCGTCGACGAACACCTGGGCCTCGTAGAAGTCCCCGTGGACCACATCGTGCGGGTGCAGTCCGATGCGCTGATCGACTTCCGCCAGGCCCGTGCGGATCCCCGCGACCAGAGCGTCGAGGCGCGGTGCGAGCGCGGGCATCGAGGCGCCGACGATGCCCGCGTAGAAGGCCGCCGAGTCCGTCCACGGGGCGCGCAGCGGCGCCGGGTACAGGGAGGCGGGCAGGCGGTCGAGGAGCGCGACGAGATCCTCGCCGCGGCAGGCGTCCGGCCCCTCCTCGAGGACGGCACGGGCCAGCGGGCGGCCCGGGAGCTCCGCGAGGACGACGAGGCCCTCGTGGTGGGCGAGGACGACGGGGACCGGCACGCCCGCCGACAGCAGGTGCCGGTGGCGCTCGACGATCTCGCCGCTGCGGTGGGGCTGCATGACCTTGAGGAACACGGCGCGGTCGGCGAGCTGCGCACGCAGCACGGCGCGGCGCCCGGGCCGGTAGGAGATGACCTCGAGGGGCACGCTGGCCTGCGGGCCGATCCCGGTGGGGACGCCCAGCTCCTCGAGCGTCGCGGCGACCACGTCGGGGTAGCAGACGCGCGCGAGCATCGGCAGCCAGGGGTCGTGCGGGTAGCGCCAGACCCGCACGGAGATCTCCCCGTCGGTCATGACCAGGGACTGCTCGGCGCTGCGGAGGTCCTTCTCCGGCTCGCCGATGTGGGCGCTGGCTCCGAACAGCTCCTCGCGCGGGGGCGCGGCGGGGCCGTCGAGCTCGGGCCAGGAGACCTGGGTGCGGTAGAGGGCCTTGGTGGAGCGCCCGGGCCGGTGGTCCACGTGGTCGAGCTCCCACGAGCGCAGGGATCCCCCCGCGTTGTCCACCGCCGAGCGCAGCAGGCCCCCGGCCTCCGGCCCTGTGAGCAGCTCCGAGCCGTCGAGCGATTGCGCCATGGCACGTTTCTACCAGGTGCGGCCCCTCCCATGCCCGCCCTCTACCATGGAGCGCATGGCTGAGAACGATCCCGCACGTCCCGCCCCCGAGCCCGCCGTGCTCCCCGGACAGAACCTGCTCGGGATCCCGCCGACGCTGCTGCCGGAGGACCACCCTGACGTGGAGGTCGCGGAGGCGGTGCGCGAGGGTGCCGACCCGCGCGAGCTCGCCGCCGGCCGACCCGATTCGAGCCTCGCCTGGGCGCTGCTGGCCCAGGAGGCCCTCTCCGACGGGGATGACGTCGCCGCCTACGCGTACGCCCGCACCGGCTACCACCGCGGTCTCGACGCGCTGCGCCGTGCCGGCTGGCGCGGCCAGGGGCCGATCCCGGCATCCCACGCGCCCAACCGCGGCTTCCTGCACGCGCTGGCGCTGCTCGGCGAGGCCGCCTCCCGGATCGGCGAGCGCGACGAGGCCGAGCGGATCATCGCCTTCCTCCGCGAGGCGGATCCCACGCTCGTCCCCTGAGGTGCGGCCCCGCACCCGGACGCCCGGAGCGCGGGGCCGGTAGACTCGGCGCGTCCTCGCGACGCCGTGGGCGCCCGCCCCCGTCGCGGGTGCCGTCTCTGGCGCGAGGACATCCACCGCCGTCGTCGAATGGAGTCGCCATGCCCGCCGTCGTGATCGTCGGAGCCCAGTGGGGCGACGAGGGCAAGGGGAAGGCCACCGACCTGCTCGGCGAGCGCGTCGACTGGGTGGTCAAGCCCAACGGCGGCAACAACGCCGGGCACACCGTCGTGGTCCACGGCAGCAAGTTCGAGCTCAAGCTCCTGCCCGCCGGCATCCTGTCCCCGCGGGTGACCCCGGTGATCGGCAACGGCGTGGT
This sequence comes from Brachybacterium nesterenkovii, assembly GCF_900163655.1. Lineage (GTDB taxonomy): Bacteria > Actinomycetota > Actinomycetes > Actinomycetales > Dermabacteraceae > Brachybacterium > Brachybacterium nesterenkovii. Next base: position 118,050 of record NZ_FWFG01000068.1, read on the forward strand.
GGTTAACCTCGAGGCCCTGTTCGAGGAGATCGGCGTGCTCGAGGCCCGCGGCGTCGACACCTCCCGCCTGCGCATCAGCGCGAACGCCCACATCGTTGCGCCCTACCACCAGACGCTCGACAAGGTCACCGAGCGCTTCCTGGGCAAGCGCGCGATCGGCACCACCGGCCGCGGCATCGGCCCCGCCTACATGGATAAGGCAGGGCGCCTGGGCATCCGCGTCCAGGACCTCTTCGACGCCTCGATCCTGCGCCAGAAGGTCGAGGCCTCCCTGCGCCAGAAGAACGAGCTGCTGGTCAAGGTCTACAACCGGCGCACCGTGGACGCCGAGGAGATCACGCAGAAGCTGCTGTCGTACGCCGAGCGCCTGCGCCCGATGGTCGTCGACACCACCGAGCTGCTGAACACCGCGCTCGACCGCGGTGAGGTGGTCCTCATGGAGGGCGGCCAGGCCACCTACCTCGACGTCGACCACGGCACATACCCGTTCGTCACCAGCTCCAACCCGACCGCCGGCGGCGCCTGCACGGGCTCGGGCATCGGGCCCACCCGCATCGACCGGGTGATCGGCATCGTCAAGGCGTACACGACGCGCGTGGGCGCCGGCCCGTTCCCCACCGAGCTCGACGACAAATGGGGCGAGTTCCTCCAGCGCGTGGGCCACGAGGTGGGCGTGAACACCGGGCGGCCCCGCCGCTGCGGCTGGTACGACGCGCTCATGATCCGCCACGCCCAGCGCATCAACGGCTTCACCGACATCGTGCTGACCAAGCTCGACGTCCTGACGGGGATCGACGAGATCCCCCTGTGCATCGGCTACGACATCGACGGCGTGCTCCACCGCGACATGCCGATGACCCAGACCGAGTTCCACCACGCGGTCCCGGTGTACGAGACGATGCCCGGCTGGACCGAGGACATCACCGCCTGCCGCACGCTCGAGGACCTCCCCGCCAACGCCCGCGCCTATGTGGAGCGCCTCGAGGAGCTGGCTGGATGCCGCATCTCCGCGATCGGCGTCGGCCCCGACCGCGACGACACGATCGCGGTCCACGACCTCCTGCCGACCGGCGCCCGCGAGGCCCGCTGACGTGACGCCCCGCCGGACCGATCCCGCCGAGGGCGACGCCGCGCTCGCGGCCTGGGCCACGGACCCCGACGCCGCTCGCCGGGGCGTGCTCGCGCCCGCGGTGCGCCGCACCCTCGAGCTGTTCGCCGAGGAGTTCCCCGGCGGCGCCGTCGAGCTGCGCGTCCCGCCGTTCGCTGCCGTGCAGGCGATCGCGGGGACCCGCCACACCCGCGGCACGCCCCCGGCGGTGGTCGAGACCGATGCGCGGACCTGGTTGGAGCTCGTCACCGGGGCCCTGAGCTGGGCCGATGCCTGCGCCGCCGGCCGGGTGAGCGCGAGCGGAGAGCGAAGCGACCTGAGCGAGCAGCTTCCGCTGCCCGGGCCCCGCCGCATCGCGCGCCGCGCCGCCGACGCGGCCGGGGACGGCGCGATGGACGGTGCTGCGAGCGGGGGAGGGGCATGAGCGTCGCCGTCGAGATCGCCGTCCAGGACGAGGCCGGACTGGTCGTCGCCGCGCACGCCGGGGCGGACCGCGTCGAGCTGTGCATCGACCTCGAGCACGGCGGGTCCACGCCGCCCCTCGCGCTCGTCGAGGCCTGCGTGTCCCGCACCCGCGAGCTGCTGGCCGCGCACGACGCGAAGCCGCAGTTCGGCGTCCACGTGCTCATCCGCCCGCCCTCTCACGCCCGCGACTTCCTGGGCCGCCCCGAGCTGTTCGCGTTCTCCGACGACCAGGTGGAGGCCATGGCCGCGGACGCCGCCGCGGCGGTCGCGGCCGGCGCCGACGGCGTCGTGATCGGGGCCCTCGCCCAGGATCCCGACGGGACCTGGCACCTCGACGAGGGCGCGACCGAGCGCATCCGCGACGCCGCCCTCGAGGCCGCGGCGCGCGCGCTGCGCGGGATCACCGTCGCCTGCCACCGCTGCGTGGACGCCCTGCCGGATGCCGCGGCACGGGCCGAGGCCGTGCGCACCGCCCTGCGCCTGGGCCTGGGACGCGTCCTGACCAGCGGGGGAGCCGAGCGCGCCCTCGACGGCGCCGCCGACATCGCCGCGATGGTCGAGGCCTCCGAGGGGATCGTCGACATCTGCGCGGGCGGCGGGGTGCGCCCCGCGGACATCGCGCCGCTCGTCCGCGCGAGCGGTGCCACGGACATCCACCTCTCGGGCCGTCTGCCGTCGGGGCCCGCCCCCGACGCCCAGGAGACCCTCACCGACCCCGCGGTCTGCACGGCCGCGGTCGACGCCGCAGGAGCACTGTGAACACCGCCGACGACACCACCCCCGCCGCCACGGACGCCGCCGCCGACACCGACGAGGACGGCGCGCAGGTGCTGCTCGTGCGGCGCCGCCGCACCCCCGCGCTCGGGTTCTGGGTGCTGCTCGCCCTCGCCGTCGCGTTCCTCGGCGGCACCGTCGTGGCCTGGCTCGCCGAGGTCCGCGCACCGGCGGGGATGCTCTACTTCGGGGTGACCGCGGCGGTGATGGTCGGCCTGCCGCTGGCCGCGCTGGCCGCCCTCGTCGATGCGATCGCCGACCGGCGCCGTCGACGCCGCGCGACCGGGATCGGCACCGCGGGGCGCGGCGCAGGTCACGATCCCGCACCGGGCTCCGAGTCCTGACCTGCGCTGTGGCATGATGCACGAGTGGTACGAGGCGACGGACTCCTGACCCACGACCTCCTCCCCGGCGAGAAGGGCCCGCAGGACGCCTGCGGCGTCTTCGGCGTGTTCGCCCCCGGTGAAGAGGTCGCCAAACTGACCTATTACGGTCTCTACGCGCTGCAGCACCGCGGACAGGAGTCCGCGGGCATCGCCGCGTCCAACGGCTCCCAGATCCTGGTGTACAAGGACATGGGGCTCGTCTCGCAGGTCTTCGACGAGGCGGCGCTCGGCGCGCTGACCGGGCACATCGCCATCGGGCACGCCCGCTACTCGACCACCGGCGGCTCGACCTGGTCGAACGCGCAGCCCACGTTGGGCCCGCGCCACGAGGGCACGGTCGCGCTCGCGCACAACGGCAACCTCGTCAACACCCACGAGCTCGTCGAGCTGCTCGCCGAGCGCACCGGCCCCGCGGGCCGGCGCACCGGGGAGATCGCCCAGGGCAACACGACCGACACCGCGCTGGTGACCGCGCTCCTGGACACCCCCGGCACCCTCGAGGACTCCCTGCGCGACCTCCTGCCGCACCTGCGGGGCGCCTACTGCTTCGTCGTCATGGACGAGGACGCCCTGTACGCCGCCCGCGACCCGCAGGGGATCCGGCCGCTGGTCCTCGGACGCCTCGAGCGCGGCTGGGTGGTCGCCTCGGAGACCGCCGCCCTGGACATCTGCGGCGCGAGCTTCGTGCGCGAGGTCGCCCCCGGCGAGATGATCGTCATCGACGAGCAGGGCCTGCGCTCCGAGCAGGTCCAGGAGCCCGCCCCCAAGGGCTGCGTCTTCGAGTACGTGTACCTCGCCCGCCCCGACACCCGCATCTCCGGGCGCAGCGTCAACGAGTCCCGCATCGAGATGGGGCGCCGCCTCGCACGCGAGCACCCGGTCGAGGCCGACCTCGTGATCCCCACCCCGGAGTCGGGCACGCCGGCCGCGATCGGCTACGCCCAGGAGTCCGGCATCCCCTACGGCCAGGGCATGGTCAAGAACGCCTACGTGGGGCGCACGTTCATCCAGCCCAGCCAGACGATCCGCCAGCTGGGCATCCGCCTGAAGCTCAACCCGCTCAAGGAGATGATCGCGGGCAAGCGCCTGGTGGTCATCGACGACTCGATCGTGCGCGGCAACACCCAGCGCGCCGTCGTCCGCATGCTGCGGGAGGCCGGGGCGGCGGAGGTCCACGTGCGGATCTCCTCGCCGCCCGTCCGCTGGCCCTGCTACTACGGCATCGACTTCGCGACCCGCGCCGAGCTCATCGCCAACGGCCTGGACCCCGAGGAGATCGCCCGCTCGATCGGCGCGGACTCCCTGGGCTTCATCTCCCAGCAGGGCATGGTCGAGGCGACCGCCCAGAGCGCCGAGAACCTGTGCGTCGCGTGCTTCACGGGCGAGTACCCGGTGAGCCTGCCGGACCCGACGCTGCTGGGCAAGAGCGTCCTCGAGGTCAAGCGCGAGGAGGCCGAGCAGGCCGCGCTCGCCGTCGCGGCCCCCACCCCGACCACGGACCCGACCGAGGAGACCCCCCGATGATCCTGCCCATGACGGGCGCCGGAGCCCGGCCCGAGCGGACCGGCGCCGGCATCACGTATGCCGCCGCCGGTGTCGACACCCATGCCGGCGACCGCGCCGTCGAGCTCATGAAGGAGGCCGTCGCCGCGACGCACGGCCCCGAGGTGCTCGGGGGCGTGGGCGCCTTCGCGGGCCTCCTCGACGTCTCCGCCCTCAAGGACTACCGGCGCCCGCTGCTCGCCTCCAGCACCGACGGCGTGGGCACCAAGATCGCGATCGCCCAGGCGATGGACGTGCACGACACGATCGGCCAGGACCTCGTGGGCATGGTCGTCGACGACATCGTCGTGGTGGGCGCCCGCCCCCTCGCGATGACCGACTACATCGCGTGCGGCCGCGTGGTCCCCGAGCGGATCGCGGACATCGTCCGCGGTATCGCCCAGGGCTGCTCGCTGGCGGGCTGCGCGCTGGTGGGCGGGGAGACCGCCGAGCACCCCGGGCTGATGGGCCCCGACGACTACGACGTCGCGGGCGCCGCGGTCGGGGCGGTCGAGGCCGACGCCCTGCTCGGACCCGATCGCGTGCGAGCCGGCGACGTCGTGATCGGCATGGACTCCTCGGGCCTGCACTCCAACGGCTACTCGCTCGTGCGCGCGATCGTCTCCGCCCGCTCCCTCGCCTGGGACCTCCACGTCGACGAGCTCGGCCGCACCCTCGGCGAGGAGGCCCTCGAGCCGACCCGCATCTACACCGGCGACCTGCTGGCGCTCCTGGCGACCGATGCGGGGGCGGGCGTGCACGCGCTCAGCCACGTGACCGGCGGCGGGCTCGCCGCGAACCTCGCGCGCGTGATCCCGCAGGGGCTCGGCGCGCGCATCGACCGCGGCGCGTGGACGCCCGGCGCGGTGTTCTCGCTGCTGGCGGGCTGGGGCTCGGTGCCGCTCGCGGATCTCGAGGCGACGCTCAACATGGGCATCGGCATGGTGGCGGTCACCGCCCCCGAGCAGGCCGATGCGGTCACCGCCGAGCTGAGCGGACGGGGGCTGTCCGCGCGGGCGATCGGCGAGGTCGTGGCGCGCGACGCGCTCGGCACGGCCGGCAGCGGCGAGGTGCTCGTCGAGGGCGCCAAGGGCGTCGACGGCGGAGGCGTGCTCATGACAGGTGCGCACCCCGGCTGGTCCTGACCTGCTCCCGTGCGCGCCGGACCGGTGGCCCGACCGGTGCCGGATGCGCGAGAGGGGCGGTCCCAGCGGGACCGCCCCTCTCGCGGGAGCAGGTGAGCCTCAGCGGCGGCGAGCGGAGCGCGGGGCCGCGCTGGGGGACCAGGTGTCGTCGTCGACGTCCTCGGCACCTTCCGCGTCGTACTCCGCGTCGTCGTAGCGATCGTTCGCGGAGGACTGCAGCTCGCGCTGGAGGGCGGTGAGGTCCGTGGGCGGGCTGTAGTACTTCAGGTCCCGCGCGACCTTGGTCTGCTTGGCTTTCTGTCGGCCACGACCCATGGATCTGACCCCCTGTGCGTCGTAAAGTCCTGGCGCGCGAGAGCGCGGCGATGGCGTAGTTCGAGACCCAAGGGTACATCGTGGGCGACGGCGAACGGTAACGGGGCGCGCGTGAGGTGCGCTTCCTCGCGGGCGGGGTCATGCGGTCCGGGCCGTGCGATCCGGGCGGCGGGACTCCGGCCGCGTGAACCGGATCCGACTCCCGACCCGCCCGATCAGTCGGGATGGCGATGCTCGGCCTGCCGTGACGTAATGTGGAGGGTCGCCCGGGAGTGTCCGCCGCACTGGGCGCTGACCTATTCGACCGCGGCACCGCCGCCCGATGCACTGGAGCGATCCATGACCCGCGAGGTCCCCCTGCCCGAGACGTCCGAGGACGCACCCGAGACACTTCTGACGCCGGCCGAGGTGGCGCAGCTGTTCCGCGTGGACCCCAAGACCGTCACGCGCTGGGCCCAGTCCGGCAAGCTCTCCTCGATCCGCACCCTCGGTGGACACCGTCGCTATCCCCAAAGCGAGGTCATGCGCCTCCTCGACGCCGGGAAGGCGCAGCGCGAGGACTCCTGACCCGCTCTCCGACGCCCTACGATGGACGACGAACGCCGTCCATCGAGCGGAAGGCACGGCCCGAGCCCCATGGGATCCCCGCGGACCCGCGCGCTGCGCACCCTCGCGCAGGAGCACCGGCGCGCCGCGGACCGGCTCGTGCTGCTGCGTCTGCGCATGGCGCGCGCCTTCGCCGAGGTCGGCGGTGCGCAACCCGACACGGCTCTCGACGATCTCCACCGGGTATGGACCGCGCGCCACTACGCCGACATCGGCGCCCTCGCGACGCGCCTGCGGTCGACCTCGACGCAGCTGGGCGACGCGGCGCAGCGCCTCGAGCGCGCCGAGGGGTCCCGCATGGGCGGATACGCGGGGGCCGGGTACCTGGGTGCCGGTGATCTCGCCGCCGCGCGGGCACGGGAGCGCGCGCGGACCTTCGCCGCGCGGTCGAGCGCCGATCTCGGCGGGGCGCTCGGGGGAGGGCTGCACGTGGATGCCAGCGTCACCGGGACGGTCCTGCGGCCGATCGCGCTGCCCGGACGCAGCGCCTCCCATGCGATCGGCGCCTCGCTGCGGACGCCCCCTGATCCCTTCGGCGACTGACGTGTCCGTGCGCGTCAGCGACGACGCAGGACGGCAGGGGCCGCGAGGACGCCCAGGACCACCGGGACCAACAGCGTCATGACGGAGACCAGCACGGAGGCCGCACCGCTGGCCGCGCGCTCCGCGCCGAGGGCGACGAGCAGGGCCGCCGAGCCCGCCTCCGCGAGCCCCGCCCCGCCGGGAGTGATCGGCACGAGCGCGAGAAGACGCCCCAGGACCAGCACCCCTACGGCCTGAGCCGACGGCACGACGACGCCGACGGCATGCAGCGCGACCAGCAGCGCGCCCAGCTGCAGGAGGCGGATCGCGAGCGGGGCCCCGAGCACGATGGCGCCGTGCGTGCGCAGCCGGGACGCGACCCGCTCGCGGACGTCGAGCACGTCATCGATATCGACCCGTCCCTCCACCACGCGCCCCAGGCCGAGACCCTCGAGCCCCTCGCGCGCTCCCTCGAGCAGGCGGCGCAGGGGCGCCGGACGCAGCACGAGCGCACCCGCTGCGAGCACCGCCGGGCAGAGCAGGCCGAGGGCGATCAGCGCCGCCGCGGCACCGGGGCCCAGCAGCCCGGGTGCGCTGAGCAGCAGGCACAGGGCGCCGACGGGCACCAGGAGGAGGCCGACGGCGGCCTCCGCGACGGTCACCGCGACGAGCCCGGCGATCGTGTCCGCCCGGGAGACGCCGGCCCGGCGCGAGACGGCGTACAGGAGGCCCGCGGCGATCGTCGCACCCCCGGGGACGGCGACCGAGACGGCCGTCGCCGCCGCCGACGCCGGGAGGGCGCGACGCAGGCCCAGCCCGCGGATCGCGCCCGCCGTCCCGGTCGCCGACGCGCCGAGCGCGCCGAGGGCCAGGAGCACCAGGAGCGCGAGCGAGAGCGGCGGGGCCGCGCGGAGCGCAGCGAGCACCGCATCCCAGCCGACGCCCGTGGCGCGCGGCATCAGGACGGCGAGCAGGGCGAGCGCGAGGACGCAGGACGCAGCCGTCAGGGCGAGCCGGCTCCGGGTCAGTCGCGGTGCGGGCTCGGTCATGGCCGACAGTCTTCCATGCGCTCCCTCGTGCTTCCCCGTGCCGCCCTGGCTCCCTCATGCGGCGCCTCCGTGGGCGGCACCACCTCGCGCGGTCCAGGTCGCAGGCAGGTGCCGTCCCTAGGATCAGGGCATGCACACCCTCCTCGGCATCCTCGTCGTCCTCCACATCATCTGCTGGGCCATCGCGCTCGGCGCCTGGGCCGCGGCCGCCCGCACGAAGCAGCCCGTCAAGGGCATGGCGCACGCCGCGAGCGGCGCCGTCGTCCTGGGACTGGCCGCCATGATGATCGGCATGTCCTCCGGCGGCGGCCACCTGTTCTACACGCTCAAGCTCGTCTTCGCCGTCATCGCGATGGTCTGCGCATGGATGTCCATCCGCGAGGACCGCCGCCCGAACGCCGTCGTCTGGTACCTCATCCCGATCAGCATCGTCGCCAACATCGTCATCGGCGTCTTCCACATCGGCGCCTGACCCGTCTCACCGGAGGCGTGCGCGACGGGCGCGTCCGTCAGGCGCTCCGCCTATCCTGGGCGGGCCATGAGCTCACTCTTCGACGACCTCTCCCTGCCCGACGCCTTCCGCCGCCTCGACGGCGTGGACGTTGGCCCCGCCTCGCCCGCGCAGCCCCCTGCCGCGCCGTCGGGGCCGGCGGCCGCGCCCTGGGACGCCGAGGAGCCGCCGCCGGAGGACGAGCCCCCGTTCGAGGAGGAGCCGCCGCGCGAGGAGGACCCCTTCGCCCGCGACGTGCCCGTCGTCCCGGCCGCGCGCCCGGCCCCGCCGTCGTGGGGCGCGGCCGACCCGTCGGCCCTTGCGGAGCTCACCGACGGCCTCAACACACCCCAGCGCGAGGCCGTCGAGCACCGCGGATCGCCCCTGCTCATCGTCGCGGGCGCCGGTTCCGGCAAGACCCGCGTGCTCACGCGGCGCATCGCCCACCTGCTGCGCTCCGGCGAGTCGCTGCCCGGGGAGATCCTCGCGATCACCTTCACCAACAAGGCCGCCGCCGAGATGAAGGAGCGCGTCGAGGAGCTCGTGGGCCCCGTCGCCCGCTCCATGTGGGTCTCGACGTTCCACTCCGCGTGCGTGCGGATCCTGCGCCGCGAGCACGACGCCGCGGGCCTGCGCTCCTCGTTCTCCATCTACGACTCCGCGGACTCCCTGCGCCTGATCACGAACATCGCCAAGGACCACGGCCTCGATGTGAAGAAGAACCCGCCGCGGGGCATCGCCTCGAGGATCTCGAGCCTCAAGAACGAGCTGACCGACCCGATCGACTTCGCCGACCAGGCCGAGAGCGCGAAGAATCCGTGGGAGAAGTCCATCGCGCAGGTCTACACCGCCTACACCGAGCGCCTGCGCCAGGCCAACGCCGTCGACTTCGACGACCTCATCGGGCTGACCGTGACGATGCTGCGGAACAACCCGGCGATCCGCGAGACGTACCGGCGGCGCTTCCGCCACGTGCTCGTCGACGAGTACCAGGACACCAACCCGGCCCAGTACGCGCTCGTGCGCGAGCTCGTGGGCGATGACCCGCGCGCGGACCTCACCGTCGTCGGCGACTCCGACCAGTCGATCTACGCGTTCCGCGGCGCGACCATCCGCAACATCGTCGAGTTCGAGCAGGATTTCCCCTCGGCCCGCACCATCGTGCTCGAGCAGAACTACCGCTCGACCCAGAACATCCTGACCGCGGCCAACGCCGTGATCGAGGAGAACGAGGGGCGCCGCAAGAAGAACCTGTGGACCGACGAGGGCGCGGGCGAGAAGATCACGCTGTACGTCGCCGACGACGAGCGCGGGGAGGCCCAGTACATCGGCCGCCAGATCGACGCCCTCGTCGACGCCGGGCGCAGCGCCGGGGATATCGCGATCTTCTACCGCGCCAATGCGCAGTCGCGGGCGCTCGAGGACCAGCTGATCCGCGTGGGCCTGCCCTATCGCGTGGTCGGCGGCACCCGCTTCTACGAGCGCCGCGAGATCAAGGACGCGATGGCCTACTTGCGTCTGCTCGCCAACCCGGACGACGAGATCAACCTGCGGCGCATCCTCAACGTGCCCAAGCGCGGCATCGGCGACCGGGCCGAGGCCGCGGTCGCGCTGCTGGCCGAGCAGGAGCGGATCGGCTTCGCGCAGGCGCTGCGCCGCGCCGAGGAGGCCCCGGGCATCGCGACCCGATCCCTCGGGGCGATCGCGAAGTTCACGACCATGCTCGACGAGCTGGGCGAGCTGGTCGCCGAGGGGACGGGCCCGGCGGACGTGCTCGAGGCGATCCTCACCACGTCCGGGTACTACGCCGAGCTGCAGAGCAGCGATGACCCGCAGGACGAGTCGCGCCTGGAGAACCTCGCCGAGCTGATCTCCGTGGCCGCCGAGTTCGAGGCCTCCGTCGAGGCCGGCGCGGCCGCCGCCAGCGAGTTCGAGGACGATGACGCCGCCGAGGGCGACGCCGCGACCGCCCCGGCGACGGTGCCCGCTGCGGTGGGGGAGGACCTCGACACGGAGGCCGCGCTCGTGGCGCCCGACGACCCGGAGGCCTCCGTGATCGACCAGTTCCTCGAGAAGGTGGCGCTGGTCGCGGACGCCGACCAGCTGCCCGGCAGCGAGGACCAGTTCGTCACCCTGATGACGCTGCACACCGCCAAGGGCCTCGAGTTCCCGGTCGTGTTCCTCACCGGGCTGGAGGACGGCACGTTCCCCCACCAGCGGTCGATGTCCGACCCCGAGCAGCTCGAGGAGGAGCGGCGCCTGGCGTACGTGGGCATCACCCGCGCCCGCGAGAAGCTGTACCTCACGCGCGCCCAGATGCGGGCCGCCTGGGGAGCTCCGCAGTACTTCCCCGCGAGCCGCTTCCTCGACGAGGTCCCCGAGAAGGTCCTCGACGTGGCGCGCGCCGGGTCGAGCCTCGCGGGCGGCGGCTTCGGCGGCGGGTACGGGGGCTACGGCTCGAGCGGATCGGGCTACGGCGGGTCGGGCTCGAGCGGCTACTCCCGCGGGCCCTCCGTCACCGGGGTGGGCGTGGGAGGCGCCAACCGCCGCGACATCTCCCGCCCGTCCTTCGCGCCGAGCCGCAAGCCCAAGGCCGCCGCCGACCTGCCCTCGCTCGCCGTCGGCGACTACGTCACCCACGACTCCTTCGGCATGGGCACGGTCGCCTCCGTGAGCGGCGAGGGCGAGAAGACGCAGGTCGAGGTCGTGTTCAAGGAGCCCCACGGCCGCAAGCGACTGCTGCTGCGCTACGCGCCGATCACGAAGCTGTAGGCCACGCAGATCGCCGTGCGCCTTCCCGATGACGTCGTGCGCTTCCTCGATCGAGCCGTCGACCGGGGCGTCGCGTCGAGCCGCGCCGCCCTCGTCGCCCAGGCGGTGGAGCGGGAGATGCGCCAGCAGGCCGCCGAGGACGATGCCGAGATCCTGCGGACCGCCGGCGCCGCGGACGACCTCGACTCCCTCGTGGCCTGGACCGCGGCCGGCAGTCGGCTCGAGGACTGACGGATGCGGGAGATCCGCCTGGCGAAGCTCGACACGACCCGACCGGTGCTGATCCTGACCCGCGACACGGCCCGATCCGCGATGACGAAGGTGACGGTCGCCCCCATCACCTCCACGGTCAAGGGGCTGTCGAGCGAAGTGCGGCTCGGTAAACGCAACGGGCTCGAGCATGACTGCGCGGCCGCGCTCGACAACACGGTCACGATCCCCGCCGCGCTGCTGGGACGCACGATCGGCTTCCTCCGTCCCGAGCAGGAGAGGGACCTCGCGGCGGCCGTTGTCCTCGCCTTCGACCTCGATCTTCCCCTCATGGACGGCTGAGGGCCGATTCCTCAGCAGGCGGGTCAGGACTCTGCACCCCGGCGCCGGCGCCGGACGTGCGGAGCATGTAGCCCGGCGAGGCCTCGAGCAGATGCTGGACCGCATCGACGTCGGCGGGAGAGAGCGGACGGAGCGAGAACGGCATGCGGTGAGCCTATGAGGTGACAGAACCGGTAGCCCTGCGTGCAGACGCCCCGCTCAGGCGCATCGTCTGCACGTATAGCTGCCAGTTCTGTCAGGAGCGCCGGGCGGTGTGCAGGCTGAGCAGGGCTCAGGCCGTGACCTCGATGATCCCGCGCGCCCCGCGCTCCATCTCCACGAAGGAGTGGTTGACGAAGGTGTAGTGCCCCGGCTCCTCGAACACCATCTCCACGAAGCCGCCCTGGGCGGAGGCCAGGTCGAGGGCCTGCGCGCCGCCGCCGGTCTCCTGCTCCGGCCGCAGCAGGAACGCGCCCTCCTTGAACACGGTGTCGAACTGGGCGCCCACCACGTGGAAGCTGATGCCCCGGCTCGGTCCGGCGGCCAGTACCCAGATGCGCACGCGCTCGCCGACCTTCGCCTGCAGCGGCGCATGCACGTACTGGTTGGCATGGCCGTTGAACATCGTGAGGTCCGGCTTCTCCTCGGCGATCTTGCCGGCGTCCACCTCGCCGCCGTCCGGGCCCAGGTAGGCCTCCGACTGGACCAGCACCCACTCCTTATCCACGACCGCGGCGGTCGCGGGCGTCACGATCACGGCGCCGAACATGCCCGCGGCGATGTGCATGCTCATCGGCATGGTCGAGCAGTGGTAGAGCCAGATGCCCGAGCGGTGGAGCTGGAAGACGTAGTCGAGGGCCTCGCCCGGCGGGATCGTGCGCATGTTCGCGTCGGGGGAGACCGTGCCGGCGTGGAAGTCGACCGAGTGGCCCATCGAGCCGTTGTTCACCAGATGCACGGCCATCGTGTCGCCGATCGAGGCGCGCAGTACCGGCCCCATGGGGCGCCCGCCGAAGGTCATCACCGTCTGCGGCACGCCCGGGGCGAGCTCCTGCACGTCCTCCGTCACGACCAGCTCGATCTCCTGGCGGCCCGGGGCGGGCAGCGGGGGCAGAGCGGCATCGCGCGTGACGAAGCCGTCGCCCGGGGGCACCGTGAGGTCCACCGTGCGGCGCTCGCCCGCGGCACCCGAGCCCATCGAGGCCATGTCGTGGCCCTCGTGGCCGCCGCCGTCGGAAGCCGCCGAGCCGGCCGCGCCGACGGCCCTGACGGTCAGGACCATGCCCATCGCCCGGTGCCCGGCGATCGAGCACCAGCCGTCGATATCGCCGGTGACGACGCCCGTCGTGATCGTGCCGCTTGCTCCGGGGGCGAGGCGCCCCGTGGTCTCGCCGGTCGCGAGCACGAGATCGTGCACCTGCTCCGGATCCTCGTTGCGGACGGTGATCTCGAGCGTGTCTCCGGCCGGGACGTCGATCACGGCGGGGGTGAAGCGCATGCCGGCGGCGACCACGGCGACCTTCGTGGTGTGCCCGGTGGGGGCGACGTCGCCGGAGCCGCCGGAGGACCCGGCATCGTCACCCCTGCCGCTGCCGCCGCCGATCGCGCTGCCGAGCGCGACGGCGCCGAGCACCCCGCCCAGCCCCACGACGGCCTCGGCGAAGTGGCGGCGGTCGGTGCCGGGGGCGGCGGGACGAGCCTGTGCCCTCGCCGCCGACGCTCCCGCGGGAGCGTCGTCCGACGGGGGCTCCGCCGCCTCGGCCGCCGTGCGCTTGCGCTCGCGCACCGAGACGATGACCATGCGGATCATCAGCGGCAGCACCGCCGCGAACGCGCCGAACACCACCAGGGACACCAGCACCCGGGTCCAGGAGTCCTGGGACAGCAGGAAGACGATCAGGCCCGCATTGACGATCGCGACCCGGCCCGCGCCGAAGCGATCCATCTCCGCCAGGGCCGCCCGCACCGCACGGGGCCCGCCGCCCATCACGGTGGGCATGAGGTGGCTCATCGCGCCCAGCAGCAGCTGCAGCAGGAACCCGGCGACGAAGGGGACCGTCAGCTGCTGGACGTCCCCGGCCAGCAGCTCATGGCCGCCGGGCGGGCCCGTCCGACCGGCGATCACGGCGAGCGCGATGACGGAGCCGATCAGCCAGAGCACGCCCGCGGCCACCGACAGCGCCGCGAACGTCGTCGGCGCGCTCGCCCGGGCGCAGGCCACGAGATGACGGCCGATGATCCCCAGGCCCACCAGGTAGAGCACGGTACCCGCCGCCACCGCGAGCCCGACGCCCCCGAGCGCCCCGCCGATCATCACGGCCAGGGCCCCCAGCATCACGATCAGCGCGCGGCTGCCCGCGCGGTCCTGCCCCTCCTGCATGCGGGTGCGCAGGATCGTCGGCCACAGCGTCACGAGCGTCCCGGCCGCCGTGATCCCGACGAAGCCCAGCACATTGGTGATCTGGTGGGCCAGGAGCACGCGCCCCTGCCACGGCTCACCGAGGCCGAAGGCCAGGAAGGACCCCAGCAGGGCGCCGACGGGCAGCAGCAGAGCGGCGCCGACGTAGAAGCGGACGGTCGCGGTGAAGCGCGCCGGGAGCGCCCGGCGCAGCTGCCCCAGCAGCGAGAGCGCGTACCAGGTCATCGCGCCCGCGACGATCAGGGCGCCGGCGCTCGTGACGATCGGCTGCTCGGCCACCATGCCCGTGCAGGTCACGGCGACGCCGAGGGTGAGCGCGTAGATGCGCCGGACCTGGACGCGGCGGTCGGCCTCGTCCAGCCGCACCTTCAGCAGGGACTCCGCGAAGTGCTGGCCCCAGATCATGATTGACGTGGTCACGAGGCCGAGGGTGACCATGTGCACGAGCAGCCAGCGCGACTGCGGGATCCAGCGGTGGACGACCACGAGGACGATCAGCGCGGCCATCCACCACAGGATCGGCCGGGAGGCCTTGCGATGCCAGGCGCCGCGACCGGTCGGCGAGGCAGGACGGGCGGGGGAGGGCAGGGTCAACGGAGGGCCTTTCGACGACGGCGCCGCCGCACCTGGGATGCGGACAGCGCGGCGAACAGGAGGAGGGAGACGATGCCGAGGACCCCGCCGCTCCGGACAGCGGCGGGGAGATCGAGCGCATCGCCGATCCCCAGGCGGATCAGCAGGGACAGGTGCAGCAGCGCGGACGGGACGTGCATCCACGGGGTGTACGGCAGGTCCACGCGGAGCACGGCGGGCAGGATGATGGGCGCATGGGCCATGATCATCGCGATCACGAAGCCCAGGAAGAAGGCGTGGACGAGGGCGTCGTAGGAGCGGGTCCCGGAGACGACCGGCCCGATGACGAGCCACAGCCCGGCGGGCACCAGCAGCCACAGGTAGCCCAGCGACAGCTGGATACCGACGAAGCCGGGCAGACCGCCCGCGCGGGCGGTGCGCAGCGCGGGATCGTGCACGAGCAGCCACGCGACGGCGGCGATGAGCAGCACCGCGAGCAGGCGGACGCCGATGCCCGGGGCGACGAGGGAGACCGGCAGGGAGCCCAGGACGGCGATGCCGATCACGAGCAGACCCACCGGGCGACGCAGCACGATCCGGGACAGCTCGAGGCGCTCGCCGAGGATCGTCAGCAGCACGAAGGCCATCAGGCACGGCAGCACGTGGGAGACGGGCGAGCCGGCCAGCAGCCCGATCGCCCCGATGGTCGCGGCGATCGCCCCGGCCGCCTGCAGCGCGACGGCGTCGTCCCGGCTGCGCCGCCACAGCGGCACGTACAGGGCTACCATCGCCGCGGCACCCAGTACCGTCAGGGTGCGTCCGACCGCGAGGGGCAGCGGCGCGAGGATCAGGGCGATGCCGCCGAGCCCCAGCAGCAGGGGCGAGACGAAGCCCCACGTCCGGGCGAGGGCCGCGGCGCGCTCGAGGGCGATGACGGTCGCGACGAAGCCCAGCACCATCAGCGGGCCGTGCTGGTCGGCGAGCCGCGCGAGGTCGACGGGGGCATGGACGCCCAGCAGGATCGCGGCGCCGTCGAGCCCGGCGAGCAGCGCGGCGCCGGCCGGGAGGAGCAGGACCAGGCGTGCGGCGGGGTGCGTTGAAAGCCCCTCGTTCATCGCAGGGGGGTGCAGTCGTCGGCGAGGAGGATCATCGGTGCCGACACTACTCGCGAGGGATGCGGCGATGACTGTTGAGCGGCTCCTGGAGCGGGAGCGGCCGGAACTGGGCGGGTTGACGCCGTTCCGGCGATCTGTCCAGAGTGGGGCATGAGCGTCGACCCCCGAGCCGCAGCCGATGCGGGCAGACCTGAAGCGTCTGCGCAGAGCACGGGAGCGAGGATCGTCTCGATCATGAAGCTCCGACGAGCTCTTGCGTCGAGCAGTGCGTATGACGCGCGATGGTTCCTCGAAGACTTCGGTCTGCTCGACCCGGCGGATGACACCGATATCAGTTCGATGAGCGACGTGACGGATCGACTCCGCCGTGGGACCATCGACGAGCTCAGTGCCTTGCTCGCGTTCTTCGAGTCTGACGCGGTGGGAGTGCTGAGGACTGAGGCTCAGTTGCGCGCGCGCCTGGATTCGCAGGACCCGGACCGTCCCCTGCACCTCTTCGCGAGTCATGTCTCAGAGCACCAGGAGTTCGTCGAGGATGTGCGGGACCAGCTGGCCCGCTTCGGGGTCGATCTCTTCGTGGCCTCTCATTCGATCGACCCTGAGACGGAATGGGCGGAGAAGATCGAGATAGGGCTCGATGCCGCTCATGCAGGTGTTGCCTTCCTGCATCCGGGGTTCTCCTCACGGCCGTACTGCCAGCAGGAGGTCGGCTGGCTCCTCGGGCGCAGAGTTCCTGTCTACCGCTTCCGTTTCGGGGAGGATCCACCAGCCATGCTCGACTCGAGACAGGGAGCGGACGCCGCAGGCTGGACGGCCGAACGGATCGCAGACGAAGTGCTCCAGCGAGTGCTCGAGGACTCGAATCTCGGGTCGCATCTGCGCACATCACTCTGCGGCGCCCTGAGGGATTCGACGTCCTTCCGCCTGACCGACCGCCTGTGGGATGTGCTCCCGAAGGACGCCCCCTTCACGCCTGACCAACTGGCGGACCTGGTGGACGCCGCCGAGAGCAACAGCCAGGTGTTCCGGGCGGAGCGGGCGAGCAGCGGCGACACCTACCGTCGCCTAATCCTCGACCTTCTCGGCAGCCAGTCGATTCCCGAGAGTCTGCGAGAGCGTGTGGACGAGCTGGCGACTCGGGACTGAACGTCACAGGCCGAGTACGGCCATCCAGCGGGAAGGCAGGCGCGTCAACCGCCCAGGGTCCTCGACAGGCCCAGGACTGCAAGGGTGGCGATGTCCCCTGGACGGTGGCTGCGATGGAGCAGATCACGCTCGGTGCGGTCGAGACCGTCCGGAACGGCAGAGTCCCTGATCCCTCGGAGAGCCGTGGTGATAGCACCCTGCTCGTCGAGGAGATCGGGGCCGGTCTCGGAGCCGATCGCATTGGCGATCAGCTGGGCCGCACCACCGTACCCGCCAGCGGCGTAGAGCGGACTCCCGTCCGCCACGGTCCGGCTCGCCTCGTCGATCACGCCGGGAAGATCGCCGCTGTAACCCTCCGTCTTCCCTCCGACGACGACCCGGGCTTTGCACCTGGTGGTGAGAGCGCTCCGGAGATCCCGCAGGTCATCGAATGCGTCGACCTTCACGCTCTGCCACGAGAGGAACTCATCCTCGCTGAACTCGGTGAGAGGGATCGTGCGTCCGCACTCGTGTGCGAGATGGACTGTGCTCGCCTCACCGGCGTGATGGCGGAAATCGATCAGGTCTGACCACGAGGCGGATCGCAGTGCCCGGCGCGAGAGCACGAATTCGGCGACCGGCGTTCCGCCGAACCGCCTCTTGGCTTCGTCGGCGATGATGTGGGTGAACCCACCGCTTCGGAGATCTCCGCCGTAGATGACAGTGCCTCCGGCGTTGAAGATCGCATGTGCCAACTCAGCGACGATGAGGTCGAGGTGTCTCGGGCTGAGACCGAGACGGGGGAGATCGGTGCTCTCGGAGACGGAGAGGCCCACCGTGGTGCCGGCGAGTGCACGGGCGCTGACGCTGGGCGGGTTCCACTGCTCGACGCCTACTCGACCACCGCGGGCAGTGAACGTGCGCGGAGTGAGGAACTCGATCCTCCCGGGAGTTCCGGTGAGCCGTCCCAAGGCTGTCATCGTGGAGAGTTCGGCGGGTCCCAGAGGCGGGTCCGGGTGGAGCACCCACAGCTCCTCGCGCGCCTTGGCGGAGCGCGGATCGTTCTCCTCGGCTCTGGGCACCTCGTCCGTGAGGGGCCCGTGCTCGCTCGGGTCAGATACCCCCGTCGTGGCGAAGGGGTGGAATCGGTGGATCATGGTGACCGGCTCCGGGGCGCGGGACGGGAGCCAGTCGAAGCCGCCGGATTCTCGGTAGACCTGCTGGCGATTCCACAGGGCGTTCTTCAGCGCTTCGTCCACGAGTCGGCCGAGCGCCCGACGGATCGAGGACTCCTTCCGCTCGCGATCGAGCGCGATGGTCGGGACATGGTCCATCAGGAACGAGCCGCGGCGCTCCTCGGCCGACAGTGCCGACAGGCACACGATCGGGCAGTCGTGCTGCTTGGCCGAGAGGACCTCCTGCTGGGTCCATTCACGGCTGGAGTACTGGTCGGTGCGCACCATGAGCAACGCGCTGGAGGCGGCCTCCTTCAACATGCGAAGGCTGGAGTCCTCGGTCGTCTGGATGTCATGGGCGTCGAAGAACTCGGCGAGGCGCGTGCTGCGCACTTCGGTCCTCACGCACTCGATGAGCTGCTGGAGCTCTTCCGCTCTCGCCCCGTCAGGGCCCGTGAGTCCTCCACGGTCTTCCCAGGGAACAGATTCTCCCTGGTCGATCGGGATCGGCTCTGCGCGCTTGGTGTGGCTGATGAACACCGTCAGACGTTTTCCCTTCCCCTCCGGGTCCAGGAGCCATTGCACGATGCTCTGGGCGACCTGAGGACCGGCGTCGGTGCATGAGCTGTCCAGGTCGCGGATGGCCTGGGGTGCCCCGGTCTGCCTCGTGAGCCAGGACCTCGAGTCGGGCGCATATCCCGGGAGGTGGACGGGAATGAGCTGTGCCTGACCTGCGGAGCGTGCCGCCGCGAGCCGCTCCCAGATGTCGATGACGTAATCTCGCCACGGCCTTGGACTCGACGTGGCTTGCGAGAGGCTGGTGCCCTGGCACAGCACGACCACGGTGTACTGGGCGACGGAGTCCGTCGGTGCGGCGTCCGCGGGGAGCGCGATGCTCCTTGGAGCGCCTCCATAGCTTCCGGATGAGCTCGTGCTGCGGGAGTAGACCTCGACCGCTCCGCCGGCGAGTCCGGAGTACGTCGCCGAGTGGAAGTGGTCGTGGAGCGCGTCGAAGGCGGTGCCGCCCTCACGATCCCCTGGGTGCCAGACGACGATGATGTCCAGCAGAGCCTGTGCAGGGTCCCCGGAGCGAAGATCGTTCGTCGTCGTTGTGGTCTCGTCCTCCAAGTCCGACCTCCCAGAGCCAGAGCCCGAGGTGCCCGGTGTGGAGCACCCGGATGATGAGTGAGCCGCGGTGGCGGATCGCATCAGCCGACGCGTCGCTGCTGAATCAGCGCCTGTTCCCATGTCCCTGATGCCGGTCGTCCGATCCCATGAGGTTGTCGTCCTCGACCGTCGTGTCAATCCGGGCGAACAGGGCGTAGCCGAAGCGGACCAGCATGAGCACGGCGATGACGGCCAGCAGCGCCGTGATCGGGATCTGCACGCCCGTGCGGGTCACCACGAACCAGATCACCAGGATCGACAGCCCCATCAGCAGGGCGTCGCGCACCGCGTTCTTCAGGCGTTGCCCCAGGCGGGCGCGGCGGGCCCGCTTCGAGGCGACCGCGGCGTAGGCGGCGGCGGTGCGGCGGGTCTCGGCCCGGGAGCGGTCGAGGGCCTCGCGGACCTCGGGCGCCTGCTTCCGGGCGGTCTCTCGGGCGGCCTGCGTGTACACGGAGGCGCTGCGGCGGGCATCGGCGCCCTGGCGCTGCGCGGTGCGCTGCGCCGCCTTCGCGTAGGTCTTCCAATCGGCCATCGGATCCCCTCCTGGTCCTGTCTGCCGGCCTCAGCGCTCGTCGTCGCGCCAGCGGATATCGGCGTCCCGTGCTCGCGGCGCCTGCCGCGGGCGCTGGGCCGTGCGGCGGGAGCGGGCCTCGCCCCAGGCGGCCAGCCCCACGTTCAGCGCGAGCGTCAGCAGGATCGACAGGGCGATGCCCGCGACCGAGGAGCGCACGCCGAACACGCGCAGGACGAGGAACAGGACGAGGACCGCGCCGACGCTGAAGGCCAGCTGGTCGCGGATGCGCCCGGTCAGGGAGCGCGGTCGGGAAGCCACGCGCCCATCGTAGACGGCGCCCCTTCGACCGCCCTGTGCGCGCAGGCGGCGGGACGGAGGTCCCGGAACGTGGCCGCCGTCTCATGATTCGGATATAGGCTTTCCCCGCTTGTCCTTCCCGGGCGGTGACGGTGCCGCGCATGCGGCGCTCCCCGCCCCTGTCGAGATCGAGAGGATCGAGAAACCCGTGGACCTGTTCGAATACCAGGCCCGCGACCTCTTCGAGAAGCACGGCGTCCCCGTGCTCGGAGGAGTCGTCGCAGAGGAGCCGAGTGCCGCCAAGGCCGCCGCCGAGCAGTTCGGCACGCCCGTCGTCGTCGTGAAGGCCCAGGTCAAGACCGGCGGCCGCGGCAAGGCCGGCGGCGTCAAGGTCGCGAAGTCCCCGGAGGAGGCCGAGCAGCGCGCCGCCGAGATCCTCGGCATGGACATCAAGGGCCACACCGTCCACCGGGTCATGATCGCCGCGGGCGCGGACATCGCCGAGGAG
The DNA here is from genome assembly GCF_900163655.1 of Brachybacterium nesterenkovii. Classification (GTDB taxonomy): domain Bacteria; phylum Actinomycetota; class Actinomycetes; order Actinomycetales; family Dermabacteraceae; genus Brachybacterium; species Brachybacterium nesterenkovii. Next base: position 138,648 of record NZ_FWFG01000068.1, read on the forward strand.
TACTACTTCTCGCTGCTGCTGGACCGCGCCGAGCGCCGCTACCTCGCCATGTGCTCCAAGGAGGGCGGCATGGAGATCGAGCAGCTCGCCGTCGAGCGCCCCGAGGCCCTGGCCCGTATCGCCGTGGACCCCAACGTCGGCATCGACGAGCCCAAGGCCCGCGAGATCGTCGAGGCCGCCGGCTTCGACGCCGAGACCGGCGAGAAGATCGTCCCCGTGCTGCAGCGCCTGTGGGACGTCTACCGCGAGGAGGACGCGACCCTCGTGGAGGTGAACCCGCTGGTCAAGACGGGCGACGGGGAGATCGTCGCCCTCGACGGCAAGGTCACCCTCGACGACAACGCCGAGTTCCGCCACGAGGACCACGCCGCCCTCGTGGACTCCCGCACCGAGGACCCGCTCGAGGCCAAGGCCAAGGCGCTCGACCTCAACTACGTCAAGCTCGACGGCGAGGTCGGCATCATCGGCAACGGCGCGGGCCTGGTCATGTCGACCCTCGACGTCGTCGCCTACGCGGGCGAGGAGCACGGCGTCAAGCCCGCCAACTTCCTCGACATCGGCGGCGGCGCCTCCGCCGAGGTGATGGCCAACGGCCTCGACGTGATCCTGGGCGATGACCAGGTGCGCGCCGTGTTCGTCAACGTCTTCGGCGGCATCACCGCCTGCGACGCCGTCGCCGACGGCATCGTGGGCGCGCTCGCCAAGCTGGGCGACGCCGCCACCAAGCCGCTCGTCGTCCGCCTCGACGGCAACAAGGTCGAGGAGGGTCGCCAGATCCTCGCCGACGCCGACCATCCCCTCGTCACGCTCGCGGAGACCATGGACGGCGGAGCCGCCACGGTCGCCGAGCTGGCCGCGAACGGAAAGTGAGCTGCTGAACCCATGTCGATCTTCCTCGACTCCGACTCCAAGGTCATCGTCCAGGGCATGACCGGCTCGGAGGGCATGAAGCACTCCCAGCGCATGCTCGACGCCGGCACGAACATCGTCGGCGGCGTCAACCCCAAGAAGGCCGGCCAGAGCGTCGACTTCGAGGGCGGGCGCTCCGTGCCCGTCTTCGGCTCCGTCGCCGAGGCCATGGAGGCCACGGGCGCGAACGTGTCCGTCGTCTTCGTCCCCCCGAAGTTCGCCAAGGGCGCCGCGATGGAGGCCATCGAGGCCGGTATCGGCCTCCTGGTGGTCATCACCGAGGGCATCCCGGTCAAGGACTCCGCGGAGTTCGTCAACGCGGCCCTCGCCACGGGCACCACGCGGATCATCGGCCCCAACTGCCCGGGCATCATCACCCCGGGCGTCTCCAACGCGGGCATCATCCCGGCGAACATCGCCGGGGCCGGAAAGATCGGGCTGGTCTCGAAGTCCGGCACGCTGACCTACCAGATGATGTACGAGCTGGCCGACCTCGGCTTCACCACGTGCATCGGCATCGGCGGCGATCCCGTCATCGGCACCACGCACATCGACGCCCTCGAGGCGTTCGAGGCCGATGACGACACCGAGGCCGTCGTGATGATCGGCGAGATCGGCGGCGACGCCGAGGAGCGCGCCGCGGCCTACATCTCCGAGCACATGACCAAGCCGGTCGTGGGCTACGTCGCGGGCTTCACCGCCCCCGAGGGCAAGACGATGGGCCACGCCGGCGCGATCGTCTCCGGCTCCGCGGGCACCGCCCAGGCGAAGAAGGAGGCCCTCGAGGCCGCCGGCGTGAAGGTGGGCAAGACCCCCACCGAGACCGCCGAGCTGATGCGCCAGATCATGGCCGCCAAGGCCTGATACCTCCGCACGGACGCCGCGAGCGCCCCGTCCCCGAGCAGTCCTCGGGGGCGGGGCGCTCAGCCGTCGGATCCGGCACCTGAGGAGGAGGCAGACGCATCCGAGGTGCGCGATGCTCGAGGCATGAGCTCGCCGAACCCGACGCCCGCGACCACCGACCCTGCGGAGGCGGCATCCGCATCGCGCGGGGACCGCGGCCGGGGCCTCGCCCTCGCCGCCGTATTCGTCGCGGCCCTCCTCACCGCCTGGGCGCTGCACCCCGAGGGCGTCGTCGTCTCCCGCGATCCCGGGTACGTGCCGCGCCCCGTGCCGCTGCTCGTCGTGCCGGCGCTGCTCGCGGCCGCGGCGGCGCTCGCCCTCCCCGGACCGTCACGTCCCGCCAGCGCGATCACCGTGCGGCGCCCCCGTCGCGCGGTCGCGGAGACCGCGGGCCTGATCGGCCTCTTCGCCCTGTTCGTCGTCCTCGCGCCGCGCCTGCCCCTGCCCGAGGACGCCATCGTGCTCAAGGCGGCGCTGTTCATGCTCGTCCCGGCCCTCGCTCTGGGCCTGCTCGCGCGGCGCGGGGCGAGCATCGAGATCGAGCGCCCCGCGGGGTCGACGCTGCCGGCCCTGCTCCCGGTGGCCCTGCTCGGCGTCCTGCCCACGCTCGGCCACCTCGCGACCCCGGCGCCGAGCACGGGGCCGCCCGTCGGTCTCCTCATCGTCTCCGCGGTCGCGACGGCGATCACCGCGGGGCTCGGTGAGGAGCTGCTGTTCCGGCGCTTCCTGCAGACCCGGCTCGAGGCCCTCGCCGGGCCCTGGACAGGGATCCTGGCCACCTCCCTGCTCTTCGGCCTCTCCCATGTCCTGTCCCACCAAGGCGGTCTCACGCTCGACGGCGTCGCGCAGGTGATCGCGATGCAGGGGAGCACGGGCATCGCGCTCGGGCTGATCTGGGCGCGGTGGCGCCGCCTGCGCTGGTGCGTCCTCGCGCACGTGCTGCTCAACGGCCTGGGCGTCCTCGTGCATCTGGTCTCGCTCGCCCTCTGACCTGGGGGTGATGGCACCCGGGGCGCAGGCCGCCGCTCGGAGCGCCGGTGCCCCCACTACAGTGGGGTCGAGCACGCAGACGACCGGACCGGGAGGGCACCATGAGCGGCGATCTCATCGACACCACGGAGATGTACCTCAAGACGGTCTTCGAGCTGCGCGAGGCGGGCATCGCCCCCATGCGCGCGCGGATCGCCGAGCGTCTCGACCATTCCGGCCCGACCGTCTCCCAGACGGTCGCCCGCATGGAGCGCGACGGGCTGCTCCACCTCGATGAGGAGCGGCGCATCCGCCTGACTCCCGAGGGCGTGGACATCGCGACCGCGGTCATGCGCAAGCACCGCCTGGCCGAGCGCCACCTGCTGGACACGATCGGGCTGGAGTACGCGCTCGTCCACGAGGAGGCGTGCCGCTGGGAGCACGTCATGAGCCTCGAGGTCGAGAAGCGCATCGCCGCCCTCATCGAGCCCCCCTACCTCGACCCGTACGGCAACCCGATCCCGGGGCTCGCGGAGCTGGGCATCGAGGGCGAGGCGATCGCGGGCGACGCCGTCCCGGGCTCGGCGCTCACCGCCTGCAGCGACCTCGACCTCACGGGCGGCCCGGTGCGGGCGCGCCTCGTGCGGATCGGCGAGCGGGCCCAGTCCGACCCCGAGATCCTCCGCGACCTCGAGCGCCACGGCCTCGTCGCGGGGGCGCAGATCACCGTCGACCGCATCGGGACCGAGACCCGGCTGGCGGCCGAGGGCCACGAGCCCCTGATCGTCGGGCGCGACATCGTCGCCCAGCTCGTGCTCGAGGTCGCCCCGTCCGCGTGACGGGACGGTCGGGCCGCGCCCGTACCCTGGAGCGATGAACGCGATGCGCGACCTCGTGGCCGTCCTCCTCGCCCTGTGCGCGGCCGTGGCGCTGGCCCTGTGGGCCCCGGCGACGTGGACGCGCGACCACCTGGTCGATCGCGACGGCTTCCTCGAGATCGCCCGCCCGCTCGGTGCGAACCCGCAGTTCCAGCAGGACGTCTCCGACGCCGCCGTCGAGGGCGTCCTCGAGCAGGCGAAGGTGCCGCGCCCCCTGGCCGCGCTCATCGAGCCGACAATCCAGGACCAGGCGGCCAAGCTGACGCAGTCCGCGTCGTTCGCGACCATCTGGTCCGACTCCATGGGCGATCTCCACACGACACTGATGGACCCCGCGGGCGGCACCGTCACCGCTGACCTGAACCCCTACGTCGACGAGCTCGTCACGCCCGTCGGCGATCTGATCGGCCAGGACATCGACATCCCCGACGCCGACCTCCTCACCCTCGACATCGTCACCATCCCGGCGTCCCCGTGGCCCTCTCGCGTGACCGCGCTGGCGTCGACCGCGCCGTGGATCGGATGGGCCGGGATCGCCGCGGCCGTCGCGTCGCTGGTCCTGGCGCGGCGGCGCGGCGTGATCGGGGCCGTGCTCGGTGCGGCGCTGCTCGTGGCCGGGGGAGCGCTGCTGCTCGGATCGCAGGGCATCGGCATGGCGATCCCGGGCTCCATCGACGACGCCCGGATCGTGGGCACGCTCGTCCAAGCCTTCGAGGCGCGACTGGGCCGCGACATGGTCGTGCCCTCGGTGACGCTGCTGGGATCCGGCGCGCTCGCGCTGGTCGCGGCGCTGGGGGCGATGGGGGTGCGCTCAGCGCGGCGGCGCGAGGGTGCAGAGGCCTGATCGACTGCGATCAGCTGACCTGCTGCTGCCTGCTCAGTGCCCCCGGCGCGATTCGAACGCGCGACACCTTCTTTAGGAGAGAAGTGCTCTATCCCCTGAGCTACGGGGGCCCGGGCCCTGCCGGATCGGCGGGCCCGGGCCATCCTACGGCAGGGCGGCGCGGGCGTCCGCGGGCCCGTGCGAGCATGGCGCCATGAGGATCGCCTGCGCCCAGATCATCGTCCCCGACGACCCGGCCGACGCGACCGAGCGGTGCCTGCGCGCCGTCGACGAGGCGGCGGGGTCCGGGGCGCGCCTCATCGTCCTGCCCGAGGCCGCGCTCGCACCGTTCGGGACCGATCTGCGGGCCGCGGCCCGCGAGAATGCCGCGGAGTTCGACGCCCGCCTCACGGCCCGCGCCGAGGAGCTCGACGTGGTGGTCGTCGCCGGCTCCTTCGTCCCCGCGGACGGCGACGCCTCCGAGGACCGGGTGCTCAACCGGGTGATCGTGCGGGGCCGCGGCACGCGCGTCGACTACGACAAGATCCACCTGTTCGACGCCTTCGGCACCCGGGAGTCCGCGACGATCGCGCCCGGCCGCGCGCTGCGCACCGTCGACGTCGACGGCCTCCGCATCGGCCTGGCCACCTGCTACGACGTGCGCTTCCCCGAGCAGTTCCAGGCGCTCGCGGACCGCGGGGCGCAGGCCGTGGTGCTGCCGGCCGCCTGGGCCGATGGGCCCGGCAAGGCGGAGCAGTGGCGCCTGCTGGTGCGGGCCCGCGCCCTGGACACCACCGTGCACCTGATCGCCTGCGACCAGGCGCCGCCTCCCGTCGATCCCGCGCCGGAGCGGGGCTGCGGCGGCTCCCTCGTCGTCTCGCCGCTGGGGGAGGTGCGCGCCGAGCTGGGGCGAGAGGAGGGGATCCTCCTGGCCGATATCGACGCCGAGGAGGTCGCGGCCGTGCGGCGCCGACTTCCCGTGCTCGCGCATCGGGCGGATCTCCGGGGCTGAGACCGCCTGCGCCGACCGGGGCCCGGCTAGGGTGGCTGACGTGCCTGAGACCCCTGTGATCCCGTCCCTCATCCGTCGTGCCCTGGGTGCCCTCGCGGCAGTGCTGGGCGTGCTCGCGATCGTGCTCGCCGTGTCGACCGCGGCCTCCGCGCACGATCAGCTGGTCTCCTCCGACCCCGCTGACGGCGCCTCCCTCGAGGCGCCCCCTGAGGCGATCACGCTCACCTTCTCCGACACCCCGCTCGACGTGTCACCGCAGATCCGCGTGACCGGCCCCGACGGCGCGGTGGTCGCCGACGGCGCCCCGACCATCGAGGGCACCGCCGCGGTGCTCGCCCTGCCCGACGGGCTCCCCACGGGCCGCTCGACCGTGCAGTGGCGCGTGGTCTCGGCCGACGGCCACCCGATCGAGGGCAGCTTCTCCTTCGACGTCGCCCAGGGGACGATGACCGCCGCCCCGTCGGAGCAGGCATCGACGGAGCAGACGTCGTCGGCACCTGCCGCCGCGTCGGGATCGGCCTCGCCGAGCACCCAGGCGAACGATGACGCCTCGGACACCGGGATCAGCCCCCTCGCCATCCTCCTGGCCGTCGTCCCGCTGGTGGCGGTGGTGGGCATCGCCCTGGCCCTGCTGGCCCGGCGCCGCACGAAGCCCTGAACCTCTGCCCTGAGTCCTGGCCGACCTGCCCCGCGCATGACGAAGGCCCCGTCCCGCAGTGATCGCGGAACGGGGCCTTCGCGCATGCTCAGCGGGGCGTCAGATCACGCGCCCGGCTGGCCCTGCTCATCGGCGCCGAGGCCGAGATGCTCGCGGGCCTGGTCGGCACCCTGGCCGACGGCACCGTCGAACTGGTCCGGCGCGAGGTCGGTGGCCTTCTGCTCGGCGCCGTCGAGGGCCTGGTTGGCCTGATCCTCGTGCTGGCCGGCGAAGTCCTTGGCCTTGTTCAGTGCATCGTTCAGTGCATCATCGAAACCCATGGCGATCTCCTTTCATCGGTGATCCCTCCGGTCCGGAGCGATGGGCGTCACGCTACGCACGGGATGTCCGGAATCGCCACCCGCGGCCGCGAACGCTCGTTCGCGTGCGCGCGCAGTGACCGGATGGGCGTCGACCCGCCATGAACGCGCATACTGTCTGCGTGAACACGCAGCCGAAGATCCGCGACAAGTCCGGTCGCTGGGACCACATCCTGTCCCTCCTGGCGCGCGACCGGCGTCTGCTGGTCTCCGACGTCGCCGCCGAGATGGGCATCAGCGAGTCGACGGTGCGGCGCGACTTCGTCGAGATGGAGAAGGCGCAGCTGGCGCGCCGCACCCACGGCGGGATCGTCGCGGTCGACGTCGCCTACTCCCTCGCCGCCGGCCCCCGCTCCGCCGACGCCGAGGGCGGCGCCCGCGAGGCCGTCGCCGCCGCGGCCGCGGCGCTCGTGCGCCCGGGCCAGACCGTCGGCTTCAACGGCGGACGCACCACCACCTCGACCGCGCGGCGCATCGTGGCCCGTCCCGACCTCGCGGGCCGCGAGGGCGAGCCCGGCCTCACCGTCGTCTGCGCCGCCCTGAACATCGCGCTCGAGGCCGTCCTGCGTCCCTCGGTGCGCACCGTCGTCCTCGGCGGCGTCGCCGAGCCGCACTCCTTCGAGCTCACCGGTCCCATGGCGACCGCCACCATGCGCGACCTCTGGCTGGACGTCATGTTCGTCGGCACGATCGGCCTCGACGTCGAGGCGGGACTGACATGCCACTCCGATGCGGAGGCGGTCGTGACCCGCACGATGATCGGGCACTCGCGCCGCGTCGTCGGCGTCACAAGCGCCGACAAGATCGGCGTCCGCGCGATGGCCGCGATCTGCCAGCTCGCGGCCCTCACGGACCTCGTCGTCGCCGGGGAGGTCCCCGCGCGCGTCCGCGAGCATCTGCGCGAGCACGAGGTCGTCCTGCACGAGGTCTGACCGGCACGCCTGGCGGCGCCCCCGCCCGCGGGCCGGTAGCCTCGGGGCGTGATGTGGAAGTTCACCCGAAGCCGGCGCCGAGACGATGAGAGCGCGCAGCCCGAGGCGGTCGACGCCCCGGGCGCCAAGCGCGCTCCCGAGCCGACGGGATCGCAGGCCGCCCCCGCCGCGCCCGCCGCCAGCGGGGAGGCCACCGCGCCGACCGGCGGCATCGAGGTCGCCGTGCACAGCGCCTCGACCTCGGCGAACGCGGGCGAGGCCCCGGAGCTCGACGAGTTCTCACTGCCCGAGCGCCGTCTCGACGACCGTCCGCTGTCCCGCGCCGATCGCGTCGGCGAGGCCCTCGACCGCTGGGCCGGCGTCGTCGCCGGCACCGGGGACGGCCCCTCCTTCCTCACGCAGATGCGTTCGGGCGACCACGTCCTGGACCTCACGCACTCCCACCCGTCGGGCCTGGCCCAGCTGCTCGCGGGCCGCGGCGCCACGCGCCTGTCCTCCCTCGTGCGCGAGGTCGGGGCGCTCGCCGACGCCCGCGCCCATGCCCGCGCGATCCGGGAGACCGCGCAGCGCCAGGCGGAGGAGGTGGGCCTGACCACCTGCCACCTCGGGATCGGCGAGGCCACCTGGCTGCCGCCCGACGGCGGCGAGCCCTTCCACGCCCCCGTGCTGGTGCGCCCCATCACCCTGCGGCTCCGGGGCAACGCCCGCGAGGACGTCGACCTCGAGATCGACGCGACCGTCGACGTCAACCCTGTCCTGCTGCGCGCGCTGCGCGACGCGGGCGTCGCGGTCGACGCCCGTGCCCTCCTGGGCACGACCGACGGCCCCTACGGCTTCGACCCCAACCCGGTGCTCGACGCCTTCCGCGCCCTCGGCGAGCCGCTGCCCGGCTTCCGCGTGGTCCACGCGCTGGTCGTCGGCAACCTCATGGACACGGCCGGTCCCCTCGTCGAGGACCTCACGACCGACCGTCCCGACTGGGTGTCCCAGGACCTCGTGGCGGCGCTCGCCGGCGACGAGGACGCTCGCGCCGCGATGGCGGCCGCGGTCCCCGCCCAGGAGGAGGGCATCGACCCCCTCCAGCTCGTCGCGGCCGTCGAGCCCGATCACGAGGCCGCGCTCGCGCGGGTCCTCGACGGCGGGCACGTGGCCCTGACCACTCCGCCCGGCACGGACTCCATCCCCCTGGTCATCGACCTCGCCGAGGAGCTCAACGCCCGCGGCCGCAGCGTCCTGGTCGTCTCCCAGCGCCGCCGCAGCCTCGCCCGCATCGCCGAGCTCGCCGAGGAGCGCGGGCTCGCCGACCTCCTGTTCGACCTCTCCCCGGACCCCGCGCTGCAGCGCAACGCGTCCGAGGCGCTGCTGATGTCCCTGCGCGGCGCCGGCTCGTTCCGCACCCCGTTCCCGCTGGACGAGCCCGAGGAGCTCGCCCAGGCCCGGCAGACGCTCGCCGGGCACGTCGAGGCGATGCACCGCATCCAGGAGCCGTGGGGCGTCTCCGCCCATCACGCGATCACCGCGCTCGCCGGCCTCACCCGTCTGCGCCCGGCGCCGCGCACCTCGGTGCGCCTGCCCGCCGAGGTCGCCGCCCGCATGGTGGGGGAGGAGCGGGAGCGCTTCGCCGACGCCCTGCGGGAGGCCGCCGACTGCGGCGCCCTGTCGACCGCCGCCTCCGACTCCGCCTGGTTCGGCGCGACGATCTCGACGGACACGCAGGCCTCGCGCGCCCTCGAGCTCGTCGAGGAGATGCGCGACCTCCTCGTGCCGCGCCTGCGGGACCGCTCCCGCGCCCTGTCCGCGGGGCTGGGCCTCGCCGAGGTGCGCTCGCTCGCGGACTTCCATCGCCGCCTCGCCCTCATCGAGCGGGTCCGCCAGGTCCTCCAGATGTTCCACCCCGACGTGTTCGCCGCCCCGCTCGACGCGATGATCGCGGCGAGCGCCGACAAGGCCTGGCGCGCCGAGCACGGCATCGAGCAGGGCTGGGGAGAGCGGCGCCGCCTGCATCGCGACGCCATGGCGCTGCTGCGCTCGCCCGATGCCGCGGCCGACCTCCACTCCGGGCTGGTCGACGCCCGCCGCGTGCGCGACGCCTGGGCCGAGCAGGCCGTGACCACCGCGGGGCGCGCGAGCCTGCCGCGCCTGCCCGAGCAGCTCGACCAGGCGAGCACCCTGGCCCGCCGGGCGCAGACCGCCTGCGACGAGCTGGCCGTCCTCCTGTCCGGCACGCCGGCCGGCGGCGACCTCGTCACGACCGACTACGACGCGCTCGCTGGGCGTCTCGACGCCCTCGGCCGCGACGCCGCGACGCTGGAGACCCTGCCCCGGCACACGACGGTGCTGCGGCGCCTCGAGTTCGACGGCCTGGGCGCGCTCGTGGACGACCTGCGCCGCCGCGACGTCGGCGTCGACCAGGTGGGTCCCGAGCTCGAGCTGTCCTGGTGGTCGAGCGTCCTCGAGCTCATCGCGGGCGCCGAGCCGACCATCTCCCGCTACGACGGGACGGGGCTGTCGAAGGTGGCCGAGCGCTTCCGCCGCCTCGATGCGGAGCACCTCTCGCGCGCCTCGCACCGGGTGCGCGCCGCGAGCGACGACGTGCTCGTGTCCACCATGAAGCGCTTCCCGGACACCTCCCGGGCCGCGATCGCCGAGCTCTCCCGCTCGTCGACCACCTCGGTGCGCGATCTCGCCGGCAAGTACGAGGACATCCTGTTCCGCGCCCGCCCCACGTGGCTCGCGTCCCCCTACCTGGTGCCGCAGATCATCCCGCGGGGCCGCCACTTCGACGTCGTGATCATGGCCGACGGCGGGCGCCTGCCCACCTGGGCGGCGCTGCCGTCGATCGCCCGCGCCGCGCAGACCGTCGTCGTCGGCGATCCGCTCGAGTTCCCGGGCGGCGACGAGCCGACGTTCCTCGACGACATGCTCGAGGTGGCGCCGTCCTTCGCCCTCCACCGCGACGCGCACCCGGCGACCGGCGGCCTGCGGGCCTTCGCGCTGCGGCGCGCGGAGGACGCGGACATCGTGGCCGTGCCGAGCCCGACCGTGGCCGAGCCCGACCGGCTGGTCCTCGTCGACGGGGCCCGCGCCGCCGTCATGCCCGGGGTCGACGTGGTCGAGAGCACCGAGGTGGAGCTGCGCCGCGTGACCGACCTCGTCATCGAGCACGCGCGCACCCGCCCCGAGCGCTCGCTCGCGGTCATCGCCTTCACGCCCACGCATGCGAGCGCCGTGCTGGACCGCGTGATCCAGACCGTCGGCGTGATCCCCATGCTGCGCGACTTCTTCGACCCGGAGAAGCCGGAGGCCTTCACCGTGGTCCCGGTCGAGCACGCCGCGGGCATCACCCGGGACGACGTGATCGTGTCCGTCGGCTTCGGCAAGTCGCCCCACGGCCGCCTGATCCACCGCTTCGGCCCGCTCTCGGGCCCCCACGGCCGCAAGGCGCTGGTCACGGCGCTCACGAGGTCGCGCGGACGCACCACCGTGGTCTCGGGCCTGCGGGCCGAGGAGCTCGACCTCGCGCGGCTGAAGACCGACGGCGCGCGCGATCTGCACGCGATGCTCGCCTACCTCTACACGGGGGAGGATCCGCTCGAGGCTGACGAGACCGTCGGGACGGCCGAGCCGACGGCCGATGCCGCGACGGAGGCGCCGGAGAGCGCTGAGCCGGAGGACGCCTCCGCCCCGGTCGACGACGAGCAGCCCGCGACGGAGACGGAGACAGCAGAGGCCGAGCCCGACGGCGCGGCCGATGGTGAGGCCGTTACGGACGATGAGTCGCGGGACGACGAGGCGGCCGCTGAGCCCGCCGAGGATCGCCCCGCCGATGCGCCGGAGGCAGACACCTCCGCGTCGGACGATGACCCGTCGGACGATGACGATGACGCGACGGATGACGACGGCCCGGCGGACACCGCACCCGCCGAGCGCCGCACCGAGTCCTCCGCAGGGGCGCTCGTCGCCGATCTCGCGGATCGTCTGTGGCGCCTGGGCCTGGTCGTCGACGCGGACTACGGCCTCACCGCCGACCGCATCGAGCTCGCCCTCGGCCACCCCGATCTGCCCGGCCGCTACCTGGTGGCCGTCGACACCGACGGCGACCGCTACGTCGCGACCGCCAGCCAGCGCGAGCGCGACCGCCTGCGGGCCGAGCGCCTCGAGCGGGCCGGCTGGTCCACCGAGCGCGTGTGGTCCTGGGCGCTGTTCATCGACCCCGAGGGCGAGGCCGACAGGATCCGCCGCGCCGTCGAGCGGGCCTATGAGGCCGCCGTCCACGAGGCCCCGACGAGCACCGCCCCCGGCATCGGCACCGCGCAGCACCAGCTGCCGCACCCGCAGATCCCGGCCGGCCAGCCGCTGTCGTTCTACGCGACCGAGGACTTCGACGCGGTCGTCGAGTACATCTGCTCCGACGGCCGCGCGCGCCTCGAGGACCAGCTCGCAGCCGAGGTCCGCGCGTTCCTCGGCTTCGAGAAGCGCTCGGTGCTGCTGGACGTCTCGATCGCCTCGGCGATCCGCCGCTACCAGGAGCGACTGTGACCGCCGAGCAGGACCGGGAGCGCGAGAAGGAGCGCGAGCGGGCCCGGGCGGCCCACCCGAGCGCGGGGCGGATCGTCGTCTCCTCGCTGACCGGTGCGCCGATGGCCTGGGGAGAGCCCGCCCCGTCCCGGCGCCGCTCTGCCGAGCGCGAGGACAGGCCCGTCCTGCCCGATCGCATGGTCGACGAGCAGCCGGAGGCCGGGGTCGACGAGTCCAACGACGAGCGCCTGGGCCGGGACGTCCCGCCGCACTGGGGCACCGGGGCCTGACGAGGGCTCCCGGGCTGTCGGGATCACGGGCGGCAGGGACGGACGGTCAGCGACGCACGAATACGCTCCGATAGGCCGAATACGGGCCTGTCCGCGCGCATGCGTGCAGTGCTTCCCATCGGCTCGCCCGGCCACGAGAACTCCCGGCCACGGGCACCCGTGGCCCGTGCGGCGACCCCGTGGCCCGCGGGGCGTCACGCCTGGGCGAGCAGCTCGCGCACCATCGCCGCCTGGGAGCGCCGCATGCGCGCGAGGGCTGCGTCGAGGTCCAGCAGGTCCGCGCCGGTGATCTCCCAGGACTGCAGCGCGCTCGGTGCGACCTCGATGTCGATCGTCCCGGTGCACCAGATCTCGACCCGGTGCGGCGACTGGGGGAGCACGCTCACCACGCGCAGGTCACGGGGGACGACGCCGCACTCCTCGCGGCATTCGCGCACGGCCGTCTGCTCCGGGGACTCTCCGCGGCGCATGTAGCCCGCGGGGCAGCCCCAGCGGCCGCCGCGCCAGAAGCGGTTCTCCAGCAGGAGGATCCGGCCGTCGGGGGTGCGCAGCAGCGCCACCACGCTCACCAGGAACGAGGGCTGGGTGAGGCGCACCGTCCACCACGGGATCTTCCGTGCCAGGTAGCCGCGCAGAGCCGAGAGCATGGAGGCCACTGTAGGGGAGCGCCCCTACAGTGGGCCCATGAGCACCCACGAGAGCACGAGCACCCGCGAGAGCACGAGCAGCCAGCAGACCACGCCCGAAGATGCGCTCGCAGACCTGTCCTCGACCACGGTCGTCGTCGTCGGGGCCGGGAACATGGGCGGCGCTTTCGTCACCGCGGCGCTCGCCGCAGGGATCGCGCCCGAGAACCTGCGCATCGTCAACTCGTCCGAGGAGTCCTCCCGCCGCGCCGCCGAGGACCTCGACGCGACGCCCGGGACGCTCGCGGACGTCGACGACGCCGACGCCGTCGTGATCGGCGTCAAGCCCTATCAGCTCGACGCGGTCGTGCCGAGCCTGCGCGAGCACCTGCGCGAGGACGCGCTCGTGCTGTGCGTCGCGGCCGGCACCACGCTCGCCGCGCTCGGCGAGCTCCTCGGCGGGCACCGCGAGCTCGTCCGCGCCATGCCCAATACGCCGATGTCGGTGGGGGAGGGCGTCACCCAGCTCATGCCGTCGCCGGAGGCGGGCGAGGCGTCGGTGGGCCTCGCGCGGGCGCTGCTGTCCGCGTCGGGCCTGGTCGTCGACCTGCCCGAGGACAAGGGCCACGCCCTCATCGGCGCGGCGGGCAGCGCTCCCGCCTTCGTGTTCACGATGATCGACGCGATGATCGACGAGGCCGTGCGCCAGGGGATCCCGCGGCCCGAGGCGACGCGGATCGTGCTGCAGACCGTCAAGGGCTCCGCCGTCCTGCTGCAGGAGACGGGCGAACACCCCGCGGTCGCGCGCTCGCAGGTGATGAGCCCCGGCGGCACGACCGCCGAGGGCGTCGCCGCGCTCGAGCGCGGCGGGATCCGGGCCGCGCTCGCCGGCGCGATGGATGCGGCCGCGTCGCGGTCGCGCACGATGTCGGGGGAGTGACGTCGCTCGGGGGATGACGTCGCCGAGGGCCGCGCGCAGAGGAGCGCGGGGAGGGGGCTGACGACAGCAGCGCCCCGAGGGAGTCCGCGCTGGCGACCGTCGTCGATGGCGCCGGGCGTGATCGACGGTGTCGGTCGGCGTTCGAACGGTGCGCGACGACGTTCCCGCGGGAACGTCTTGTCCTATTGTCTGCAACGCGGGTGCGTGAGCTCCGTCAGTCGTGGAGCCGCGACGCGGTCGCGCCAGATCCCCGCTCGCCAATCGTCCACATGCTCACCCGTCAGCGAACCCGCCTGTCCACATTCGACTCGAACGGGTGTTCGATCGTCACACCTGTCTGGTGTGCTCGTCCCATGGCTCACGAGGGCTGTCAGTGCAGGGACGACGAGGGAAGCGGGTGGGTGGGATGACGATCCTGGCGGAGGACGCGCTCAGGCGAGAGAGCGCGCGGGCGAAAGGGCTCGAGGCGCTCGATGGTCTGGAAGTAGCCGAGGACACGGAAGCAGCCGAGGACACGGGGAAGGCCGAGGACACGCGAGCAAGCGACGAGGCGGGCGCGGAGAGGGCGCACGAGGCGGTCGGCAGACGCGACGCCGAGCTCCTGGGCACGCGAATCCAGGCCTTCGCGGCGCATATCGCGGAATCGACCTGCGAGCTGCTGCTGCTCGTCGCCGAGTTCGACCGACGCGAGGCCCTGCGCTGGTACGTCGGGCTGAAATCGGTGGCGCACTGGCTCGCCTGGGCCTGCTCGATGTCCCTGCCGACGGCGCGCGAGCACGTGCGCGTCGCCCGCTCCCTCGAGCGGATGCCCCGCGCGACGGAGGAGTTCCGGGCGGGACGGCTCTCGTACTCGAAGATCCGCGAGATGAGCCGCGTGGCGGACCTGGTCGACGAGGACGCGCTGCTGGAGATGGCTCGGGCGATGACCGCCTCGCAGCTCGCGCGGACCGTCGCCGGCTTCCGCGCCGCCGACGGCACCCGTGTGCAGCAGGAGGCGGTCCGCGACGCCCGGTGGGGCGTACGCGAGGACGGCATGGTGGAGATCCGTGCGCTCCTGGCCCCCGAGGCCGGCGCCGAAGTGGTCGCGGCGCTCGAGCTGGCTCTCGAGCACGACGGCCACGCCCCGGGGCAGGATGATGGCGCACCGCCGCGAGCGGAGGCGGAAGGACCTCCCGCACTCGGTCAGCGCCGCGCCGACGCCCTGCTCGACGTCGCCCGCGCCTACAGCGATACCGCTCCACGGGACAGGTCCGGCGATGACCGGCACCTTGTGGTGGTGCACGTGGACGCGGCGGCCCTCGCACGGGGCGCGTCTGCGGTGAGGCACGAGAGCGCCGGGGCCCGGCAGAGGGCGGGCATCGAGGGACTCGGTCCGATCGAAGCCGCCACGGCTGATCGTCTCGCCTGCACCGGGCGCATCGCCCTGGCCCTCACCGGCGACGAGGGTGAGGTGCTGCAGCTGGGGCGCGCCCGCCGGCTCGCGTCCCCGGCGCAGCGGCGGGCGCTGCGGATCCGCTGGTCCGCCTGCTGCTTCCCGGGCTGCGACCAGACGCGCCACCTCGATGCCCATCACGTCGTGCCGTGGAGCGAGGGCGGCCGCACCGACCTCGACGGTCTCGCGCTGCTGTGCCGCCGTCATCACGTGCTGGTCCACGAGGGCGGTCTGCACCTGGTGCCGACGCGGGATCGGAGGGGTGCCCACGCCGATGTTCACAGTGCTGTCGCGATCGGTGGAGTGCCGGTGCGCGCACCGTTCGCGGTGGTCGATGCCGAGGGGCGGGATGCGGCTGCGAGGTGGCCGCGCGGGTTGGAGGGCCGTGGGCTGGAGGGCCGTGGGCCCGCTCCGCTCGCGGCGCCCGTCCGCGAGTCGGTGGGATGCGATGCGGACGACGTCGACGCCGCCAGGATCTTCCCCACGACCGGCGGCTGGGGCTTCCGCCTCGCCGATGCCGTGACGGCCATGCTCACGCATCGTTCGGGGCAGCGGCAGGACAGCAACGGCGGGGAAGGCCACAGCGGGGCGGGTGGCGGACAACGTGAGGGCGGGGAGGGCTCAGGTCGCCTCTGCGGCACGCGCCCGATGTCCCGGGCGGCCTGAGACGAGGCGTCGAAAAGGGTGTGGGACTGGGGGTGGGAATGGGCGTGAGACGGCCGAGTGATGGGACGTTCCCGCGGGAACGTCGGGTGGCGATCCTGCTCCCGCGCGGTTCCCCGCGCGCGACGCCAGGGTCAGGGACGGTTGGCGAAGCGCTCGATGAGGTCGGTGTGGCCCGCGACGATCAGGAGGTCGTGCTGGGACACGCGAGTCTCCGGCGTCGCGTAGGTGAAGTCGCGGCCGGGAGACTTCACGCCCACCACCGTCACCCCGTACTTGGCGCGGATGTCGGACTCGGTCAGGGAGAGCCCGACGATCTCCTGCGGCGGGCGCATCTTGACGATCGCGAAGCCGTCGTCGAACTCGATGAAGTCGATGAGGCGGCCGTTGACCAGGTGGGCGACGCGCTGGCCGGCGTCCTTCTCCGGGAACACGACGTGGTGGGCGCCGATGCGCTCGAGGATCTTGCCGTGGGACTGCGAGATCGCCTTGGCCCAGATGACCGGGCGCCCGAGGTCCACGAGGTTCGCGGTGATCAGCACGCTGGCCTCGATCGACGTGCCGACGCCCACGACGGCCGCGGAGAAGTCCCCGGCCCCGACCTGCTGCAGTGCGTCCATGTTGGTCGCATCGGCCTGCACCACGTGGGTGAGGTGGCCCGAGTAGTCCTGGACCAGCTCGGCGCTCGTGTCCATCGCCAGCACGTCGGTGCCCAGCTCCTCGAGGGTCAGGGCGAGCGATGCCCCGAAGCGTCCGAGCCCGATGACGAGCACGCCGCCGCTGCCACGCTGCCTGTCTCCCACGGGACCTCCTGGATGGTGCGACCTGCCGGCGCGGTGCCGCGCGGCACCGGTCAGCGTATACGCCGGTCGGCCCCGACCGAGGCGCCGCCGCCGCGCCCGAGGCCGCGTCAGCCGACGATCGGGCGCTCCTCGGGGAGGCGGACCACGCGCGTGCGCTGGCGCAGGGCCAGGGCCGCGCCGAGGGTCATCGGGCCGATGCGCCCCATGTACATGCAGGCGATGAGCACGTACTTCGCCGGCGTCGGGAGATCGGGCGTGATGCCCGTGGACAGGCCCACCGTCCCGTACGCGGAGAGCACCTCGAACATCGTGCGATCGAGGTCGAGCCCGGTGATCACGAGCATCACCAGCGTCGCGGTCATCACCACGGCCACGCTCACGACGAGCACGGCGATGGCCTGGCGGATCGTGTCCTGGGGGATGCGCCGGTTGAACACCTCGACGTCGCGGTCGCCGCGGGCCTCCGCGACGATCGACAGCACCAGCAGGGCGAAGGTGGTGACCTTGATGCCGCCGCCGGTGGACCCGGAGCCGCCGCCGATGAACATGAGCAGGTCGATGAACAGGCGCGTCGCCGGCGTGAAGGCGCCCATGTCCAGCGTCGAGAGGCCGCCCGAGCGCGGCATGACCGCGGCGAAGGCGCTCGCGAGCACCTTGGTGCCCAGGTCGTGGCGCCCCAGCGTGCCGGGGTTGGCCCACTCGCCCAGCAGGATCCCGACGAAGCCGATGCCGAACAGCAGACCCGAGGTCGCCAGCGTCAGCTTGGCGTGGAGCGTCCAGCGCCGGGGCGTGCGCCAGCGGCGCACGAGCACGAGGATCACCGGGAAGCCGAGGGAGCCCACGAACACCGCCAGGGCGATCGGGATCGAGAACCAGGGGTCGGCGACGTAGACGGCGGTCCCGGACGCCTCGGGCACGAAGCCAGCGTTGTTGAACGCGCTGATTGCGTAGAACGCTCCGTTGAACAGGGACTCCCCGAAGCTGTACCGGTTGGCGATCATGTGCGGCGTCAGGGCCAGGAACGTCAGGACCTCGAACGACGTGGAGGTGATGACGATGGTCTTGAGCACCCCGCCGACCTCGGAGAGGCGCTCGCTGCGGGTCTCCGAGGCGGTGATGATCTTCTGCGCGAGCCCCATGTGCCGCATCACCGACAGGCCCAGCAGCGAGGCGAGCGTGAGGACGCCCAGGCCGCCGACCTTCATCGCGACCATGATCACGGTGAGCCCGAAGGTGGACCAGTGCGTGGCGGTGTCCACCGTGGTCAGGCCCGTGACGCACACGGCCGAGACCGCGGTGAAGAGCGCGTCGACCAGGGGGGTGCGCTCGTGCTCGACGGTCGCGATCGGCAGCGACAGCAGGCCCGTGACCGCGAGGATCATCGCCGTGAAGACGGCCAGCGCCAACCGTGCGGGGGAAGACTTCGCGGCGTCGCCGACGATCCCCGAGAGGGCCGTGCGGGTGCGGGAGAGCCGGCTGCGGGAGTCGTCCACGTCCTGCCCCTTCCGCGCCGTGCCGGTCCGCCGCCGTCCGGGCGACGGCTGAGGGGAGTCTACGTGCGCGGGTGATCCCCGTTAGTCTGCGCGCCATGACCGACGCCGGGATGACCGCTGCCGAGGGCGCCGCCGCCCTGCGCACCGCCGTGGTCTGGGAGGAGGGCCTGGCCGCCTACGACTTCGGCCCCGGGCACCCCATGTCCCCCGTGCGCCTCGAGCTCACCGCCCACCTGTGCCGCCTGACGGGCCTGTTCGACCGCCCGGGCACCGTCCTGATCGGCGCCCCGACCGCCGCCGACGCGGACCTCGAGCGCGTCCACGACCGCGAGTTTATCGCCGCCGTGCGCGCCGCCTCGGCCCCCGGCGCTCCCTCGAGCGACCCCCGCTGGACGCCGTACGGGCTCGGCGGGCAGGACACTCCCGTCTTCCGCGGCATCCATGACGCGAGCGCGCGTCTGGTCGGCGGCACCGTCCAGGCCGTCGAGGCGCTCGCCGCCGGGCGCGCGGGCCGCGCGGTGAACTTCGCGGGCGGCATGCACCATGCCCGCGCCGCGCAGGCCGCGGGCTTCTGCGTCTACAACGACGCGGCGATCGGGATCCAGCGCGCCCTCGAGCTGGGGGAGCGGCAGATCGTGTACGTCGACCTCGACGTCCACCACGGCGACGGCGTCGAGCGGGCGCTGTGGGACGAGCCGCGCGCCGTCACGATCTCCGTGCACCAGAGCGGCGAGACCCTGTTCCCCGGCACCGGCTACGCCCAGGACACGGGAGGGCCGGGCGCTCCCGGCAGCGCCGTGAACGTACCCTTGCCCGCGCGCACCGGGCCCGCGGACTGGCTGCGGGCGTTCGAGGCGGTGGTCGCCCCCGTCGTCCGGGCGGTGCGCCCGAGCCTGCTCGTGACCCAGCACGGTGCCGACACCCATCGTGACGACCCCCTCGCCGACCTCGACGTGACGGTGGAGGCGCAGGTCGCGGCGATGGAGATGATGCGCGAGCTGGCCGAGGAGGTGTGCGGCGGCCGCTGGCTCGCCCTCGGGGGCGGCGGATACTCGGTCACGGACGTCGTCCCGCGCTCGTGGACCCAGCTGGTCGCGGTCGCGACCGGCGAACCCCTCGATCACAGTGCCCCGCTGCCGACCGCGTACGTCGAGCGCGCCGCGGAGCTCGCCCGCGCCCAGGGCCTCCCGCTGCCGCGCCCGGGCGCGCGCTTCGGGGACACGGGGGAGAGGGCCCCGGCGCCGCGGCCGTGGTCGACGGGCTACGACCCCGACTCCGCGCTCGACCGCAGCATCCAGGCGGTGCGCCGCACGATCTTCCCGGAGTGGGGCCTCGATCCGTTCTACGACTGAGGTCGCGCCTACGATGTCGCCATGAGCACACCGGTCCCCGCCGCTGCCCCCGCCGCTCCCCACGCGCTGGACGGGCTCGCCGCGCACCTGCGCGACGTCCGCCTCCCGCTGCCGCTCGAGGGCGCGGAGCAGGGCCGACGCGACGTCTCCGCCGCCCTCACGCAGCTGGCTGATCACATCGCGCCGCGACTGGCCTCGCTCGACGCGCCGCTACTGGTGGTCGTCGGCGGCTCCACGGGTGCGGGCAAGTCGACGATCGTCAACGCGCTCGTGGGCCGTCCCGTGACGCGCGCCGGCGCGATCCGCCCGACCACCCGGCAGCCGATCCTCCTGCACCACCCCGACGACGCCGCGTGGTTCGCGGGCAGCCGCATCCTGCCGGGCATGGCCCGCGTGCAGGCGCAGGTGGTCGCCGATCCGGAGGGCGCCGTGCGGGAGCGGGATCGGAAACGCGCTGGCGCGGACCCGATGCGCAGCCCGGACCCGATGCCCGCCGAGGGCGACGTCGCCGCGACCTCCCTCGTGCTGCTGGCCGATCCCGCGATCCCGCGCGGCCTCGCTCTGCTGGACGCCCCGGACATCGACTCCGTCTCCTCCGGCAACCGCGAGCTCGCCCGCCAGCTGCTGCGCGCGGCCGACCTGTGGCTGTTCGTGACCACCGCCAACCGCTATGCCGACGCGGTCCCGTGGGAGGTGCTCCGCAGTGCCGCCGCCCGCGATGTGACCGTCGCCGTGGTCATGAACCGCATCCCCCCGCGCGCCGGTGTGGCCGAGGAGCTCGCCGCCGACCTGCGCAAGCTGCTGGACCGCGATCACCTCGACGCCGCGCGCCTGTTCCTCATCGAGGAGTCCGAGATCGACGAGGCGGGCATGCTCGCCCCCGAGAAGGTCGCCGAGATCGCCGCGTTCTACCGGGAGCTGGCCGAGGACGCCCAGGGCCGCGGCTCGATCGCCCGCCGCACCCTCGCCGGCGCGGTCGGCTCGCTGGCCGTGTCCGCGCGCGCGATCGCCGGGCACGTGGACGACCAGGAGGACGAGATCGCGCGGCTGCAGTCCGAGGCCGACGCCGCCTTCGCCGACGCCCGCCAGCGCATCGACGCGGTCCTCGGCGACGGCTCGCTGCTGCGCGGCGAGGTCCTCGCCCGCTGGCAGGACGTCGTGGGCACCGGCGATTTCTTCCGCGGCGTCGAGACCGCCTTCGGGCGCGTCCGCGACCGCGTCGCGAGCGCCCTGAAGGGGGAGCCCGCCCCTGCGATCGCCGCGGAGACCGCGCTCGAGAGCGGCCTCGTGCACGTGGTCATCGACGAGACCGCCCGGGCCGCCGAGCGCACCGACACCGCGTGGCGCGGCACGGCGTCCGGGCGCATGCTCCTGGACGGCACCGACCTGTCGCGCGTGCCCGAGGAGTACCGCGAGGAGGTCGCGTCTGCCGTGCGCGCCTGGCAGGGCGATGTCCTGGACCTCGTGCGCAAGGAGGGCGCGGACCGCCGCACCAAGGCGCGCGTCATGTCGCTCGGCGTCAACGCCGTGGGCGTGGCCGTGATGGTGGTGGTGTTCGCCTCGACCGCGTTCATCCCCACCGGCCTCGAGGTCGGCGCCGGGGCCACCACGGCGGTGGTCGGCCAGAAGCTGCTCGAGACGATCTTCGGGGACGAGGCCGTGCGGCGCCTGGCCCGCACCGCCCGGGTGGCGCTGTCCGACCGCCTGGATCGTCTCGTGGCCCAGCGCGCCGAGCCGTTCCGCTCGCGCCTGGACGTCCTGGCGTCCTCGACCACCTCCGCCGAGCTCGAGGAGGACGCCGCCGGGCTCGACGCGCTCGCCGCGAGCATCCGCGCGGGCGAGGCCCTCGAGGTCCCGGCCGTCGCGAGTGAGGCTGCGGTGGATGAGGCAGATGCTCCCGCCGACGTCGTCGCCGACGCCGATGAGCCCGCACCGCGTCCCGTCGACCCGTGGTCGATCGATGCCCGGCCCGCGGACCGTGAGGATACGAGCTCGGAGCGGGGGGAGCTCGCATGAGCCGCGCCGACCGCACCGCCCTGCCGCTCGCCGAGCGCACCGCGGCCCTCGGGCGCGCCGCGGACCTCCTCGAGGGCATCGCCTCGGACGAGTCCCTCGGCCGCGCCCGCGAGGTCGTCGAGCGCGTCGGCGGCCGCAGCGCCCTGTCCGCCGAGCACACGGTCGTCGGGTTCTTCGGGGCGACCGGCTCCGGGAAGTCCTCCCTGGTCAACGCCGTCGTCGGCCGGGACGTGACCCGCGCGGCCGTCCGCCGCCCCACCACCTCGAAGCCCGTCGCCGCGATCGTCGGCGAGATCGGCAGCGAGGGGCTGCTCGACTGGCTCGAGGTGCCCGAGCGCCATGTCCTCGACGGCACCGGCGCGCCGCTCGAGCAGGCCGTGATCGCCGCCGCGAGCCCCAAGCGCGGGATCCTGCGCCGCCAGGCCGCGCCCGAGGGCACGTTGCCCGGCATGATCCTGCTGGACCTGCCGGACATGGACTCCGTCGAGTTCGCCAACCGCGAGGTCGTCGAGCGGATGACCGGCCTGGTCGACGTGATCGTCTGGGTCACCGACCCGCAGAAGTACGCCGACGACGTCCTCCACCGCCAGTTCGTCACGCCCTTCGCGGCGCATGACGCGACCACCGTCGTCGTGCTCAACCAGTTGGACCGGATCCGCGAGGCCGACCGCGCGGGCGTGCTCGCCTCCCTCGAGCGCCTGGTGCGCCTCGACGGCCTCGACAGCGCCCCCGTGCTGGCCGTCTCCGCGGAGACGAAGGAGGGTGTGGATGTCCTGCGTGATCGCCTCGCCGCGATCGTCGCCGGCCGCGAGGCCTCCGTGCAGCGTCTGCGCGCCGACGTCACGGCCGCGGCCGTCGCGGTCCGCGACTCGGCGCCCGTCGGAGACCTGCCCCCCGAGGTGCGGGCTGGAGATGTGAAGCGCCTGACCGAGGAGCTGTCGGCCGCCGCGCGCGTCGACGCCGTCGCCGACGCCGTCGGGAAGTCCTACCGCCACCGGGCGGCCGGTCAGGTGGGCTGGCCGCCGCTGCGCTGGATCCGCTCCCTGCGGCCCGATCCGCTGCGCCGCCTGGGCATCGGCCAGGACGACCAGGACTCGACGCTCACGCACACCTCGATGCCCGCCCCGGACGCCGCGACCGCCGCGCGCGCCTCGGGCGGCGTGCGCCAGTTCGCCGACGCCACGAGCGCCGGCGCGGGCGACGTGTGGCGCGGCGCGGTGCGCCGGGCCGCCCGCGTCCACGAGGAGGAGCTGCCCGATGCCCTCGACCAGGCGATCGCCGGCGCCGATCTCCGCGCCCGCAAGCGCGCCTGGTGGTGGCGGATCCTCGACGTCCTGCAGTGGCTCGCCCTGCTCACGGCGATCGTCGGCCTCGGCTGGCTCACGCTGTACGCGGTCGCGGGCTACTTCCAGCTCCCGCTGCCCGAGATGATGATGGTCGACGGCGTCGGCTTCCCGCTGCCGCTGCCGACGGCGCTGATCATCCTGGGGCTGGGCGTCGGCCTGCTGCTGACGCTCGCGGGCGGGACGATCGCGGCGCTCGCCTCGATGGCCGAGCGCCGCCGTGCCCGTTCGCTCCTGCGCGAGCGCGTGCGCGAGGTGGGCCAGAAGCTGGTGGTCGAGCCGGTGGAGGACGTCCTGGATCTGGCCCGGGACACTGCGACCGATCTCTCCTCGGCGGCGGGGGAGAAGCGCTGACGGCGCCGTGTACCATGGATCGTTGTCTGCCGCGCGCCGGGGCGTGCGGCCACTGACTTGCCGTCCGTCGTCCCGAGCGAAGAACTGAGGCACCTATGGGTTCCGTCATCAAGAAGCGTCGCAAGCGCATGGCCAAGAAGAAGCACCGCAAGCTGCTTCGCAAGACCCGCCACCAGCGTCGCAACAAGAAGTGAGCTCAGTCCTCTGAGCATGCACGAGGGCCGCCCCGGGAGAGATCCCAGGGGCGGCCCTCGTGCATGCGGGGCGGTCCGGGCGGGCTCCTGCGCCGGCTCCCATGCCGAGAGGTGGCGCTGGAGCGGGGACTGCGGAAATATCGTCGCGGTCCCCGCCATACCGCCAGTGCTCGACAGCGGTCAGCCGCCCGGCAGCAGGCGTCGCCAGCGCGGGCCGGGCTTCAGGGCCTTGCGCAGCGTGGCGGCATCGACCCGGTAGCGGGCGTGGACGCGGCCGTCCACGACGATCACCGGCACCTGCTCTCCCCAGGCCTCCCGCAGTGCGACGTCGGCGTCGACGTCCACGAGCTCGACGGCGCTGCCGGCGCGGTCGGCCTCGGCGCGCACGACGGGCAACACCTCATCGCACAGGTGGCAGCCGGTGCGGGTCAGCACCTGCACCCGGGCGAGGGGATCGGTCGGAGCAGGTGGTGCGGGATCAGAGGGCATAGAGCCAATCTAGGCCCGGGCGGGCTCCTGCGGGGCGAGCACGCCGAGGGCGATCAGCACGAGGAGCAGCTGCAGCAGACCGAGCCCGCCCCACAGGGCATGCGGCCAGATGAACATCGCCAGGACCAGGCACTCGCCGCCGATGAAGCAGCACATCGTCGCGCCCGCCACGGCATGCGCCAGCAGCGCCCAGCGCGAGCGCCGCAGCCCGAGGAGGGCCGCAGCCCACTGCGTGCCGCCGGTGATGACGCCCAGCAGGAGGGCGGCCAGTGCCGCGCGTCCCGCGAAGGGCGTCCCGTCCATCATGGGTGCGTACCACTGCGGCACGAGCAGCAGCTGCACGGCTCCGACCAGTGTCGAGAGGCCTTGGAGGATCGCGAGCGTGACGAGGGCGCGGTGGTTCGCGGTCATGACGCGGCCCCTTCGGCGGCGATGTGGAGTCCTCGGAAGTGCTCGAGATGGTTGCGCAGCAGTCTGCGGGCCTCTGCCTCGCCGTCGCCCTGCTCGGCGATGCCCATGATCGCGAGCATCGGGCCCCAGAACGAGAGCGCGACGGCCGCTGGGTCTGCGGGGATGAAGGCGCCGCTGGCGATGAGGCGGCCGAACAGATCCGTCTGGAAGCGCAGCGGGCGATGGATCGTGAGGTCGCGCAGGCGTGCGCCGAGGGCAGGGGAGCGGTACTGCTCGAGGGTGAGGATGCGCCGCGCGGCGAGGAGGTCGGCATCGTGCAGCCAGGCGTCGAGGAACCCGCGGGCGAGCCGCTCGAGCTCGTCGAGCCCGATTCCCTCGTAGAGCGCGGCGGCCTGCTGCCCGTCGGCGATCGGGGCGCTCAGAGCGGCGGCGATCTCCTCGATGCGCGCGTCAGCGCGGTCGAGCACGGCGTCCAGGAGCGCCTGCTTCGAGGGGACATGGTTGTAGACGGAGCTCTCGCGGATCCCTGTCGCGGTGGCGATAGCGCGGATCGAGGTTCCCACATAGCCGTCGCGGGCGAAGAGGTCGCGGGCCTCGTCGAGCAGGCGTTCGCGGGTTCCGCCAGCAGACGTCTGCTGTTGAAACGAACGATCGTTAGCCATGTGACCATCGTGCATCGCCCGCGGTGCCGATGTCAGTGCCGAAGGTCCCGTGCATGCCGACGGGCCGCCCACCCGGAGGTGGACGGCCCGCTCGGCCGGCGACGCGGGGCTGCGGCCGCTGCTCTGTCGAGCGGAGGTCGATCAGGCGGCGGTCGGCGCCACGAACTCGGCCTCGATGGCGATCTTGACGGTGTCGGAGACGAGCACTCCGCCGGCCTCGAGCGCGGCGTTCCAGGTCAGGCCGAACTCCTTGCGGGAGATCTGGGTCTCACCGGAGAAGCCCGCGCGGTAGGTGCCGAAGGGATCGGTCGCGGTGCCCTCGAACTCGAGCTCCAGCTCGACCGGCTTGGTCACGCCGTGCAGCGTGAGGTCGCCCTTGAGGGTGTCGCCGGAGACCTCGGTGGTGCGGAAGGTCATGGTCGGGAACTGGGCGACGTCGAAGAAGTCGGCGGAGCGCAGGTGGCCGTCGCGGTCGGCGTTGCCGGTGTCGATGGACTCGACGTCGATGTCCGCGGAGAAGCGGAGGTCCTCGAGGCTCTCGCCGACCTCGAGCGCGCCGGTGACGCCCTCGAAGGTGCCGCGGGTCTTGGAGATGCCAGCGTGGCGGACGGTGAAGCCCACGGTGGAGTGGCTGGCGTCGAGCGTCCAGGTACCCTGGGTCAGGCCCTCGGGAAGTGCGGTCATGATGTGCCTCCTCGGCGGTGGTCGGTGCGGCGGTCCGCGGGGGCGGGCCGTCCTCGGTGCGTCTCCGGAGGGGCTCCGGATCGGCGTTGCTTGAAACCTAAATCATTTTGGGGGAGAATGCAACAGAGCGATCCGCGCGGCGTGCATCACACGGGGTGCGCATGACGCCCAGCACCCTTCCCGGGCATGCTGAGGGCGCGGTGAGAGGAACCAGGAGGACGCATGGGCACGACAGGCGCAGGCACCACAGACGCAGGCACGACAGACGCAGGCGCGGTGGGCGGAGCGGGTGAGGACGAGCTCGCCGAGGCGCGGACGGCAGAGCCCCGCTGGCTCGAGCATGATGAGCAGTACGCCTGGCGCTCGTTCATCTTCGCGGCGACCTCGATCCTCGAGGAGCTCTCGAACGTGCTGGAGACCGACCCTGCGATCGACCTGACGCTGCACGAGTACGAGATCCTCGTGCGCCTGTCCGAGCAGGACGAGCAGCGCATCCGCATGTCCGACCTCGCCGATCAGGTGGTGCACTCGCGCTCGCGCCTGACCCACACCGTCGCCCGGCTCGAGCGGCGCGGGCTCGTCGAGCGCGTGCGCTGCGCGGCCGACGGACGCGGACGCGAGGCCGTGCTCACCGCGGAGGGGATGGCGCTGCTGGTCCGCGCCGCCCCCGTGCACGTCGAGTCCGTGCGCACCGTGCTGCTGGACCGCGTCGGCCATGCCGACTTCCTCGAGCTGGGGCGGATCCTGCGCCAGGCCGTCCCGCAGGAGGAGCCCGGCTCTCGCGCCTCGGCCTGACCCGTTCCGGCGCCGCCCTCGCCCTCGCGCGCGCCCCCGCGCGCACAGGTCTCCCTGCTAGCGTGAGCCGGTCCGTCCTGCCGCCCCTCGCGGGGTGCGGCGCCAGCGTGAGGATTCCATGAGCACCAGCACCACCGTCCACCTCGTCCGCCACGGCGAGGTGCACAATCCCGGGAAGATCCTCTACGGTCTCCTCCCGGGCTTCCGCCTGTCCGATCGCGGGCAGCAGATGGCGGCGCTCGTCGCCGAGCACCTGGCCGATGCCGACATCGTGGACGTCGTCGCCTCCCCGCTGCTGAGGGCCCAGCAGACCGCGGCCCCGATCGCCGCCGCGCACGGCCTTCCCGTCGGCGCCGAGCAGCGCGTGATCGAGTCCTCCAACCATTTCGAGGGGCTGCGCGTCGGCCACGGCGAGGGGCGCCTCACGAACCCCCGCCACTGGCCGTTCTTCGTCAACCCCCTGCGCCCCTCGTGGGGGGAGCCCTACCGCGTCCAGGAGGCGCGGATGATCGCGGCGATCCGCGACGCCCGTGCGCGCGGTGCCGGGCACGAGGCCGTGATCGTCTCCCATCAGCTCCCGATCTGGGTGGCCCGCCGCTCCGCCGAGCGCCGCCCCCTGGTCCACGATCCGCGCCGCCGCCAGTGCGGACTGTGCTCCGTCACCAGCCTGCGCTTCGCGGGCGACGAGCTCCTCGGCGTCGACTACGCCGAGCCCGCCGCGGCCCTCTACCCGGGCGCCGTCGACGCCACCGGAGGCAAGCTCACGTGAACCCCCTGCACCGACCGCGCCCCACCCGTCGCCGCCTGCTCGGCGGGGCCGCGGGCGCCGCGCTCATGAGCGTGCTGGCCGCCTGCGGCACCGACACCTCCGAGCGCTACGACACCGGCTACGTCGCCGGCGACGGCGTGAGCACCGAGATCGCCCCGGCCGACCGCGGCGAGCCCGTCGCGTTCACGGGCACCAGCTTCGCGGGGGAGGCCGTCGACATCGCCGCGATGCGCGGGTCCGTCGTCGTCCTCAACGTCTGGTACGCCTCCTGCGCGCCCTGCCGCCAGGAGGCCCCGGACCTCAAGGCCATCGCCGAGGAGTACGCCCCGCAGGGCGTCTCCTTCCTGGGCATCAACGTGCGCGACGCCGCCGGACCCGCCCAGGCCTTCGAGCAAAACTTCGCCATCCCCTACCCGTCCGTGCCGGACACCGACGCCTCAATCATGTACGCCCTGCGCGGGCAGGTCGCGCCCAACGCCGTCCCCTCCACCCTCGTGCTCGATGCGCAGGGACGCGTGGCCGCACGCATCTCCGGGGCGATCGACCCCTCCACGCTGCGCTCGATGCTCGACACGGTGATCGCCGAATGACCCCCGCGGACATCGGCGAGCAGTTCTCCACCGCGGTCCTCTCCGGATCGCTGTGGGTCGCCCTCGCGGTCGCGGCCGCGGCCGGCGTCGTCGCCTTCGTCTCCCCGTGCGTGCTGCCCGTCGTCCCCGGCTACCTCGGCTACGTCTCCGGGCTCGCCGGTCAGGACACCGATGCGCCGCGCCGTCGCCGGCGGATGCTGCTGGGCTCCCTCCTGTTCGTCGCGGGCTTCACCGTCGTGTTCATGGTGCTCGGCGGCTTCGTCGGGGCGCTGGGGCACTTGCTGCAGGCCCACCTCGTGTGGGTCAACCGCATCGCCGGCGCCATCGTGATCTTCATGGGCCTGATCTTCCTGGGCGTGTTCCCGTCGCTGTCGGGGGAGAAGGGCATCGCCTCGCGCCCCGACGCCGGGCTGTGGGGCGCCCCGCTGCTGGGAATCGTCTTCGGGCTCTCCTGGACCCCGTGCATCGGACCCACCTACGCGGCCGTCGTGGCCCTCAGCCTCCAGGGCGCCTCGCCCGGACGCGGCGCGGCCCTCGCGCTCGCCTACTCCCTGGGCCTGGGCATCCCGTTCGTGCTGTTCGCGCTCGGGTTCGAGCGCGCCCTCGGCGCCAGCCGCGCCCTGTCGCGCCACCGCCGCACCATCGCCCTGCTGTCGGGCGCGCTGCTGATCGCGATCGGCGTGCTGCTCATGACCGGGCAGTGGAGCGCCTGGATGGCCCAGCTGCAGACCGCCGTCGCCGGATTCGAGCCGGTGGTCTGATGGCCCGCGACCGCTCCCGCACGACCCTCCCGCGGCTCGGACCGCGCGGCACGCTGCTGTTCCTGTGGCGCCAGCTCACGAGCATGCAGACCGCCCTCGTGCTGCTGCTCCTGCTCGCCGTCGCCGCCGTCCCCGGATCGCTGTACCCGCAGCGCAGCGTCAACCCGGCCCTGACCGACCAGTTCCTCGCCGAGAACGGGCGCTACGGGGAGATCCTCGATGCCCTCGGCTTCTTCGACGTCTTCGCCTCGCCCTGGTTCTCGGCGATCTACCTGCTGCTGTTCGTCTCCCTCATCGGCTGCGTGATCCCGCGCCTCATCACGCTGGTGCGCCAGCTGCGCTCCCGGCCGCCGCGGACCCCGCGCCGCCTCGACCGCTTCACGGGGCACCGCCGCATCGAGCTCGCGAGCGCCGACGAGAACGACCCGATCGATCGCGCCGCGGCCCTCCTGCGCCGCCGCCGCTACCGGGTCGACGTGATCGAGGAGGACGGCGGCGCCCGCTCCGTCACCGCCGAGCGCGGCTACCTGCGCGAGGTCGGCAACCTGCTGTTCCACGTGGCCCTGCTGGGCGTGCTCATCGGTGTCGCCGGCGGCCACCTGACCCAGTACCGCGGCCAGATCACCGTGGTCGAGGGGGAGGGGTTCTCCAACTCCCTGGCCTCCTACGACTCCTTCCGCTCGGGCCCCTGGTTCGACCGCTCCCGGCTGCAGGACTTCCAGTTCACCCTGGACGACTTCCGCGCCGAGTACGACACGACGCCCAGCGAGCACGAGTTCGGCAAGCCGACGATGTTCGAGGCCGACGTGACCGTCGACGAGCCCGGGAAGAAGACCCATGCCCAGACCGTCCGCGTGAACCAGCCCCTCCAGGTCGACGACGCGAACGTGTACCTCCTGGGCAACGGGTACGCGCCTGAGGTCACCATCCGCGACCCCCAGGGCGCCGTCGTCGCCGAGGGCCCGGTGATCACCCTCCCGCGGGACTCGATGATGACGTCGATGATGGTGCTCAAGGCCCCCGACGCCCGTCCCCAGCAGATCGCCGCCGTCGGCATCTTCATGCCCACCGCCGAGATCGACGAGAACGGCCCGCACTCGCAGTTCCCCGACCTCATCGACCCGCAGCTGGCGATGTCCGTGTACACGGGCGACCTCGGGATGGACGCGGGCGTGCCGCAGAACGCCTACGAGATCGACGTCTCGACCCTCACGCCGATGACCGACGCGAACGGCCAGCAGCTCCTGCTGCGCATGGCGCCCGGGGAGACCGCGACGCTGCCCGACGGCTCTTCGATCTCCTTCGACGGGGTCAAGCGCTACGCCGCCTTCGACATCAAGCACGATCCCTTCCAGGGCGTCACCCTCGTGATGGCGCTGCTCGCGTCCCTGGGCCTCACGCTCTCCCTGTTCGTCCCGCGCCGCCGCCTGTGGGCGCGCGTGAGCGAGCGCGAGGACGGCGCGCGGGTGCTGGAGGTGGCGGGATTGGCCCGCAGCGAGGATCATCGACTCAGCGAGGCCGTCGGGGACCTCGCCCTCCGGATCGCAGGAGACGCCGACCATGAATGACGATCTGCTCGCCCAGCTCTCGAACCTCGCGTTCGTCGTGGCGATCGCCGTGTACGTGCTCGCCCTGCTCGGCTTCGCCGCGGACCTGGCGGGCAGCGCCCAGCGCCGCTCCGACGCGCGCCTGGCCGCCCGCGAGCGCACCGCGGTCGGGGCCACCGGGGCCGGGGACAAGGCCGGCTCCGTCGCCGTGCTCGACCGGGAACCGGTCCCCGCGCCGGGGGCATCGGGAAGCGGCGGGATGAGCGCCGGGGCCTTCGCGATGATCATGGCGAGCGCCGCCGCGACCCTGCACCTCGCCGGCGTCGTGCTGCGCGGCCTGGCCACCGCGCGCGTCCCGTGGTCGAACATGTACGAGTTCGCGATGACCGGCACCGCCGTCGTGATGGCCGTGTTCCTGCTGGTCACCGTGCGGCGCCGCGATATGCGGGTGCTCGGCACGTTCATCGTCGGCCCGCTGCTGATCATCATGCTGATCGCCCAGCGCATGTGGTACCTCCCGGCCGCGCACCTGCCGCCGAGCCTGCAGAACTCCCACTGGCTCGTGATCCACGTGCTCGTCGCGATCCTCGCCTCGGCCCTGTTCGCGCTCGGCGCCGTCGTCTCCGTCATGCAGCTGGTCCAGGCCCGGCGCGAGCGCCGCGGCCGTGCCGGAGCCCCCGCCTCCACGAAGGCCGGACGCCTCGGGGCCGCGATCATGGACCGCCTGCCGACCTCGACCGACCTCGAGGCCTTCGCCTTCCGCCTGCACGCGATCGGCTTCGTGCTGTGGACCTTCACGCTCATCTTCGGCTCCATCTGGGCCTCGACCGCGTGGGGCCGCTACTGGGGCTGGGACCCCAAGGAGGTGTGGACCTTCGTGATCTGGGTGGTCTACGCCGCCTACCTCCACGCCCGCGCCACCGTCGGCTTCCGCGGGGATCGCGCCGCCTGGTTCGCCCTCGTCGGCTTCGCGAGCGTCGTCTTCAACTTCACGATCGTCAACACGGTCATCAACGGGCTGCACTCGTACTCGGGGCTGACCTGACGCGGGTGGGGACCTCTGCCCATTCCGCCTGATTCCTCCGCGCTCTACGCTCTGTCCATCGGGCGCCGTGACGACGCGGGGCCGGCGAGATCGCGGCAGGGGGTGCCGCACGCGGACAGCGGGGAGCGATGTTCTGGGGGG
>NZ_FWFG01000070.1 GCF_900163655.1 Brachybacterium nesterenkovii
GGGCGAGGGGCGAGGGGCGAAATGGCTGGCGCGCCACGATGACGGGGCGGATGGGGTGGCGATCCATCACGGTGGCTCGGTGCTGGATCACGGAGCGATGCGTCGGCGGCTCGCTCTGTGAGCTGCCGGTGGAGGAATCGCGACCCCATCGATCTCACCTGGGCATTGGGGACAGCCGACGCCGCGGTGGTCAGCGTCGGGCACAGTCCTTCCATGGCGAGATCCCCGGACCCCCTGCCCGTCGTCCTGCAGGGGAGCGTCTTCAGTGCGGCTGAGGCGCGGCGGCTCGGAGTGAGTGCGGAGCGGCTGCGCAGGCAGGACGTCGTGCGGATCATGCCCGGTCTCCATGCGTCCCGTGGCGCCGTCGTGACCGAGGCCCGCGTCGTCGGGGCGCTGTTCAGGAACGATCCCGGGATCACGGCGGTCGGCCTCACCGCGGCGCGGCTCTGGGGGCTGCCGCTGCCGGGTCGCCTGGAGGAGTGGACCCCCGGATGCGGCCGACCGATCGAGTTGGCGACGCAGAGCGTGCGCCGTCGCCGCGGACGCGCGGAGATCCGATGGCGACGCATCGGCTTCGCCCCGGGCGACACGCACCACGGGACGACGCTGCGGGCGACCACGAGAGCACGCACGTTCCTGGACCTGGGGGCAGTGCTCTCTCACGACGACCTGGTGGTGATCGGCGATCATCTGGTGCGCACGCCGCGTCCCTGGGCGGAGGAGGGGCGGTCGGTGCCGTACTCGATCCTCGAGCGCTTGACGGAGGCCGCCGCCGAGGCGCGCTTCCCCGGGATCGCCGCCGTCCGACGTGCCCTGACGGATGTCCGCATGAGCGCGGACTCGCCGGCCGAGACTCGTCTGCGCCTCGACTGCGTCCGTGCTTCGCTGCCCGAGCCTGAGGCGAATGCGCGACTCATCGTCGACGGAGCAGATCTCGGCGACCCCGATCTGCTGTGGAGGGCATACGGCGTCTGCGTCGAGTACGAAGGGCGGACGCATCTGCGCGGTGAACAGATGCAGCGCGACATCCGGCGCGGCGAGAGGAGAGCAGCTGCGAGGATTAACGAGATCCGTCTGCTCCACGAGGACCTGCGCCACGGCAGCGGCGCCGCGATCGCCAGGATCAGGAGAGCTCTCGAGGAGCGGGGCTGGCGCTCTGGGCAGTGATGGGGAGTATGCCCCTGGGTGTCCGCGAACAGTCCTGCGGGGAGCCCAGGGGAGTGCGCAGGCAGTGGTGCTGGCAGAGCGCGAAAGGGGGTGCGTCGTGAGCAGTGACGGCGCCCGCGCAGCTGTGCTCCCCCTTTGAGCGCCGGCGGATGGCCAGCTGGTGGTGGTGCTTTCGCGGATTGGTCATTCGTCGTCGGAATGGTGGGGGCTTTCCGACGACGAACGACCAATCCGGTACCGGATTCCGACGAAGAACGACCAATCCTGCGCCCGCCTCTGATGGGAGGTGTCGTGGGTGGGGGAGGCGTCGTGGGG
>NZ_FWFG01000071.1 GCF_900163655.1 Brachybacterium nesterenkovii
CCGGATCACCCCCTACCTATGAACACCCCGCTTACACAGACAAATTGACAGGCCCGGCAATCTGGCTGATCGACCCCGTCTACGCGGCAGAGGGGCGCACCAGCCCCAACACGCGCCTGCTGGCCATCGCCACCCGCGAGCTCAACCAGCTCCTCGGCGGAGACCTCGCCTTCAGCCACCGCTTCTCCCGCTGGCCCCTGCACCGATCGAGCGACCCCACGGCCTACCGTTGGCACTGCCAGCACAACCAGATCGTGCGCCTGTCCGATCTCGTCACGAAGGTCCGCCGGATGAACAACAACGACGCCCCGGACGCTCCGGCACGTCGCCAGTTCGCCAGCGGACGTGACCGGATCCAGGCCGCGCAGGACGCCGCCGCACAGGCGCGCGCATGGCGCGAGCTGCGCGCCGAACTGCCCAGCGCCGAGGAACTGGCCCCGGCCGCTCACGGGATCATCGAGGGCGTCCGCGTCATCTGGGCCAGCCCCGGACGCGCTGCGCGCGACGAGACCGCCTTCCGGCACGCCCTGACGACCGCGCACCGCATGCGCGCGGCGGGGGAGGCCCTCAAGGACGCCAAGATCATCGACGCCTACGAGCGCGGCTACAACGTCGCCCAAGCCGTCGGCGCCGACTCCCGCGAGCCCGACATGCCCCCCATGCGCGACCGCCTCACCATGGCCCGCCGCGTCCGCGGGTACGTCATCGCAGGCAACACCAACCCCTCGAGCGCAGCCGCAAGCACCACCCGGATGGACAGTGCCGGACGCAAGGCCCTGGCCACCCTCGGCAGCCGTGGCGGCAAGACAGCCGCCAAACGCTGGGAAGACCCCAACAGCGACTACGCCCGCCAGCAACGCGCCAAGCTCACCGCCGCCAACCAGCGCCGTGCAGCCCAGGGCGGAACGTCACGAGGCCGCGTGCTGGCCTTCGTTTCCCAGCAGTACGCCGAGACCGGGGCGGTGCCCTCCCGTGCTCAGATCATGCAGGAGACAGGGCTCTCTAAGCGAATGGTGGCCTACCACCTAGCCGCCCTGAGGAACGCTGATCTTCTCCCCCTCTAGGAGGGGGTGCAATGCCGTAAGCGGTATACGGTTCCCCCCGGGCCGTAGGCCGGAACTACACCCTTGCGACTCTGAATCCGGTGCTCTTGCTTGGCTGCACGGTCCTTCACTTGACCACACGTCCTGGACCTCGCTGGTGGCTGCATGTGGGGTGCCTGCGTGCCCCTCGGGACTCAGCCTCGCTCGGTCTCAGCCCCCCCTTCCTCGTCTCGCTTGCACGTCCGCAGCACGCGCACACATGGTTGTTCGCGTGGCGCTTGTGCCGTAGCGCTGTGACTGCTGCGCGGATGCCTACGCTGACCGCCCGCACTGTGAGGCGTTGTAGGAGTTCGTCGAATATCGGATCGCCGGTCATGGCGTCCCCTCTCATGGAGTTGTCGCGAGGGGCTGATTGCCCCTCACTCTCTTCTCCACGAAGTGGGGGCAAGGAAGCATTGCGGTGGTGGTGTGCCCCCCCTGGTCGAGGTCGGGATCGACGGTGCGCGTCGATGGTCGATCCTTGTCTCGCCCGTATGTCGTTCTTTCTTTCCGGTCGTGTCCGGGCCGTGCACCGCTACCACTCGGAGTGCAAGAGGTGTGCCGTCGAGATGGGTCGAAACACGGAGTGCTTGCGTGCATGCGATCAGTGACGGGTGCGGGGCCGCGGAGGGTGCGAAGCGTGCAGCGCGATCTGGTGTGACCGTGCGGGGATCGAGCGCGCTGGGATCAGCAGGTGCGTGCGCTGACGACGGTGCAAACGGACGCGGCGGGCTGGCTGTCGAGGGGGTCGAACGAACGGGCTCTAGGTGCACGAAAGCCGGGCCTTGAGGGGCCCGGCTGAGGGGTAGCAAGCATAGCGAGTGGCTACCACTCGCCCGCCGCTGAAGCGATGGCACCGGGGCGCATCCCCAGGCCCGTTACGGGGCGATGCCCCGGAGCAAGATGGATAGTTGGGTGCCCTAACTCAGGGTGCGTTCGTTGCACTGGGCATGCGCTGCCGCGGGCGCTGCGCGCCCTTGCCCTCGATGACGAGGACACAGACATTCATCCTCGCAACGAACCGAACTTGCACCCCCAGGCCCGACGAGCACGAGGACGAGCAGACCCCGACCAGATGCACCGAGATGCACCGACGAGCAGCAGACCCCGACGAGACGAACGACGACACCGACACGAGCACGCAGGACGACGCATCATCACGGACCAGAAAGAGACGTAGAAGCTTAGAAGTAAACGACCGACGGACCTCTGGCACCAATGCGTCCCCGGGGCTACAACGTAGGGTGTCTGTGTAGGGCCCTCGGTAAGGGTGGAGGCTGTGAGATGGGTGCTCAGGTGGCGCGGCGGCGGTGTCCAGTGTGTGGTGCGCGGACGGTGACGGGTCGGCGGGTCTACTGCACTGATCGGTGTCGCAAGGCCGCGCAGATGCGCCGCTACCGTGCGCGGCGCTCAGGGCTCCTCAGAGCCTCTGACGCAACCACAGTGGTCCCCGAACCCCGCCGATGGGCCGAAGGGCGCTCACAGCGCCGCTACGACGCCCCACAGCCGCTATTGAACGCGGATTGGATCCACGGCGAGCTGTACGAGCTCGCGGAGCTCTCCGACGAACTGGTTCGCTCCTACCGATCCCTTCTTGAGCGTATCGAGGCGATCCAGCGCACCGAGGTATGGCGCGGAGACCCCGCGTTCGCCAGCCTCGAACAAGCACTCGGCTACGCGGCCTACCTCGCCGGCGCCCAGGGGCAACACCTCCTTACCGACGCCGCAGCCGAAGTCGCAGGGCGCGCCGTCGCCCCGGTTGTGTACCCCGCGGTCATGACAATGCGTGTCAGCACTCCTTGATTGCCCCGCCAGGGCACCTCTGCTGTGGGGGTAGGCGCTTCAGCACCGACCTGCACAGAAGGGTGCACCCCAGGCCGTACCCGAGTGTGATGCGAGCACCGCCTTGGAAGT
Organism: Brachybacterium nesterenkovii; assembly: GCF_900163655.1. Lineage (GTDB taxonomy): Bacteria > Actinomycetota > Actinomycetes > Actinomycetales > Dermabacteraceae > Brachybacterium > Brachybacterium nesterenkovii. The sequence goes on from NZ_FWFG01000071.1 coordinate 2,997, forward strand.
GGCTTCGTAGTGGCTGGGTGGCGATGTAACGGTTCTGTCACGCTCAACGAACCGAAGTGCTAGTGTGATCGATGCCACCGCGCAAGTTAGGTAGCCTGTCCAACTGAAGTGAACAGGCATGTGGTTGCAGTATCTGTGCCCACACCAAAGCTCGATAGGATACGAATGATGCAACGACGCTCATTGTTTCGTACTGCGACAGCCGGGATCGCTCCCGGGGTCATCCTGGAGGTGATCGGGATTGGGTATTCGGAGGGCGCTGGAGCTCTGAAGAAATATATTGACAGCCACAAAGTATGGCCTCGTCGAGTCTGCGCCTGGGTGAGCTGAGAACGTGAGTACTTCGCTCGTAATTCAGCTAATTATCCTATTTATTGTCGTTCCTGCTGCCGCTTATTACGGTCGCCGAAAGCGCGCCAAGGGGCGGCGTGATGACAGCCATGAATTGTGATTCGTAGCTAGAGGTGATGGCGGAGCGCCAGGCGGGGCTCTGGTGGGACGATCGCTGAGGAGACCTTGGCGTCGTGTCGCCGTTCCTGGGCGATCTTGCGGACGGCGAAGTGGGCGCCTAGGACCACCGGGATGGATGCGGCGAAGGCTGTCCACACGAAGTCCGGCAGTGCTCCTAGGAGGTTTGAAGTGCCCTTGAGGAGCGTTTGCAGGAGGTCAACCATCTTTGCTCCTTCCCCGCGTGAGTCGCTGCCACCAGGACTGGGGCCGTGGCTTGTCGTGAACACCCGCGGGTTGGTCATGACCATGGTCAGTGGACGACCCAGGGTGTTCACGTGGCCACCCTGTGACCGGGGGTTCTGTCGATTTGGATAGGTCAGGGGTGGTCATTTGACTATTCTGACTATGGTCAGTGACCACCCTGGGTTGGTCATCTGACCACCCCTGAGCAGGTCGTCCTTGGGGGGCCTTTGGGGCTTCGAGGAGTAGTAGGGCTCGTTCGAGGGAGTCGGCGCGTTGTTGGTGGGATTGGGCGAGTTCGCGGGCGGCGTCTCGTTCGACCTTGGCGATGCGTAGCGCGGCTTCGAGGTCGCGGATGCGGTCATGCTCAGGCGGGGCGGCTGCTGGTGCTGTCTCGGGTTCGGGCTGTGCTGCTCCGGAGCGGGGCGGGTACCCGGCGGCGATCAGTCCTTCGATGGGAAGTCGCCATGTGCCGCTGTGGTCCTTGTACGCGCCTGCGATGCGGTCGGCGCGCAGCGCGCGGCGTAGCGTGGAGACGGACACGTCGGTGTTCTGTGCTGCCTCTGCGAGAGTCCAGGCCGGGCGTGTGCTCATCCGATGCTCCTGGCCTCCTTCGACAGATACCCGGAACCCTAGCGGCCCCGCGACACGCAGGGCCGGGGACTGCTTCCTGAACGCCGGGTGTGTGCGCGTGTAGCGTCAGGGGGACGACAAAAAATGAGCGCCCAACCGGCGGCAACCGGTCGAGCGCTCGCTTCACCTCGAAGAGCAAGTTCGAGGAGAAAGCCTGGTCATGACGATACCTGGACCCCCTGGAGAAGGGGAGAGCGGCGCACACGGCGTGTCGGAGACTGCACAGGCGCAGGACTCCGCTGGCCTCTGGGCGGGGCTTCTCGAGGGTCCGCGCCCATCGCAGTGGGTCGATCCCACCAGCGGCGCGCCGATCTATGCGCAGGCTCCTGACCTCTTCGCCGCGCCGGCGGATCCGGGGATCCGGTCGTGTGGCTGGAACGAGGTCCAGGCCCTCACGTTCCTGCAGCACCTCGGGCGCGATGCGCTGCAGGCGTGCTGGGATCGCGATTTCACCAAGGCGTGGCTGACGAACTCGGTGACGGGGGAGAGGGCACCGCGAATGTTCCCTGTCGCGACGGAGGCGTTGGCGAAGTGCCAGTACGCCGTGCTCACGCATCCGCAGCGCTCAGCGGTCTTGGTGATCGACATCGACCGTCCCAGCAACCAGCCTGGGGGACAGGTCACCAACCTTCACACCGCCACGTACACGGCCCTCGACAAGCTCGCCCTGATCGGCCTGGGGCCGGCCTGGCTGGGCATCAACCCCGGCAACGGCAAGGCCCAGGCAATCTGGGGCTGATCTGATGACGGTGCGACTGACTCCTGAGCAACGTGACCAGATCGCCGCCGACGCGGCCGTGCGCTACGCGGCGGGAGAGTCCTGGCAGCAAATCGGCACTAGCTGCGGCGTCACCGGCGAGCACGTCCGCCGGATCACCGTCGCCCGCTTCGAGGTCACCTACCGGCGCTGGGGATAGCAGCCCGTCGCTGATCCCCAGGAGGTCCGCCGGCGGCGCGACGAGGGGCAGTCCATCCCCGCGATCGCCGACGCCCTCGGCTGCTCGCTCCAGGCCGTGCGGACCGCCCTGGAGCGGACCGGGCGGAACGACACCACGCGGTACCCGCGCCTGTCCACGCGGCACCGGCCCACCGCGGCCGAGCTCGAGCACATCACCCAGCTCTACAAGGCCTGCTCCCAAGCCCCGCGCGACCGCGAGGGTGCACGGAACGTGCGCGGCGACGAGGGCCGCGCCCTGGTCGATGACGGCGTCCCCATGCTCACTCTGGCTCGGGGCCTAGGGCGAGGTGCCACCTGGATCCACTTCATCCTGGAGTGCCACGATCTTCGACCGACCCCGCACCCCATCAAGAGCACTGCCCGACGCACACGCGCGTGAGGGAGTGCATTTGCCGACCCGTCCACGCTTGTCGAGCAAGGACCTGACCACCTTGCCGTTGCCCGACATGCTCGCGGTGCCAGCTGGTCCAACGAGCGACCAGTAGTGTTTGGGACATGCGCGTTGTTGCTAAGCAGGGGGAGTCGTTGCATGAGGTCGGCCGGGAGGGTGCCCGCCGTGCCAAGCAGTGGCTTGAGTCGACCTCTAGGGTCGACGCGTGCTGGGTTAACCCCGACAAGGGAGCCGTGGAGAAGTTGACCTTCGAGTGGCCTCAGGGTGGACAGTCATTCTCGTTTGACCTCGGCGGCAAGCTTAGGTACGGAGATTTCGACGGTAAACTCTTCTATGCGGAAGTGAAAAAGTACAGCAAATCGCTCGACCTCGCTGTGAAGTTTGCCGATGGGTGGCGTGCTTCTGGTGGGGCTATTTGGCGTTATCTGGGCTGATTGATATGGCCGCTAAATCGGACGCAGGGGAGTCCAACCAACGGGAAGCGCCCCCGTCACCGCCGCCCGATCCTGATCGCGTCGGGCCGACCATCCCTGAACTTCCTCGGTCGGGGTGAGGCCGCCTCGGGCCACGCGTAGCCCGGTTCCCGCCATCACCGCGTCCGGGGCGCTCCCTCGGCGGACCGACGCGCGCACGTTCCACGGCTCGGCGGCCCAGTCGCCGCCTCGGAACACCCGGTAGTCGCCATAGCGTGCTGTGTCGAGATAGTCCCAGCACCACTCCCACACGTTACCGAGCATGTCGTGGAGGCCGAAAGCATTGGGGCGCTTCAAGGCGACGCGTTGCGCCGAACCGGTAGCGTCCAGGGCGGTCCATGCGATTTCCTCGAGTGGACCATGGTGTGGTCCGCTGGTCCCGGCGCGACACCCGTATTCCCACTCGGCCTCCGTCGGCAGGCGGTAGCCATCGGACGTGACGTCCCATCGCACCCCTTCGTCGGCGATTTCATAGGCGGGCGGCAGCCCGTTCTGCTCGGAGACTAAGTTGCAGATTCGCACGGCCTCGAACCAGGTGACCCCACTGAGCGGCAGGTCGGTCGATCCCTCGGTAACGCTCGTGCGACTGAGTGCGAAGGCCTCCACCCGCACGGTGCGCCGCTCGGACCGGCGCGCGTCGTGCAACGTCACCTCACCGGCGGGCAGAGAGATGAGAGTGCCCAGACCCAAACGCATGCAGTCACCATAGACGAGGCTGCGCGTACCGACTGGCCACCTGCACGAAAGCGCCCGTCGGAGCTAGTTAGATGTACTGACCGGAGACGTTGGTCAATCGTGAGAACGGCGGCTGGTTCCCGCAAGCCGTGTGGGGTCGGTGGTGGTTGTAGTGGTGCAACCAGCCATCGAGCTCACCGCGGCGCTCCGTCTCGGAGGTGTAGCAGCGCGCGTAAGCCCAGCCGTCGGCCAGGGTGCGGTGGAAGCGTTCGATCTTCCCGTTGGTCTGCGGCCGATACGGCCTGGTCCGCTTGTGCCGGATGCCCAGTTCGGCGCAGGTGTCGCGCCACAGGTGTGAGCGGTAGGCGCCGCCGTTGTCGGACAGGACGCCCTCGACCGTGACACCGCGGGCGTTGAACCACTCGACCGCCCGGACGAGGACCGCGGTGGCGGTGAGGGCGGTTTCGTCGTCGTGCACTTCGGCGTAGGCGACGCGGGAGTGGTCGTCGATGACGGTGTGGACATAGGCCTTGCCCATGAGCGGATCCCGGTACTTGTTGCGGGGCTTGTCGGGTTGAAGCGCCCTGGGTTTCGTTCCGAGGTCAGGACGCAACGGGCGCTGAATCCTGATCGT
>NZ_FWFG01000072.1 GCF_900163655.1 Brachybacterium nesterenkovii
AGTTCTACTCTTTCCTCTTCGTCGGCAGCGTCAGATGTGTATATGAGAGAGCCCCTGAGCCCCGGACCCTCGCCGAGGCCGCCGATCTCGTCGCGACCCCCGACCTCGCCGGCACCCCCGACGGCGCGTTCGGCGCCTACGGCGGCGCGCACCTCCCGCCCCAGCTGGTGGGCCCGATGGCCGAGGTCGCCGCCGCCTACGAGGAGGCGCGGCACGATCCCGAGTTCTTCGCCGAGTACTCGCGCCTGCTGCGCGACGTCGTCGGGCGTCCCTCCCCGCTCACGCCGCTCGACCGGCTGTCCGAGGACCTCGGCGGGGCGCGCATCGTGCTCAAGCGCGAGGACCTGAACCACACGGGCGCCCACAAGATCAACCACACGCTCGGCGAGGCGCTGCTGGCCCGGCGCATGGGCAAGCGCACGCTCATCGCGGAGACGGGCGCGGGGCAGCACGGCGTGGCGCTCGCGACGGCGGCCGCGCTCATGGGACTCGAGTGCGAGATCCACATGGGCGCGATCGACGTGGCCAAGCAGTACCTGAACGTGGTGCGGATGCGCCTGCTGGGCACCCGCGTGGTCGCGGTCGAGCGCGGCGGGCGCTCCCTGAAGGAGGCCGTGGACTCGGCGTTCGAGCGCTACGCCGCCGAGCCCGAGCGCTACTTCTTCGCGATCGGATCCGTGGTGGGCCCGCATCCGTTCCCGACGATGGTGCGCGACTTCCAGACGGTCGTCGGCCGCGAGTCCCGCGCCCAGTTCACCTCCCGCTACGGCGCCCTGCCCGATGCGGTGATCGCCTCGGTCGGCGGCGGCTCGAACGCGATGGGCGCGTTCACCGCCTACCTCGACGATGAGGACGTGCGCCTCATCGGCGTCGAGCCCGCGGGCCGCGGGGAGGCAGTCGGCGAGCACGCGATGACGATGGGCCAGGGCACCGACGGGGTCCTGCACGGCATGGCCACGAAGGTGCTGCAGGACGCAGCGGGCGAGCCGCTGCCGGTCCACTCGATCGCGTCCGGCCTGGACTACCCCGGCGTGGGCCCCCAGCACGTGCGCCTCGCGCAGCTGGGCCGCGTCGAGTACGTGGCCGAGGGCGATGAGGCGGTGCTCGACGCCTTCGGTCGCCTCTCGCGCCTGGAGGGGATCATCCCCGCGCTCGAGTCGGCGCACGCGCTCGCGCACGCGATCCGCCTGGCGCCGACGCTGCCGAGCACCCAGCGCCTGCTGGTGAACCTCTCGGGCCGCGGCGACAAGGACATCGACCACGTCGCCGCGACCATCGACCTGGCCGGGGACGCCGACGAGGTCGTCAGCTGAGCTCGCGCCAGGCCGCCGCGATCTCGAGGAGACGGTCGTTGGCCTCGGTCTCGGCGATGGTGACGCGCACGCCGTCATCGCCGTAGGCGCGGACCACGAGGCCGCGGGCGTCGGCGAAGTCGGCGAACTCGCCGCTGCGCTCGCGCAGGTCGAGGAACACGAAGTTGCCCTGCGAGTCCGGGACCTCCCAGCCCTGGGCGCGCAGGGCCTCGATGACGCGGCGGCGCTCGGCGCGCAGAGCGGCGGCGCGCTCGGCGAGCTCGGCGCGGGCGGCGGGCTGCAGGCAGGCGAGCGCGCCCGTCTGGGCCAGCGAGGCGGCGCCGAAGGGCATCGCGACCTGCGTCAGGGCGCGGGCCAGGCGCGGGTGAGCGACGGCGTAGCCGATGCGCAGGCCGGCGATCCCGTGGATCTTGGAGAAGGTGCGCAGGAGGACCGTGTTGGCGTGCTCGGCGAACAGGCGGGCGGTGTCGGGGGCGACCTCCGGGTCGACGAACTCGCGGTAGGCCTCGTCGATCGCGACCACCACGTCCTCGGGGACGCGGGCGAGGAAGGACTCGATCTGCTCGGTCGTGAGCGCGGGCCCCGTCGGGTTGTTGGGGCTGCACAGGAGGATCAGGCGGGTGCGGTCGGTGACGGCCGCGGCCATCGCGTCGAGGTCGAGGGCGTGCTCGGCCGTCAGCGGCACGCGCACCGAGGTCCCGCCGTGCATCCCGACCAGGATCGGGTAGGCCTCGAAGGAGCGCCACGGGAAGACCACCTCGTCACCGGCATCGACGAGCGCGCGCACGAGGTCGCCGGTCACCGCGACGGATCCGGTGGACACGGCGATCTGGGCGGGGTCGACGCCGTGCTCGGCGCCCAGGGCCTCGCGCAGCGCCCGGGCGCCCATGTCGGGGTAGCGGTTGAGCCCGTCGATCGCGGCGACGAGGGCGTCGCGGACGGCCTGCACGGGCGGGAACGGGGACTCGTTGGAGGAGGCCTTGTAGCGCTGGATGCCGTCATCGGCGGGAGGGCGGCCGGGCACGTACGCGGGGAGGGCGTCGAGCGCGGGGCGGATGCGGATGGTCTCGCGGGGGCTGGGGGCGGCGTCGGCGGGAGTCACGGTCGCCAGCGTAGAGGGAGCCTGCACGCAGTGCAGGGGATTCGGGTGGGAGACTGTGCCCATGCTCCGCGTCCTCGGCCACCTCGTCGTCTCCGCCCTGGCCCTGTGGGTCACCTCGATCATCCTGCCCGGCATGCACCTGGGCGACGATGCCGCGCCGCTGACGACGCAGGCCCTCACGGTGCTGGGCGTGGCCGTGATCCTCTCGCTCGTCGACGCGCTCGTGCGCCCGGTGGTCAAGCTGCTGACCTGGCCCATCACCTGCGTGACGCTGGGGCTGTTCCTGCTGGTCGTCAACGCGCTCATGCTGCTGCTGACCAGCTGGATCGCCGCGCAGGCCTCGCTCACGCTGTCCTTCGACTCGTTCTGGTGGGCGCTCGCGGCCGGCGCGATCATCGGCCTGCTCACGTCGATCGTCGAGGCGATGGTCGACGCCGACGCGGCGGAGTGACCGAGACCTGGCGCAGCGCGTCTGGGACAATGCCCGCATGCCCGAGCAGCAGAGCCCCGCACCCGCCACCAGCCCCGCGTTCCTCCCCCTCGCCGAGGTGGACCCGCCGATCGCCCTGACCCCGCTCGACGGACGGTACCGGGGGCAGGTGGCGCCGCTGGTCGATCACCTGTCCGAGGCGGCGCTGAACCGCTCGCGGATCGTCGTGGAGACCGAGTGGGTCATCCATCTCCTCGACTCCGGCGCGATCCCGGGCCTGCGCACCCTCACCGACGCCGAGCGCGCCCTGCTGCGCGCGATCCCCGCCGAGTTCGGCGCCGAGGGCATCGCCGAGCATGCCGAGATCGAGCGCGAGACGGTGCACGACGTCAAGGCGGTCGAGTACTACATCAAGCGGCGCCTGGCGGGCACGAGCCTCGAGCCGCTCGCGGAGATCGTGCACATCTACTGCACCTCCGAGGACATCAACAACCTCTCCTACGCGCTCATGATCCGCGACGCGGTCCACGACGTGTGGCTGCCCGCGATGACCGAGCTGGTCGATGATCTCGAGGCCCTTGCCCGGGCGAGCGCCGAGGTGCCGATGCTCTCGCGCACCCACGGCCAGCCCGCGACGCCCACCACTCTGGGCAAGGAGATGGCCGTGTTCGTCCACCGCCTGCGTCGCCAGCTGCGCCGCATCGCGGGCGACGAGGTGCTGGGCAAGATCAACGGCGCGACCGGCACCTACGCCGCCCACGCCGTCTCCGTCCCCACGACGGACTGGCAGGAGGTCTCGCGCACGTTCGTCGAGCATCTGGGGCTCACGTGGAACCCGCTGACCACGCAGATCGAGTCGCATGACTGGCAGGCGGAGATCTACGCCGATGTCGCGCGGGCGGGCCGGATCCTGCACAACCTCGCCACCGATATGTGGACCTACATCTCGCTGGGGTACTTCCGTCAGCGCCTGTCGGCCCAGGGCGGCACGGGCTCCTCGACGATGCCCCACAAGGTCAACCCCATCCGCTTCGAGAACGCGGAGGCGAACCTCGAGATCTCCGGCGCCCTCCTGGACGTCCTGTCCCAGACCCTCGTGACCTCCCGCCTGCAGCGCGACCTCACCGATTCCACCACCCAGCGCAACGTCGCCCCCGCGCTCGGGCACTCGCTGCTGGCGATCTCGAACCTGCGGCGCGGGCTCGCCGGGCTGGATGTGGACGCCGACGCGATGGCCGCGGACCTCGATGCGAACTGGGAGGTGCTCGGCGAGGCCGTGCAGTCGGTGATGCGCACGCTCGGCGTCCAGGGCGTCGAGGGCCTCGACAACCCGTACGAGCGCCTCAAGGAGCTCACCCGCGGGCATCGCGTGGACGGGGAGGGCATGCACGCGTTCATCCGCGATCTGCACCTGCCCGAGGCCGAGGAGCAGCGCCTGCTCGCGCTGTCGCCCGCGACGTACGTCGGGTACGGGCCGCAGCTGGTGGAGCACCTGAGCGAGGACGCATGAGCGGTCACTGCTGCGGGGACGTGCCCGTATCGGCGGAGCCCACGACGCTCGGCACCCCCGCCGTGGACGTGCCCGGCACCCCCGACGAGCCCGGCTACCACGACACGAAGAAGGCCTACCTGCGGCGCCTGCGGCTGATCGAGGGCCAGGTCCGCGGGATCTCCCGCATGGTCGAGGAGGACACCTACTGCATCGACGTGCTCACGCAGGTCTCTGCGGTGTCCAAGGCGCTCGAGTCGCTGGCGATGGCCCTGGCCGACGACCACATCCACCACTGCGTGCACCATGCGGCCTCGTCCGGGGATCCGGGCGAGATCGACGCGAAGCTCGACGAGGTGATGGTGGTCGTCAAGCGCCTGCTGAAGTGATGCTCCCCCGTCCCCGTGTCGATCGTGCCCGTGTCGATCGGGCCTGGTTCGATCGGCCCGTGCTCGAGCTCGCCCCGCTGCTGCTGGGCTGCGAGCTCGTGGGACGCGGGGTGCGGCTGCGGATCACCGAGGTCGAGGCGTACCGCGGGAGCGAGGATCCCGGCTCGCACGCCTTCCGGGGGCGCACCGCGCGCAATGCGACGATGTTCGGGGAGCCCGGGCACCTGTACGTGTACCGGCACATGGGCCTGCACTCGTGCATGAACGTGGTGGCCGAGGCCGAGGGCATCGGCCACGGCTGCCTCATCCGGGCCGGGGAGATCGTGGACGGCATCGAGGTCGCCCGGGAGCGCCGCCGTTTCGCCGGGGTGACCCGCACCGATCTCGACCTCGCGCGCGGACCCGGCCGGGCGACCGTCGCCTGCGGCATCACGTGGGCCGATGACGGGCTGGACCTGTGCGATCCCTCCTCCGCCGAAACGCCGGATCCGGCCGGAGGCTTCCGCCTCGAGCCGCCGGATCCGGCGCGCCCCGCACCCATGATCGCGACGGGCCCGCGCATCGGCCTGCGCGAGGAGGCGAGCGATCCTGCGCGCTTCGCATGGCGCTTCAGGATCCGCGGCGATCGGACGGTGTCGGGGCCGGGGCAGCTGAATCGCTGACCAGGGCGAAAGTCCTGCGCATCGCTGGTGCGCGTCCTTAGAGTGGATCCACGGCGCAATGACGCGCCCGACGGCCCGAGAGCAGGCCCGATGCAGCGCCTCTCCCGGACCGTTCCGGTGGCTCCTGCCGCGGAGCCCGACTCGAAGGACAGGCATGACCGTCTCCACGCAGAGCCCTGATCCCACCTCCTACGTCCGCCCCTTCCGGGAGGGCTCGAAGGACGACAAGCAGCTGCTGGGCGGCAAGGGCGCGAACCTCGCCGAGATGACCCGGCTGGGGCTGCCCGTGCCGCCCGGTTTCACGATCACGACCGACGCCTGCCGCTACTACATGGCGCACGGCGAGAATCCCGCCGAGCTCGACGCGCAGGTGGACGCGGCGCTCGAGGACGTCGAGCGGGAGATCGGCCGCCGCTTCGGCGATGTCGCAGATCCGCTGCTGGTGTCCGTGCGCTCGGGGTCGGCCGTGTCGATGCCCGGCATGATGGAGACGGTCCTGAACGTCGGGCTGAACGACGAGACGCTCACGGGTCTGGCCCGCAAGTCGGGGTCGGCGCGCTTCGCCCTCGATTCCTACCGGCGCCTGCTGCAGATGTTCGGCCGCACCGTCCAGGACATCGACGCGGACAGGTTCGAGCACGTGCTGGACCGCGCGAAGGCCGACAAGGGCGTGGCCTCGGACATCGAGCTCGATGAGAAGGACCTCGAGGCCGTCGTCGAGGAGTTCAAGGCGATCATCGAGGCCGAGACCGGGGCGCCGTTCCCGCAGGACCCGCGCGAGCAGCTGCGCCAGTCGATCCGCGCGGTCTTCGACTCGTGGGGCGCTCCCCGCGCCGTCATCTACCGCAATGCCGAGCGCATCAGCCACGACCTGGGCACCGCCGTGAACGTGTGCTCGATGGTGTTCGGCAACCTCGATGACGACTCCGCGACGGGCGTGGGCTTCACCCGCGACCCCGCGACGGGCGCGACCGGCGTGTACGGGGACTTCCTGGTCAACGCGCAGGGCGAGGACGTGGTCGCGGGCATCCGCAACACGCGGCCGCTGCCGGAGCTGGGCGATGTGATGCCCGAGGTGTACGCGGAGCTGTCGGGGATCATGGACACCCTCGAGAAGCACTACCGGGACCTGTGCGACATCGAGTTCACCGTCGAGTCCGGGAAGCTGTGGATGCTGCAGACCCGCGTGGGCAAGCGCACCGCCGCGGCCGCGTTCCGGATCGCGACGACGCTGATCGACGAGGGCGTGATCGATGAGGACGAGGCGCTGCGCCGCGTGAGCGGCGAGCTGCTGACGCGCCTGATGTTCCCGCGCTTCAGCGACGAGGGCGAGCGCGAGCTCGTCGCGCGCGGCATGAACGCCTCCCCCGGCGCCGCGGTCGGCCAGGTCGCCTTCGACTCCGAGGCCGTGGTCGCCAAGGCCGCCGAGGGCGTGCCGACGATCCTCGTGCGGCGCGAGACCAACCCCGACGACCTGGCCGGGATGCTGTCGGCCGCGGGCGTGCTCACCTCCCGCGGCGGCAAGACCTCGCACGCCGCCGTCGTGGCCCGCGGGCTCGGGCGCACCTGCGTGTGCGGTGCCGAGGCCCTCGAGATCGACGAGAAGGAGCGGGTGATCCGCATCGGCGGCGAGGTGATCGCGCGCGAGGGCGACGTCCTGTCGATCGACGGCACCTCCGGCGAGGTGTTCCGCGGCGAGGTGCCGGTGGTCCCCTCCGAGGTCGCGCAGTACCTCGCGGGCGAGGTCGACGGGGATGCCGAGGACGCGACGGACCTGGTGCGCTCGGTGCACCGGATCATGGGCGTGGCCGATCGGACGCGGCGCATGCAGGTGCGCGCGAACGCCGACACCCCCGAGGACGCGGCGCGCGCCCGTGCGATGGGCGCCCAGGGCATCGGCCTGGTCCGCACCGAGCACATGTTCCTCGGCGATCGCCGCCACCATGTCGAGGACCTCGTGCTGGCCGCCGACGGCGATGAGCGCCAGGCCGTGCTCGATCGCCTGCTGCCGATGCAGCGGGAGGACTTCCGGCAGATCATGGAGGCGATGGGAGGGCTTCCCATCACGATCCGTCTGCTGGATCCGCCGTTGCACGAGTTCCTGCCGGATCTCACCGAGCTGATGGTCAAGGCGGCTCGGGCCGATGATGCCGGGGTCCAGCGCACCGAGCGCGAGCAGAAGGTGCTCGACGCGGTGCGGCGCATGCACGAGCAGAACCCGATGCTGGGTCTGCGGGGGGTGCGCCTGGGCCTGACAATCCCCGGTCTGTACGGGATGCAGGCGCGGGCGATCCTCGAGGCGCAGGCCCAGGTGCTCGCGGCCGGGGGCGAGGCGAAGGTCGAGATCATGGTGCCGCTGGTGTCCTCGATCCGTGAGCTGCGGGAGATCCGCCGGGAGATCGACGAGGTCCGCGAGGCGGTCGAGAAGGAGACCGGGTCCGCGGTCGAAGTGCACATCGGGACGATGATCGAGCTGCCGCGCGCGGCTCTGCGCGCCGACGAGATCGCCGAGGACGCGGAGTTCTTCAGCTTCGGCACGAACGACCTCACGCAGACCACGTGGGGCTTCTCGCGCGATGACGTCGAGGCCGGGTTCTTCTTCACCTACAAGGACCGCGGCATCCTGCTGATCAGCCCGTTCGAGTCGATCGACCAGTACGGCGTGGGCGAGCTGGTGCGCATCGGCGCCGAGCGCGGCCGGTCGACGAAGCCGGGGCTGAAGCTCGGGGTGTGCGGCGAGCACGGCGGCGACCCGGACTCGATCCACTTCTTCAACAGCGTCGGGCTCGACTACGTGTCCTGCTCTCCGTTCCGCGTGCCCGTGGCGCGGCTCGAGGCGGGGCGGGCGACGCTCCTGGAGGACGAGTTCGAGATGCATCACTGAGCTGCGGCGCTGAGCTACGGCATCATCAGGGGCGCACCGCGGAGGGTTCTGCGGTGCGCCCCGGCGCGTACGTGGCACTGACGGCACCGATCAGGGTGGGCCGATCATCAGCTCGTCGGATCGCACGCCGCGCGGCCCGCTCGTTCAGAACGTCGGGTCGCCCGCCCACCACGGAGGAGCGCCGTCGCCCGCCTCCCGCGCTCGCCCGGCCTGCCGCCTCAGCTCGGACTGCCGCTCCGTCGCCGTCTGGCGTTCCTGCTCCGCCTGCCGGTAGACGGCCCAGAGCCGGTGGAAGCGCTCGACCATCTCGGGAGTGGTGAGGTCGGTGTCATCGGGAACGGTCACCGTCGCATCGGGCCCGAGGCGCCACGTCGTGGAGCCCGGATGGACGATCGTGTGCGGCGCCGGGACCGGGGACGATGAATGCGCGGGCTCCGCCGACTCCGGCCGCTCCGCGCACAGTGGCGCCTCCGACCCGCGCGGGCGTTCCACTCCCTGCTGTGGCTCCATCCGCTGCCGCACCTCCGACCGATCCTGAAACGCCGAGCGGTCGGGAGGACCAGACCCGGCCGATGTGTCCCAGCGAGGCGGCGCGTCCGCTCGGCACGGCGCGTCCTGTCGAGGCGGTCCAGGCGGTGGCTCATTCCCGGAGTCCGTCTCGCACGCGGCCTGTCCGGAGGCTTCGCTCTCGACCACCTCGATGCCGCCCGGCCGCCGAACCGGGTCGATCCGGCCGGCGGTCTTCATCGCGTGATGCGCGGGGCACAGGTGGTGGAGGTTCTCGATCTCGGTGCGTCCTCCCTCCGCGGGGAAGCGGTGGTCGAACTCCTCGATGTGGTCGGTCTCGCTGGCCCAGGTGACGGCTCGCACGCACCCGGGCACGGTGCACTGGGCTCCGCGCAGGCGCAGGTGCTCTCGCATGGCGGGCGTCGGCCGGTAGCGCTGGGTCGGCAGCGGGAGGAACGCCCCGGTGGTCGGGTCGGTGAGGACGCGCTCCCAGCCGTCGATCCCGGCGGCGAGACCACGGGCCATCACGGCGGGGATCGGGGCGATGCCCTCGATCGTGCCGGGCGCATCGGAGTGCCCGAGCAGCGTCAGGACGGGGACGATCACGTTGAGCCGATACCGCTCGGCAGGGACCTCGACGCCGCCGGTCTCGAGCACGCTGCGAGTGAGGATCGCGTAACGCAGGTCCTTGGGGAGCATGGCGCGACCGCTCTCGGCGACGCTCCCATCGTCGAAGGGCACGGGCAGGCCCTCGGCCAGGGCTGTCCGCTGGGCGGTGCGCAGGGCACGGGCGGCGTCGTCGAGGCGGCGCGAGAGCGAGAGGATCTCCGGAACCGGGCCGGTGACGATGAGCGATGCCGTGCCGTCCGGGCGAGCGAAGGTCTCGACCCGGCGCTGTTCCTCGGGCGTGAGGGAGGGCTCCTCCTGCTCTGCACGGAACCAGGAGACCGCGCGAGACAGCTCCCGGCGGAACCGTTCGGCCGTGATGCCCATGTCCCAGGACGCCACGCGCTCGTCCAGCCGGCCGCTCGCCTCGGGACCGAGTCCCTGGGACTGGCGGAGCAGGCGCGCGAACCACTCGGTGGGCATCGTCCCGCTCTCGAGCAGGGCGAACACGCGAGGGAACAGCTCCACAGCGCGGTGGGCGTCCTCCACCAGGCCATGAGCGCGGCCGCGCGTGGTCCGAAGGGCACAGGCGACCTGGAGCTCGACGATGTCGGCGGGGTCGTCCGTCTCCGCGTCTCCCACAGGCTCCGTCCACAGCGCCGCGAGTGCGCGATGCCGGGCGGCCGCCTCGCGGGATTCCCGCGCGGCATCGTCCCAGAGATGCTGGAGCGCGGCGGAGAGGAGCGGCGAGTCCTGCGCCGCGGCGCGTTCCGGCAGGCTCTCGCGCGTCAGCGGGATCCGGGCGCGGACACGGGAAGACGGACGCGGGCGCGCGGACGGACGCGGGCACATCGACGCACGCTGGCGCGAGTGCTGGGCCGGAGTGTCTAGGGCCGGGTCAGCAGTGCGCGGGTTCATCGGAAGAGCAGATCCGGACACGGCCGCGCTGGCAGGGAACGCCGAAGCGCCCATCGCAGAAAAGCCCGGTGCAGATGAGTCCCGTGAAGCGGAAGCCGGCGCAGACGACTCCCGCGCAGAAGACCCCGGCGCAGAAGTCTCCGGGACGGATCCGGCCGAGCGCCCGTACCGGGCACGGGTTAGATCGGCCTTGCTCACCGTGGCACCCGCGGAATCCGACGCGGACGAGGCGGCGTTGCCGCAGGGCGTGGAACGCCCACGGGAATGCGGATCGTGCACCGCAGTCATGGTCCCAACCCCCTCGTCTTACCGGATGCAGCGGCCTCACGCGAACCGCTTTCGAACACCTGTTCGATACATTCAGCATAGGGTCTCCAGCGCCTCCGCACCATCACAGAACGGTGTCGGTCTCCTGGGATTTTCGACAAAGCTCCACAATCCGAGTTGTCCACAATGCCGCGGGGCGGAGAGTCCCGGCACCGCGCGCTCGAGGATGATGGGCTCGAGCGGCGATGAGCCCGAGCGACGACGGGCACAAGAACCGACAGACCCGAGCAAGGCCGCGCTGGACCGACGACAGACCCGAACAAGGTCGCGCTCGACCCGACGAACACCTCGATCGGCGGCGGCCCAGAGCGACACACGGCCGGCCCATACAAGCCCCGCCCGCCACAGCGCCCGACCGACAATGGAGTCATGCGCACCGATCCCCCGGGCCCGATCCGGACCCTGCATGACACGGAGCTGCGCGAACTCGCGGGCGAGCTCGTCGCTCTGCAGCGGCGTGCGTATCGGGTCGAGGCCGAGCTCATCGGCGACGACCGCATCCCGCAGCTGAGCGAGACCGCCGCCGAGCTCATCGGGGCGGATCTCGTCTGGAAGACCGTGCATGACGACCCGCAGGTGGTCGCAGCCCTGGCATACAGCATCGAGGAGGGTGTACTCGAGATCGACCGCCTCGTGGTCGACCCGGCGTGGCATCGCCGAGGTCTCGCCCGGGCGCTCCTGGCGTCCCTGCCCGCTATGCCGACCACGGTCTCGACCGGGCGGGACAATGCGCCAGCACGGGCGCTCTACGCTTCCCTGCGGTTCACCCACATCGGCGACCGCGAGGTCGCTCCCGGGCTCTGGGTCAGCGACTACGCGCGCGGACGCTCAGGCACTCGGCTGCACTGCTCACCGTCCACCTAGCCGCACTGCTCATCAGCCGCTCGGCCGCACTACTCACAGCCCGGCCGCACCACTCACAGCCCGGCCGCGCCGCTCACAGCACGTACGGCTCCCCGTCCCCGTCGCGCACCATCGGCAGGCCCGCCTCGAACCACTGGTCCATGCCCCCGCGCACGTCGACGGCGTCGTAGCCGTTGCGCTCGAGCCACATCGCGACCTGCCGACTGCGTCCGCCGGAGCGGCACACGAGGTAGACGTCGCCGTCCTCGGGCAGCTCGCCCAGACGCGCCGCCAGCTCGCTCGCGGGCAGGTGCCGAGCCGCCGGCGCATGGCCGGCGTCCCATTCGTCCTGCTCGCGCACGTCGAACAGCTGGGCGTCGGCGGGAACATCGGCGGGGTCCACGGACCGCAGGGAGTCATCCATGGGCACCACGGTAGGGGCAGAGAGCGGGGCGACGGAACCCTTCGTCCCCTCGCCCCGCCGGGCTCGCTCTCCGCGGCGCTGCGCCCCGCAGTGCCGCCGCCCCACAGCCGCGCAGCCGCGCAGCCCCACAGCCGCGCAGCCCCGCAGCTCCGCCTCCCTGCACCGTCCCTCACCCCTGCGTGCGGGCGAGCCTCCCCACGAGCGGCCCGCTCACGGCCACCGACGCCGCCACCAGGCCGAGCGCCGCGGCCGCCGCCGTGATGTACAGCGCCAGCCCGATCAACGGGTCACCGACTCCGCTCATCACCGGCAGGATCAGCACCAGGGCGGAGATCGCCGCGACGATGCCGGCCAGGCTCAGCGGGATCCCGATCTCGGCGAAGCGCGCCCGGTGCAGCTGGGCAACGGTCGCCCCGGCCACGTGCTGAGCGCGCAGCACCTCCCCCTGCTCGAGCAACCGCGCGGTCTGCGTGACCCCGGTGGACACCGCCGCGAGCACGGAGGTGATGGCGAGGGTGAGGTAGCCGCCGGTCGCCAGGGCATGGCCCATGGCCCGTCCGGCCTCGTCCCCGGAGTCGATGCTCAGGCTCGAGATGAGCGTGAGCATCCCCGCGATGATCAGGCCGAACGCGATCCCGGAGACGGCCCGCCAGCCCGCGCGGGGGTCGGCGGCCAGACGACGGGCGCCCACCAGCAGCGCGGGCGTCGGCGCGATCGCCGCGGTCATCCGCGCCACGACCCACACGAGGAACGGCCCCACCAGGTTCACGGACCAGACGACGAGCGCCATGAGGGTCAGCATGATCGCGATCCCGACGGCCGCGTCGAGCCCGGGGATGTAGCTGAGCAGCTTCGAGGCGACGATGAACGCCACGAGCAGCACGACCCACACGACCATGCGGAGGATCGACATCCTCACCGTGCGCGACTGCCGCGCCACGCCCAGCGGGGAGATGCTCACGCCGATGAGTCCGAACGCGCCCGAGGCCACGGCCATGAGCGCCGCCCCGGCCAGCAGTGCCGGGTAGCCCCACCAGGGCAGCAGGAGCTCGCCGAAGCGGAACGGCGCGATCGCGAAGTCGAGCCGCATGAGCAGCGGGATCACGGCGACGTGCAGCCCCAGGCCGATGACGGAGCCGATGAGCGCCTGCACGAGCACGTCGAGGACGGCGACGAGGCCGACCTGGCCGCGGGTGCCGCCGACCAGGCGGACCGCCGCGAGCTGGCGCTCGCGCCGCGAGAGGGACAGGCGGGCGGCGGAGGCGCCGAGGCTCATCGCGCTCGGCACCAGCAGCGCGGTCGCGATGAGCGCGCAGATCATGAGGAAGGCGAGCATGTCATCGCCGCCGGATGCTCCTGCGGCGCTCCCGCCGCCGTCGCCGACAGCGGCGGCACGCGTCATGAACGCACCGAGCCCGCCGAGGACCATCGCGAGCACGCCCGTCGAGGCGGCGAAGGCGAGGATCGGCAGCAGGTCGCCGATGCCCCGACCGCGCCGCAGCATGAGCCGGGCCGCGTGCAGCTGGGCGCTCATGCCCACGCCCCCTCGCGCACCGCGCCCATGCCGCGCGCGAGCTCCGAGCCCTCGCGCGTGAACTCCTGGGCGATGCGACCGTCGCGCATCGCGATGGTCCGCTCGCAGGATGCGGCGATCGCCGGGTCGTGCGTGACCATCACGAGGGAGGCGCCCGCGTCGTGGCAGGCGGCGGTGAGGACGTCGAGCACCGCGCGGCCCGTGCTCTGGTCCAGCGCCCCGGTGGGCTCATCGGCGAAGACGACCGACGGCCGTCCCGCGAGCGCGCGGGCGATCGCGACGCGCTGAGCCTGGCCGCCCGAGAGCTGCCCCGGGCGGCGGTCGTGCATGCCCTGCAGACCCAGGCGGTCGAGCCAGGAGCGAGCATCAGCCGTCGCGGCCGAGCGGCGCGCCCCGCCGAGCATCCGCGGCAGCACGACGTTCTCCAGCGCTGTGAGCTCGGGCAGCAGCTGGCCGTCCTGGAAGACGAAGCCGAACGACGAGCGGCGCAGACGGGTGCACTCCGCGTCGGAGCGGCCCGCGAGATCCCGGCCGAGGTGCAGGACGCTGCCCGATGTCGGGCGGAGCACGCCGCCGAGGATGTGCAGCAGCGTGGTCTTGCCGCAGCCGGACGGGCCCATGATCGCGAGGGACTCGGCGGGCGCGATCGCGAGATCGACGCCGTCGAGGGCGAGGGTCGTCGCGGAGCGGTCGCCGTAGGAGTGGCGCAGGCCGCGGGTCTCGAGGACCGCGCCGGGGCCGCTGCTCCAGCGGGACGGGTGCTCGGCGGGCAGGGGCGAGGGAGGTGCTGTCTGAGCTGTGGTGGACATGTTCCCAGCCTGGCCATGACCAGGCCGGATGCGCGTCGCCCCCGGGATGGAGATCCCGGGGGCGACGTCAGACCGTGGGCGGAGCGGCGCGCGCGATCAGAGTCGCACGCCGCTCCCAGCATTTCACTGCGCTGCGAGCTGGAGCCCTTCGTTGAGTTCGAGGGTTCGCAGCAGGGTCAGCGCGAGCTCGACCGCCTGCACGTCGTCGCTCCCATGCACGTCATAGGTATTCACGTCGCCGCAGACGTCCAACATCAGCCTGGCCGTGCTCTCGTTTGTGGACTCCGCGGGCGTGATCGAGATCTCCGCACGCGGTTGCAGACCGTCACGCTCCGCATAGGTCCTGATCAGCATCAGCAACTCCTCACAGTCATGGAGCCTTCACCACGCCTGGCTTAGCTCTTTCTGTTGATGCCCCCGCTGGGGACCTTCGGCACAGGGTACGAGAGACCTTCACGGCTCGATTGCAAGCACCCGGTCCGAAGCCCCCGCCATGCAAGCAGCCTGCTTAACCATGATTGCCGCCCAACATGCACCACGCGCTTTTGCTCCGGGCATGCGACGGCACTTAGCAGAGTCCCGGACGTACTGTTTGTAACACTGCGACTTCGTGGTCGCGGGGAGGGCACCCGGCGCAACAGCTCCTGCCGCACCGCATCCCCCCGGCGACGCGGAGACTTGCTGCGATGGCGACATGGGGCTCATACCCTCATTTGGCGTAGCCGATGCAGTCCCTCCCACCCCGAGGGAGAGAACCAGCGAGAGGCTGAAAAGCAATGGTTTTAGGACAGACAGCTTCACGACCAACACCCCACTTACTCATGTCCGTTCATCGTCGAACGGATCTCTGCGCACGCTATCCCCCCCCCTCCCGATCGGTCAAGGGAGACGAGTCCATCGGAGCGATAGCTGCCACGTGAACGACGTGACGCGAAGGTTCCGCGTCGCCCCCGGGATGGAGATCCCGGGGGCGACGTCAGACCGCAGGTGGAGCGGCGGGTGCGATCAGAGGCGCACGCCGCCGGCGCGGCTCACCCGAAGCGGCCGGAGATGTAGTCCTCGGTCTGCTTGTTCGCCGGGTTGGTGAACATCTTCTCGGTGTCGTCGATCTCGATGAGCTTGCCCGGCTTGCCGGTGCCCGCGATGTTGAAGAAGCCCGTGCGATCCGAGACGCGCGAGGCCTGCTGCATATTGTGCGTGACGATCACGATCGTGAACTCCTCCTTCATCTCGTGGATGAGGTCCTCGATCGCGAGGGTGGAGATCGGATCGAGCGCCGAGCAGGGCTCGTCCATGAGGACGACCTCGGGGCGCACCGCGATGGTGCGGGCGATGCACAGGCGCTGCTGCTGGCCGCCCGACAGGCCCATGCCGGGCTTGTCCAGGCGGTCCTTGACCTCGTTCCAGAGGTTCGCGCCCTTGAGCGACTTCTCGACGAGCGCGTCGGCGTCGGACTTCGAGATCCGCTTGTTGTTGAGCTTCACGCCCGCCAGCACGTTGTCGCGGATCGACATCGTCGGGAACGGGTTGGGCTTCTGGAACACCATGCCGACGCGGCGGCGCACGTTGACCGGGTCCACGCCGGCGGCGTAGATGTTCTGGCCCTCGATCTCGACGGTGCCCTCGGCGCGGGCGCCGGGGATGACCTCGTGCATGCGATTGAGCGTGCGCAGGAAGGTCGACTTGCCGCAGCCGGAGGGGCCGATCAGGGCGGTGACGCTGCGCGGCTCGATGACCACGTTGACGTTCTCCACGGCGAGGAAGTCGCCGTAGTAGATGTTCAGATCCTCGACGGTGATCGCCTGGGGCATCGGAGGGGTTCCTTTCAGGGGAGCGCGGGCCGGCTCAGCGGCCGGACTTGGGCGCGAAGAAGTAGCTGACCAGGCGGGCGACGATGTTGAGCACCATCACGATCATGATGAGCACGAGCGCGGCGGCCCATGCGCGATCGAAGTTGATCGCCACCGAGCAGGCGTGCTCGATGCCCGTGATCGGGTTGGTGAGCGTGTCGGAGTTGCACACCGCGTTGCCGAGCTTGTACTGGCTGTTGATGAAGGTGGGGAGCGTCTGCATGCGGCCACTGACCATGTTCGTGTTCAGCAGCGGCAGGGCGCCCACGGTGAGCAGCAGCGGGGCGGTCTCGCCGATGACGCGGGCCACCGCGAGCGTGACCGAGGTGGTCAGGCCCGCGATCGCGGTGCGCAGCACGACGCGCACGATCGTGAGCCACTTCGGGACACCCAGGGCGTAGGAGGCCTCGCGCAGGTCCATCGGGACCAGGCGGATCATCTCCTCGCTCGAGCGGACCACCGTGGGGATCATCAGCAGGGAGAGCGCGACGGCGCCCATCATGCCGATGCGGATGCCCGGGTTGCTCGTGACCGTCACGAACAGCGCCAGGCCGAACAGGCCGGCGACGATCGACGGGATGCCCGTCATGACGTCCACCAGGAAGGTGATGCCCTTGCCGAGCACCTTCATCCACCCGGTGCGGGCGTACTCGACGAGGAAGATCGCGGTGAACAGACCGATCGGCACCGAGATGACCGAGGCCCAGAACGTCACCAGCAACGTGCCGACGATCGCGTGCCAGATGCCGCCGGCGTCCATGCCGCCGATGACGCCGGCCATGTCGCCCGTGAGGAAGCCGGGGGCGACCAGGCGCGGGGCGCCGCGGACGATGACCTCCATGAGGAGCGACACCAGGGGGATGAGCGCGAGGCCGAAGGCGCCGAAGACCAGCAGGGACACGAAGCGGTCCGTGGCCCAGCGGCGGCCCTCGCGCACCCGGGAGTAGGCGAAGCCGATGATCAGGTGGAGCAGGTAGCCGAGGACGACCACGCCCGCGATCGACAGCTTGCCGAGGGCGAGCAGGATGATCGCGGCCAGGACGGCGGATGCGAGGCCCGTGAGAGCCAGGTGGTACCAGGGAAGGTGCCGCTCGGACGTCGTGTCGATGCGCGCACGGGCTGCGGGGGCCGCGGTGTGTGCGGCAGGAGTCTCGCTCATGGTCCCGCTCCTCAGCTCTTGGGGCCGCGCGAGACGATCGCGCGGGCGATGGCGTTGATGACGAAGGTGATGACGAACAGCACCAGGCCCGTGAAGATCAGGCGGGACATGTCGATGCCCGTCGACTCGGCGCTCTGGGCTGCGATGTTCGCGGCGATCGACTGGTGCCGGCCGACCTCGAAGATGTGCAGGGAGTAGGTGAAGCCGGGCGACATGACCATGAGGACGGCCATGGTCTCACCGAGCGCGCGGCCCAGACCCAGCATCGAGGCGGAGATGACGCCGGACTTGCCGAAGGGCAGCACGACGGACTTGATCATCTCCCAGCGCGTAGCGCCGAGCGCGAGCGCGGCCTCCTCCTGCAGGCGCGGGGTCTGCAGGAAGACCTCGCGGGACACGGCGGTGATGATCGGCAGGATCATCACCGCGAGGACGACGGAGGCCGAGGCGAGGTTCTTCATCGGCGCCGTGGGCTCGCCCGCGAAGAGCGGGATGAAGCCCAGGTGCTTGTTGAGGAACAGGTACAGCGGCTCGAGGCGCGGCACCAGCCAGACGCCGCCCCACAGCCCGAAGACGACAGAGGGGACCGCGGCGAGCAGGTCGATCAGGTAGCCCAGCGGCGTCGAGAGCTTCCGCGAGGCGTAGTGCGAGATGAAAAGGGCGATGCCCACCGCGACCGGGACCGCCATGAGCAGCGCGAGGACCGCGGCGAAGACGGTGCCGAAGATCAGCGGCCCCGTGTACTCGAGGAGCGAGACGGCATCGGCGCTGCCGGTCAGCTCACGGCTGCCCTCGATCGCCTCGCGCGACTGCAGGCTCAGGAACACCGCGACCGCGGCGAGCGCCAGGAAGATGATGAGGCCGGAGCCGACGCTCAGGGCGGAGAAGATGGTGTCCCCGGCGCGGCGGCCGCTGCCGCTGGCCACTGTCTTGCGGGCCGCGGGCTTGTTCGAGGCATCGATGGTGCTCACAGAGTGCCTTCCTGGAAGGGCGGGGAGGGACGGCGCTGAGGGAGGCCGGGCGCTCCCGGGTCACAGGGACCCGGGAGCGCCCGGCCTCCGCGGCGACTGGATCAGGCCTTCGCCTTGATGGAGTCGATGGACTTCTGGGCGTCCGTCCGCAGGCCCTCGGTGAGCGGGGCCGAGCCGGCGGCCTCCTCAGCGGCCTTCTGGCCGTCCTCGGAGATCACGTAGGAGGCGTAGCCCTTGACGAGGTCGGCGGTCGCCTGGTCCTCGTAGGTGTCACAGGTGATCAGGTAGGAGACGAGCACCAGCGGGTAGACGCCGGAATCGGTCTGCTTGCGATCGATCTCGACGGCGATGTCGCCTTCCTCGCGGCCCTCCTCACGGGGGGAGGCCTCGACGGCCTTGGCCGCGCCATCGGCGGACGGGGCGACGTACTCCTCGCCGATCTTGATCTTGGCGACGCCAAGGTTGCCGGCCTTGGAGAAGTCGGCGTAGCCGATGGTGCCGTCGCCGCCCTCGACCGTGGAGACCAGGCCCGAGGTGCCGTCGCCGGACTGGCCGCCGTCGGTGGGCCACTCCTCGACCTCGCCCGCGGTCCACGCCTCAGGCGCGGTCTCGGAGAGGAAGTGGGTGAAGTTGCCGGTGGTCCCCGACTTGTCCGAGCGGTGCACCGGAGTGATCGCCTTGTCCGGGAGGTTCGCATCCGGGTTGTCGGCAACGATCGCGGGATCGTTCCACTTCGTGATCTGTCCCGAGAAGATCCCGGCCACCGTGGCGGGCGAGAGCTGCAGGTTGTCCACGCCGTCGAGCTTGTAGACGACCGCGATCGGGGAGATGTAGACCGGGATGTCCATGGCCGTGCCGCCCTGGCAGGTCTCGGCGGCCTTCTCCATGTCCTCGGGCTTCATGGCCTCGTCGGAGCCGGCGAACTTCACACCGCCGGAGATGAACTGGTCGCGGCCCTTGCCCGAGCCCACCGAGTCGTAGGTGACCTGCGCCTCGGGGTTCAGCGCGATGAAGTTCTGGGTCCACGCACCCTGCGCGGCCTCCTGCGAGGAGGCGCCCGCGCCGGCGAGCTGGCCGGAGATGGTGCCCGAGGCGGAGGAGCCGGAGTCCGAGGAGCCGGAGCCGCCGTTGGCCGCGGGATCGCCGCTGCCGCCGCAGGCGCTGAGGGCGAGACCGCCGGTGAGGGCGAGCGCGGCGGCCGCCGCGAGCTTGGTGTGGCGAACGTTCACTGCAAGTCCTTTCCGTGGCCGAGGCCAAGGGGTGCGTCCCGGAGTCCGCTCCGGAAGTCGGCTGACGAAGTGTCGTCGCTGACGTTAGAGAGGGCAGATGACGCCCTGGCCCCACGGATGTGAACTCACGGTGAACGTGCGCGGGCACCGGGCGCGCAGGCGCGTCATCGTGCCTGGCAGGGCCGGTTCCGGGGCCTGCGATGCGGTCTCGCGTGACGGAGGTCTCGCCCGGAGCGGGCGCTCCTGTCAGCGGACGCCGCTCACACTCCCGCCGTGCTCTCTCCCATGATGACCGCGAGGATCATACCGCCGTACAGCAGCACGACCCCGGTGATCAGCAGGGTGCCGATGACGCCCGTGGCGAGGCCGGTGATCGCGAAGCCGCGCCCCGCCTTCTGGCCCGGTCCGGTCTCGCGCATGCCCATCGCCTCGAGGATGATCGCCACGGGAGCGGCGAGGATAGGAAGGCCGCACATGGAGCCCAGGGCGAGCGCTGCGATGCCGGTGATCATCGACGCGAGAGCGACCCCGGAGCTGGGCGGGGCCGGGGCGTAGCCGTAGGCGGGCTGGGCGGCATACGGCTGCTGCGGGGCGTACGGCTGTTGCGCGACATACGGCTGCTGCTGCGGGGCATACGCCTGCGGCGCCGCATACGGCGAGGCGTCGGCGGGCGGGGCGTCGGCGGGCTGCGCGTAGGAGTCCGCGGCGTACGCGCCCGTCGCGCTGTCGTCGCCGGTGGAGCCGTCGGACGACGGCTCGGCGTCCGATGCCGAGGAGGCGAACGGGTCGCGCTCCGTCTCGCCGTAGCCGTAGTCGGACGGGTCTGAGGGAGACGCCTCATACGGATTCGTCGCGTACGGGTTCGTCGCATACGAAGCGACCGCGTCCGCGGCGTCGGCGGGCCGGTCCCAGGGCTCCGGAGCGGGGAAGGTCGAGTCGGGCGGCTGGGACATGGCGGGGGCTCCCTGGGACGTCGGCGGTGTCAGCGCCCGTGCTCGGCGGGCCGCCCCAGTGTCCCGTCCAGCGGGCGCGGGGGCAAAGCCGCAGGCCCCCGCCCGGCGCGTCGCGCGCGGCATTCGCCCAGCCGCCGGGCGCGGTCAGCCGATGTTGGGCAGGTGCCTCTCGATCGCGACGACCGTCCCCTGATCGGTCGTGTGCAGCACGAGGGCCTCCCCCGCGGCGAGGAACGGGTTGGAGCGGGGCAGCTCGAGCGCGGCGTCCTTGGTCGCGTGGTCGCGCGCGACGGAGACGACGGTCGGCAGGACGGGACGGTGCGTGCAGACGACGGCCGGACGGGCCGAGCGCAGCACGCGGTCGACGACGGCGGCGGCCCGCGAGGGGCGCTTCTCGTGCGCGGCCTCGGTCAGCGAGTCCTTGGTGCCGATCTCCATCCCGCCGGAGCGGGCGAAGGGCTCGACGGTCGCGACGCACCGCATCCACGGGCTCGTGACCACGGAGCCCGGGGCGTAGGCGGAGATGAGCGGGGGCAGCGCCGCGGCCTGCTTCTTCCCCTTGGAGTTCAGCGGGCGCGTCTCCTCGCCCTTGCGCCACTTGGCGCGCGAGAGGGCGGCGGCATGGCGCTGGATGATGATCGGCACCGTGGCCAGGGTGTCGTCGGCGAGCTGGCGGCGCAGGCCGTCGAGCTGGGCGCGGTCGCCCTCGCGGGTGAGGAGCCGCTCGCACGTGTCGAGGTCCACCCAGCGGACCTCGTCGATCTCGCGCTTGTTCTTCGGGCCCGGCGCGACGCGGGAGCGGACCGTCGCGACCCAGTAGTGGACCATCTTCGTGCGGCCGTCGGCCAGGCGGTACACCGACGGCGGCAGCGGACGGTGCAGACGCACCCGGTAGCCGGTCTCCTCGGCGACCTCGCGGACCGCGGCGGCGGGGAAGGTCTCCCCCGGATCCAGCTTGCCCTTGGGGATCGTCCAGTCGTCGTAGCGGGGCCGATGCACGAGGAGCACCTCGATGCGGTCCTTCTTCTCCCGCCAGACGAGAGCACCGGCGGCGAGGACGGGGGCGGCGCCGGAGGATGCGCGGGGGCTCATCCGCGGCGCTTCCGCAGACGCTGGTGCCGGGCGATGAGCTCGGCCTGGGCGTCCAGCAGCGGCTCGCCCGTGGCGTCGGTCGCATGCCGGGTCCAGGTGCCGTCGGGGCCCAGGTGCCAGGAGGCCGTGGCCTCGTCCGTCTCCAGGTCGATCAGTCCTTCCAGGCGCCGGATGTGCTCGGGGTCGGTGATCTCCACGAGGGCCTCGACGCGGCGGTCGAGGTTGCGGTGCATCATGTCCGCGCTGCCGATCAGCACGCGGGGCGTGCCGCCGCCCGCGAACGCGAAGATCCGCGAGTGCTCGAGGAAGCGCCCCAGGATGGAGCGCACGCGGATCGTATCGCTCAGCCCCGGGACTCCCGGTCTCAGGGCGCAGATCCCGCGCACGACGATGTCGACGGGAACGCCTGCACGGGAGGCGCGGTACAGCGCGTCGATGATCTGCTCGTCGACCATCGAGTTGCACTTGAGCCCGATGCGGGCCTCCCGCCCGGCGAGGTGGTGCTCGATCTCCTGCTCGATGAGCTCGATGAGACCCGTGCGGACGGAGCGGGGCGCCACCAGCAGGCGGTCGAACTCGGTGCGCGGCGCGTAGCCGGAGAGCTGGTTGAACAGGCGCGTGAGGTCCTGGCCGACGCTCTCGTCGCAGGTGAGCAGCCCGAGGTCCTCGTAGAAGCGGGCCGTGGACGGGTGGTAGTTGCCGGTGCCGACGTGGCAGTAGCGCCGCAGGCCGCCCTCCTCCTGGCGCACGGCCATCGACAGCTTGGCGTGGGTCTTCAGGCCGGGGACGCCGTAGACGACGTGCACGCCGGCCTGCTCGAGCTTGCGGGCCCAGGAGATGTTGTTGCGCTCGTCGAAGCGGGCGGTGATCTCGACGATCGCGAGCACCTGCTTGCCGGCCTCGGCCGTGTCGATGAGCGCGTCGACGATCGGGGAGTCGCCCGAGGTGCGGTACAGCGTCTGCTTGATCGCGAGCACGTGGGGGTCCGCGGCCGCCTGCTCGAGGAACGCCTGCACCGAGGTGGAGAAGGCGTCGTAGGGGTGGTGCAGGAGCACATCGCCCTTGCGCATCGCGCCCAGCACGTCGGGACTGGACGCGGTCTCGACCTCCTTGAGCTGCACGTTCGTCGACGGCACGAAGGCCCCGAAGCGCAGGCGCGGCAGGTCGAGATCGGCGAGCTGCGCGAGGCCCCGCAGGTCGAGCGGGGACGGCAGCTCGAAGACCTCGGGGGCGCTCACGTCGAGCTCGCGCACGAGCCAGTCGCGCACCTCCGGGTCGATGCCGCTCTCGAGCTCGAGGCGCACGGGGGCACCGAAGCGGCGGCGCAGGAGCTCCCGCTCGAGGGCATCGAGCAGGTTCTCGGCGTCGTCCTCCTCGATCTCGACGTCGGAGTTGCGCGTGACGCGGAACAGGTGGTGGGCCACGATCTCCATGCCCGGGAACAGGCGGTCGAGGTTCGCGGCGATCACGTCCTCGAGGCCGATGAGCCGCGTCCCCTCCGCCTCGCCGTCGGCCGGGCCCACGGTCACGAAGCGGGGCAGGGCGTCGGGCACCTTCACCCGTGCGTAGCGCAGCTTCGCATCCTCGGGCCCGCCGTCGTACCCGTCCCCCTGCCCGCCCTCATGCTCCTCCGCGGCCCGTCGCAGCTGCACGGCGAGGTTCAGGGAGAGCCCGGAGATGTAGGGGAAGGGGTGGCCCGGGTCCACCGCGAGCGGGGTCAGCACGGGGTAGACGTCGGTCTCGAAGAAGCGGCTCAGCTCAGTGCGCTCGGCCTCGGAGAGCTGGCCCCAGTGGACGATCCGGACATCGGCCTCGCGCTCGAGCAGCGGCAGCAGCTGGTCGACGACAATGCTCCCCTGGTGCACCTGCAGCTCGTGGGCGCGGCGGCGCACGGCCGCGAGCACCTTGCGGGGCGGGATCCCGGCGGCACCGGTGACGGCCAGCCCCGTCTCGAGGCGGCGCTTGAGGCCGGCGACGCGGACCATGAAGAACTCGTCCAGGTTGGACGCGAAGATCGCGGCGAAGCGGAGGCGCTCGAGCAGCGGCGTCGCGGGATCGGCGGAGAGCTCCTGGACGCGCTCGTTGAAGGCGAGCCAGCTGAGCTCGCGCTCGAGGAAGCGGTCGGCGGGGAGGTCGACGGAGGACGGCGCGGAGCGGACCGGGCGCGACTCCTGCGCTGCGCGCGGCGCCTCCGACCGCCCGGTCGCGCCCGGTTCGGGCTCTGAGGCGGTCTCCGGCTCGGGACGCGCCCTCCTCTCGTCCGCGCTGAACTGCACATCGCGCCCCGAGACCTCGAAGCCCATCCGCTCGTACAGGCGCACCGCGCCGGTGCTCGAGCCCTCGACGTACAGCTCGGCCTCGCGGGCGCCGCGCTCCCGCAGGCCGGCGAGCGCCCGGGCCAGCAGGATCGAGGCCAGTCCCGTCCCCTGGGCCTCCGGTGCAGTCGCGACCACGTAGATCTCGCCGACCGGCGATCCGGCCTCGTGCTTGGTCCAGACGAAGGCGAGCAGGCGGTCGTCGCGGCGGGCGACGTGGAAGCCGCGGGCGTCGAACCAGGGCTCGGCCATGCGGGCCTCGAGGTCGGCGCGGGTCATCGAGCCCTGCTCGGGGTGGTCGGCGAAGGCGCGCGCGTTCAGCTCCACCCAGGCATCGGCGTCACGGGCGGCGTCGAAGGCGCCGACCTCGACGCCCTCGGGCACGGGCCGGGGCGCGGCGATCTCCTCGGCCAGGTCGCGGCGCATCGTCAGCAGGGTGCGGGTGGGCACGAGGCCCGCGCCGCTGAGGAGCGCGAGGGCGGGCTCGAGCGCGCCGTGGGCCCAGAAGCGGGCGTCGGGGCGGTGCTCGCGGATCGCCTCGAGCAGCGCGGTGCCGTGGCCGGCGCGGCGGTGGGCGGGGTCGACGGCGCCCTGCGCGGTGCCGTCGGGCAGGACGCTCGCGTACGCGATGGGCCCGTGATCGGCGTCGGGCCCGGGGACGATCAGATGGAGGACGCCGTCGGTGCGCGTCGCGCTGCGCAGCTGGAGGCGCCCGGCCTCATCGACCGGGGCGACGCCGTCGTGGGCGGCGACGCGGTCCAGGAGCGCGGTGACGGCCCGGGCCTGTCCAGGGGTGAGCAGCGGGGTGCGGATCATCGCGCGCGGGGTCCTTCCGGGTGGGGCCGGGGCGTCCAGGTGGGGT
>NZ_FWFG01000033.1 GCF_900163655.1 Brachybacterium nesterenkovii
GGCCGCGGGGGCGGCCTGCGCGGTGGCGAAGGAGCCGACCATCACGGAGCCGATGACGGCGGCGCCGCCAGCGCCCTTGAGGGCGAGGCTCGGAGTCAGGGGGGAGACCGCGCGGCCTGCGGCGCGGTGCGTGTTGTGCGTAGCCATGGGGAGCTTGTGTTCCTTCCGGTCTCCGGCGCCGGGCTGATGGCCCCGGGGACTGTCGCTGTTTCTTCTCTCGTTCTGCCTCGACGTCGTACTGCCCTGCAGGCCCCGTCTCATCTCTTCGGCCCGATAAACGTATGGGGCCCGACGGGGGAGCGGCACCCCCTTTGAGGGAGCCGGTGAAGGCCCTTGACCGAGTCTTGGCATTGCGAAGCGCTGAGGGGGCGCCGTTTACGTTCCCGCACGTCCTGAGCATGACGCAGGACACATCTGATGAGTACGCGGGTTCTGGGGCGAAGGGCGCCGCCGCGCCCAGGGGCGGCGGCCGCAGTCATCAGCGGGGTCCGCGGCTCCGGGCCCCAGAGCGCCCGCGGCACAGCAGTGCGCCCGCGGCGAACAGGGCCTCGTTCGTCGGCGCCAGCACCTAGAGTCGAGGGCATCGAGAGCCGTGGCAGTGAAGGAGACCATCCGTGACCTCGCAGAACCCCCGTCCGGTCGGCGCCCAGGGCGATTCGCCCATGGGGCTCGACGACAACGTCTACCAGCGCCTCCTGCGCGAGCGCATCGTCTGGCTCGGCTCGGACGTGCGCGACGACAACGCCAACGCGATCTGCGCCAAGTTGCTGCTGCTGGCCGCGGAGGACCCCGAGAAGGACATCTACCTCTACATCAACTCCCCCGGCGGCTCAATCACCGCGGGCATGGCCATCTACGACACGATGCAGTACATCCAGCCGGACGTCGTGACGGTCGCGATGGGCATGGCGGCGTCGATGGGGCAGTTCCTGCTGTCCTCGGGCGCCAAGGGCAAGCGCTACGCGACGCCGATGACGCGCGTGCTCATGCACCAGCCGCTCGGCGGCCTCGGCGGCACCGCCTCGGAGATCAAGATCCAGGCCGACCTCATTATGTCGATGAAGAAGCAGATGGCGGAGCTGACCGCCGAGCAGACCGGCAAGAGCGTCGAGCAGATCATCGCCGACGGCGATCGCGACCACTGGTTCACCGCGCCGGAGGCCCTCGAGTACGGCTTCATCGACAAGATCGTGGCGCGCGCGGGCGACGTCACGGGCGGCGGCGGCACGGAGGCGGGGCCGACGGGCAGCTCGCAGAGCTGACGTCCGCCGCCCCGCACGCCCTCCCCGCACCACCCAGAACCTCTAGGAGCACCCCGTGATCCATGACCCCCGATCCATGACGGCGATGCCCGTCGCCCAGGCGGGCCCCATGCCCACCTCGCGCTACGTCCTGCCCCAGTACGAGGAGCGCACGGCCTACGGCTTCAAGCGCCAGGACCCGTACACCAAGCTGTTCGAGGACCGCATCATCTTCCTCGGTGTGCAGGTGGACGACGCCTCGGCGGATGACGTGATGGCGCAGCTGCTCGTGCTCGAGTCCCAGGACCCCGACCGCGACATCACGATGTACATCAACAGCCCCGGCGGCTCGTTCACCGCGCTGACGGCCATCTACGACACGATGCAGTACATCAAGCCCGACGTCACGACGGTCTGCCTCGGCCAGGCGGCGTCGGCGGCCGCGGTGCTGCTCGCGGCGGGCAGCCCGGGCAAGCGCCTCGCGCTCCCGAACGCGCGCATTCTCATCCACCAGCCCGCGATGGGCGGCGAGGGCGGCGGCCAGGCCTCCGACATCGAGATCCAGGCCAACGAGATCCTGCGCATGCGCGCGTGGCTCGAGGACACCCTGGCCCACCACACCGGGCGCGCCCGGGACGAGATCAGCCGCGACATCGAGCGCGACAAGATCCTCACGGCCCAGTCCGCCCTGGACTACGGGATCGTCGACCAGGTGCTGGCCTCCCGCAAGGACACGCGCCCCAAGCTGCAGCGCTGACCCGCGCCGCGGCCCGCCGTCCATGCCGGGCGGCGGGCCGCCGCGCAGCATGGGGGAGGGCCCGCACTCCGGCGGTGGCAAGGTTCCCGGAGCCAGCGCGGGTGCTGAGGTAGGTTGACCGGGCGGCCCGACGGGTCGACGGGACCGCGGACCACGACGGTCGATCCACGGAAGGACGAGCATGGCGCGCACGAGCGATGGGGCCGAGGTCTTCAAGTGCTCCTTCTGCGGCAAGTCGCAGAAGCAGGTGGAGCGGCTGATCTCCGGCCCTGGGGTGTACATCTGCGAAGAGTGCATCGAGCTGTGCAACGAGATCATCGCCGAGGAGATCGAGGCGGCCCAGCCCGCCAAGGAGGCGCCGGCCCCGCTGCCCGCGCCCCGCGAGATCTATGACTTCCTCGAGGAGTACGTCGTCGGGCAGGAGCCTGCCAAGCGCGCCCTGTCCGTGGCCGTCTACAACCACTACAAGCGCACGCGACCGACGGCCTCCGCCCCGGAGCGCTCGGCCGCCGACAAGCTCAGCGCGGCAGGATCCGGCACTGCCCCCGCGGAGACCCCGGCCGACGACGTCGAGGTCGCCAAGTCCAACGTCCTGCTCGTCGGCCCGACGGGCTGCGGCAAGACCTACCTCGCCCAGACGCTGGCCAAGCTGCTGGACGTCCCCTTCGCGATGGCCGACGCCACGGCCCTGACCGAGGCCGGCTACGTGGGCGAGGACGTCGAGAACATCCTGCTCAAGCTCCTGCAGGCCGCGGACTACGACGTCGAGCGCGCCCAGCAGGGGATCATCTACATCGACGAGGTCGACAAGATCGGGCGCAAGGCGGAGAACCCGTCGATCACCCGCGACGTCTCGGGCGAGGGCGTGCAGCAGGCCCTGCTCAAGATCCTCGAGGGCACGGTCGCCGCGGTCCCGCCGCAGGGCGGCCGCAAGCACCCCCACCAGGAGTTCATCCAGATCGACACGACCAACGTGCTGTTCATCGTCGCGGGCGCCTTCGCCGGCATCGAGGACATCATCGGCGGACGCATCGGCAAGAGGGGCATCGGCTTCGGAGCGGAGCTGCACACGCCGCTCGAGGAGGCCGAGCTCTACGCGAAGATCCTTCCCGAGGACCTCCTGAAGTTCGGGCTGATCCCCGAGTTCATCGGGCGCCTGCCCGTCCTCACGAGCGTCGCGAGCCTCGACCGCGACGCCCTCGTGCAGATCCTCACCGAGCCGCGCAACGCGCTCGTCAAGCAGTACCGCAAGATGTTCGCGATCGACGGGGTCGAGCTCGACTTCGAGCGCTCCGCCCTGGGCGCGATCGCGGAGCGCGCGATCGAGCGCGGCACCGGGGCCCGCGGGCTCCGGGCGATCCTCGAGGAGATCCTGCAGCCGGTGATGTTCGAGGTGCCCTCGCGCGACGACATCGCCAAGGTCGTGATCACCGAGGGCGTGGTGACGCAGGGCCGCGCCCCGCTCATGCTGACCCAGAACGAGGCCGACCGCTCGGCGCAGACGGCGTGAGCGCCAAGGGGTCCGACGCCCAGCGCCCGCCCCAGCAGCCGCGCTCGCCCCTGTCGGGCCGGACGCCGGACTCGCCGCGCGCGGGTGACCGCGAGCGAGCCGCTGAGCTCCTGGCCGAGGAGCGGCGGAGCATCGACAACATCGACGCGGCGCTCGTGCACCTCCTGGCGGAGCGCTTCCGGCACACCCAGCGCGTCGGACGCCTCAAGGCCGCGCACGATCTGCCGCCGGCCGATCCGGAGCGGGAGGCGCAGCAGATCGCCCGCCTCCACGCCCTGGCGCAGGAGTCCGGGCTCGACCCCGTCTTCGCGGAGCGCTTCATGCGCTTCATCGTCACGGAGGTCATCCGACATCATGAGCGCCTGCGGGGCGACGGGCCCGCGCGGCCAGCGGATGACGGCCCGGACCGCACCTGACCGACGAATTGCGAAAGCCCGACGGCCCGTTATTCGGCCGCCGTGAGCTGTGTTTCCGCAGGTGAGCGCGTTTTTCGGGGGTTCTGACGCGGAGTTCGCGATGATAGGGTCGTCACATGGATACCCGTACGCTTCTCCAGTGGCCGATCATCCGGCAGCTCACGGGCGACGACCCGTTCGGCCGCGGCAACGCGGTCACCTCGGAGGCCACCGCGTCGATGACGCCGCGGACCGCCGATGCCGACAGCGTCGCCAACAGCGTGTGCCCCTACTGCGCGGTGGGCTGCGCCCAGCTCGTCTACGGCAAGGACGGCAGGGTCATGCACGTCGAGGGCGACGCGAACTCGCCCGTCTCCCGCGGCCGCCTGTGCCCCAAGGGCGCCGCGAGCGAGCAGCTCGGCAACTCGCCGCTGCGCCAGACCACCATCCGCTACCGCGCGCCGTACGCGACGGAGTGGACGGACCTCGACTACGACACGGCGCTCGACATGATCGCCGATCGCGTGCTCGAAGCGCGCCGCAACCACTGGGAGGACGCCGACGACGAGGGCAACACCCTGCGTCGCACGATGGGCTTCGCGAGCCTCGGCGGGGCCACCCTCGACAACGAGGAGAACTACCTCATCAAGAAGCTGTTCACCGCCGCGGGCGCCGTACAGCTGGAGAACCAGGCGCGTATTTGACACTCCGCCACGGTTCCCAGTCTGGGAGCCTCGTTCGGTCGTGGCGGCGCGACGCAGTACGTCGCCGATTTCGCGAACTCCGACCTCATCATCGTCGAGGGCGGCAACATGGCGGAGGCGCATCCTGTCGCCTTCCAGTGGGTCATGGAGGCCAAGCGCCGCGGCGCGACGCTGATCCACGTGGATCCGCGCTTCACGCGCACGTCCGCCAACTCCGACAAGCACATCGCCCTGCGCTCGGGCAGCGACGTGATCCTGCTGGGCGCCGTGATCAAGCACGTGCTCGACAACGACCTGTGGTTCGAGGAGTACGTCCGCGCCTACACGAACATCTCGACGATCATCACCGACGACTACCTCGACACCGAGGACGTCGACGGCGTCTTCTCGGGCTTCGACCCGGAGACGGGCACGTACGACACGTCAACCTGGGCCTACGAGGGCGAGACGGAGAAGGTGGACCGCGGGCTCCCCGAGCGCGATGAGACGCTCCAGCACCCGCGGTGCGTGTACCAGATCCTCAAGCGCCACTACGCGCGCTACACCCCGGAGATGGTCGAGGAGTACTGCGGCATCTCGCGCGAGGACTTCGACTACCTCGTCGACGCGATCGTCGCGAACTCCGGTCGCGAGCGCACCACCGTGTTCGCCTACGCGCTCGGCTGGACCCAGCAGCAGGGCGGGTCCCAGATGATCCGCACCTCGGCCGTGCTCCAGCTGCTCATGGGCAACGTGGGCCGCCCCGGCTCGGGCATCATGGCGATGCGCGGGCACGCGAACATCCAGGGCGCCACGGACCTGCCCACGCTGTTCCACATCCTCCCCGGCTACCTGCCGATGGTGAAGGCGGGCCAGGAGAGCTTCGCGGAGTACACCCGCGGGGTGGGCCGCAAGGAGCAGAAGGGCTTCTGGGCCAACGCGGACATCTACACCGCGAACCTGCTCAAGGCCTGGTGGGGCGAGCACGCGACGGTGGACAACGACTTCCACTTCGACTACCTGCCGCGTCTGACGGGCGCCCACTCGACGTACCAGACGCTCGGCAGGATGCTCGAGAACAAGCTCGACGGCTACTTCATCATGGGCCAGAACCCCGTGGTGGGCTCCGCCAACGGGCGCCTGCAGCGCAAGGGCATGAACAACCTCAAGTGGCTCGTCGTGCGCGATTACTACATGATCGAGTCCGCCACCTGGTGGAAGGACGGTCCCGAGGTCGAGTCCGGCGAGATCGCGTCGGAGGACATCGGCACCGAGGTGTTCTTCCTGCCGTGCGCCAACCACATGGAGAAGGCGGGCTCGTTCACGCAGACCCAGCGCATGGTGCAGTGGCGCGACCAGGGCGCGCTGCCGCCCGACGACGCGACGAGCGAGCTGCAGTTCATCTACGAGCTCGGCCAGCGGATCCGCGCCAAGCTCAAGGACTCGACCGACGAGCGGGACCGTCCGCTGCTCGAGCTGACCTGGGACTACCCGGTCGACGAGCACGGCGAGCCCGATGCCGAGGCCGTGCTCATGGAGATCAACGGCCGCTATCTCACGGGCGAGAAGGCCGGCCAGCCCCTGCCCGGCTTCGCCGAGATGAAGGCCGACGGCTCGACCGAGGGCGGCTGCTGGATCTACTGCGGCATCTTCAAGGACGACGTGAACCAGGCTCGGCGCCGCAAGAGCCGCGAGGAGCAGACGCTCGTGGCTCCCGAGTGGGGCTGGGCGTGGCCCATGAACCGCCGGGTGCTCTACAACCGGGCGTCCGCCGACCCCCAGGGCCGGCCGTGGTCCGAGCGCAAGAAGCTCATCTGGTGGGACGAGGAGCAGGGCAAGTGGGTCGGCAACGACGTGCCCGATTTCCCGCTCAACAAGCGGCCCGATGACCCGGGTGATCCGTCCAAGGGCGGCCCCGCCGCCCTCGCCGGCACGGACGCGTTCATCATGCAGCCCGACGGTCGCGGCTGGCTGTTCGCGCCCACCGGTCTCGCGGACGGCCCGCTGCCCGCCCACTACGAGGGCCCCGAGTCGCGCGTGCCCAACCCGCTGTACGCGCAGCAGAGCTCGCCCACGGGCATCCACCCGCAGCACGGGAAGGACAACCTCAACGCCCCGGGCGTCAAGCCGGGCGGGGACGTCTACCCGTACGTGTTCACGACCTACCGGATCACGGAGCACCACACGGCCGGCGGCATGAGCCGCTTCCTGCCGTACCTCTCGGAGCTGCAGCCCGAGCTGTACTGCGAGGTGTCCCCGGAGCTCGCCGAGCAGCTGGGGCTCGAGCCGTACGGCTGGATGACGATCATCACCGCCCGGTCGGCGATCGAGGCGCGCGTGTTCGTCACCGAGCGCATGCGTCCGCTCGAGATCGGCGGTCAGACCATCCACACCGTCGGGCTCCCGTACCACTGGGCGCGCGGCAAGCAGGCGATCGTCACGGGCGATGCGGTCAACGACCTCATCGGCATAAACCTCGACGCCAACACGCAGATCCAGAACTCCAAGAACAACCAGTGCGCGATCCGGCCGGGACGTCGTCCCCGCGGGGAGGCGCTGCGGGAGCTGGTGCGCGAGTACCAGGAGCGCGCGGGCATCGTCGAGATCGACGGGCAGATCCACGACGCGACGCCGCAGGCGAGCCACAACGCCGAGGACCTCGAGCACACGATCGAGCACGCGGACATCCAGAGCGACTACATGACCAAGCCGCCGCCGTCCAAGGTCGATGAGTCCGAGCAGAAGGGAGGGACCCGATGAGCCTGCTGTCCGGGCCCGAAGGGCCGATCACCGACGCCGGCTGGGGCCACGAGCACCACCGCAAGGGATTCTTCACCGACACCTCCGTGTGCATCGGCTGCAAGGCCTGCGAGGTCGCGTGCAAGGAGTGGAACCAGAACCCCGCCGACGGCGAGCGGAAGATCCTGGGCTCCAGCTACGACAACACGGGCGCGCTGGGCGCGAACACCTGGCGCCACGTCGCGTTCGTCGAGCAGGACGGGGACCGCATCGAGGAGGCCCGGGAGTCCGGACGCCGTCTCGTGAGCCTCGGTATGCCGGGGATCGGCCCCAAGGAGTCGCGGACCGCCGAGGACGGCGCGCCGCTGGATCTCACCGGGGCGGACCGCTCGCACCCGGACACGCCGGAGTTCCGCTGGCTCATGTCCTCGGACGTGTGCAAGCACTGCACCAACGCCGGCTGCCTCGACGCGTGCCCCACGGGCGCGCTGTACCGCAGCCAGTTCGGGTCCGTCGTCGTCCAGCAGGACATCTGCAACGGCTGCGGCACCTGCGTGGGCGCGTGCCCGTTCGGCGTGATCGAGCGCCGCGACGACGGCACGATCTCCCCGAAGGGCTCGCGCGACGAGCGCTTCGACCAGGACGTCCCGGAGATGGGCACGGCCCACAAGTGCACGCTGTGCACGGACCGCCTGATCGACGGGGAGATCCCGGCCTGCGCCAAGACCTGCCCGACCCGCTCGATCAGCTTCGGCGACCGCGACGAGATGGTGGCCGATGCGCGCGAGCGCGTCGCCCAGCTCCACGAGCGCGGGATGACCGAGGCCCGGCTGTACGGCGCCAATGAGAAGGACGGCGTCGGCGGCACCGGCTCGGTGTTCCTGCTGCTCGACGAGCCCGAGGTGTACGGCCTGCCGCCGGACCCGCAGGTCCCGACCGCGGGGCTCGGCAGCATGTGGAAGCGGGCGGGCCTGTCGGCCGCGGGCATGATCGCCGCGACCGCCATCGCCTTCGCCGCGGGGAGGAAGTGACGCCATGACGAACTCCGATTTCGACGCGTACCGCCCGCCGCAGCCCGAGCGCAAGCGCCGTCGCCGTCGCGCCGCCGGTGAGGTGCGCCGCACGGGCGCCGGGGACGGCTCGCGCGAGCAGCCGATGGTCGACGACATCCAGTTCGACTCGTACTACGGGCGCCCGATCGTCAAGGCTCCGCCGTGGAAGGCGCCGATCGCCCTGTACCTGTTCGTCGGCGGTATCGCCGGTGCCTCGAGCCTCATCGCGGCCGGCGCCGACGCGACGGAGCGCCCGACGATGGCCCGCAACGCCCGCTTGACGGCGCTGGGCGCGGTGCTCGTGGGCACGGGCGCGCTCATCGAGGACCTCGGTCGCCCCGAGCGGTTCCTGCACATGATGCGCGTGTTCAAGCCGAGCTCGCCGATGAGCGTGGGCACGTGGATCCTGTCGACCTTCGCCACCGCCTCGGGCGTCGCGGCGGCCGGCGAGATCGACTCCCTCCTCGACGAGAAGCTCCCGCTGGGTCCGCTCCGCGGGGTGCTGCAGGCCGTCGACGGTCCCGCCGGTGCGGTCTCGAGCGCCCTCGGCGCGCCCCTGGCCACCTACACCGCCGTCCTCCTGGGCGACACCGCGGTGCCGACGTGGAGCGGTGCCCGGCACGGGCTCGCCTTCGTCTTCGGCTCCTCGGCGACGATGGCGGCCTCCGGCGCGCAGCTGCTGCTGACCCCGACCGCGGAGACCGGTCCGGCGCGCGCGCTGGCCGTCGCCGGTGTCGTGGGCGACCTCGTCGGCATGCACTACACGAAGTCCCAGATGCATCCGCTCGAGGCGGAGCCCCTCGAGGAGGGCGAGCCGGGACGGCTGCTGAAGATCTCTGAGGGACTCGCGATCGCGGGCGGGATCGGCGCTCTGCTCGGCGGCCGCAACCGGGTCGTCGCCGCGGCGAGCGGTGCGGCCCTGCTGGCCGCCTCCGCTCTGACCCGCTTCGGCGTGCTCAATGCGGGGCTCGAGTCCGTCAAGGACCCCCGCCGCGTGGTCGAGCCGCAGAAGGCGCGGCTCGAGGAGCGGCGCAAGGCAGGCGTCACCGACGATTCGATCACTACAGCGGGCTGAGCCCCACCCGCACTGCTGCGTGCACGGGCGGTCCCCGTCGTCCTCCCGGATGGCGGGGGCCGCTCGCGTCGTCGGGCCGGGCCGACGGGTCGGGCCGACGGGACGTGCCGCGGCGGCCCCGACCAGGGCAGAGACAGGTCAGCGGATCGCGATGCTCCCGCTCGGCGCCTCGTCGCCCGCGGCGACGGTCTCGCCGATGACGGGGTAGCCGGGGACCTCGCCGACCACGAGGAGGCCGCCAGAGGTCTGGGCATCGGCCAGGAGCAGGAGGTCCTCCTCCGAGACGCCGTCGCCCGGGCGCAGATGCGGCCGCACCCAGTCGAGGTTGCGGCGCGTGCCGCCGGAGATGTAGCCGTCGCGCAGAGCCTCGGCGGCGCCGTCGATGAGCGGGACCGCGGAGCGATCGAGCACGGCGGAGATTCCGGAGGCGCGCATCATCTTGTGCAGGTGGCCCAGCAGACCGAAGCCCGTCACATCGGTCGCGGCCCGCACCCCGGCGGCGAGAGCGGCCTTCGAGGCGTCGGCGTTCAGGGCGGTCATGGAGGCGACGGCCTGCTCGAACACATCGCCCGTGGTCTTGTGGCGATTGTTCAGCAGTCCCACGCCGATCGGCTTGGTGAGGGTCAGCGGCAGCCCGGCCTGGGCGGAGTCGTTGCGCAGCAGACGGGCCGGGTCGGCGGTGCCGGTGACGGCCATGCCGTACTTGGGCTCGGGGTCGTCGACGCTGTGGCCGCCGATCACGGGGCACCCGGCCTGCTCGGCCACGGCGAGGCCGCCGCGGAGCACCTCGCGCAGCATGTCGTAGGGGAGGACGTCGCGCGGCCA
Organism: Brachybacterium nesterenkovii; assembly: GCF_900163655.1. Taxonomy (GTDB): domain Bacteria; phylum Actinomycetota; class Actinomycetes; order Actinomycetales; family Dermabacteraceae; genus Brachybacterium; species Brachybacterium nesterenkovii. The sequence continues at coordinate 10,278 of NZ_FWFG01000033.1, forward strand.
GCCCACGAGGTTGATCGCGACGATGGGCGTGCCGCCCATCGCGTACACGTCGGACAGGGCGTTGGCGGCGGCGATGCGGCCCCAGTCGAAGGGGTCGTCGACGACGGGGGTGAAGAAGTCCGCGGTGGACAGGATCGCCACGTCGTCCCGGATCTGCACGGCGGCGGCGTCGTCGCCGTCGTCGAGGCCCACGAGCACGGAGTCGTAGCGCTGTCCGGCGAGCGCCGCGACGGCCTCCTCGAGCTCGCCCGGCGGGATCTTGCACGCGCAGCCGCCGCCGTGGGCCATGCCGGTCAGCCGGGTCGCGGGGGTGATGGGATCAGGGTTCGGCGTCGTCGCACTCATGGCCGCATCCTAGGCGGGGATCCTGGCCGCTCGCGGGCTCTCGGTCCCGGCGCGCGTGGTCGGATCGTGACCAGCGGCGGTGATAGGTTCGCCGTGGAGGCGTACGTGTCCTGGTGGGCACCCTGGTCTTCAAAACCAGTGAAGCCGAGCATCTCGGCTTGGCGGGTTCGATTCCCGTCCGCCTCCGCCACTTCTCCCCGGGCGCGCCCGAGCGGCCGCCGCCCCGCGGCCCGGCAGCGCCCCCGCTCGCCCAGGAGGCTCGATGCCCGCCCCCGCCGAGGATCCCCGCCGGCGCATTCCCCGCACCGATGCCCTGCTGGCGCTCGACGGCGTGCGTGCGGCGACGGCCGCCCTGAGCGAGCACGTGGTCCGCGGGCTCGTCCGCGCCGTCCAGGACCGCGCCCGCCGCGGCGAGATCGCCCCGGAGCAGGTCGAGGACGCGCTGCTGGCGACCCTCGCCTCCCGCGGCGCCTCCAGTCTGCGGCCCGTGCTGAACGCGACCGGCGTCATCGTCCACACCAACCTCGGTCGCGCCCCGCTGTCGGACGCGGCACGGCGCGCCCTCGTCGACGCCGCCGGGTACACCGATGTCGAGCTCGACCTCGCCACCGGCACCCGCGGGCGCCGCGGAGCCGGCGCCCGCGCGGCGCTGCTCGCCGCCTGCCCCGCGGCCGAGGACGCCCTCATCGTCAACAACGGGGCGGCGGCGCTGATGCTCGCCTGCCTCGCGCTGGCGGGCGAGGGCGAGGTGATCGTCTCGCGCGGCGAGCTCATCGAGATCGGCGCCGGCTTCCGCCTGCCCGACCTCATCACGGCCGCGGGCACCCGCCTGCGCGAGGTCGGCACCACCAACCGCACCCATCTGGCCGATTACGAGCAGGCGATCGGGGAGGAGACCGGTGCGATCTGCTCGATCCACACGAGCAACTACCGCGTCATCGGCTTCACCGCGAGCCAGGGCCCCGCGCAGCTCGCGCCGCTGGCCCATGAGCACTCGCTGCCGCTCATCGCCGACCTCGGCTCCGGGCTGCTGCGCCCGGACCCGGCCCTGCCGGACGAGCCCGACGCCGCGACCGCGCTCGAGGCCGGTGCCGACGTGGTGATCACCTCGGGGGACAAGCTGCTCGGCGGCCCCCAGGCCGGCATCGTCCTCGGCACGGCCGAGGCCGTCGCCCGTCTCGCCCGCCACCCGATCGCCCGCGCCGTGCGGGCCGATAAGCTCGCCCTCGCCGCGGTCGAGGCCACCCTCTCCGGGCCCGAGCCGCCGGTCCTGCAGGCCCTGCACGCGGACCCGGCGATGCTCCGCGCACGCACCGAGCGCGTCGCCGCGACCCTGGCCGATGCCGGTGTGCCCGCGGAGACGGTCGAGCACGAGGGGCGCGTCGGCGGAGGGGGAGGGGCCGAGGTGCCCCTGCCCGGCTGGGCCGTGCGGGTGGACGGCGCGCTAGCACCGCTGCTGCGCACCGGGGACGTGCCCGTGGTGGGCACCGTGCGCGACGACGGCTGCCTGCTGGACCTGCGCTGCGTGCCCGAGCGCGACGAGGAACGACTGATCGAGGCCGTGCTCGAGGCCCGGGCCCGGCTCGGCGCCGGGGCTGCCGGAGCTGAGCGGAGAGAGAACGAGAATGCCCAGGTCGCGCAGGAGGAGCACTGATGCAGGTCGTCGCGAGCGCCGGGCACGTCGATCACGGCAAGTCCACGCTGATCCGGGCGCTCACCGGGATCGAGCCCGACCGCTGGGCCGAGGAGCGCCGCCGCGGGCTGACGATCGACCTCGGCTTCGCCTGGACCCGCCTGCCCTCGGGCCGGGAGGTCTCCTTCGTGGACGTCCCCGGCCATGAGCGCTTCCTCGGCAACATGCTCGCGGGCGTGGGGCCCGCGCCCGTCGTCCTGTTCGTCGTCGCCGCCGATGAGGGCTGGCGCGCCCAGTCCGACGACCACCGCGACGCGGTGGCAGCGCTCGGCATCGACCGCGGCGTCGTGGCCCTCACCCGCGCCGACCGCGCGGACGCCGAGCGCATCGCCGCCGTGACCGCCCAGGTCCGCGCCCAGCTCGCGGGGACGGGCCTGGTCGATGCTCCCGTCGTCCCCGTCTCCGCGATCACCGGTGAGGGCATGGACGCCCTCCGCGAGACCCTCGACGCCGTCCTCGCGGCTGCGCCTGCTCCCGACCCCGGCGCGCCCGTGCGGCTGTGGATAGATCGCGCGTTCTCGATCTCCGGCGCAGGGACCGTCGTCACCGGCTCGCTGATCGCCGGGACGCTGCGCACCGGCGACCGCCTCGAGCTGCTCGGGGCCGAGACGGCGGCCGAGGTGCAGGTCCGCGGACTGCAGAGCCGCGAGAGCTCCGTCGAGGAGCTCGAGCCCGTCAGCCGTGCCGCTGTGAACCTCCGCGGCATCGCGGCCGATGCGCTCTCCCGCGGCGACGCCCTGCTGACCCCGGGCGCGTGGCACCGGACCGCCGTGCTGGATGTCCGCCGCACCACCGGGGGCGCTCTCGATGACGCACCGGAGCAGGTCGTGGCGCATATCGGCGCCGCCGCCGTCCCCGCGCATGTGCGACCGTTCGACGCCGACCACGCCCGCCTGCTGCTCGACCGTCCGCTGCCGCTCGCCGTGGGCGATGCCCTCGTGCTGCGCGGCAGCGGCGACCACGCCGTCCTCGGCGGCGTCCGGGCCCTCGACGTCGACCCGCCCGCCCTCGACCGCCGCGGCGACGGCACGCGGCGCGCCGCGGCGCTCGCCGCCCTGCCGGACGCCGGTGATGCCACCGCCGAGGTCTCCCGTCGCGGCGACCTGCGCATCGACGCCCTGACGCGCCTCGGGATCGCGACCCCGGATCCGCTCCCGCCGGGCATCGTGCGCGAGGGGGACTGGCTGATCGCCGCCGACCGCCTGGAGAGCTGGACGGCGGCCCTGCGCGAGGGCGTCGCCCGCCTCCACCGCGAGCAGCCGCTCGCCCCCGGACTCACCCGCGGTGCCGCCGCCGGGCTCCTCGGTCTCCCCGACGCCGCCCTGCTCGGCCCGGTCGCGGCCCGCGCCGGCCTCGCGGTCGAGGGCGGGCACGTGCGCGACCCCCGCCAGGAGGCGGGTCTCGGCGCCGCGGAGGCCGGCATCGCCGAGCTCGAGAAGCGTCTTCGCGCCGAGCCGTTCCGGGCCCCCGAGGCCGATGATCTCGCGGCCCTGCGCCTGGGTCCCCGCGAGCTCGCCACCGCCCAGCGCCTGGGACGGGTCCTGCGGCTGGAGGGCGATGTGATCCTGCTGCCGACCGCTCCCGCGCTCGCGATGCGCGAGCTCGCCGCGCTGTCCCAGCCGTTCACGCTGTCCGAGGCGCGCCAGGCCCTCGGCACCACGCGCCGCGTGGCCGTGCCGCTGCTCGAGCATCTGGACGCCCGGGGCTGGACGCGCCGCGTCGACGGCAGCCGCCGGGAGATCGTGCGGTAGGACCGGCATGGGGAGTCCTCCCCAGGAACTCGTCCCCATCGACTCGAGGGCCCCGCGGCGTGAGACTCGGGGCATCCGGACGAGGCGCCGGGGAGACACGAGGCGGGGACGATGGCATTTCTGGGGGCGGGCACCGATCAGGTCCGGACGCACGGCGAGCGCTGCACCACGGCGGCGGGACGACTGGGGGAGCTGGCCTCGTCGCTGCCGGCGACGGTGCACGGCGTGCGTTGGGCCGGGCCGGACGCCGACCGCTTCCGGGCGGAGTTCGACGGGCGCATCGCCTCGTCGCTGCGCGAGGCGGCGGAGGAGCTCCGCGCCCGGGCCGAGGAGCTGTCCGGGCACGCCGACGAGCAGGACGAGACCTCCGGCTCCGACGGCAGGACCGGGCCCGGCGGGATCCTCGGCGACATCGGCGGCGGATCCGTGTGGGAGAACCCCGGGCCGTGGCAGCGGGACGACAACGGCCAGCTGAAGCAGGTGCCGGGTGATGATCGGATCCCGGGTTTCGATGGTGGCTCGGTGTGGGAGAACCCGGGGCCGTGGCAGCGGGACGACAACGGCCAGCTGAAGCAGGTGCCGGGGCGCTGACCCGCGGGGGCGGAGCGCGCAGCGCAAAGGGCGGTCGCCCCCGGGGGGAGGGGCGACCGGCCGTTCGCGGTCAGCGGGGAGGGATCAGCGAGGCGGCGTCAGCTCCGCGGCTGCTTGACCGGGGGCTCGCCCAGCTCGACGTCCGCCGCGGTCGCGGACTCGACGTCCGCGTCCGTGACGGTGAGCTCCTCGATGCGGCCCAGCGCCATGAGATCCTCGCGGCCGGCCTCGGCGAGCTCCGCCCGGCCCTGGGGCACGGTGAGCGTCGCCCGCAGGATCGGAGTCTTCTGGGAGACCTTCGCATCGGACTTGATGCGGCGCACCGCGATCACCAGCTCCGAGAGCGTGGTCAGCAGCGCGGGCTCGGTGCCGGTCGCGGCCTCGCGCAGGGGAGCGGCCTGGGGCCACGGCTGGGTGTGCACGCTGCCCTCGCGCCACCACGACCAGACCTCCTCGGTCGCGAACACGATCACGGGCGCGAACAGGCGCAGCAGCACGTCCAGGGCGATCGCGAGGGCCGCGCGGGCCGAGGCGGCCCCGGCCTCGCCGGTCGCGGCGTTGCCGTGGGCTCGCTCCTTGACCAGCTCGATGTAGTCGTCGCAGAACATCCAGAAGAACGGCTCGGCGACCTCGAGGGCGCGGGCGTAGTCCATCTCGTCCATCGCGGCGGTCGCGGCATCCACGACCTCGGCGAGCGAGGCGAGCAGCGAACGGTCCACGGCCTCCGTCAGCAGCGCCGGATCGGCCGCGAGGCGACCGGCCGGGTCCGCCGGGGCGGTGCCGAAGCCGAGCGCGAACTTCGAGGCGTTGAGGATCTTGATCGCCAGGCGGCGGCCGATCTTCATCTGGCCCTCGTCGAACGCGGTGTCGACGCCCTGGCGGGCGCGGCCGGCCCAGTAGCGCACGCCGTCGGAGCCGTGCTGGTGCAGCAGGCCGATGGGCGTGACCACATTGCCCTTGGACTTGGACATCTTCTTGCGGTCCGGGTCCAGGATCCAGCCGTTGATCGAGGCGTGCTTCCACGGCAGAGCGTCCTGCTGCAGGTGCGAGCGCACGATCGTGGAGAACAGCCAGGTGCGGATGATGTCGTGGCCCTGCGGGCGCAGGTCCATCGGGTAGACCTTGGCGAACAGCTCCGGATCGTCGTGCCATCCGCCCGCGAGCTGCGGGGTCAGCGAGGACGTGGCCCAGGTGTCGAGGATGTCGGGGTCGGCGACGAAGCCGCCCGGCTGGTCGCGCTGGGACTCCTCGTAGCCCTCGGGCACATCGATCGTGGGGTCGATGGGGAGGCGGTCGACGCTCGGGGTGAGCACGCGCTCGTAGTCGGTCTCGCCGTTGTCGTCGACGGCGTACCAGACGGGGAAGGGGACGCCGAAGAAGCGCTGGCGCGAGATCAGCCAGTCGCCCGCGAGGCCCTCGACCCAGTTGCGGTAGCGGGACTCCATGTACGGCGGATGCCAGGTCAGCTCGCGGCCGCGCTCGATGAGCGCGTCGCGCAGGCCGCCCTCGGACGTGTCGCGCCCGCCGTTGGTCAGGTACCACTGGCGGCTGGAGACGTACTCGAGGGGCTTGTCGCCGTTCTCGTAGAACTTCACCGGGTGGGTGATGGCCGTGGGCTCGCCCACCAGGTCGCCGGTCTCCGTGACCATCTCGACCACGCGCTTCTGGGCGCTGAAGACGGTCAGACCCACCAGCTCGTCGTAGCGCTCGCGGCCCTCGGGCGTCGTGATCCAGGGGGCGTCGGCGATGAAGCGGCCGTCGCGGCCGATCACCGTGCGAGTGGGCAGCTGCAGCTCGCGCCACCAGATCACGTCGGTCGCGTCGCCGAAGGTGCAGATCATCGCGATGCCCGCGCCCTTGTCCATCTGGGCGAGGGGGTGGGCGGTGACGGGCACCTCGACCCCGAACAGCGGGGAGGTGACGGAGGTGCCGAACAGGCCCTGGTAGCGCTCATCGTCCGGGTGGGCCACGAGGGCCACGCACGCGGGCAGCAGCTCCGGGCGGGTGGTCTCGATGAAGACCTTCTCGCCGGTGCCGTCCGTCTTCGTGAAGCCGATGCGGTGGTAGGCGCCCGGCCGCTCGCGGTCCTCCTGCTCGGCCTGCGCCACGGCGGTGCGGTAGGTGACGTCCCACATCGTGGGGGCCTCGGCCTGGTAGGCCTGACCGGCCGCGAGGTTCTCCAGGAAGGCGCGCTGGCTCGTGGCCCGCGAGGGCGCGTTGATGGTCTGGTAGCTGTGGTTCCAATCGACCGAGAGGCCCAGCGTGCGGAAGACCTCCTCGAAGGACTTCTCGTCGATCTCGGTCAGCTGCTCGCACAGCTCGATGAAGTTGCGGCGCGAGATCGGCACCTGGTTGGCGGCCTTGGAGGACTTGTTGTCCCCGCCGGTCTGCGGGGGCGTGAAGTCCGGGTCGTAGGGCAGCGACGGGTCGCAGCGCACCCCGTAGTAGTTCTGCACGCGGCGCTCGGTGGGCAGGCCGTTGTCGTCCCAGCCCAGCGGGTAGAACACGTTCTTGCCGCGCATGCGCTGGTAGCGCACGATCATGTCGGCCTGGGAGTAGCCGAAGACGTGGCCGATGTGCAGGGAGCCCGAAGCCGTCGGCGGGGGCGTGTCGACGCTGAACACCTGCTCGCGCGTGGTGTCGGGATCGAAGGCGTAGACCTTCGACTCGTCCCATACGCGGTCCCACTTGTCCTCGAGGCCCTCGAGGGAGGGGCGGTCGGGGATCGCGGAGGAGGCGGGCGCAGCAGTGTCGGTCATGAGGACCATTGTTCCAGGCCCGTGACCATGCCCGCACGTACCGGGGGTGTCGGCGCGGTCACGCGGATGGCGGCGGGTCTCCGCAGCCCGCGGCGGAGACCGTCACGGCACGCGCCGCGTCCACTCCTCGGTCGAGAACTTCGTGTCCACCAGCTCGCGAGCCTGCGCGAGCTCCGCCTCGGTGTACTCGCCCTCGTGCGTCGTGTACCGGGAGCGGAAGTGGGCGAGGAAGGACTCGATGATCGCGTCGCGGGCCATGCCGGACTGCGAGCGCATCGGGTCCACCCGCTTGACCGCGCTCGCCGTGCCCTTGTCGGACAGCTTCTCCTTGCCGGTGCGTAGCACCTCGCCCATCTTCGCGGCGTCGATGTCGTAGGACATGGTCACGTGGTGCAGCACCGCGCCCTCGGCGAAGCGGCGCTGCGCGGCGCCGCCGATCTTGCCCTGCTCCGAGGCGATGTCGTTCAGCGGCACGTACCGCGCGCGGATGCCGACCTCCGCGAGGGCGCCCATCACCCAGTCGTCGAGGTAGGCGTAGGACTGCTCGAAGGAGAGCCCCTCGACGAGGGACGTGGGCACCACCAGCGAGTAGGTGATGCAGTTGCCGGGCTCCATGAACATCGCGCCGCCGCCGGTGATGCGGCGGACCACGCCGATGCCGTGGCGCTCGGCGCCCTCCGGATCGACCTCGTTGCGGACGCTCTGGTAGGAGCCGATGACGACCAGCGGGGAGTCCCAGTCCCAGATCCGCAGGAACGGGCGGCGCCGCCCCGCGGCCACCTCATGGGGCAGCACCTCGTCGAGGGCGACGTGCATGACCGGCGGCATCGTGACCGGCCCGATCACGTCGAACTCGTGGTCGTCCCAGCTCGTGGCCCGGCCCAGGGCCCGGCGCGCCGCGATCGCGACCGCATCGGCGTCGAAGCCGATCATCTGGACCGGCTCGGTGCGTCGCTCGAGGCGCTCGCTGATCGCGCCGGAGAGAGCGGGGGCGCTCACGTCGACGCGCTGGCCGACGATCGCCGCGGCGATGTCCTCGAGCGCATCGTCCGGCTCGAGGAAGAAGTCCCCGAACACGTGGGCGGACGTGATGACATCGCCCTCCGTCTCGACCTCGGCCGCGACCAGCTTGCCGCCCCGGACCTTGAACTCACCGCGCATGCGGCCGCCTCCTCGTGCTCATCGGGTACGCCCTCGAGGATAGGCCCGCGGTGCGACAGCCGACCGGGAGCGGCCGGTCAGGGCTTGGTGGCGAGCGACACGAGCGCCTCGTGGACCTTGGTCACCAGATCCTGCGCGGTGTCGGACTTCAGCGCCTGGACGATGTAGGTCTTGCCGTCGTACTCGCGGGTCACGCGCGGCAGGAGCGTCTTCCAGGTGGACGAGCCGCCGATCGACACGAGGAACGTGCCGGCCGCCGGATCCGGCGGGTAGGAGACGCGGACCGACAGTCGGTCGTCCCCCAGCTCCGGCTGGCGGCGCGGGACGGTGGGGAAGCCCGCGGCCTCGAGCCGACGCGGATCGAACACCTCCCACAGCAGGGCGCGGGCGTCCTCGAGGGCGGGGGACGCGGGGGTCCCGATGAACTCCCCGAGGGTGGGCTCGTAGGCCGGATCCGTGCGCCACGAGGATCCGGCGGCGATGCCGCGCAGGCGCCGCTGCGCGAGGTCGCGCTCCTCGTCGGTGGCCAGCGCGCCGATGGCCAGGGCGAAGGAGCGCACGGGGCGGGAGCCCGTGAGCCAGACCGGCGTGCCGTCCTCGACGGGACCGAACTCGACGCCCAGCTGGCTGCCGCTCGCGCCGACCTGCAGCACGGCGCCGCCGCCGCGGCGGCTCGTGGAGAAGCGGGCGTCGCGCCCGATCAGCTCCTGGGAGACCAGGCGGAACGTCTCCAGATGCGCCCGCATCTCCTGCGTGACGGCCTCGTCGAGCAGGATCCGCGGGGAGGCGGGGCTGCGGACCGCGAGGGGTCCCGCGTCCTCCCCGAACTCGCCCAGCAGGCGCCAGAACTCGGCGCGCTTGGGATCCTTCGCGGTCAGGCGCCGTGCGAGCTTGTTCCAGCTCAGGAGCACCAGGCGCTCGTCGGCGATCTGCGTGCGGACCCGGCCCGAGCGCGGGGTCAGGACGACGAGCCGGCTGCAGGACGATGCCGGCAGCTCGGCGAGCAGCTGGGTCAGCAGGGCGTCGTCGACCGTGCCCTCGACCCGGACCGTGATCGCGATCTGCCCTCCGTCGGACAGCGGGGAGACCAGGTCGAAGGGGACCGGGCCGGTGCGCGGGGCCGTGCGGAACTCCTGCGGGTCGTCGTCGAGCCCTGCGATCAGGCGCGTGAAGGCGCTGCGGCCCTTGGCGTTCTTGAGGACGTACTCCAGGAGGCCGCGGGCGAAGGCCTCCCGCCGTCCGAGGCGCTCGCCGCCCCCGGGCTCGCCGCCGGTGCGGGCGGAGCGGTCGACGGCGAACGACACCATGCTGCCGATGGACATGGCGCGGGGTGCCACGGGGCCTCCTGGGATCGGGGTCAGGGGTCGGGGAT
>NZ_FWFG01000074.1 GCF_900163655.1 Brachybacterium nesterenkovii
TCAGTACCAGACTGAAGGCGTCCCGGCGGGGCTGGCTCCTTTTTTCGCTGCCCTCGTGGCTTATCCGCGATGTGCCGTCCCGCCGGGGCCCGCGGTGCTGGAGGTAGGCGTGGCCTGATAGGAGCCTGCTGGTTCGACTGCCCCACTGAGGCGTGCCCGCCCGCGTTCGGCACCGCAGCTCGAGCAGAATCCGGCCTGAGGAAGGGACTGTCATGACTGTCATCGGTATCGACGCTCACAAGGACTGGCACACGCTCGTCGCGGTGGACGAAGTGGGTCGCAGGATCAAGGAACTTACGGTCGAAGCACGTGCCGCCGGTCACCGAAGAATCATGACCTGGCTGGAGGGCTTCGAAGACGTCACCGTCGCAGTCGAGGATTGCCGACACCTGACTCGTCGACTCGAGGCGGATCTGCTCGAAGCCGGCCATCGAGTCGTGCGCGTGCACACCAGGTTGATGGCCGGCATGAGGCGCAGCAGCCGGGAACGCGGGAAATCCGACCCCATTGACGCTGAGGCCGTGGCCCGGGTCGCACTTCGCGAAGAGGGTTTGCCGACCGCTGAGCTGCCGGGCGCCTCCAGGGACATCAAGCTCCTGTCAGACCATCGCAGGACCCTGGTCGCCCGGCGCACAGCGATGCAGTCCAAGGCTCGCTGGTTCCTCCACGAAATTGATCCTGAGCTGGAGATTCCCTCTCGTGCTCTGCGCCGATACCACCTCCTGGACGAGCTGATCGAGTACCTGGAGCCAGTCGAAGGGGCGGTGGCCGAGATCGCTCGGGACCTCCTGGTCGACATTCGAGAGCTCACCGTCAGGATCAACACGCTGGAGAGCCGCCTGAGTCGACTGGTGCGCGCCAGCCATCCCTCACTGGTCGCCGTCCCGGGGATGGGAACCTTGGGCGCAGCGATGATCATCGGCGAGACAGCGGGGATCGCCAGGTTTCGCTCCCGCGATGCCTACGCGAGATTCAACGGCACCGCGCCGATCCCAGTCTGGTCAGGCAACAAGGTCCGCGTTCGCCTCTCGCGCGGAGGGAACCGCACGATCAACACCGCCCTGCACATGGCCGCCCTCACCCAGATCCGGATGGGCGCTGAGGGCGCCGCCTACTACGACAAGCTCATCACCGCCGGCAAGACGCGCAAAGAGGCGCTACGGCTGCTACGACGTCGACTCTCGGACCGCGTCTATGCGGCACAGCGAGCCGACGTGGTCCCCGCCGCCCAGGCGTTCGCAGATCCCGTTCCTATGGGG
>NZ_FWFG01000119.1 GCF_900163655.1 Brachybacterium nesterenkovii
GGAGCGTCGCTCCCGGAGTCGACTCATACAGGTCGACCGCCTGCCGGCGGAACTCCTCGGAGTAGTTCTTTCTGGCCATGGTTCATAATCTCGCTTCCCCAGCCAATGCTGGAATCAGCGTGTCCACGAACAAGGGGCAGGCCCCCCCCGAACCCCGGCGCCGTCCGCGCCAGCCACGCGAGCGCATCGGGCGTCTGCTCGACCCAGCCCAGGATCATGTGCCCGCCCGTCTCGTCGCGGCGCACCTCGAGGGACGTGGGCGCTGCGACCGCGGCCTGCATGTCCCCGAGCGAGGGCTGGGCGTACGGATCCTTCCCGCCGGCGAAGAAGTACATCGCGACCGGAGGATGCGTCTGCGCTGTGAGCGCAGGCAGGTCGTAGCGCGGATCGCCGATGGGCGTGCGCTCCTTGCCCTTCGGGTAGGAGGGCGTGAAGTAGCCGCCCAGCGAGATCGAGGCGCGGGCGAGCTCGGGATGGCGCACCGACAGCATCGAGGCGCACCAGCCGCCGGCACTGTAGCCGATCGTCGCCCAGGCCAGCGGGTCCTCGACGGTCCGCAGGTGCGCGCGGATCCACGCCGGGACGTCCTGGGACAGCCAGGTCTCATCCAGCGCGGAGCCGTCAACGGCATCGACGCATTCGGTGTCGGCGCGCCCGGGATAGGTGGTGGGGGCCACGACGATCGTCGGCGCGATCTCACCGCCCGCCGCCCTCTCGTCGAGCAGCGAGCCCAGATGGAAGGCCTGCTCCCACACGCCGGGGCTGCCGGGGATCCCGTGGAGGGCGAGGACCACGGGGTAACGGCGGTCCGGATGGGAGACGTACCCGGGCGGCAGATGCACGACCGCCGTGCGCGAGATGCCCGAGGCGGGGCCGGGGATCGTGACGGTCACGTCCTGCCCGGCATCGTCATCCGCCAGTCCCGGCAGCTCGGCGTCCTGCAGCGGTGCGCGCAGAGCGGCGGGGACGGCGGCCGTGCGGGCGGCGTCGAGGTCCTGCAGCTCGGTCGGCGACGTGGGCAGGGTGCTCGCCGCGCTCTCCCCGTTCGCATCGGATGCGCCACCCGCATCGGACGCCCCATCCGCGTCGGACGCCCCATCCGCCTCGGACGCTCCGCCGAACGTCTCGGCGGAGACCGCATCGGGGCTCGTGCCCAGCAGGTCGCCCCAGGCCCCGTAGAAGACGAACTCCCGGTTCATCCAGGCGCCGATCGCCGCGAACACCAGCACGAGGCACAGCAGGAACGCTCCGGCCTGCGTGAGCGCCGCGCGCACGGCACCGGTGCAGGGGGCGCGCAGACGACGGGGCACCCCGACCACCGCGACCACCAGGCTGGCGAGGGCGAGCGCCGTCGCGATCCAGCAGATGGCCGGGCCCGTCAGCGCGAGCGGCCCGTCGGGACCGAACGGGCCCGTGAGGGCGAGCAGGCTGTCCATGCGGTCCCCGATCGTCGCTGCGCCTCGTTCGTCGGCGCTCCTCACTACGATGATGAGGCCACCGAGGGTGCGAAGGACGCGTCCGGTGCCGGTTTCCGGGGAGAACCGGGGCAGGGGGCGACCCGAGGGGGAGATGCATGGCGACGGACCGAGCTGCGAGCGATCCTGCGGCACGGCCGCGGGACCACGCCTGGGCGCTCGCCCTCGTGTGGATCCACGCGATCGCGGCGGTCAGCGCCGTGGTGCTCCTCGTCTTCGGCCGCATCGGCCGACCGACGGGGCTGACCATCCCCGAGTTCCTGTTCTCGGTCTTGAACGTCCCCCTGTTCCCGTCGTTCGTCTCCGTCGCGCTGCTGGGTCTGGTCACCGGCGCCCTCCTGCGGCGCAAGCGCATCGCCCTGTGGATCGTCGGCGCCCTCCAGGTGCTCGGCGGCCTGTGGTCCGTGCTCGTGGTCATCGCGCTCACGCGGCATGCCGACCGGATCCCGGCGGACATCGAGCCCTGGCGGCGCCTGCTGGGGATCGCGGGCAATGCGCTCAGCCCCCTGGTCGCGGTGCTCGCGATCATCCTGCTCGTGCGGGTGCGCCGGCAGTTCCCGGGGCGCCTGGCCCGCGGTGCCGTGCCCGCGGCGCTCGGCGTCCTGGCCACGGGCTTCGTGGTCGCCGGCGCGGTCACCCACCTGCTGCTGGTGGCGGTCCTCGGCCACGGCCTCAGGGACCTGCGGATCCTGCGCCACGCCATGCTGCGGGTCCTGGGGGTGGCAGGGCCCCTCCGCCTGGCCGATGTCCCCGGGTGGATCCCCCTCATCGCGAGCGTGATCCTGGGCGCGGCGATCCTCGGTGCCGCCGTGCTCCTGTTCCGCTCCGCGCGCTCCGAGGAGGCGTGGGACGGCGACCGCGAGGTCGCGCTGCGCTCCCTGCTGGCCGACCACGGCGCGGCCGACTCCCTGGGCTATTTCGCGACCCGGCGCGACAAGGACGTGCTGCTCGCGGCCGACGGCACGGTCGCGATCGCCTTCGCCGTCACCGGGAGCGTCTGCATGGCCTCCGGCGATCCGATCGGCCCCCGCACCGCCTGGCCCCGCGCCCAGCGGGAGTTCCTGGCGATGTGCCGCGACCGCGGCTGGGTGCCCGCCGTCATCTCCTCGGGCGAGGACGCCGCGCGCGCGTGGGCGCAGGCCGGGATGCTGGTGGTCCCGATGGGTGACGAGGCCGTGCTGCGCGCCGATCGCTTCGACCTCGCGAGCACGTCGATGACGAAGGTGCGACGCGAGGTGAACCATGCGCGTGCCGCGGGGCTGACCGCGAGCGTGCGGCGCCACTCGTCCCTCACGGCCGAGGAGCGCGAGCGCCTGGTGCGCCTGGCCGACGCCTGGCGCGACGGCGAGGACCGCGGCTTCTCGATGGCCCTCGGCCGCCTGGGCGACGACGCCGACGGCTCCTGCCTGCTGGTCGTCGCCGAGGACGAGGCGGGGGAGTGGAAGGGCCTGCTGAGCTTCGTCCCGTGGGGCCGCCACGGTGCGAGCCTGGACGTGATGCGCCGCCACCCGGCCGCGCCCGGCGGCGTCACCGAGCTCATGGTCGCGACCCTCATGAGCGACGGCCCCGCCCTCGGGATCCGGCAGGCGAGCCTCAATTTCGCGATGTTCCGCCAGGTCTTCGTCGACGCCGAGAAGGTCGGCGCGGGTCCGCTGACCCGCATCGCCGGGCGCGTGCTCACCCGCTTCGACGACTCCTTCCAGCTCGAGCGCCTCTACCGCTCCAACGAGAAGTACCGTCCCGCGTGGGTAACCCGCTACCTGCTCGTCGACTCCGTCCTCAGCCTCCCGCGCGCCGCCCTCGGCGCCGCCGTCCTCGAGGGGTTCGCCCCCACCTGGGGCGTGCGCCGGGACGAGCTCCTGGACGCCCTCACGCCCGAGCAGCTCGAGGCCGTCGCCCGGATCGACGCCCGTCGCGTCGAGGCCGCGGACCTCGCGCCGCGCCGCAGCGACCAGTCCCGCCACCGGGTGCGCCATATGCAGATGCTGCGCGACGGCGGCATGGAGCCCTACCCGACCGGCCTGCGGCCGCCGCAGCCGTTCGCCGAGGTCGCGGCCGCGGTCGCCGCCGCGGGCACCGAGGGCACGGCGATGAACCCCGCGGCCCGTCCCGCGACGATCTGGCGGGTGGCCGGTCGCGTCCGGAGGATCCGGGACTTCGGCGGCGTCTGCTTCGCCCAGATCGTCGAAGGGCCCGCCTCCCTGCAGGCCGTGATCTCCCGCTCCGCGATGCCGCGCGAGCAGGTGAACCTGTTCCGCGCCTGCGCGGACACCGGCGACATCGTCGAGCTCGAGGGCCGCGCGGGTCTGTCCCGCTCCGGCACCCCGTCGCTCATCGTGACCGCCTGGCGCATGGCGTCGAAGTCGTTGCAGCCCATCCCGTTCGACGCCTTCGAGGACCCGGAGGCGCGCCTGCGCCGCCGCGCGACCGACCTGATCGTCCACCCCCGTGCCCTGGGCCTGCTGCGCGCCCGCTCCGTCGTGATCCGCGCGGTGCGCGAGCACGTGCAGGCGGCGGGGTTCACCGAGGTCGAGACGCCGATGCTGCAGACCGTGCATGGCGGGGCGAGCGCGCGGCCCTTCCGCACCCGCATCAACGCGTACTCGACGGATCTGACGCTGCGCATCGCCCCCGAGCTCGCCCTCAAGCGCCTGCTGGTGGGAGGCATGGGGCCCGTGTTCGAGATCGGACGGAACTTCCGCAACGAGGGCGCCGATCAGACCCACAACCCGGAGTTCACGGTCATCGAGGCCTATGAGCCCTACAGCGACTACCACGGGATGCGGCGCCTGACAGAGAGCATGATCAAGGCCGCCGCCCGCGCCCTCTACGGGGCCGAGGTGCTGCCGCTGCACGATGTGCGCACCGGCATCGACCTGCGCGGACGCACCCCGGACGAGCTCCCGGAGGACCCCGCGCAGCGCCTCCAGCAGCTGCTGGTGGACGTCTCGGCGCCCTGGCCCGTGGTGCCGATGTGCGAGGCGCTCTCGCAGGCGCTCGGTCGGGACGTGGACCTGAGCACCGATCTGGACACGCTTCTGGCCCTGGCCCGCGAGCACGAGGTCCACGTGCGCGACGACATGGGCCCGGGTGCGATCCTCGAGGAGCTGTACGCCGAGCTCGTGGAGGCCCGCACCATCCAGCCGACGTTCTACACGGACTTCCCCGCGGAGACGTCCCCGCTCACGGGCCCGCACCGCTCCAAGCCGGGGCTCGTGGAGCGGTGGGACCTGGTGATCTGCGGGATGGAGATCGGCACCGCCTACTCCGAGCTCGCCGACCCTCTCGAGCAGCGCCGTCGCCTCACCGAGCAGTCGCTCAAGGCCGCCGCCGGCGACGCCGAGGCGATGCAGATCGACGAGGACTTCCTGCTCGCGCTCGAGAACGGGATGCCCCCGGCCGGTGGCCTGGGCATCGGCCTGGATCGCCTGGTCATGCTGCTGACCGACACCACGATCCGCGAGGTGCTGGCCTTCCCCTTCGTCCGCCCGCCGGGGCGCTGAGCGGGGGAGGGGTGTCCCGTACGCGGCCGATCGGATCGTCGGCGACTGACCTGGGCATTTGACCCGCCCTTGCGCTGGAGCCGACGTTTCCGGGACGCTCAGTCCCCTAGCATCGGCCCCGTTCACCGACCAGGGCCGCGTGCCCGAACCGTCTGGAGTCCCCATGCCCCTGCCTCCCGAGGCCGTCGAAGCCCTCGACGATGCGACCGCGCCCGAGCGCCTGGCCGAGCTCGCCGAGCGCTTCCCGCAGCTGCAGTCGCTCGTCGTCGCCAACGCCGCCTGCCCGCCCGAGACGCGCGAGCGGATCCTGGCGAGCAACCCGGCCGCGGCCGAGGTCTACGCGGCAGCGCAGAAGGATGCCGGGGCGGGTACGGACGCGGGAGCTGGTGGCGGCGACGCCGCTCCGTCCGCTGGGGAGGCGTCGGCCGGCCCTGCGCCGACCGGCGCCGAGGCCGATGAGCCTCCCGCGCCGTCCTGGGGGACGCCGCCCCCGCCTCCGGCAGATGCCGACCCCGCGCCGACGGATGACGCCTCAGAGGGTCGAGCGCCCGATCATGCGGCGTCGGATCCTGCGGCGACGGGTGAGGACGACGCCTGGTCGATCCTCGCGCCGGTGCTGGGGGACCGCGACGAGGACACCGCGACCGATCCGATGGACCCCGTCGCCGACGAGTCCACGCAGGCGATGGCACCGCTGGCGCCGGACGACGAGCCCACCCGGGCGATCGCGGCGGTCGGTCCGGACGGTTCGCCGAGGAGTGAGCCGGACGACGAGCCGACGCGGGCCGTGGCGGCCGTGGACGACGATGCGACACGGATCGCCCCCGTCGAGGCCGCGCCCCGCAGCACCGTCGGCATGGCCGCGGACGCCGATGCCCCCACCGAGGTCTTCGCCCCGGTCGACGCGCCGATCGCCGGGTCCTCGGCGTCGGCCGTCGCGCCCGAGCCCGACACGACGCCGGCCGACGTCCCGCCGCTGCCGCGGGTGACCGGCTACCTCGACTCGATCCCGACCGCAGCGGCCGATGACGAGCCCGTCGAGGCGTACGGGACCATCGCGTCCCCGACCGGCTACGGCACGACTCCCTCGCCCGCCGGCTACGGCACCCCCGCGGCCGCCGCCCCCGCGGCCGCCGCCCCGATGGCCGCGTCGACCGGATTCCCGGCGGCGGCGTCTCCCGCGGGGTACAGCACGGCACCGTCTCCCGCTGGCTACGGCACCCCCGCCCCTGCCCCCGGGCTCGCCGAGATGGGTACCGCCGACACCGGCTCGTCCCACCGCGGCCGCGGCGGCCTGATGATCGCGATCGGATGCCTCGTCGCGGCGTTCCTGCTGGCCCTCGCCGTCCTGGGAGGCGGGCTCCTGCTCAGCCGCGACGACACTCCGCAGGCGGACCCGAGCGCCTCGGCGAGCGAGTCCGCCGCCCCCGAGGAGACGAGCTCGGGATCGGAGTCGGCCTCGCCGTCGACGACGTCCGCGTCCACGCAGGCGCTCGTGAAGCCCGCGCCCGCGGACGCCCAGGAGCTCACGCAGATCCAGTCCCCGTCCGACAACATCGTCTGCACTCTCGAGAACGGGACCGTGGGCTGCACCGTCATCGAGTACACGCCCTCGGGCGAGTCCTGCCCCGCGGGGCAGAGCTACACGATCGCCGTCGCCGATGGCGCGCCCGCCCTCGACTGCGGATCCCCGCGCCCCGCGGGCGGCACGAAGCTCGAGTACGGATCCTCCGCCGTCCAGGGCGATATGGCGTGCACCTCGGCGAAGTCGGGCATGACCTGCTGGAACCAGCGCACCGGGCACGGCTTCACGCTCTCCAAGAAGCAGCAGACGACGTTCTGACATCGGCGGGCCCGGCGCGGCACCGCAGGGGCGGGCCCCGCCGAACGTGCGCCCGCGAACGCCGCCCGCCACCGGCAGTCCATCGCCCCCCAGGGGCGGTCGCTACGATCGCCGCGTGGAGCGATCGAGGAGACTGCGGCCGATCACGCGCCCCGTGCCCTCGCGCCCGCCGGTCTACGAGCACCCGGCGCTGCCCGGCGCGGGAGGCCTGGGCATCGGCCCTCTCCAGGCGGTCAGCGCCGTCTTCGTCGTGATCGGCGTGCTGCTGTCGCTGTGGCTCGCCGCCCTCTACCTGCGCGAGGGCGCCTCCCTGCAGCCCGCCCGCCTGGTCTACCTCGTCGCCTTCTGGCTCGTGTTCACCTACGTCACGCTGCCGCGCCTGCACCAGGTGCTCACGGTGATGTACCTGCCCGACTACTTCATCGGCCGCACCCGCACCTCCGCGGGCGTCCTCTCGGATCCGCTGAACGTAGCCCTCGACGGCGAGGAGGAGGACCTCCACGTCGCGATGCGCCGCGCCGGCTGGACCCTGGCCGACGAGCGCACCCTCGGCTCCGCCTGGCGGATGGTCGTCGCGACCCTGCTGCGCCGCTCCTACGCGGCCGCGCCGATGTCGGACCTGTACCTCATGGACCGCCGCCACGACTTCGCCTACCAGCAGGAGGTGGGCGGCACCACCGCCAAGCGCCACCACGTGCGGTTCTGGCGCATGCCCGAGGACTTCCGCCTCCCCGGGGGCGAGCGCGTGGACTGGCTGGCCGCCGGCACCTACGACCGCGGCGTCGGCTTCTCCCTGTTCACGTTCCAGATCACGCACCGGATCGACGAGGACATCGACGTCGAGCGCGACTACATCGTCGACACCCTCCGCTACGCCGACCCGGCCCTGCGCGTGGGCGTGATCGAGGACTTCTCCACTGCCTACCACCACCGCAACGGGCAGGGCGACCGCCTGCGCACCGACGGCGACCTCCCCGTCATCGACCTCGACGGGGCGCGCGAGCGGTCCGACGGGGCCACCGCGATGATGCTCCCGCGCCACCGCCCCACCGGCGTCTCGGTCCTGAGGTCCCGGGCGCTCGAGCACCGTCGCGCCTCCGACCAGCTGCGCCGCGTCACCCGGGCGCCCGCTCGCGTGGGCAGCGGGGTCCACCGGGCCGAGCTCGGCGGTCAGGTCCAGCAGGTGGTCGTCGACGTCCAATCGGCCGTCGACCACGCCAGCGACCACCACCTCCCGCCGCCGACCGTCCTGCTCGCCGGCGCGATCGTCGCGGCCCAGAGCCTGCTCGTGGCGATCCAGTGGATCGTCTGGGGCATGGGCCGCGGCATCGGCGAGCTGCTGTCGGCCGCCGTCGCGGTCGTCCCGTCGGAGGCGGATCCGCTGCCCTCCACGCTCGTGGCGCTGGTCGGGATCGGCCTGTTCATCGGCGTGCTGCGGCGCCACAGCTGGTGCCGTCTGGGCCTCATGATCCTGTTCACCGCCGACGCCGCCGTGCGCCTGGCGAGCGCGTCGACGGAGCTCGCCTCGGGGACGGAGCACAGCGCCCTCGCCCTCGCGGCGATCTCCGTGCTCGGGGTCATGGCGATCACCTCGGACGCCTCGCGGCTGTGGGTGCTGACCCCGCGCGAGGGCCTCGGTGTCCGGCGCGACGGGGGAGAGGAGCAGGCTGCGGCCTGAGCTCGCAGCGGTCCGCACGCGCCGCACCCAGCCGTTGGTCCCGGCCGTCCGCTCCGGTCGCCGATGTCGGCCTCCGACCCCGGCCGTCGCTTCGCGGGGAATGCGTCGTCCGTCACGATCATCCGGACGCGGCCGGTCACGGCATGGTCACGGTCCCGCACCGCCGACGTGCTCCCTGGGAGCACCCTGGTAGGGTCCACTCACCGCGCCCGGCCACGGGACGGTCATCCCTCGGGCGGCTCCGCGCCGCTCGTGCGAGGCCCTGCACTCGGCGCAGCGCCCGCAGTCCCGCACCAGGTCCGCCTCCGGACCGACCGCGACCGGCTCGCTGCGTCGCGGCCCTCCTCTCCCCGCAGGAGTCGCACATGACCGAGAACCACCACGACTCATCGCCGTCCACGACGGACGGCTCCGCCGCCCCTGCCGCCGACGGCCAGCACGGCGGGTCGGAGCTCAAGCAGGCGATCACGCCCAAGCTGCTGCTGCTGTTCATCGTCGGAGACATCCTCGGCACCGGCGTCTACGCCCTGACCGGCAAGGTCGCCGGCGAGGTCGGCGGCGCCGGCTGGCTGCCGATCATCATCGCGTTCGCCGTCGCCCTCGTGACCGCCTTCTCCTACGTCGAGATGGTCACGAAGTACCCGCAGGCGGCCGGTGCGGCCCTGTACATCCACAAGGCCTTCGGCATCCACTTCCTGACCTTCATGGTCACCTTCGCCGTGCTCTCCTCCGGCATCACCTCGGCCGCGAACTCCGCGATCTTCCTCGCGGAGAACGTGCTCAAGGCCTTCAAGCTGGACGAGTCGATGGGTGACGCCTCGATGCCGGTCGCCACCGCCATCGCGCTCGTGTTCATCGGCCTCGTCGCCTGCATCAACATGTTGGGCGTCTCGGAGTCCGTGAAGCTCAACGTCGTGCTCACCCTCATCGAGCTGTCCGGTCTCGCGCTCGTGCTGGTCATCGGCTTCTTCGCGATCGCCCGCGGTGACGCCGACTTCTCGCGCGTGCTCATCTTCGAGACCTCGGAGGACAAGAGCCTGTTCATGGCCGTCATCGGCGCGACCGCCCTCGCGTTCTTCTCGATGGTCGGCTTCGAGGACTCGGTCAACATGGCCGAGGAGACCGTCGACCCCGTCAAGAACTTCCCGAAGATGCTGCTGGGCGGTCTGTCGTTCACCGGCGTCGTCTACGTCCTCGTGTCCATCACGGCCGTCGCCATCGTCCCGATCGGCGAGCTCACCGAGGCCACGACCCCGCTGCTCTCCGTCGTCCAGCACGGTGCACCGGGCTTCCCGATCGACACCGTCTTCGCCTTCATCTCGATCTTCGCGGTCGCCAACACCGTGCTCATCAACATGATGATGGCCTCGCGCCTGCTGTACGGCATGGCGAAGCAGGGCGTTCTCCCCGGCTTCCTCGGCGGCGTCCTGCGCTCCCGCAGGACCCCGCTGGCCGGCATCCTCTTCTCGACCCTGCTGGCCGTGGCTCTCGTGCTCACCGTCCGCTACGCCCTGCCGGAGTCGACCATCAAGGCGCTCGGCGGCACCACCGCCCTGCTGCTGGCCGTGTTCGGCCTGGTCAACATCGCCGTGATCGTACTGCGCAAGGACCCGGGCCAGCCCGGCCACTTCCGCACCCCGATCGTGATGGCCGTGATCGGCGCGATCACCTCGTTCGCGCTCATCACGCCCCTGGCCCAGCCGATGGAGAACTACGCGATCGCCGGCGGCATGCTGGGCATCGGTCTGCTGCTGTACATCGTCACGTTCATCTACAACGGCGCCGTGCGCGCCCGCCGCACGCGGTTCCACCACCCCGAGGACATCGGCCGCGAGGACGTCTGACCCTCCGCGGCGCGCCCGGTGCCCCCGGGCGCGCCGCGGACGGTCCCGCACCTGCACTAACGTCATGAGCGACACCCCGCAGCCGCCCGCCGCGGCTGCGGACCGCAGCACCGTCGCCGCACCCCGCTCCCGCAAGTTCCGCAGTCCCGCACATCGCCCGCCCCTGACTCCCCCTCCAGGAGAACCGATGCAGATCCTTCTCGCCTACGTCCCCAGCGCCACCAGTGAGGCCGCCTTCGAGTTCGCGGTCGACACCGCTCGTGAGTGCGGCGCCACGCTGCTGGTCCTCGCCTCCGAGACCGGTCTCGACGCCCGCAAGGGCGACTCGGTCGCCGACAAGCGCCCGCTGACGGAGCGCCTCGACGAGACCGGTGTCGAGTACCGCCTGCAGGTGGTCCCGCGCCGCGACGACCCGGCCGACGACATCCTCCGCGCCGCCGAGAGCGGTGAGGTGGACCTCGTGGTCCTCGGCATCCGCAAGCGCACGCCCATCGGGAAGATCCTGCTGGGCTCCACGTCGCAGCGCGTGATCATGGAGGCCCCGTGCCCCGTGGTCTGCGTCAAGCCCAAGAGCTTCGTGCCGCCGCGCATCTGACGCTCGGCGCCGGGGCCCTGCCGACTGGTGCGGGCAGCGGCGCTCCCGACGGATGCGGGCCGGGCCCTGCCGATTGATGCGGGCCCGCCTAATGCGGGCCGCGGCCGATGCCGCGGATCTGCTGACTGAACCGGCAGCTATGCAAGCAGACGGCCTTCGCAGAGGGGCCGTCCGCGTGCATGGCTGCCGGTTCGTGCAGGGGCGGTGGAGAAGCCCCGGTGCCGGATGGGAAGCTGTGCACGAATACGCGCACAGAGGCCGTATATGGGCCTGACTGCGCGTATACGTGCACTGCTTCCCACGGCCCCTGGAGGGAGCGATCGAGGCGGGGCAGGCTGCCGCTGGCCGCTGGCCGCTGGCCGCCGTCCGCCGTGCGCCGTCCGCCGTCCGCCGTCCGCCGTCCGCCGTGCGCGCCGTCAGTCCTCCCACTCCTCCGCGAACGCGTCGGGGATGCCGTCGGCGTCGGCGTCGACCTTCTCGGCCTGGGCGATCTGCGCGTAGTGGCGCGAGCGCGGCACGAGGATCGCGGCGCCCACGACGCCCGCCAGCACGGACGCGGTCAGCACGCCGATCTTCGCCTGGTCGTGCATCGGGTCCTCGACGGCGAAGCTCAGCTCGGTGACCAGCAGCGACACGGTGAAGCCGATCCCGGCGACCCCGGCCACGCCCAGCAGGTCGATCCAGCGGATGTCCGGGTCGAGGTTCGCGCGGCGCAGACGGGTGACGAGGAACGTCGAGCCCATGATCCCGAGGATCTTGCCGCCCACGAGGCCCGCGATGATCCCCAGCGCCACCGTCGACTGCCAGGCCTCGAGGAGCCCGCTGATCCCGCCCACGGTCACGCCGGCGGAGAAGAACGCGAACACGGGCACGGCGAAGCCCGTCGACAGCGGCCGGAAGCGGTGCTCGAAGGTGTCGGCGAGGGAGTAGTCGGGTGCGAGGCGCGAGCGGACCCGGACCGGCACCATGAACGCGAGGACCACGCCGGCGATGGTCGCGTGGATGCCCGAGTTGTAGAACAGCGCCCACGTGACGACGCCGAGCGGCAGCAGCAGGAACCAGGCCGCCGCGAGCGAGATCTTGAACAGCGACTCCGCGCGTGTGGCGAGCACACGGAACAGGACGATCGGCACGACGGCCACGCCCAGCCACAGCAGCTGCAGGTCGGCGGTGTAGAAGACCGCGATGATGAGGATCGCGATGAGGTCGTCCACGATCGCGAGGGTGAGCAGGAACGTCCGCAGGGCCGAGGGCAGGTTCTTGGCGAGCACCGCCAGCAGGGCGACGGCGAAGGCGATGTCGGTCGCGGCCGGGATAGCCCAGCCCTGCAGAGCTCCGGGCGGGCCCATCAGATTGATCGCGGTGAAGATCAGCGCCGGGACGGCCACACCGCCGGCGGCGGCGACGACGGGCACGAGTGCCCGGCCGGGATCGCGCAGGTCGCCGACCACGAACTCCTTCTTGAGCTCGAGGCCGGCGAGGAAGAAGAAGATCGCCAGGAGACCGTCGGCCGCCCAGTGCCCGATCGTGAGGTTCAGATGCAGGGGCCCGAGGTCGCCGCCCAGATGGGCGTCGCGCAGGGCCGTGTAGGCGCCGGAGGCGGGGGAGTTGGCCAGCACCAGGGCGGCCACGGTGGCGATGAGGAGGATCAGGCCGCCGGTGGACTCGGCGGTGATGATGCGTTCGATGCGGCTGTACTCGCGGTAGGTGCCGCGCGCCAGGACGATGCGGGCGCGGGCGGGGTCGCTGGGGAGATGCGGGTGGCGGGTGCCTGTCATGCGGTCCTCTCCGGGACCCCGCTTCCGGGGTCCAGGTCGGCGGTGTGGTGGTTCTCGGACGCGGTCGTGGATGCGGCGGGCAGGGCGTCGTCGGACGGGGTGCCGGCCTGCGCTGCGTGCGCGGCAGCAGGTGCCGGGCCCTCGGCGCCGGGCCGTTCATCGGCCAGGCCGTCATCGGCGAGGCCCCCCGGCACGTCGTCGCCAGGATCGACGACGCGGATCGCGCCGGTGTGCTTGGGCCCGTCGGGCTCGGGGCCGTGGGCGGCCGCGCGGATGCCGGCGCGCTCATGCTCGTACGGAGCGGTGTGGTGCCCCGAACGGGCCAGGACGACGGCGCGGATGAGCATCGCGACAGTCAGGACGGCGCCCAGGGCCTTGGCCCACCAGGGTTGGGCGATGAACAGCAGCAGCATCGCCAGCAGGTTCGGGGCCAGGTTGAAGAGGGCGCGGGACACGTAGCCGCCGAAGCTGGGCATGATCACGCCGTGGGACTCGGCGACGGACTTGACCATGAAGTTCGGGCCGTTGCCGATGTAGGTGAGGGCGCCGCAGAACACGGCGCCCAGGGAGATCGACACCAGCATCGTCTCGGGGACGCCCGCCACGCGCGGGGCGCCGGGCATCTGCGACGCCATCTCGAAGAACGTTGCGTACGTGGGGGCGTTGTCGAGCACGGAGGAGAGGCCGCCCGTGAAGATGAACAGCGTGATCTCGTTGAGCGGGAGGCGGGGGGCCAGGTTCCGCAGCACCTCGAGCGCGGGGATCATCGTGAGGAAGATGCCGACGAACAGGGCGGCGACCTCGAGGATCGGTGCCCACTCGAAGGCGTTCTCCTCGAAGCGGATCCGCTTGTCGCCGATGACGTAGGAGACCGCGGCGATCGCGAGCATGAGCAGCTCGCGCCAGGGCACCAGCTCCATCCCGTGGGCATGCCCGTGGGCGAGGATCGTCGCGTCGACGGAGGGGACGAACGCGACGGTGAGGATCACGGCGACGAAGCACAGCACCGAGGGGATGCCCACGAGCCTCAGCGGGACGATGTTCGTGCGGTCGATCTCGACGTCCTCGGGGGCCTCGCGCGCCACGAGGCGGCGGTCGAGCGCGTAGTACGTGATGAGCAGCATCGCGTTGACGAACAGCCACTCGGGCCACAGCGTGAACGTCCACTCGAAGGGCACACCGCGCAGCATCCCGAGGAACAGCGGCGGGTCGCCGAGCGGGGTCAGGAGGCCGCCGCAGTTGGCGACGACGAAGATCGTGAAGACGATCGTGTGGGCGACGTGCTTGCGCTCGGAGTTCGTGTTCAGCAGCGGGCGCACCAGCAGCATCGCGGCACCGGTGGTGCCGATGAAGCTCGCGAGGACGCCGCCGACGGCCAGGAAGATCGTGTTGGTGCGGGGCGTGGCGGCGATATCGCCGCGCAGGAAGATCCCGCCGGAGACCACGAACAGGGTCAGCAGCAGGATGATGAACTGCAGGTACTCGACGACGGCGTGGGTGACGAGAAGGCCCTGGCCTGCGGCGATGACGCCGATCGCGACGGGCAGGCCCAGCGCGAGGGCGTACAGCAGCTGGTTGCGGGGCCGCTCCCAGCGGTGCGCGAGCGCGGGGACGAGCGGGGCGATGGCGATCGCCGCGAGCATGAGGACGAACGGGGCGATGCTCCAGGCGGGGAAGGTCATCGTGTCTCCTCGGTGATGCGTCGTCGCGCTGGGGCAGGGTGGGCTCCAGGGCGCATCGGGCGGACGGCCCGATGACGTGCCGACCAGTCTTCCCGGCTCACCAAGGATCCCCAGTGTGGCATGCAGGGTACCGGGTGGGCGGAGGCGTCCGGCTCGTGAACCGGAAGTGTCGGGAGGAAACCGGCATCGGACCTGGGTGAGGTGCGACGATGGCCCGATGACTCCTCGCTCCCGCGCCTTTGCCCAGGTCGACGTGTTCGGCGCCGCCCCCTTCCGCGGCAACCCGGTGGCCGTCGTCCTCGACGCG
Organism: Brachybacterium nesterenkovii; assembly: GCF_900163655.1. GTDB lineage: Bacteria > Actinomycetota > Actinomycetes > Actinomycetales > Dermabacteraceae > Brachybacterium > Brachybacterium nesterenkovii. Next base: position 14,706 of record NZ_FWFG01000119.1, read on the forward strand.
AGCGGGATGAGCGATGCGGACATGCAGGCCGTCGCCGCCTGGACGAATCTGTCGGAGACGGTGTTCATCCTCCCTGCGACCGATCCCGGCGCCGACTACCGCGCCCGGATCCTCACGCCGCACACCGAGCTGCCGTTCGCGGGGCACCCGACGCTCGGTGCCGCCGCGGCCTGGCTGGATGCCGGGGGTCCGATCTCGGGGGCCGACGTGGTCCAGGAGTGCGGGGCCGGGCTCGTGCGGGTGCGGCGCGACGGTGCGGAGGCGACGGGCGGGGTTTCGGCGGCGGGTGGCGCGGCGGGCGGCCTGGCAGGTGGCCGGACGGATGGTCTGGCGGATGGTCCGATGGGAGGTGCCTCGGATGGCCGGGCCGAGGTCCTCGCCTTCGCCGCCCCTCCGCTCGTGCGCACCGGTCCGCTCGAGACGCGTGAGATGTACGGGTACGCGGCGTCCCTGGGGCTCACCCTGCTGGATGTCCAGGCCCACGGCTGGGTCGACAACGGGCCGGGCTGGTGCGTGCTCGACCTGGGGTCGGCGGAGGCCGTGCTCGCCGTCGAGCCCGACTACCAGGCGATGCCCGGGGCGAAGGTCGCCGTGGTCGGCGCCTGCCCGCCCGGCTCCGAGCACGCCTACGAGGTGCGGGCCTTCGTCGCCGCCGGCTACGAGGACCCCGTCACGGGCAGCCTCAACGCCGGACTCGCGCAGTGGATGCTCGACCGCGATCTCGTCCAGACCCCGTTCACCGCGCACCAGGGCACCCGGGTGGGGCGCGACGGCGTGGTGAGGATCGACCGGGACGACGACGGCGCCCTGTGGGTCGGCGGGAGCGTGCGCGTGCTGGAGCGCGGCACGATCCGCGTCTGAGGGGCGCGGCGCGGCGATCGGTGCGGGACTCTCCCGAGTCCGCGCCGCCGCTGATGCCGCGTTAGCAAGGTGAGGCTACCCTGTGTTTATGCAGGTGAGGACCGCCTTTCCTTGCTGGCGGGATCGCCGCGGAGAATGTTCCATGGCGTCATGACCACCGTGCAGACCGCCCGCCCCGCCGCCCCCGAGCACCTCGCCGGGAGCGCGTCGGAGCCGCGTGCGGTCCCGACGCCGCGGGAGCGCCCCATGAACGCTGTCGCCCCCGAACTGCCCGTCGCCCCCGACGATGCCGCCGACCTCACCGCTCCGGCCGCCGATCCCGCCGTTGCGGCCGCCGATCCCGCCGCTGCGTCCGCTGCCGAGGACGGTGAGGAGGGGTCGCTCGCGAGCCGACTGAACTGGCTGCGCGCCGGAGTGCTGGGCGCCAACGACGGCATCGTCTCCGTCGCGGCGGTCGTCGTCGGCGTCGCCGGCGCCACCCGTGAGCTCGGCCCCATCCTCACCGCGGGCGCCGCGGCGGTCGTCGGCGGTGCCGTCTCCATGGCGCTCGGCGAGTACGTCTCCGTCTCCAGTCAGCGGGATGCCCTCATCGCCCGCCGCGAGGCCGGGAAGATCGTCGAGGACGACGAGATCGTCAGCCCTTGGCACGCGGCCTTCGCCTCCGCCATCGCGTTCCTGCTCGGCTCGGTCCTGCCGGTCATCGCGATCTGCCTCCCGCCGGCGGACCTCCGCGTCATCGTCGCCGGAGTCGCCACCCTCGTGGCCCTGGCCCTGACGGGGACCATCTCCGCGGCCATCGGCGGCGGCTCCAAGATGCGCGCCGCCGTGCGCGTGGTCGTCGGCGGGGCCCTGGCCCTCGTCGTCACCTACGCGGTCGGGGCGCTGCTCGGGTCCAGCGGGGTCATCTGATCCGGATCGCGACATGACGAGCGGTCGCCCTCAAGAGGGCGACCGCTCGTCTCTGTGCAGGGCGCGGGCGCACCTCCTGGTCGCATTCGCCAGGAGCGGCGCCGGAATGCTGTCCGTGATCAGATCGCCGGCTCGTCGAGTCCGCCTGCGTCACCGGTCAGATGGATTCCGCGCCCGGTCACCTTGTTGAAGACGAAGACGCCAGCCCCGAGGGCGAGCCAGATCGCGCCGGCGATCTGTGCTTCCGTCCCCGCGTTGATGAGCACGTAGAAGATGATCAGGAATCCGATCAGAGGCAGCACCAGGTGGGCGATCCATCGGCGCGATCGACGGCTGCGCAGGTAGTACCAGAGCACCGATATGTGGAGTAGGCAGAAGGCGGTGAGCGCCCCGAAGTTGACCATCGAGCTCATCGCGCCGATGTGCCCGACGAAGAACGAGACCAGGATCGCGGACAGGGCCCCCACGAGGAGGATCGCGTTCGACGGGACCTTGTGCGAGTTGATGTGGCGCAGGAAGCCTGGGAGCTGGCGATCGCGCGCCATCGAGAACAGGAGTCGCGACGTGGCAGCCTGAGCGGCCATGGCGTTGGCGATGCCGACCGCGAGGATGTTGCAGACGAAGAACGCGTTGACCAGGCCGGTCGATGAGATCGAGCGGACGATGTCGAAGAACGCGTTGCCGACCTTGTCCTCGGGAATCGGGTGGAAGGGCCCGGCGAGCATGGCGGCGAGCCAGGTCTGGCCGATGAACAGGATGGCCACGATGACCAGGCTCAGGACCATGGCACGTCCCGCCGAGCGGGAACCGCCGGTGGATTCTTCGGCCATCGTCGAGATGCCGTCGAAACCCAGGAACGAGAGCACCGCGATCGAGAGCGCGGCCGCGATGAGAGGAGGGGTCATGACCGACGGGTTCCACAACGGCTCGATCGACCACCCCGCCCTCGGGAGCGTTCCGCCGGAGAGAGCGACGACGGCGATGATCGCGAAGACCGCGACGAAGGCGAGCTCCATGACCAGGAAGAGCCTGTTCATGAGCTTGAGCGAGGTGACGCCCAGCAGGTTGATCGCGACGTTGATCGCGACGAACAGCAGACCCCAGAGGATGCGGGGCGTGCCGGGGAAGATCCCGATCATCGATTCTGCGGCCATCACGTAGAGCAGGGTCGGGATCAAGAGATAGTCCAGGAGCATGAGCCACCCGGCGAGAAAGCCGAGGTTCTCATGGATTCCGCGGCCCACGTAGGCAAAGACGCCACCTGCGAGGGGGAACGCCTGCGACATCTGCGCGTAGGACAGAGCGGTGAAGATCATCGCGATGAGCCCGATGAGGTAGACGAGCGGCACCATCCCGTGGGCCTCGTTGTAGACGGAGCCGAAATCGCCCAGGGCGCGATCGGGACCATGAACACGAGACCGTAGATGAGAAGGTCGGGAGTCGAGACGGAGCGGGAGAGCTCCTGCTCGTAACCGAAACGATGGAGCTGCTCCTCAGGCGTGAGGTGATGGCCCGGCGGGCTGGTGGGGGTAGAGGGCATGACAGGGGCCTCTTTCGGATTCGGGGGAGGGACGGACAGCAGGGCATGCGATGGACAGCACCGGTGGGCGCGGCCTCCCTCCTGGCCCGGCATCGGCCGGAGGGGAGCGGGACTCACGAGCGATCGTTCTCCGCGAGGAAACCGGCGATGATGCCGAGGAACTCCTCCGGCTTCTCGAGATGGGTGCAGTGGCTCGCATCGGGGACGACGGCCTCGCGGACATCGGGGATCCGCTCGACGAAAGGGCGCCAGACGATCGGCTGCGCCTCGTCGAACTCGCCCGCGAGCACGAGCGTCGGAACGGCAATGCGATCGAGGCGGTCGACGACGGTCCAGTCCCTCAGCGAACCGATGACGTGGAACTCGTTGGGGCCGTTCATCGTGTGGTACACGGTCGGATCCGCCTCCATCTGCGCAACGGAGTCGACATAGTCCTGTGGCATCTCCGGCAGGCGCACCACGTGGCGACGGTCGTACTCGTGGGCGGCGGCGATGTACTCGGGGTCGTCGTACGTGCCGTCCGCCTCGTGGCGCTCAAGCGCGTCTCTGATCTCGCCGGGCAGCTGCGCGCGGAGCGCGTCGGCGGCCTCGGACCACAAGGGCATCGCCGCCGGCGAGTTGCAGATCGCCAGGGATGCGAGACCGGCAGGGCGGCGCACGGCGATCTCGGCGCCGAGCATGCCGCCCCAGGACTGCCCCAGGAGGTGGTGGTCTCAGAGCTCGAGCTCGGAGACCACGGCAGCGTACTCGTCGACGAACAGCTGCGGCGTCCAGAACCCGGCGGGCGCCTCGGGACTGTGAGTAGAACGGCCGCATCCGTACTGGTCGTAGTGGACGACGGTACGCCCGGTGAGGTCGGCGAGGTCGGCGAGGGAGCGCAGATAGTCGTGCGCGAATCCGGGCCCTCCGTGGAGGACGACCAGGGGGAGTGCACCGTCGAGCGGAGCATCGGGCCGGGTGAGGCGGACCTATGTGCCTCCCGAGGCGAAGGGGACTGAGGTGTCGGTGACGGTCGCCATGACGGGCTCCTTGCCGTACTGCTCCCGCGGCTCGGCTGCGGTGCGGGATCTTGGCGGGAGTCTGACCCCATAAAGGACTGAGCGGCAAACCTTTGTTGAGGAGTGAGACCGTATCGTGATCGCATGACCCCCTCTCGCGCTCCTGGGCCCGGCATCGACCGGACGGTCCTGCATGTCGATCAGGAGGTGACCGACGGTCCAGAAGCCCCGGGGCCAGCAGGCGCCCTGCTCCCCTTCGGCGGGCCCCTGAGGCGTATGGACTCCAAAGTCGATGCGGTCGTCGACCGTCTGCTGACAGCCATTGACGTCGGTGAGTACCTGCCCGGCTCGAAGCTCCCCGCGGAGAGGGATCTCGCCGCGGTGCTGGGCGTCTCGCGATCGACGGTGCGCGAGGCGATCGGTCGCCTCGCCGAAGAGGGGCTCGTGAGCACTCGGCGCGGGCGGGGAGGCGGCTCCTTCGTGACCGGCCGGACCGGACGTGCGGCGCACGAAGCCACCGGGAGGACGCTCGACCATCGCTGGCACGAGATCGTCGAACTCGTCGACACGGCGAGCCGACTCCAGGAGACGGTCGTCAGGGCGGCGGCCGAGCGGCGGACATCGGCGGACGTCGTCGAGCTCGAGGAGCGGCTCGAGCAGTTCCGGCGGGCGGACACGGGCATGCCTCGGCAGGAGGCGGACCGTGCTCTCCATGCCGCGATCTGCGACGCCGCTCACCTCCCGCGCTTGAGCGAGCTCCTCGCACGTCTCGAGAGCCGGATCTCCACAGGGGCACCTCAGCATGTGTGGGGTGAGCCGGAGGATCAGCCCGAGATGGAGGCGCGGGCGCTGTCCGACCATGAGCAGATCGTCGCTCTCATCCGTTCGGGGCGGGCCGAGCAGGCCGGGGTGCTTGCCCGGCGACATGCCCTGATCGATCTGGACCTTCTGGCCCAGGCTCGACGGCGTCGCCGGGCGGCGTCCCGTCAGGGCAACGGCAGGGCGTAGGCCTCGACCGCGTCCCGGCGCAGTTCCATGCGCGCCGTGACCATCGGGTCGACGATCTGACAGATCCGCAGGTCACCGACCAGGGAGAGGAGCATGAGGGCATCGGTCGCGTCGAGCGGGGAGTGCTCAGCGAGCCAATCGCGCATCATCCGGGTCGCCTCTGTCACGGCCGCGGACAGCGCGTCGCGTGACGCCAGTGCCGTGACGGCGCTGTCGGTGACCAGAAACGGCAGCGGGAGGGGGCGACCGGGTACGACGGAGACGCGGACACGGACTGTGGCTGCGATCTCGAGGCCGCACACAGCCACCTCGCCGTCTCCCATCGCGGCGTGGACGTCGCCGATGGCGAGGTTCGCTCCCTCGACCTCGACGGGCAAGTACAGCGTTGCGCCAGCGGCGATCTCCTTGCAATCCATGTTCCCCCCGTGATCCCCGGGAGTGCCTGTGGGGATCTCAGCGTCGGCTGGAGCTGTGCCGATGACTCCGATCATCGGATTGACGGGGAAGCGCACGTGCTGGTCGAACTCCACGTGGCCGTCGCGCACGGGAACTTTGCGCGTGCGCTCGTCGACGGTGCCGGGAAGGACCCCGAACTCGGGGTGGGTGGTCATGGTCCCCTCGTCAGCGGTCTGAATCTCGAGGATCTCGACCTTCAGCGTGTCGCCCGGGCGAGCTCCCTCGATCGCGATAGGGCCCGTCGCAGGGTTGATGAGCTCCCAGCCCACGGACGAGAACAGCTGCTCAGTCGAGGTGATCGCGTTCGAGAAGCAGTCCTTGGTGGACACGACCAGCTCGGAGCCGTCGCGGACGGTGATGGTCGGCGCATTGCCGGGGGCGAGAGCGAGGACGACGTCCTCCGGGACGGTGACGGCGTCTGGTGCGGTCATGTCGGCTCCTTCGGCGCGAGGGGAGGATCGCAATAAATGGTGTGCTGGGCATCCTTTTGCGGCAAGCCTAGTCCGCCTCCCTGACTCGCCTCCCGGCCGCATGGTCGGTAGGGCTGTCGCATGCGCCCGGTGTGCGCGAGGATCGGTCCGTCAGCGACCCGACGAAAGCGAGACGATATGGGACTCCTCGGACTCCTCCGCCAGGACCGCTCCACCCGCGAGACCACCCGTGACGCCGTGCGGGAAGCACGCCGGAAGGCCGCGACCGAGCGGGGGAGCGGGCCCCTGCAGAAGATGGTCGAGTCCTTCCGCGACATCGGCCTTGACGGGAAGGCGACGTTCGCGTCCGCGTCCACGGTCGCGCGCCGCGCCTCGAAGAAGGGCCGCCGGACCGAGGAGAAGGCCATCGCCCGGATCATCCGCAGCCACCGTCGCGGCGTGACGGCCGGCGGTTTCCTCTCCGGACTCGGCGGCTTCTCGACCCTGCCAGTGCTGCTGCCGCTGAACGTGTTCGAGTTCTACGTGCAGGCCACGCGCATGGTCGGCGCGATCGCCGCCGTGCGCGGCTACGACCTGGCCGACGACGAGATCCGCACGCGCGTGCTCGCCTGCCTCGTGGGGGAGGAGTCCCAGGACGTGCTGGCGGGCGCCGGCATGGGGCCCGTCGCCGGGGCCGCCGGGCGGCGGATCGGCAAGCGCCTGCAGGGTGTGCAGATGTCCGCCGTGACCCGGGCGATCGGGGCGCGGGTGCTGAAGCGCTTCGGGCTGCGGTCGGTGCGGCTGTTCGGCAAGGCCATCCCCGGGCTCGGGGCTCTGGTGGGCGCCGTCGGCGACCGGCGCCAGCTGCGGCGCATCGCCGAGAGCGCGCTGGAGGAGTTCCCGGCGCGGTGAGGTGGACGGTGCGGTGAGGTGACGGGGCGCGGCCGTGCAGAGAGCTCCGGTGCGGCTGCCGTTCCGCTCCGTACACTCCCCGTCTTGACGTCGCACAGCATCGCCTGGACTCGCTGGTCCGCGCTCTCCAGGCGACGGATGAGCACGAGGTCTGGCACTCCGGGTGGAGGAGCTTCGCTCGCCGTCACCTCGCAGATGACGAGGTCGTCCGCTTCGCACTCCGAGGGGTGGAGCAGCGGCAGCGGATCGTGCTCTCGTCGGTGCGCGTGCATGTGGCCGGGCAGCGCCCGATCACGGCGTTCGAGGAGTTCGGGCCCGACGGGACGGAGACGGCCCGGCACGTCGCGGACGGGGTGAATCGGCTGATCGCCGGGCGGTGAGATGACGCGGCGCCGCGCCCGGCGGCCGCAGGGTTGCCATCACGATGCCGCCAGGCGCTGCATCGCCGGTGCCCGGAAGTGCTGCCCCGTGGGGCAGCACGGGAGCCTCACCGCACTGCTGGCCGCGAGTCCGACAGCGCCCACGCCGCCCCGGCAGAGGCGACCGCGACGGTGACCACAGACGGCCACGCCCCGATCTTCTTCGCCAGCGGGTGGGAGAGCCCGAATCCGAGCAGGTAGATCGCACCGAGCGCGCCCGCGGTCGCGGGGCCGCGGCGGGCCAGCCAGGTGCGGCCGGCGAGCAGGCCCGCGGCGCCGAGGACGGCGCCGCCCAGCGGGCGCACGCCGGTGGCACGGGCGACGGAGTAGCCGCCGATCAGCCCGAGCGCGGCCACGGGCGCGGTGGTCAGGGCGACGGCGGGGTCGTCGCGCAGGAGGGCGAGGTCGGAGGAGAGGCGGGTGCGGACGTCATCGGTGCTCATGCCCCCGAACCTACGCGTCGTGCCCGACAGGCGGCAGGGAGACGCAGCGTCCTGCCGGTCGGCGGCTCAGCGCACGACGGCGGCTCCGTGCGCGGGCACGACGCCGGCGGAGGCGCCCTCGACGCCGTCGATCATCGCGGCGCCGCGCAGGGCCTCGACGACCTCGCCGGGCGCGGGAGCGTCCTCATCGCCCAGGTTCAGCACGAGCACCAGGCGCGCGGAGCCGTCGGCCGCCGTCAGCTCGATCTCCGCGTATCCGTTGGCGAGGGTCTCCTCGCGCACGCGCACCGCCGCATCGGCCAGCCACGGCTCGCGCCGCCGCAGGCCCAGCAGGCGCCTGTGCGCCTCGAGGATCCGCTCGGCCGCATCGGCCCGCAGCAGGGAGAGCCCATCGGCGCTCCCACCGGCCCGCGCGGCCTCGAGCAGCGCCTCGGGAGTCTCCGGGAAGACGGGCCGCACCGCGTCGTCGCCGCCCGCGCGCTCCTCCTTGACCCCCACGACGCCCAGCTCGTCCCCCGCGTAGACCGTGGGGACGCCCGGCAGCAGCGCCAGCAGCGCGATCGCCGGCGCCAGGTCGCGGCCGTCCGGGAGCTGCGAGGCGATGCGCGTGGTGTCGTGATTGCCCAGGAACGTCTGAGGCACCATCCGATGCCCGCCCGCGCCGACGGGGGCCCGGAACTGCTCGTGCCGTCCGAGCGCGTGCGCGAGCTCCCACAGGTTCGCATCATGCAGGGACGACCAGATCGCCTTCCACAGCTCGTACTGGGTGAGGGAATCCGCGCCCGAGGCCGCCGCGAACGCGGGGTAGTCGCCATGGATCACCTCGCCCAGGATCCATGCGTCCGGATGGGCCGCCTTCACGCGGGCGATGATCGGCGCCCACGCCTTGGCGCCCGCCGCGTACATCGCATCGAGCCGCCAGCCGTCGACGCCGCGGCCCAGCCACAGGTCCATGACCTGGACGATCGCGTCCTGCACGGCCGGGTTCGCCAGGTCCAGCTCCACCAGGTCGTCGTTGCCCTCGAAGCCGTACGGGTGCTCGCCCGACCAGCGGATCCATGCGCCCGCCTCGCTGCCGGGGCCGTCGGCCAGGGCGCGCCGCACGATCGGATGCCGGTCGCTGACGTGGTTGAACACCCCGTCCAGCACCACACGCACGCCCCGGGCGTGCGCGGCCTCGAGCAGGGCATCGATATCCGCGTCATCGCCCAGGCGCGGGTCCAGGCGCCGGTGATCCAGCGTGTCGTAGCCGTGGGAGACGGAATCGAAGACCGGGTTCAGGATCAGCACGTTCGCGCCCAGCGACACCAGATGGTCCAGCCAGGCGGTCACGCGACCCAGGCGGTGGACGACGTTCGCGCCATCCGCATCGCCATACTCGGCGGCCCCCAGGTCGTCGCGGACGAGCGGCGCCCCGCAGAAGCCCAGGGGGTACACCTGCCAGGCGATCGCATCGCGCACCCAGGCGGGGGCGGCGGGGGTCGTGGTGGGGGAGGTCGACGTGGTCTCGCTCATCGCGCCATCGTGCCACGGCGGGAGGGCGGAGCGGAGAGACGGGGATGCCGGGGCGGCGGGAGGACGAGATGGAGAGGCGGTAGAGCGGCAGGGCGGTGCGGTGGCGGGGCAGGGGCGACCGGAGGCCACGGGCTCCTCGACAGAGATGGGCGTCAGAGAGCCGGTCGCCTGCATATGCGCGCGTGACCGGCTCTCCTGTGCCCATGTCTGTCGCCGGGACCTTCCGCAGCTGCCTCGGCGGTCGGCCCGACGCCCCGCGCGTGGCGTCCATCCCTCCGGTGCCGCCGCGGGCCAGCCCCGCCGTGCGAGAGCGCTCCGCCGCGCGACAGCGCGCCGCAGTGCGAGGATG
>NZ_FWFG01000075.1 GCF_900163655.1 Brachybacterium nesterenkovii
AGGGTTGAGCCGGCGGCCCTTTCCGCATGCCCAGATCGTGACGGGGTCGGTACGTCGGGTGGGTCGACGTCTGCCTGGGCTGGAGGATCGGGACGTCGGCCCTGTGGCCGAGGTGTCTCGCCCGGAGGGTGATGCCGCCCTTGATGTGCTCCGTCGGCTCCTTGCCCCGCGTCGCTGGGGCGCGACTCGCGTGAAGACGCCGGTCGCTCCGCGGTAGGATCCATCGGACCCGTATTCGGCCGTGCGCACGGCCTGATGCACGTGCCGCGCCGTCCTCCATGCGCACCGCCGCTGATCTCCTGAAGGAGCCCCATGCGTTCGTCCCTGGCTCTCGTCCCCGATGCGGACGACGCATTCTCCGCGTCCGTCACGGAGCGTCTCGACGCCGTCGAGAGCCGTATACGCGAGGTGGTCGCGACATCGGACGACATGGTGCGCTGGACGGCTCGGCACCTGCTCGACGCGGGAGGCAAGCGGGTGCGTCCTCTTCTGACACTGCTCGCCGGCTCCTTCGGCGACATGTCGCGCGATGCGGTCATCGATGCGGCGGTGCTCGTCGAGCTGACCCACTTGGCTACGCTCTACCACGACGACGTCATGGACGATGCGCCGACGCGGCGCGGCGCTCGGACGGCGCACGAGGTCTGGAGCAACTCCGTCGCCATCCTCACCGGCGACTTTTTGTTCGCGCGCGCGAGCGCGCTGAGCTCGACGCTGGGTCCGGAGGCGGTGCTCATCCACGCCGAGACGTTCGAGCGGCTGTGCCTCGGGCAGTTGCACGAGACGGTCGGTCCCTCGCCCGAGGACGACCCGTTCGCGCACTACCTGTCCGTTCTGGCCGACAAGACGGCATCGCTCATCGCGTCCGCGGGCCGGCTCGGCGCGCTCCAGGCAGGCTGCGATCCGGCCGTGGCGGATGTCTTCGCGCGCTACGGCGAGAAGGTGGGAGTGGCGTTCCAGCTCGCCGATGACGTGCTCGACCTGCGCAGCGATCCGGAGACCTCGGGCAAGGCACCGGGCACGGATCTCAAGGAGGGCGTCCCGACCATGCCCACTCTTCTGGTGCGGCGACGCGCGGTTTCTCCTGAGGCGGACCCGCGCACCGGGCGCCTGGTCTCCCTCCTCGACGCCGCCCGCGACGGCGGGCCTGTCCTCGATGAGGCGCTCGCTCTGCTGCGGGAGGACGAGGCCGTCGAGGAGACTGCGGCGATGGCCAGGTCTCTCGGTGCCGAAGCGGTGGCGATCCTCGAGGACCTTCCGGCCACTCCGGGACGTGCCGCGCTCATCGACTTCACCCACGCCCTTATCGATCGAGCGGCCTGAGCACCGGCCACGCGGCCTGGACCGCGATCGCGCGAGCGACCCGGACTCAGCGTGCGCAGATGCCGAGCGACAGCGTGCGGGCAGCGCCGAGCCGGCGTGCGACCTGCTCTCCGGTTCGCTGCCCTGCTCGATCAGGACACTGGCGGCGGGTGCTCGAGTCGGGCCGTTCACCGTGTCGACGACAGGCATTCACGCCCTCGTCGCTCACCTTTGCGGCGCTCCGGAGGCGCACGTACTCTGTGTCCTGAGTTTCCATGCGCGCGCCCGCGTGCGGAGCGGAGGCCGGGGTAGCGCAGCGACACACGGTGCGCGGGGCCGGGTCGCCGGAGGATGACGGGGGAGATCTGTGTCGGTTGCGAGCGCTCGGGCCGCGTCGCGCCGTCGTGCCGGTCTCGTCGGCGCTGCGGTCCTGACGCTGCTCGCTCTCGTCATCGGCATCCTGGCGGTGATGGACAAGGGGTATGCGGGCCCCGAGGTCGAGACCCACAACGGCGGCGTGTGGGTGAAGAACGACGAGCTCGGCCTGGTCGGTCGTCTGAACGTCGAGGCCCAGCAGTTCGACGCCCGCCTCCAGATCGACAGGACGCAGAAGCTGCTCCAATCCGGATCGACCGTGCTGCTGCGGACCGAGTCAGGGCTCGAGCGCATCAACCCCGCCTCCCACAAGCGGGAGGGGCGTGCGGCGCTCGGCATGGAGGACCGCGTCTTTCTCGGCGGAGACCGCGTGGTGATCCTCGATGCCGCGGGACGGATGTGGATCCTCACGCCGGATCAGGCAGCCGCCTTCGACCCGAACGCCGTCAAGCCCACCCGCACCTTCGACTCCGCGGATCTCGACGTCACCGTCACCACCGACGGCGACGTCTACGTGCTGCACGGGGACACCCTCACCCCCTACCTCCGCACCCCGGACCAGACCACGCCCGCCGCGGAGCCCGCCGAGGAGGTCGAGCTCGAGGGCATCACCGGGGACGCCGACACGATCGACCTGACGGCCGTGGGCTCCGAGCCCGTGGTGCTCGACCGCGAGGCCTCGATGCTGCACGTCGGGGTGAAGGACCGCCGCATCCCCCTGCGCGACGCCGGCGTGGCGGACGTCGCCGACGTGCGCCTCCAGGAGCCCTCGGTCGCCGGCGACGGCGTCCTGCTCGCCACCGCCGACTCCCTCTACGACGTGCCGCTGGACGGGGGCGACGCCCACCGGGACAAGACCACCGGGTCGGGCGACCCCATCGCCCCCGTGCGCGTCGCCGGCTGCGCCTATGGGGCCTGGAACGGCTCCACCACGTATCTGCGGCGATGCGGCGACGCGGACCCGGCCCAGGGCAGGATCGAGCGCGCGAGCGGCGACGCCCAGCTGCACTTCCGCGTCAACCACGAGCTCGTGGTGCTCAACGACGACATCACGGGGCTGTCCTGGATGGCCGCGGACAAGATGCAGATCGTCGAGACCTGGGAGCTCCCGACGGACATGGAGTTCACCGAGACCGTCGAGAAGGAGAACGAGACCCTCACCTCGACCGTCACGAACGTCCCCCCCGATCAGCAGGAGCAGAACCGCCCCCCGGTCGCCAACCCCGACCAGTTCGGCGTCAGGCCGGGCGGCAGCGTCGTGCTGCCGGTCGTCGCCAACGACACCGACCCCGACGGCGACGTCCTCGTCGCCGCGCCCGTGGACCAGCCCCCGATCGGCACGGTCACCCCGATCCGCGGCGGGACCGCGCTGCAGATCGCCGTGGCGGAGGACGCGACGGGGCAGGCCTCCTTCTCGTACTCCGTCTCGGACGGACGCGAGAACGGGGAGGCGACCAGCCAGGTCACCCTCGACGTCCACGGACCGGAGTCGAACACCGGCCCCCAGCCCGAGAACGGGCAGACGCCCAAGGTGACGATCGCCGCGGGCGCGACGGTGTCCTTCAACGTCCTGCCGCACTTCCGCGACCCCGAGGGCGACGACTTCTTCCTCGCATCCGCCGAGGTCGACGGTAAGGACGACCAGGTCACCTTCCGCCCCGACGGCATGGTGACCTTCGACGACGCCGGCATCACGACGGGGGACAAGAAGGTCAAGCTCACCTTCCGCGACGCCCTCGGCGCGACGTCCGAGGGCGAGATGATCTTCGCCGTCGAGGGGGCCGAGGACCTCGAACCGATCACGACCCCGGACCACGTCGAGGGCGTCACCGGTCGGACGCTGACCGTCAAGCCGCTGGAGAACGATCTGAATCCGACGGGGGAGGACCTCGAGCTGCTGCAGGTGGGGCAGGCCGAGGGGCTCACGGTGAAGCCCGATCCGCGCAGCGGCACCTTCGAGATCCAGGCCGCGAGCACGGGCACGAAGTACCTCACGTACCAGACGGGGGTGGGCACGCGGAGCGTGCAGGGGATCGTGCGCGTCGACGTCCGCGAGCCCACGGGAGAGGCGCTGGCGCCCGTCGCGGTGGGCGACCTCGGCATGGTCGTCACCGGCGGCTCCGTCCTCGTCGACCCGATCGAGAACGATGTCGATCCGACCGGCGGCGTGCTGGTCGTGGACCGCGCCTCCGTCCCGCCGGACTCGAGCCTCCAGGTCGAGGTCATCGACCACCACCTGCTGAAGATCACCGCCGACCCCGCCGCGCCCCACGGCGGAGCCCCCATCGAGCTGGGCTACGAGGTCTCCAACGCATCGGGCACCACGACGGGGACGGTGCGCGTGCTCATCGTCCCGCCGGAGACCCAGATGCCCTATCCGGTCGTCGTCGAGGACGAGGCCCTCGTCCGCTCCGGGGACGTCGTGCGGATCCCCGTCCTGGCCAACGACAAGTCGCCGAGCGGCGCCCCCCTCGAGCTCGAGGGGATCGCCGATGCCTCCGGCCTCGACGGGAAGGGGACCGCGGAGCTCTCCGAGGACCAGGTGCGCTTCGTCGCGGCCCCCGGTGCGTCCGGTGAGGCTTCCTTCACGTACACCGTCGTCGACGACGCAGGGCGCCGGGCCACCGGGCGCGCGACCATCAGGATCGTGCCGGAGTCCGACCTCAACGACCCGCCGGATCCCCAGCCCGGCGAGGCCCGGGCCATCGCCGGCACGACCACCCGCATCCCCGTCGTCACCTCGGGGATCGACCCCGACGGCGACGCGACGCTGCTGACCTCGATCACGGCGCCGGCCCCGCAGCGGGGACGCGTGGTCAAGGCCTCGGGCGAGTGGATCGAGTACGAGGCCTACCCGGATGCCTCGGGCACGGACACCCTCACGTACCAGGTGATGGACTCCGACGGGGCGGTCGGCACGGCCCAGATCGCCGTGGGCGTGGTCGCGGCCCCCGAGACCAACGAGCCGCCGGTCACGACAGCCGACACGATCCGCGCCCGACCGGACCGCGACCTGCAGATGTACGTGCTCGCCAACGACACCGACCCGGAGGGGCAGCCGCTTACGATCGAGCGGGCACTGACCCCCGAGAAGCAGTCGCTCACGCTCATCGACCAGGGCGAGACCCAGCGCATCCCCTCGCTGCTGACCCGGACGCCCACGGAGCCCGGCACCTACACCATCGCCTACGGCGCCTCCGACGGGCAGACCCGCAGCCCGGGGAGCGCGACGGTGATCGTCGACGCGGACGCCCCCCGGCTGCCGCCGCTGGCCCGCGACGACTACGTGGACCCCGCGGATGTGACGGGGGAGGACCGGACCGCCGTGCGGGTCGACGTGCTGGCCAACGATCAGGATCCCGACGGCTCCGTCGAGGACCTCGAGGTCACGCTCGATCCGTCGGCCACCGGCGCGACCGTCGGCCCCGACCAGAGCCTGAGCATCCCGCTCGCCGAGAAGCAGCAGCGGGTGCGCTACACCGTGACCGACCAGGACGGCGGCGCCTCCTCGGCATTCGTCTGGATCCCGGGCAGCGCAGCCCAGGCGCCGCAGTGGATCGGCGAACCGGTGCAGGTGCGGTCCGGGGAGAGCGTCGACATCGACCTGCGCGACGACTCCCTGGTGCGCGTCCGCACGGGGGCCGCCGGGGCCACGATCGCCGACGCGACCAGCGCCAGCGCCTCGCACAACGACGGCGGCGAGCTCGTCGCCTCGCCGACGACCCTGCGCTACACCGCCCGGGCGGACTTCCACGGCACGGACACCATCTCCGTCGATGTGACCGACGGGCAGGACGCCTCCGACCCGTCCGGCGCCCGGGGCACGCTCCTGATCCCGGTGGAGGTCTCCTCGAGCACCAACCAGCCCCCGACCCTGCAGGGGATTTCCGTCGAGGTGGAGCAGGGGAAGGCGGCCGTGCCGCTCGACCTCGCCGCCGGGGCACGGGACCCCGAGGACGATCAGCTCGCCTTCGCGACGGGCGAGTTCGCCGAGCCGGAGGGCGTGAGCGTCGATCTCTCGCCGCGGGGACAGCTGCTCGTCGAGGCGACGACGGACGCGCAGCAGGGGGCGGCGTTCGAGATCCCCGTGTCCGTCTCCGACGGCACCAACGACCCCGTCCGCGCGAGCGTGAAGGTCACGGTGAAGCCCACCCTCGAGGCCCTCATCTCCCCGGGGGTCGATGACGTCGTCGTCGACGCGGGGACGGAGCAGACCGTCCCCGTCCTGGCCAACGACTCCAACCCGTTCCCGAACAAGCCGCGGACCGTCAGCGACCCGCAGCGCGTGGCGGGCGAGGTCGAAGGCCGCGTCGAGGGCGACAGCGTCGTCGTCTCCGCGAGGGCCGGCTGGCACGGCACCGCGACGCTGACCTACCGCGTCGCCGACGCCACCGGAGACCCGGCGCGCACCGTCACGGGCACGATCCGGGCCGCGGTCCGCGACCGGCCCGAGCCGCCCTCCGCGCCGCGCATCGTCGCGGTCGGAGACGGGAGCGCGACCCTCGAGTTCTCCCCGGGCGGCGACAACGGCGCCCCGATCACGGGGTATCGGGTCCTCGCCGCGTCCGGCGGCGGCGAGTCCGCGGACTGCTCGGGCACCACCTGCACGATCTCCGGGCTCGTCAACGGCACCACGTACACCTTCCAGGCGATCGCGATCAACGAGGTCGGCGAATCCGACCCCTCGTCCGCCTCCGCCGAGGCGCGCCCCGACGTGAAGCCCGATCCTCCGGCGGCGCCCCAGGCGCAGCGCGGGGACGGCGTGCTCGACGTCTCCTGGTCGGCGCCGACCAACCGCGGCTCGGCCCTCGAGCGCTACGAGGTGCAGATCATGGGGACGGGCGGCGGCGCGGCCGACACCCGCTCCTTCGACGCCGCGACCACGTCCACCACATGGGAGGGCCTCGCCAACGGCACGGAGTACCGCTTCCGGCTGCGGGCGTTCAATGGCGGCGACGAGGCCTCGGACTGGTCGCCGTGGTCGAGCCCCGAGCACCCCGCGGGCCCGCCGAAGCGGCCGTCCGGGACCCCGACGGCCCAGCGCGTCGTGACGCCGCTCGGCGGCGGCGTGACCGTCACCGTCCCGGCGATGTCCGCGGACGAGGCCAATGGCGAACCCATCACCGAGTACGTCGTGACCGCGTCCCCCGGGGGGCAGAGCCAGCGCGTCCCTGCCGGCAAGCGGTCGGTCACGTTCCAGGGACTGGACCAGAACACCGAGTACACATTCACCTACAAGGGTGTGAACTCGGTGGGCGAGAGCGCCGAGCCCTCGAGCGCCTCGGAGCCCGTGCTGCCGTATTCCGTGCCGGAGGCGCCCGGCGGCGTGACGGCGAGCATCGACCCCGCGAAGCCCAGCGGCCAGGCCACCGTGAGCTGGCAGCCGGCGAAGACCAACGGAACAGATCTGACCGGCTACAAGATCACCTGGCAGGGCGGCGAGAGGACCGTCGGCGCCGATCAGACGAGCGTCGTCATCGACGGTCTGGCCAACGGCACGTCCTACCGCTTCCGGGTGCAGGCCGACAACGGCAACGCGGGCGGGCAGAGCGAGCTGTCCGCCGAGAGCCCCGCCGTCGTGCCGTACACGAACCCCCAGGCGCCCACCGTCACCGGACGACAGGGCAGCTGCGGCCAGGACTGCACGGTGGTCTTCACGGTGGCGGCCCACGGCGACGGCGGCGCGGGCGGGACCTCGCGCATCGAGCAAAGCCTCAACGGGGCGGCGTGGGAGCCCTACACAGGCCCGGTCACGGCGCACGGAGGCGGCGGCGGCAGCCACACCCTCAAGGCGCGCGTGGTCAACTCCAAGGGCCTCACCGGCCCGGAGCACAGCGCGACGACGATCGCACCGACGCCCCCGCCCCCGCCGGCCGATCCCAAGATCGACACGAACCCGGCGACGGCGTTCGGCGCGCCCAAGACCGTCGCCGACTGCGAAGCCACGCAGTACTGCAAGGTCGTGACGGTCAAGGTCTCCGGCCTCACCCCGGGCGAGCGGTACCGGATCTCCCTGGGCAGCCTGAAAGCGGACGGAGTCACGTACGAGGAGGACTGGGCGGTCGAGAACGCGACGGCCAAGGCCGACGGCACGTGGAGCTTCGAGACCGATGCCTCCGAGCAATGGGTATACGGCTACCCCGACTGGCCGCTGGACGTGTACGTCGACGGGAAGAAGGTCGGTTCCGTGTCATTGCCGAGATGACCTCCGGGCCGCGGTCCCTGCCCCGCCGCGCCTGTTCCGAAGCCCCTGCGCCCCGAGCCCCGGCTCCCACCGACCATCCCAGGAGAACTCCCCATGACCATGACCGCCGAGCAGGCCCGCTGGTTCGCCGACACCTTCGACAAGCTCGTCACGGGCGTCGGCCGTGCCGTGATCGGCAAGAACGACGTCGTGCGCCTCGTGCTGACGGCGATGCTGTCCCCGGGGCACGTGCTGCTCGAGGACGCGCCGGGCACCGGCAAGACCTCGCTCGCGCGGGCGATCGCCGCGACCGTCAAGGGCACGAGCTCGCGCGTCCAGTTCACCCCGGACCTGCTGCCCTCGGACGTCACCGGCGTCACGATCTACGACCAGGCCAGCTCGTCCTTCGAGTTCCACCGCGGCCCCGTGTTCGCCAACGTCGTCCTCGCCGACGAGATCAACCGCGCCTCGCCCAAGACGCAGTCCGCGCTGCTGGAGGTCATGGAGGAGGCCCGGGTGACGGTCGACGGCACGACCCATGAGGTCGAGCGCCCGTTCCTCGTCATCGCCACGCAGAACCCCATCGAGCAGGCCGGCACGTACCGCCTCCCCGAGGCCCAGCTCGACCGCTTCCTGCTCAAGACCTCCCTCGGTTACCCGGACCACGCCTCGGCGGTGCAGATCCTCTCCGGCTCGGCGATCCGCGACCGCGCCGAGGCGATCACCCCGATGATCTCGCTGCAGGCGGTCCAGGACATGTCGGACCTCGCCGCGACGGTCCACGTCGACGCGGCCGTCCTCGAGTACGTCTCGCGGCTCATGGAGGAGACGCGTCTGGCGCCCGAGGTGCGCGTGGGCGTGTCGATCCGCGGTGCGCTCGCCCTCATGCGCGCCGTGAAGGTGTGGGCGGCGATGAACGGGCGCCACTTCGTGGTCCCCGACGACGTCAAGGACCTCGTCCGGCCGGTCTGGCTGCATCGCTTCGTCCTCGACCCCGAGGCGGAGTTCAACGGCGCGACCGCTGAGTCCGTCATGTCCCGGATCCTCAGCGAGGTCGCCCCGCCGCAGGCCCGTCAGCAGTCGGCATGACCCAGGCCCCCGCCTCAC
>NZ_FWFG01000077.1 GCF_900163655.1 Brachybacterium nesterenkovii
GCTCAGCTCAGCTCAGCTCAGCTCAGCTCAGCTCAGCTCAGCTCAGCTCAGCTCAGAGGCAGGATCCAGCGCTCGACGCGTCGCGCGCCGTCAGCCGGATGGCGCTCGATGATCCCGGTCGGCCACGCCCCGAGACCGCGGGCGACGGCGGCGGAGGCCGCGTTGTCCGGGACGATCCGCAGCACGACCTCGCAGGTCCTCGCGTCCGCGCAGGCGTTCTCGACCAGTGCCGCGGCGACCGCGCGCCCGCAGCCGCGCCCGCGATGCGCGCCGAGCACCCAGTAGGAGACGTCGGCCTGCCCCCGTTCGACCCCGGCGCCGACGCGATGCACTCCCCCGCCGCCGATCAGCTGGCCGCGATCATCGAGGGCGGCCCACTCGCAGATCGGTCCGTCCGGGCTCCACCGCTCGGCGCGCGTGAGGAAGGCGGCGAGGGCGGCACGGGTCCAGGGCCGCCCGAAGACCTCCCGGGCGAGCGCCTCGTCCTGACCTGCGAGGATCGGCTCGAGGTGAGCGGGTCCGAGCGGGACGAGGCGGATCCTCGGCGGGCGGCCGCGCAGCGGGGAGGCATGCATCGATGCACGGTATCCCGCTGATGCGCAGCAGGGCTCGTCACGCCGCGGAGGAACTAGAGCACTCCCGCGCCAGGCCAGGGTGCTCCCACGCCAGGCCAGGGTGCTCCCACGCCAGGCCAGGGTGCTCCCGCGCCGTTCCGGGGTGCTCCCGCGCCAGGCCAGGGTGCTCCCGCGCCGTTCCAGGGTGCTCGCGCGCAGCAGCTCCCGCTCGTCCGTCAGTCCCGCCTCGTCTGTCAGACCCGCCTCGTACGATCACCCCGTGCCCGTTCCGATCCGCCTGCGCCCCATCGCGATGCTCCTCGCCCTCGTGCTGAGCGTCGTCGCGCTGCTGGCCGCCCCCCTGGGCTCTGCACGGGCCGACGACATCCGCGTCGTGCCCGATCCCGTGCGCCTGCTGCTCGTGACCTCCGGGCTGACCTGGGAGGACGTCTCGGCACAGGCGACACCAACCCTGCAGTGCCTGGCCGACCGCTCCGGGGTCGCGGCGATGAACGCGAGCTCCACGACGATGGTCTCCACGCGCGCCCAGGGCTCCGAGACGATCCGCACGGGCTACCGCGGCCTGGCCGCCGAGGCGCCGCCGTCGGCAGGGATCCCGGATCCGCCGCGCGATCTGCTCGCCTCGCTGCCCGAGCCGCCCCAGGTGCTCGACCTGCCGTCCGTCCCGGCCCGAGGGGAGCCCGGGCGCACCGCGGCCCTCACCGAGCTCGACGCGGCCGCCGCCGAGGCCCTCGCCCTGTCCGGCGGCTGCTCCGCCGCGGACCTCCCGCGCACCCTGCTCGTCTCCGTCGGATCGGTGGACGGGCCGACCTCCGAGACGGCGCACGCCGGGGATGCCCTCCTGTCGGAGACGGCCCAGCTGCAGGCCGTCATGGACTCCGGACGCCCCGGCGAGCTGCTGAGCAGCGGCGCGACCCACCAGCGCGGCGTCGTCGTCCTCACCGATGTGGTGCCGACGCTCCTGGCCGCCGCCGGGGAGCCGATCCCGCCGGCCCTGCCCGGCCAGGCGATGACCGGGGTGGCCGACGGCGACGCCCAGCAGATCGCGCTCGACCGCACGCGCGCGGCCCGCCTGGTCGACCTCGCGACCGTTCCGGCGCTCGGCAGCTGGACCGCGCCCGGGCTCCTGGGCCTCATCGTGCTGCTGGTGCCGGCTCTCGCCCGTCGGCCGCGTCCGGCCGCCGTCGCGCGGGCGCTCGTCACGATCGCTCCGCTCGCGATCCCCGTCGGCCTGTGCGCCGGGCTTGTGCCGTGGTGGCGCGGCGAGCATCCCGTCTGGGCGCTCACCGCGTGGGTGTGGGCGGGCTCGGCCGTGCTCGCGGCGGTCGCCCTCGCCGGACCGTGGCGGCGATGGCGCCTGGGCCCGCCGGGCGTCGCGGGCGCGCTCATCGCCGCTGTCCTGCTGCTCGAGTCCGCCACGGGATCGCGCCTGCAGCTCGGCTCGCCGCTGGGCGCGCAGGCGATCTGGGGTGGGCGCTACTACGGGCTCTCGAACCACCTGTTCGGCGCTGTCCTGGCAGGCTCCCTGCTCGCGCTCCTGGCTGCCCTGCCCCGGCTCCGCACGCGGCGGGCGCACCTTGCGGCGACGATCGGCACCGGGCTCGTCGTCGCCGGGATCTGCGTGGCGCCGTCGATGGGGGCGGACTTCGGCTCGATGCTCGTGACCGTGCCGACGTTCGGGATCCTCGCCCTGCTGGTCTCAGGGATCCGGGTGCGGCCGTGGCACGTCCTCGCCCTCGGCGCGGGAGGAACAGCGCTGGTCATGGGGATCTCCCTGCTCGACTGGCTGCGGCCCCCCGAACAGCGGAGCCATCTGGGACGCTTCATCGACGCGATCCTCACCGGCGAGCTCGCCTCGGTCGTCTCCCGCAAGCTCGCGCAGAACATCGGGATGCTCCTGGACTACTGGCCGCTCTCCGCCGCCATGGTCCTCGCCGTCGTGCTCACAGTCGCGATGCTCGCGCCGGGGCGGTTCCGCCTGGCCCGTCTGGCCGCGCTCGACGAGCGGCATCCGACGGCGCTGCCGATCCGCATCGCGCTCGCGATCGGCACGTGGGCAGGCTTCGCTCTCAACGACACCGGGGCCGTGCTCGTGCTGACGGCCCTCGGCGTGACGCTGTGCCTGCTCACGGCGATGCTTCCGGACCCCGAGGACGGCCCGGCGACCGCAGGCTAGGACACCGCCGGCTCGAGGACCCCAGGCACGGGCGCCACGGACGCGACCACCACGGGCACGGGCACGGGCACGGGCACGGGCACGGGCACGGGCACGGACACGGACACGGACACGGACACGGACACGGACGCATGATCGCCGAGCGCCGCACCGTCGGACCGCTCACTCCCCGGTCGGCTCCTCGGGGATGATCTCGGGCGGCTGCACATGCCGCCGCCGAGCGAGGGCCCGCATCACGTCGCGCAGCTGCGCGGCCCGGTGCAGCTGGCCGCGCAGGTCCTTGCCCGTCGCCCGATGATGCAGGTCGCACGGCACTTCCTTGACCCAGAAGCCCGCGTTGACGGCGTCGATCGACAGCGAGGTCTCCACGCCCCAGCCCGGGGCCAGGGGCTGGCACGCCTCCCACACCTCCCGGGTCATGCAGCGGGTGCCCGACAGCGGCTGCTGCGGCTCCCAGCCGGTGGCCCGCTTGATGCCCTCGCGCGAGGTCTTCACGACCATCCCGAACCCGGCCGCTCCCTCCTGGGCGGGCAGCAGCGCGATCGCCATGTCGACGCCGTCGCGCAGCACCGCGTCCACCAGCGGGGCGGCCTCGGCGGCGGACTCCTGCATATCGCCGTCGAGGAACAGCAGGGCGCGTGGCGGGGCATCGGCCGCGCCGATCACCGGCAGGGGGCCGGTGTGCCCGGCGACCCGGGGCTCGGCCAGCAGCTCCTCGGAGAAGCGATCGCCGCCGTCGGCGCGCTCGGCCTCATCGCGCAGCGCCACGAGCTGGGCGCCCGTCAGCATCGCGGCCGCCTTGCCCTGGTTGGAGCGGTGGCGCACGACGACGGCGCCGGCGCCCTTGGCGATCGCCGCGGTCGCGTCGGTGGAGCCGTCGTCCACGACCACCACGAGGTCCACGAGCTCGATGCCCGCGGCGGCCCGCACGGTCGCCTCGATGCGCTCGGCCTCATCCTTGGCAGGGATCACGACAGCCACGTGCGTGGGACGATCCGGGCCGCCGACGATCCCCTCGACATGGGGGAGCGCGGGCTCCTCGCGCCGCTCGTCCGGCGTGGTCCCGGGCTCTGTCTCCTCCTCGGGATCCACGCGGTCCCTCTCCTCCCCCGTCGGCGTGCTCATCGCAGCGTCACCTGGCGAGCGACGATGCCGCCGCGGGCACGGCGCTCGAGCGCGGTCAGCGGCTCCGTCGTCGCGAGCGCCCTCTCGAAGCGGTCCCGCAGATCCGCGGCGGCCGCCTCGACGCCCTCGGGACCGAAGCCCTTCGGCAGGTCCCACACGGGGACGGTGAGTCCCTCGGCGCGGAAGGAGCCGACGTAGCGGGTGCCGTCCCCGAGGCCGGAGGCGCGGCGCGCGTGCAGGCGGGCGACGGCATCGATCACGGCGTCCTCATCGGCGTCGAGCACCCAGCGCAGGTGCTCCTTGGAGCCGGCGTCGACCCAGAAGGCGTGCGGGAGGCCCTCGATCGCGGCGGTCGGGAGGATCGACTCGTCGGACTGCGCGAGGGCCGCCTCGACCTCGGCGGTGCGCTCGGCGGCCGCGTCTAGCCAGAACGAGAAGGAGTCGTGGACGGTCAGCGGGAAGTCGCCGGTCAGGTCCAGGACGTCCTGGAGGCGGGGCGAGCCCTCGGTGACCTCGAGCGCGGTGACGGGCTGGCCGGGCTCGAGGGCGAGCGCCTGCACGATCGCCTGGCCGAAGGCGCGGGAGAGGTCGCCGCCGGGGACCGTGGCCTGCAGTCCGATGACCACGGAGCCGTCGCTGCGCCGCACCGCGGGCCACAGGAGCGGGAGGACGGTCGCGATGGTGACGTCGACGGCCTTCCCGTCGACCCCGTGCTCCGGCGTCGTGCGCGCGCTCATGGTCGCGGCGGGGATCAGCTGGCGCATGGCGACGAGGTCGCGCTCGGCGGGGATGCCCTCGAACGGGCGGCGGACGAGGGCTGCGTGGGTCACAGGCATGACCCGATTCTAGACAGCGGACATCATCCTTCCGGGGGATGCCCGCCCCCTCCCCTCGGCGGACGCCGCGACCGCGGACCGGGGGGATTCCCCGGACGCGGGAGCGACGCCGACGTCGGTACTCTCAGCGGCATGACGTTGCTCGGGCTCCTGGCGTTCTTCGGCCTCGCCGTCGTGACCATGGACGTCCTGGGCGGCGTGCTCGCCGCGACGATGCTGGGCCGCGGCGTGCGCCCGGCGCATCTGCTGTACTTCCTGGGCGGCTACGCGGCAGTGGTGACGGCGGCGACGATCGTGCTCAAGCGCCTGCTGGTGCTGGCCGGAGAGATGCTCGCACCGGTCATCGGCTCGCGCACCTGGCTCATCGTGATCGAAATGGCGGTGGGGTGCGCCCTGCTCGCCTTCGCGGCGCTCCAGCGGCACAACGCCCTGCACCCGAAGCCGCCGGTGGTCGCCCACGAGGTCCGCGACCGCATCCCGTCGCTCATCGGCGGCGGCATGCTGTTCTCCGCGACCGTCCTGGCCGATCCCACGTACCCGATCGCGATCGGTCTGGCGATGCAGGTGCGGCCCTTCCCGCTCGGGCTCCTGCTGCTGATCGCCTGGAACCTCGTCTACCAGGCACCGATCGTGGCCGTCACGATCGCGGCGCTGTTCGGGGCGCACGAGCGCGTGCTCACGGCGGCGGCGCGCTTCTTCGGACCGCGGCGGCGGGGCCTGCTGATGCTGTTCGCCGGCGTGCTCGCTATCGCCGGACTCGTGGTGATCGGCGACGGGATCTTCGCTTCGGCCTCCTCGCACCGACCCTGGCTGCAGTCGCTCCTGCTGCTGCGCGAGCACCACTGACGCTTCCGCGCTCGCCCGCACCGGCAGGGCCCGGGCGATGCGGCGCATGCATGACGACGCGTCGCCGACCGCGTCCCGGACGTCGACGCCTCAGTACCCGGTCGTGCCGTCGATCGCCTCGCGCAGGAGGTCCATGTGCCCGAGATGGCGGGCGTACTCCTCGATGAGGTGGGTGAGGATCCAGCGGAGATTCAGCTCCGCACCGCCGCGCCGCCCGCGGACCGGCCCGTCGAGGTCGATCCATGCGGCGGCGAGCTCGGCGCAGCGCGCGGTCTCGCGTCGGTAGCAGTCGACGTCGAGAGCTGCGGAACCAGCGCTCCCGAGGTCGAAGTCCCCATCGGGATGCTCGGGCGTCGAGTAGAGGTCCTCGAGCTCCTCGCCATGCAGGACCTCGCGCAGCCAGTACATCTCGACCTCGGTGAGGTGGCGGATGATCCCGAGCAGGCTGAGCGCCGACGGCGGGATCGGGCGCATGGCCAGCTGCTGGGCGGTCAGGCCGTCGATCTTGAGCAGCGCGTTCAGCCGGTAGTCCCGCAGCCAGGCGTCGAGCACCGCCCGCTCACCGCCGAGCTTCGGGCCGCCGTCGCGGGTGTCGGCGATCCCGGTGACGATCACCGACGTCTCATGGGCAGGCTCGACGGTCCGTGACGTTCTCGGGGAGGTGGCGGCTTCCGGGGGCGCGCCGGGGTGGCCGTGATGCTGGAGGCTGCTCGGCTCGGAATCGCTCATGACGGTGAGCATGCCGTGACCTCGGTGTTCACGCCACGGGTTTTCGTCGGAGGCTTCGACCCGTCACGCCTGCGCCGCGAGATCGACGAAACGAGCCACCTGGGCGGCTCGTTCCGTCGTTCTCGCGGCGGATTCTGGTTCGTTTCGGCGTTCTCGGCCCCGGGTGCGCGCCCAGTCCGCCACGTCACCGCCCCGCGGGCAGCTCCGCCTCCGCGTCCGCGTCGCCCACAGCGGGCTCGTCGGTGCCGGTCAGCGCACCGATCCCGGACATGAGGTGGTAGATGACCAGGGCCGCGACGGTGCCGAGCGCGATGCCGGTCAGGGTGATCCCGTCGAACACCCAGGTCACGTTCGCGATGCCGACGACGAGCGCGACGCCCGCGGTGATCTGATTCTTGGGCCGGGAGAAGTCGACCTTGTTGTCCACCCACATGCGCACGCCGACGATGCCGATCAGGCCGTACAGCACGAACGTTACGCCGCCGAGCACCCCGGCGGGGATGGTGTTGATGAGCGCGCCGATCTTCGGCGACAGCGACAGGCAGATCGCGACGATGCCGGCGACCCAGTAGGCGGCCGTCGAGTAGACGCGGGTGGCGCTCATGACGCCGATGTTCTCCCCGTACGTGGTGGTGGGCGAGCCGCCGAACAGGGCCGAGACCGTGGTGGCGAGGCCGTCGGAGAACAGGGTCCGCCCCACCATGTGGTCGAGGTCGCGGCCGGTCATGAGGCCCACGCTGGAGACGTGGCCGACGTTCTCGGCCAGCAGCACGAGGATCACGGGCAGGAACATCGGCAGCAGGGATACCTCGAAGGTCGGATGCGTGAAGTGCGGCAGGCCGAGCCACGCGGCCTCGTGGAACGGCCCGAAATCGACCTCGCCGCGCAGGCGCGCGACGATGTAGCCGACGATCACGCCGAGCAGCACGCTCACGCGGCCGAGGATGCCGCGGAAGAGGGCGGTGCACAGCACGACGGCGGCCAGGGTGATCGTCGCGGTCACGGGCGAGACCTTGAAGTTGTCGTACGCGGTGGGCGCGAGGTTGAAGCCGATGAGAGCGACGATCGAGCCCATCACCACCGGCGGCATGAGCGCACTGATCCAGCGGGTGCCGATCGCCTGGACCAGCAGGCCCAGCAGCGCCAGCAGCACGCCGATCACGAGGACACCGCCGAGGGCCGCCTCGGGCGAGTCCGCCTGGGTGGACGCCGTGATCGGCGCGATGAACGCGAAGGAGGAGCCGAGGTAGCTGGGCACCCGGTTGCGGGTGATCAGCAGGAACAGGATCGTGCCGATGCCGGAGAACAGCAGCGTGGTGGACGGCGGGAAGCCGGTCAGCAGCGGCACCAGGAAGGTGGCGCCGAACATGGCGACGACGTGCTGGGCGCCGATGCCGATCGTGATCGGCCAGGCGAGGCGCTCCTCGGGGGCGACGATCGCGCCGGGGGCGACCGTGCGGCCGTTGCCGTGCAGGGTCCAGGGGAGGGTGGGCATGGCGGGGTCCTGTCTGCGAGGAGGAGGGAGGGGAGCGTTGGAAGGGGGCCCGACGGGGCCGGTAGGAGGGGCGCGGTGCGAGTGCGGGCCCGACGGGGCCGGTAGGAGGGGCGCGGCC
>NZ_FWFG01000083.1 GCF_900163655.1 Brachybacterium nesterenkovii
GACAGCCTGATCCCTATCGCCGAAGGATCGCTACACCACTTCCGGGGACTTGACCCGAGGGGGCAATGGGAAGCACCGCAGATATACGCGCGCAGAGGCCCGTATACGTCCTATCTCCGCGTATACCTGCAGCACTTCCCGTGCTCTCCGCAGCACCGCCGAGCGGCATGCGCGCCAACCCCGTCTCGGCAGGCCCCGCCTGACATCCAGGCCCCGCCTCGCTCTGCCCCCGGACCGCGCGCAGCCGTGGCCCCGCGGCCCCGACCGGCCCATCCGCACCCCATATCCCCGCGCCAGGCCCGGCATAGCTCCCGCACAGCATCGGCCTGGAGAGTCGTCCCCACGACAACCGCCCGCCCCGATGAACCCCACCAGGAGCCCAGCCATGGACACCCTCGCCCTCTACGCCCTCGACCTCGTGGCCGCCGCCGCGCTGACGTTCGGCGTGTACTGGCCCCGCCACCGCCGCCGCGACCTGGTCGTGGCCCTGTGCGGCATCAATGTGGGCGTGCTCGCGGTCTCGGCGCTGCTGGCGAGCTCCGCGGTCACCGCCGGGCTGGGCCTGGGTCTGTTCGGCGTCCTATCGATCATCCGCCTGCGCTCGGACGAGCTGTCCCAGCACGAGATCGCCTACTACTTCGCGATGCTGGCGCTCGGCCTGATCGGTGGCCTCGGCATCACCCCGATCTGGCTGTCGGCCGGCTTCATGGCGCTGATCGTGGCCACCCTGGCCGTGGTCGACCACCCGACCGTGCTGGCGCGGCACCGCCGTCAGGTGATCGTCCTGGACCGGGCGATCGCCGACGAGGGCGACCTGCGCGCCCACCTGGCCGCGCGCCTCGGCGCCGACGTGACCGCCCTGACCGTGCAGAAGCTGGACCTGGTCTCCGACACGACCACGGTCGACGTCCGCTACCGCCTCCACGCTGCGCCGCTGGCGACCACCGGGACCGCCGCCGCGCAGCGCTCCGTCTCCCGCAGCACCGACGGCCGCACCGCGGAGCATCGGACCGACGGTCTCCCTGCGGCCCCCGCCGACGCCCCGGCGCGCGAGCGCATCCTCACCGGGACCGCCCGATGACCGCCGCCGACCGCCCCCACGGCCGCCGCGCCGCCCGGATGCCGCAGCCGATCTCGGTGCGGGCCGCACTCGCCGAGGCGACGGCCCTGCACGGCATCGCCGAGCTCCCGCCCATCGGCCTCGACGAGCTCCCGCCCATCGGCCTCGACGAGCTCACCGCGCGGGCGTCCCTCATGACCCGCACGGACCGCAAGTACCTGGTGCCGATCGCCTCGGCCCACCGCCTGCTGCACGCCCTCGACGGGGACGTGCGCGTGCTGGAGATCGGCGGCGCCCGCACCTTCGGATACCGCTCGACGTACTACGACACCGCGGATCTGGTCTCGTACCGGACGGCGGCGACGGGCCGGCGGCGACGCTTCAAGGTGCGCCGTCGCGACTACCTCGACACCGGCGCGAGCTTCCTCGAGGTCAAGACGCTGACGGGCCGCGGCCAGTCGGCGAAGGTCCGCGCGGAACTCGCAGCGAGCGGGGATCGCGGCGCGATGCCCCCCGCACCTGCACCTGCACCTGCACCTGCACGTACAACAGCAACTGCAACCGCGCCCGCGCCCGCACTACCCCTGCCCTCGGACACCGCAGCCCTCACCGGGGCGCTGCGGAAGTTCGTCGACACGGCCGTGGCCGACGCCGGCGTCCCCTCCCCCGAGGCGGCCCTGCTGCCGCAGCTGCGCACCGAGTACGACCGGACGACGCTGCTGGTGGAGTCCGAGGGAGCGCGTCTGACGATCGACGGCGCGCTGACCTGGACGGATCTGCTGACGGGCGCGGAGGCCGACGCGGAGGAGTCCGCCCCGGTGCCGCCGCGCGCCGCCGCTCCCGACGCCGGACGCCACCAGCTCGCGGGGATGGTGGTGGTCGAGACGAAGTCGGGCTCGCGCGCGGGCACGGCGGATCGGCTGCTGTGGTTGGCAGGGCATCGCCCGGTGCGGATCTCGAAGTACGCGACGGGGCTGGCGCTGCTGCGCGGCGACCTCTCCGCGAACCGGTGGCACCGGACGCTGGGGACGCTGCGGGCGGCGTGAGCGAGAGGCCACGGAGCCATCGCGGACGCCGCGCGAGAACTGGTAGCCATGCGTGCAGACACCCTCTCTCAGAGGCTCGTCTGCACGCATGGCTACCAGTTGTTGCAGACACCCAGCCCGCCCCGGCGCTGACGCAAAGCCGCCCCCTCCCCCAGACATAGCTCCCGCACAGCGGCGGTCCCGAGAGTGGATCTCACGCAGGACGGAGCAGGCCCGACGGGCCGCCCGCACCCCGCAGTCCAGAACCCGCAGTCCAGAACCCAACGCCCGCACCCCGCAGTCCACAGCCATCGGGCGCCCCACCGCCCGCGACACCAGGAGCCTCACCATGATCCGCTCGATCCGCCGCACCACCGCCGCCCTGACCGTCGGCGCCGCGACCCTCGCCCTCGCCGCCTGCGGGATCACCGCCGGCGCCACCACCACGGACACCACGCTGTCGGGCACGACGACCACCACCTCGGTGGTGTCCTCGCAGCTCGCGAGCACCGACACCCACTTCTCCCAGGACGACCTGACCTGGGACGCCTCGAGCGAGCAGACGATCACGCTGGCCGACTCGGGCTCCACCTCGTCCTCGGGCTCCGTGAGCGTCGACGGCTCGACGATCACGATCACCGAGGCCGGCGTCTACCGCGTCTCGGGCTCGCTGTCCGACGGGCAGCTGGTCGTCACGGCCGCCGACGACGCCGACGTCACCCTGATCCTCGACAACGCCTCGATCACGAGCACGACCGGCAGCGCGATCTCGGTGACGAGCGCCGACGAGGTCACGATCTCGCTGGCCGCCGGGACGACGAACGCGGTGGCCGACGGCTCCTCGTACGAGGTGGCCGACGATGCCACCCCGGTCGCGGCGATCGCCTCGGCGAGCGACCTGACGATCGCCGGCGCCGGCGCCCTGAACATCACCGGGAACGCGAACGACGGCATCTCCACGAAGGACGGCCTGGTCATCGCCTCGGGCACGATCACCGTGACCGCGGTGGACGACGCGATCCGCGGCAAGGACTACGTCTCGGTGCTCGACGGCACGCTGGACATCACCTCCGGCGGCGACGCCCTGAAGTCCGACAATTACGAGGACGAGGACGCCGGCTGGGTGAGCATCACCGGCGGCTCCCTGACCATCGACTCGGGCGATGACGGCATCGACGCGGAGCAGGCGATCGGCGTCTCGGGCGGCACGCTCGACATCGCGCAGGCGGTCGAGGGCCTCGAGGCGCAGGACATCACCGTCTCCGGCGGCACGGTGTCGATCACCGCGAGCGACGACGGCATCAACGCGACGGCGAAGACCACCGCCGAGGAGGCCGCCGCGGCGGAGTCCACGAGCAGCGACGACACCGAGAACTCCCGCCAGGCGATGGGCTCGGAGTCCGATGACGGCTCGACGCTGACGATCTCCGGCGGCACGGTCACCATCGACGCCGCGTTCGACGGCCTCGACTCCAACGGCACCATCGCGATCACCGGCGGCGACACGACCATCACGAGCGCCGACAACGGCGGGGACGCGCCGGTGGACGCCAACGGCGACATCACCTTCGAGAACGCGACCCTCACCGCGAACGGCACCGCGATCACCTCGGCCGACGAGCTCGGCACGCAGATGGGCGGCGGCCCCGGCGGCAAGTGACGCCGCGGGCGGGGCGGCGAGGAACCGTCGTCCCGCCCCCAGCCGCTCGTCCCCGATCAGACCATCGGCCCACCCCATCTCCCCGACCGCGTCGCCCCGGACGCAGTCCCGGCGGCTCCCGCCGCCGACCGCACACACCCACCGCCGCGCCCTCCCGGGCCGGGAAGGACACACCATGAAGACCACGACCATCCGCCGCACCGCGACCGCCGCGGCATCCGGCACCGCCGTCCTCGCTCTCGCCGCCTGCGGGGTCTCCTCGGCCCTCACCGGCTCCAACGGCTCCACCGGCGCGAGCGACGGCGGCGGCGCGAGCAGCTCCGTGACGGCCACGTCGGCCGCGGACCTCGCGAGCATCGACACCCATTACTCCGCCGACGACACGACCTGGGACGCCTCGAGCGAGCAGACGATCACCCTGGCGGACTCCGGCTCGAGCTCCAGCAGCTCCGATGTCGCGGTCGACGGCTCGACCGTCACCGTGAAGGCCGCGGGCGTGTACCGGGTCTCGGGGTCGCTCGCGGACGGGCAGCTCGTCGTCGACGCCCCGGACGACGCGAAGGTGGTGCTGGTCCTCGACAACGCCTCGATCACCCACGCCGACGGCACGGGTATCGCTGTGGACAACGCCGACGAGGTGGTGCTGTCGCTGGCCGAGGGCACGACCAACGCGGTCGCGGACGGCTCCTCGTACGAGGTGGCCGATGACGCCACCCCCGTCGCGGCGATCGCCTCGGCGAGCGACCTGACGATCGCCGGCGCCGGCGCCCTGAACGTCACGGGCAATGCGAACGACGGCATCTCTACGAAGGACGGCCTGGTCATCGCCTCGGGCACGGTCACCGTGCACGCCGCCGACGATGCGATCCGCGGCAAGGACTACGTCTCGGTACTCGACGGCACGCTCGATCTGACCAGCGGCGGCGACGCCCTGAAGTCCGATAACTATGAGGACACCGACCGCGGCTGGGTGCTGGTCGCGGGCGGCACCACCACCATCACGTCCCAGGACGACGGGATCGACGCCGAGCAGGCCGTCCAGGTCACCGGCGGGAAGCTCACGATCGCGCAGTCCGTCGAGGGCATCGAGGCGATGAACGTGATCATGGCCGGCGGGGAGGTCGCGATCACCGCGAGCGACGACGGCATCAACGCGACTGCGATGACCACGGCGGCAGAGGCCGCGGCCGAGGAGTCCGGCACGGATGCGACGAGCGGATCCAGCGCCTCCGACGGCGGCGGTGCCGACTCCGGGCAGGCCGCGCAGGGCGGGCAGGCCCCGTCGGGCACGACCGCGGGCGGCGGCTCGGCGGCATCGGACGGCGGCGGCTCGGCGAGCACCGACCAGGGCACGAGCAGCCAGGGCACGACCGGCCAGGGCTCGGGCTCCCAGCAGGGCCATCGCGGCGGCCCCGGCGGGCAGCCTCCGCAGGGCGGGCAGGCCCCGAACGGTCAGGCGCCCGGCGGGCAGACGAGCGGCGGCACGGCCGCGTCCGACGGCGGCGGCGACACCGGCCAGGCCCCGGCCGACGGCCAGATGCCCCAGGGCGGAGGCCCCGGCGGCGGCCAGGGCGGCGCTATGGGCGGTGGCGGCGAGTCCGATGACGGCTCGGACCTGCAGATCACCGGCGGCACGCTGACGATCGACGCGGACTTCGACGGCCTCGACTCCAACGGCACCATCGAGATCACCGGCGGCACCACCACCATCACGAGCGCCGATAACGGCGGCGACGGCCCGGTGGACGCCAACGGCGACATCACCTTCGAGAACGCGACGCTCACCGCCAACGGCGAGCAGATCACCTCGGTCGACCAGATCGGCACGAAGGGCGGTCCCGGCGACGGTCAGGGCGGCGCCGCGGGGCAGG
The DNA here is from genome assembly GCF_900163655.1 of Brachybacterium nesterenkovii. Classification (GTDB taxonomy): domain Bacteria; phylum Actinomycetota; class Actinomycetes; order Actinomycetales; family Dermabacteraceae; genus Brachybacterium; species Brachybacterium nesterenkovii. Next base: position 5,617 of record NZ_FWFG01000083.1, read on the forward strand.
GCGGTCCCGGCGGGCAGCAGGCCGACGGTTCGGGCTCGTCCGGCTCGGGCTCGTCCGGCTCGGGCTCGTCTGACGCGGGCACGTCCGGCTCCGGTTCGTCGGGCTCCGGTTCGTCGAGCTCGGGATCGTCGGACAGCACGGCCCCCTCCGGCGTGCTGCAGAACGACGGTTCCACGACCACCGACTCCTGATCGACACTCCATCGACAACAGCTGATGTGCCACACATCGTGGCGATCGCGTCCGCAGATGGACGATCGATCACGAGAAGCATGAGCGCATGGGCCCCGCAGCGAGCGATCGCTGCGGGGCCGATGCTCTCCGTGTCTGCACAGTGCGTACCGATATCTGTTGCACGAAGGGCGCAGTGCCACGAGCGTTGTCCATGCCCCCGTGACGACGGACCGAGAAGAAGGCCTGAGAATTCCAGCCGGACGACTGGAGCTCGGGCCTTTCGTCTGTCCTGCGGGCCGGGAGCAGAGAGTCGGGCGTCCTCACGTCGAGCACGATGGTCGACTGCAGGGTCTCGGCATAGGCAGGCTCCCCGAGATGGGCCGCGTTGAGAGCACCCAGAACCGCATCCGCGATCCACCGCCGGCACGAGGCCCGATCTCATCGATCACCGCACACCGGTTCACGCCTGCGCCCAGCGCAGCCACCAGCGCACCTGCGCGTCGTCACACCCGACGAAGGCGCCCTCGGCCCATTCCCGGTCGGGGTATCGCACCCGAGTCACCACGTGCATGAACGCGTTCTCCCCGACCAGCACGACAGCCACGTCCCACCGCGTGCGACCGATCGTCCTGTGCGCCAGGAAGTCCAGGATCCCCGCCTCCCCCGGCGCGGTCGTCAGCCACGAGAGCGGGTTCGACCCCGGCGGCTGGACGTCGGTGCCCGCAGGGACGAGCACCGCGAGGATGTCCCCCGATGCGGTGGTGCGGATCAGGCGGCTCGGATGGTCGGGGAAGCGTCCCGAGTCGACGTCGCGCACCGTCACTCCCGCCGCGGCGATCCACCAGCGTCCATTCCCCTCGACCTCATGGCCGAGCTCGCGCAGGCGCTCCTGGATCCCCGTCAGCTCCGCCTCGAGGCGAGCGGCCGCCTGCGGGTCCACCGGCGGCGGGTCGTCCTCATGGAGACGGCCGTAGGCATCCTCCATGCCCCGTTCCCAGGCGCGGATCCTCACCCGGAGATCCGCCGGAAGGGCCCGGTCGATATCGTGCCGCTCATCGTCCGAGGCCCACTCGAGGATCAGTCCGTAGTCCCAGTCGATGCGCACCGCGGGCTTCTCGTCCACCGCTGCCCCTGCCCGACCGGTGTCGCCGGTCCTCGATGCCGCGCCGTCGCGACAGTGCTCATCATCCTCCTGCTCCGACGTCGTCCGTCCATGGACTCGCGCCGCGGCGAGGAGCATGGGCAGCGACAGGAGTAGCGGCGATCTCCCGTCTCAGCCCCCGCACCCGCTCGCGGGGTCGAACAGGCCGCGGCCCGCGCGCTCGGCGTCGTCGGAGGCATCGACCACCGCAGCGTAGAAGCGGTCGTTGGGCTCGAACAGCACGGGCAGGGCCAGCCCGGCCTCGGCGACCTCGGCGTTGACCAGGGAATCCCCCTCGTAGACACCGGCGAGGGTGCGGCCGTAGCGGTCCTCGCGCTCGCGGTCGAACGCGAGGGTCACTGTCGTTCCCTCCGGCAGTCGCCGGGCGAGGAAGGCCGTCGCCTCAGGTCCCAGGCACTCCTGGGCCTGGGTGCCGTGGTGCAGCTCGGGCGCATCGATGTTCAGCAGGCGCACGCGGGTGCGCTCCCCGTCGACATCGGCGATGAGGGTGTCGCCGTCGACCACGCGCACCACCGTCGCCTGCGCCTCATCGGCCGCGGCCGGGGCGAGCCAGGACGACGGGTCGCGCAGGGCGTCGAGGTCGATGCGCCCGCTCGCCGCGGCGACCACGAGGGCGAGGACCAGGAGCGCGGCGAGCGGGATGACGCCGCGGAGGAATCGCCCGGTGCGGCCGGATCCGCGGGCCCTCACCGGGTGACTGCCCCGCCGAACGGGCCAGCGGCATCCGTCATGTCCTCGCCGGGCGCCGCGTCTGCATCGGGCTCTCCAGTCGTGCCGATGCCGGAGGCGCCCTCCCCCTCGTCTCCGCCGTGCCCGGGATCGAGCGCGAGCTTGCACCCGACGTGGGAGGGCGCGTAGCCGAGCCGCTCGTAGAAGCGCAGGGCCTCGGGCCGCTGGGCGTCCGTCGTGAGCTGGGCGAGCACGGCCCCGTGCCGTCGCCCGTAGTCGTGGGCCCACTGCAGCATCGCGGTGCCGAGCCCGTGACCGCGGGCCGACGCCGCGACCCGCACGGCCTCGATCTGCAGCCGGGTGGCGCCGCCGCGGGAGAGGCCCGGGATCAGGGTCAACTGGCAGGTGGCGCACACCCGCGCCTCGGCGTCGCGGACGACCGCGAGGAACTGGCGGGGATCGGCGTCCACCGCGGCGAACGCGGCCTCGTCGACGGCGAGGTCCGTGTGCTCGCGGGTCGCGCCGAGCACGTCGTCCGCCAGCAGCGCGACGATCGCGGGGACGTCGGCGGCGGCGGCGCGCTCGATCGTGAACGTGCCGCCGCGCGTGGGGAGCTCAGGCATGGCCCCATTCTCCCCGAGCACCGCCGTCCCCCGGTTCCGCCGCCGTCGTCATCGCCGAGCGCCAGGCTGCGACTCAGATCCGGCCGCATATGAGTCTCAGCCTGGCGCTCGGCGAGCCCGTCACCCGCGGGCGCCTGCGCTGCGGAGGGCCGGCGCCACGGAACCCGTCACCCGCAACGCCCTGCGCTGCGGAGGGCCGGCGGCCGCCCTGTGGGTCAGCCCGCGTCGAGTGCCGGGTAGTCGGTGTACCCCTCGGCACCGTCGCTGTAGAAGGTCGCCGGGTCGGGCTCGTTCTCCCCCAGGCCCTCACGCCAGCGGCGGGCCAGGTCCGGGTTCGCGATCGCCGCCCGGCCGACGCCGACCGCATCGGCCAGGCCGTCGGCGACGAGGCGCGCCGCCTCCTGCCGCGTGGTGATGATCCCGAAGCCGGTGTTGGCGATCAGCGGTGCGCCGCTGACCTCGCGGATCATCTGGACGAGCTCGCTGGTGGGGTCGGCATGCAGCACGTCGACGAACGCGATCCGCAGCGGGGCGATGCCCTCGGCGAGCGCGCGGTAGGTGCGCATCGTCTCGGCCGGGTCGGTCTCGAGCGCGCCCTGGATGTTGTGCTCGGGCGAGAGGCGGATGCCCGTGCGCTCGGCGCCGATCTCCGCGGCCACGGCCGTCACGACCTCGACCGCCAGGCGGGCCCGGTTCTCGGGGCTGCCGCCGTACTCGTCCTCGCGGTGGTTGGAGGCCGGGGCGAGGAACTGGTGGATCAGGTAGCCGTTGGCGCCGTGCAGCTCGACGGCGTCCATCCCCGCGTCGACGGCGCGACGGGCCGCGGCGACGAAGCCGTCGATCACCTTGCGCACCTCGTCGGTGGTCAGGGCCTCGGCGACGGGCGGGTGGACCTTGCCCTCGGCGATGCGGATGGGGTTGGAGCCCGCGCTCGCATCGGCCGAGACGATGCGGCCCGTGCCGGTGAGCTCCGGGTGGGAGACACGCCCGCCGTGCATGATCTGCATGGCGATGAGCCCGCCCTCGGCGTGGACGGCGTCGGCGACGCGCGCCCAGCCGGCCTGCTGCTCGGCGGTCTCGATGCCGGGCTGGCCGTACCAGGTGCGGCCCTCGCGCACGGGCCAGGTGCCCTCGGTGACGATGAGGCCCAGGCTCGCGCGCTGGCGGTAGTGCTCGACGGCGAGGTCGCCGGGGACGCCGTCGTCCTTGCCCGCTCGCAGGCGCGTGAGAGGTGCCATGACCAGGCGATTGCGCAATTCGAGGGCGCCCAGGGAGACGGGGGTGAACAGGGCGGAGACCTCAGGGGCCTCCGAGGCGGTGGGCGTAGCGGGGGCGGAGTCGGCGGGCGCGGCAGGGCTGGCGACGGCGAACGGGGACGGCTCCTCCCAGGGCC
>NZ_FWFG01000091.1 GCF_900163655.1 Brachybacterium nesterenkovii
GATCGCCTCGGTGGGCCCGTTGGAGGTGCTGGGCCGGTCGAAGTAGGCCAGGACGTCGGCGGCGCGCTTCTTCAGCGTCCTGCCGAGCTTGGTGATCTCGACCAGGGCCTTGGGGACGCCGGTGCTGATCGAGTCGATGAGCCGGGCCATCAGCTCGCGGCCGTGGCCCCGGTTCTCGTGGCGGTAGGCGGCGATCATGCGCTGGTAGACGCTCCAGGTGACCTCGACCTCGACGTGGGCGTCGTCGGCGAACAGGGTGTCCAGTCGGTCCTTCTGCTTGTCGTTGAGCAGGTCGGCGCCGGTGGACAGGGTCCGGCGGGCGGCATAGAGCGGGTCGCCCTTGCGGCCGCGGTGCCCACAGATGGCCTGCTGAACTCGCCGTCGGCACTCATCGAGCGCCTCGCCAGCGAGGCGCGTGACGTGGAAGGGATCTAGCACGGTCACCACGTCGGGCAGTTCCTCGACGGCGGCGGTCTTGAACCCGGTGAAGCCGTCCATCGCGACCACCTCCACGCCGTCGCGCCACTCCTGCGGGCGGTCGGCCAGCCAGGTCTTGAACGCCTGCTTGGAGCGTCCTTCGACCATGTCCAGCAGCCGTGCCGGGCCGGTGCCATCTCGCACTGGGGTGAGGTCGATGATCACGGTGACGTACCTGTCGCCGCGACGGGTGTGCCTCCACACGTGCTCATCGACCCCGACGACCTTCACCCCCTCGAAGCGGTGCTCCTCGTCGATCAGCACCCGCTTGCCCTCGGCCAGAACGGCGTCGTTGGCGGTGTCCCAGGCCACCCCGAGCCCCTCGGCGACCCGAGCCACGGTCAGGTGCTGGACCACGATCCCTTCCAGCGCCCACCGCAGAGCGCGCCGAGACAACTTGGCCCGGGGCTCGGCCGCGGCGGTGGTGTCCTGGCGCCACACATACCCGCAGCCGCTGCAGCGGTAACGGCGCACGACGACCTCCAGCGTCGTGGGCCGCCAGCCCAGTGGTTCGTGGGCAAGCCGTCGGACCACGGTGTCACGTGGTCTCCCTTCGCAGCCGCAGCGCCGGCACCACTGGTCGGGCTCGACCACCTGGCAGGCCAATACGGCACGATCCGGCTCGAGTCGCTGCCCGGTGACAACGAGGCCGAGTTCGTCGAGGCGGCAGAAGGCAGTCAGGTCGGGGCTGGCGAACGCATCAGCGCGCCCGCCGACGGTAGCGTCGTGCACGTCGAGGTCTTTCGGGCTGAGTGTGTAGGAGCTCTCATCCTCGGGAGACCTCGACC
>NZ_FWFG01000084.1 GCF_900163655.1 Brachybacterium nesterenkovii
GTGGAAGGGGTGCTCGTACTTGGACCAGTAGTCCCGGCACCCGGCCAGCCGCCAGGTCCCTCCGGTGGTGGTCTCGAACTCGCTGAAGTCCAGCTGCCAGACTTGGTTCGGACCGGTCGGCTCGGTGGCGAACGCGGCCTTGCGCCGCTCGGCCAGCTTCCGTCGCTCCCGTTGGTACTGCGCGGGCAGAATCAGCCCCTCGTCGCGCAGGATCCGCAGCACGGTCGCCTCGGAAACCACATGCCCGTCGTGGCGGACCATCGCCCAGATCTTCCGATGCCCCCACGCCGGATGGGCCAACGCGTGCTTGACCACCAGTTCCCTGGCGGCCTGCCGTGCTGGTTGCGGCCACGGTCCCTTCACCGCCGTCCCGGTGCGGGCCTTGGCCTGCCAGCGGCGCCAGGTCCGCTCGGGCATGTCGAAGAGCTGGCAGAACCTCGCGGTCGACATGCCCGCTTCCACGCGGATCACCTCGAGGTCCTCGAAGGGCCCAGCCGGCCCTCCGCGGACTTCTTCCACACCCTGGCCTCCAGGTGTGCCTCGCCCAAGGCCTGGGTCAGCTCGGCGACCTCGGCCTCCAACTGTTCCTCTCGGGAGGATGGTCCGGACCTGCCGGCCACCAGGGCGGTCTTGCCGGCTTCCAGGAACTCGGCCTTCCACCGTCCGATGGACTGCTCACTGACTTTCTCCTTGCGTGCCGCTTCGGCGATGGACATCTCGCCGGCCAGCACGCTCAGCACTATCCGGGTCTTCTTCTCCGCCGGAATCGAGGGTGGTCTACCCATGTCTGACTCTCCTTCAGGACCTACATAACGGCCCTGCCACTAAGTCTGACGCGCGACAAGACCACCACGCTGCCCATGGAAGCCATCGCTCAACGCACCGGACTCGGCACCTCCAGCACCCTGCGCCGTCACTTCAACCAGACCCTCGAAACCACACCAAGCGCCTACCGACAGACCTTCAGAACGAGCTGATTGAACGCGCTGTAATGCCGCTGGTGACGCGAAGGTGGGTCCATTTCTGGCCGTCATCCAGGGGCCAAGTGGGGTTGACATAGCCACTCGCGTGTGGTGATGCTGAGCAACCAGCCGATTGAGGCTGCGTACCCGGGGGTTCACGCTGCGGTGCCTGAGCAGTGGAGGGCGTTGACTCGTCGTGTGACCGCGTATCAGTACATGGACGCGTCAGGCGTGTTGCATGACCTGGCTCTCCCTGAGGCGAAGCGCAAGACGGTGCTTCCGGGTCTGTCAGAGGGTGCTGAGCCTGTCCCGGGTGACGCTGAGTGGGACACGTTCTTGAAGTCCCACGGCGTCTGAGGTGCCCCAACGCTGTCCCAGTGCCTCTGGTCATCCTGACTCTGGGACAGCGTTTATGGGGTCTGACCTGCGGTGCCCCCACCCGGACTCGAACCGGGAACCGACGGATTAGAAGGCCGTTGCTCTATCCATTGAGCTATGGAGGCGGGCCCGACGATCCGCGGCGGGCGGTGTCGAGGCGCCCCGAGCATACCGAGAGCGAGCCGTCGGAACGTGCCGCATCTCTCCGAAATCCCCTGTGAGCTGGTGCGTTATACTTGACACGTCGAGTTCGCGGTGGCGTGCCCCCTGGGGGAGCCGTCCACAGGAGCGCGCTGGTGCGCCGCTCCGTCGCCCGTTGCGCGTGTGCCGCAGGGCGAGCAGGACCGTGCATCCATCGAGTGCGCGAGGTGAGCAGTGCAGGTGCAGCCGGGTCAGATCATCGTCCATCCCTTCCACGGGGTCATGCGGGTCCAGGGCATCACGACCCGCCGCCTCAAGCGCGGCGAGGTGGACTACGTCGAGCTCACGGACCTCGGCGGCGCACTCGCCGTGTCGATACCCGTCGAGACCACTGACACCGTGGGCCTGCGCCCCGTCGTGACACGCGAGAAGATCCACGAGCTCATGGGCGTGCTCGCCTCGCCCGCGGACACGAAGCGCGAGCAGTGGAGCCGCCGCATCAAGGCCCACCAGGAGCGCCTGCACTCAGGCGACAACGAGCAGCTGTGCGTCGTGATCCGCGACATCCTGGGCACGGGCGACGTCGTGCGCGGCTCCGCCGAGGGCCAGATGCTGCAGTACGCCATGGGACACGTGAGCGCCGAGTTCGCCGAGGCGCTCGGCATGTCGGGCGAGGAGGCCGAGAGCCTCATCGAGCGCGCGGTCCGCGGGGCCGACGCTCCCGCGGATCTCGTGCCGGCCGCCTGACCGCGCTCCCGCGCGCGGACGGCCCGGTCGCGCCGGGCGGCGGCACCTGGCAGTGCGGGCAGAACGAGATGATCCTGGGCTCCGTGCCCGCGAGCTCGGGCTCGTCGAGCTCGCCGCGCTCGATCCGGGTCCCGCAGCGTCGGCACGGGCGGCCCTCGCGGGCGTACACCCACAGGTCGCCGTCGCGACGGCCCATCATCCCGCCCGTCGTCACGCGCACGGTGCGGTCGCGGTTGACCGTCAGCAGGCGATGCGCGAGGTCCACGGCCTGCCCGGGATCGGCGAGCTCGCCGATGGGGCGCGCCGGATGGATCCGCAGCAGGAAGCACAGCTCGCAGCGGTAGATGTTGCCGATGCCCGCGAGATTCCTCTGATCCAGCAGCGCCAGCCCCACAGGCCGCTCGGGCCGCGCCGCGAGGTTCTCCACGGCCCTCGCGCGACGCGCCGCGTCCCATGCGGGGTCGAGGAGGTCGGGACCGAGGTGCCCCACGAGCTCGTCCTCATCGCGCTCGCGCACGAGCCGCACCTGTTTGATGTCGTACCCCTCGGCGCGGCAGGTGCGCCCGTCGGGGTGCCCGACGTCGATCACGGCGCGCACGGTGTGCGTCTCGCGCGGGCCGGAGTACGCGTCGCTCGCGCGCAGCGAGCGCCCGTCGACCCGCCAGATGCCGTCCATCATGAGGTGGCTGTGGAGCGTGAGCGGTGCGCGGGCGGCGGCGGCGAGCGCGGGCGGCGGATCCAGGCGCATGAGCAGGTGCTTGCCGCGCGGCACGACCTCTCGCACGGTCCATCCGCGCAGGTCGGTCTCGGCGAGAGCGGGCACGCGCAGGTCGCTCCGGGTGATCGTGCCCCCGGCGAGCGCGTCGTCGAGGCGCCGGCACTGCCGGAACACGGTGTCGCCCTCGGGCATCAGCGCTCACCTGCCCGCACGCGCACCGCGCGGGGCGACCGGTAGGCGCCCGCGCCCTCGAGCGCGCCGATCACGTGCGCCACCTCGGCCGCACCGATCCCGTGGCCCCCGATCCGCTCGATCGCGAGGCGGGGGACCATCGCGTCCTCGGCCACCGCGCGCACGAGCGCTGCCGCGGCGAGCTCGGTCATCTCTACGGACGCGAACCACTGCAGCGACGTGCCGCCCTTGTCGACGAATGCCAGCAGGCGGCCGTCGCCGAGCACGACGAGCGCTCCCGCGCGACGAGAGGGGCGCACGGTCGCGCCCTCGGGGGCGGGGATCGACGGCTGCGGCCACGGCAGGGCCGCGCCGTACGGGTTCGCCGAATCCGTCGCGGCGAGCACCGTGATGTGCGCCGGGGCCGCATCCTCGGGACGGGCGTCGGCGTCGTGCTGGCGGTCCCGCAGCCGGTCGACCGCCTCGGTGGGCGCGAACTGCGACGCCCCGAGCCCGTCGACGAAGTACCCGCGCCGGCACTGGCCGCCCTCCTCGAGCGCCGAGAGCACGCGGTACACCGCGGCGAACGAACCGGGGACGTCCTCCACGCTCATCGCGCCGCGCGTCACCACGCCGTGGCGGTCCAGCAGCAGCGTCGCGAGCGCGGCCGACCGCGCGGCAGGATCCACGGGCTCGACGCGCACCGCCGACCAGCGGCCCGCGCCGGACGGTCCCGTGACCAGCTGCTCGGGGGTCGTGGCGCCCGCGCGCAGCATCGCGGCCGAGAGGCGGGCAGCGCCGCGCGGAGTGAGGGGACGCGAGCGACCGGACCCGCGTGCGCGCTTGGCGGGAGCCGGGCCGAGGGCGTGCGTGCGCAGCACCTGGAACGAGTCGTTCGTGATGAGCGTCGAGAAGGCGAGCTGCCACAGGGCGTCGGTCACGGCCGTCGGCTCGGCCGCGTGGCCCTCGTCGGCGAGGGCCGAGAGGATCTCGCCGTGCCGAAGGGCGCCGGGCGAGCGACGCAGGAGGTCGAGGATCCAGCGTGCGACGGAGTCGGGGGCGAGATCGGCCGCGGCGGTCTCGAGGGCGTCGGCGTCCAGGCCCAGGGGCAGGGCACCGGCCAGGTGCAGGCGGATCCAGCCGTCGGACGTGCCGAGGCGGCCGTGGCCCGTCCACAGGACCTCGCCCGCGGCGAGCAGAGCGTCCAGGGTCCCGGGCGCGTAGTCCGGGAGCCGGGCGGGCAGCACCTGCGACTCCCACGTCGACAGGGGGAGGGACACGCCCGTGAGCTGGTCGATCACCGACAGCACGCCGTCGGCGCCGCGCCACGTCGGCCGCTCCCGGCGCCCGCGCGCGTCGCGCGGCACGACGTGCTGCCACTGTCCCAGGAAGCGCGCGAAGACGTCGTGGCCCACCGGCTCGATCTCGCGGCGCGAGGCCGCGAGCGACGCGCGACGGATGCGACGCAGCACCTCGGTGCCCACCCACTCGGTGCCCTCGCGGCCGGGCGTGAACTCGCCGCTGTTCAGTTCGCGGTCGGCCGAGAGCGCCTCGAGGGCGCCGCGGGCGACGCCGGGCGCGAGACCGAATGCGTTCGCGGCCTCCTCGAGCGTGAACGGCCCGCGGTGCCGGGCCCAGCGCGCGAGCAGCTGCTCGACCGGGCGGGCCGTCGGCTCGAGGAACGACGGGGCGATGCCGGGCGGCAGCGCCGTCCCGAGGGCATCGCGCAGCAGTCCCGCGTCCTCGACGGCCGCCGCGTGCTCGATCCCGCCGATGCGCACGAGCACCGCCCGGCGCGAGGACACGAGCTCGTCCACGAGGTCCTCGGGATCCGTGCCGGGCGCGGTGCGCGCGGCGATCTGTGCGCGGCTGAGCGGGCCCAGGCGCCGCAGCGCGTCGGCGAGGTGCTCGGCCGTGCCCAGCGCGCGCTCGGTGTCGAGCCCCTGGAGCGAGCGCACCACGTCCTCGATCACCTCGAGGTCCAGGAGCTCACGCAGGCTCACGGTCCCCAGCAGCTGCGCGAGCAGCGACTGGTCGAGCGACAGCGCGGCCGTGCGGCGCTCGGCGAGCGGGGTGTCGGTGTCGTAGATGAACTGGGAGACGTAGCCGAACAGGAGCGATCGCGCGAACGGCGACGGCGCCGCCGTCTCGACCTCGCGCATCTCGATGCGACGCTGCTCGAGTGAGCGCATGAGGTCGATGAGCGCGGGCAGGTCGTACACGTCCTGCAGGCACTCGCGGGCGGCCTCGAGCATGATCGGGAACTGCGGATACGGGCGCGCGATGTCGAGCAGGGACGCGGAGCGCTGACGCTGCTGCCACAACGGGGCTCGCGCGCCCGGGTCGCGGCGCGGCAGCAGCAGCGCCCGGGCCGCGCACTCGCGGAACCGCGAGGCGAAGAGCGCGGAGCCGCCGACGAGGCGCCGCACCTCCTCGTCGATCTCCTCGGGCGTGAACGCGAACAGGTCCGCGGACGGCGGCTCCTCCCCGTGGGGGACGCGCAGCACGATCCCGTCGTCGGCGGCCATCACCTGGCCGTCGAGCCCGTAGCGGTCCTCGACCCGGGCGCCGACCGCGAGCGCCCACGGTCCGGTGATCCGCTGACCCAGCGCGCAGTGCAGCACGACGCGCCAGTCGCCCAGCTCGTCGCGGAAGCGCTCGACGACGAGGTGCCCGGGGCCGGGGACGACGCCGACGGCCTCCTCCTGCTCGCGCACGTAGCTCACGAGCTCGCCGCGGGCGAACGCGTCCAGTCCGATCTCGGCGAGCTCGGCGTGCGCGGCGGCGTCGTCGAGATGCGCGACGTACGCCTGGAACTCGGCGATCGCGCGCCCGAGCGCAGGCGGCCGGCCCACGCCGTCGCCGTGCCAGAACGGGATCTTCCCGGTGAGCCCGAACGCGGGCGAGACGGTCACGCGGTCGTGTGTGATCTCCTCGATGCGCCAGCTCGACGTGCCGAGCGCGATGACGTCCCCGCGGCGCGACTCGTACACCATCTCCTCGTCGAGCTCGCCGACGCGGCGCGCCTGGGTGTCGTCGTCCCCCGCGACGATGTACACCGGGAACAGCCCGCGGTCCGGGATGGTGCCGCCGCTCGTGACCACGAGCCGCTGGGCGCCCGGGCGCCCCGTGAGCGTGCCGGCCTCGCGGTCGTGGACCACGCGCGGCCGCAGCTCGGTGAACGCGGTCGACGGGTAGCGACCCGACAGCAGGTCGAGCGTCTCGTCGAACGCGGACCGGGGGAGCGCGGCGTAGGGGTGGGCCGAGCGGACGAGGGCGAACCAGTCCTCGACGTCGACGACGTCCATCGCGGCAGCCGAGACGGTGTGCTGGGCGAGGACGTCGAGCGCGTTGCGCGGGACGGCGAGCGGCTCGATCCGCCCCGCGAGCGCCTCGCGCACGGTCACCGCGGCGCGCACGACGTCGGCCGCGTGGAGGGGGTGCACGCTGCCGTGGGAGACCGCGCCGACGTCATGGCCCGCGCGGCCGATCCGCTGCAGCGCGGACGAGACGGAGAAGGGCGACTCGATCTGGATCACGAGGTCCACCGCACCCATGTCGATGCCGAGCTCGAGGGACGACGTCGCCACCACGCAGCGCAGGCGCCCGGCCTTGAGCTCCTCCTCGATGACCTTGCGATGCTCCTTCGACATCGAGCCGTGGTGGGCGCGCGCGACGTCCTCGAGCGCCTCGTCGGCGGCGGCGACGCCCGAGATGGCCCCGGCGTTCTCCGCGTCGTCGCTCGGGGTGGTCGCGTCGAGCGCGGCGCGACGTCGCGCCCACAGGCGGTTGAGCTTGCCGGTCAGACGCTCGGCCTGGCGCCGCGAGTTCGTGAACACGATCGTCGAGCGGTGGGCGAGCACCTCGTCGAGGACGGCGCGTTCGACGTGCGGCCAGACGGTGCCCGAGACGTCGTCCTCGTCGGCGGCATCGGCGGGCGGCTCGATCGCCGAGAGATCCGGCACCGGCAGCGTCACGGCCACGTCCCAGCGCTTGGCCGCGGGCGGGCGGACGACGGTGGTGCGCCGGTCACGGCCGCTGCCCGTGAGGAAGGCCGCGACCTCGTCGACCGGCTCGACCGTCGCGGAGAGACCGATGCGCTGCGGCGCGCGCTCGGTGAGGGCGTCGAGGCGCGCGAGGGACAGCGCCAGATGCACCCCTCGCTTGGTGCCGGCCACCGCGTGGACCTCGTCGATGATCACCGTGTGCACGGTCGCGAGGGTCTCGCGCACGGCCGAGCTCAGCATGAGGAACAGGGACTCGGGCGTGGTGATGAGGATGTCCGGCGGATGCGCCGCGAGGCGGCGCCGCTCGGCCGGGACCGTGTCGCCCGTGCGCACGCCGACCGTGACCCCGGCGTGCTGCATGCCGAGGCGCGCGGCGGCGTGCCCCGTCCCGACGAGCGGCGAGGTGAGGTTGCGCTCGACGTCGACGCCGAGCGCCTTGAGCGGCGACACGTACAGCACCGACGTCCCGCGCGCGCGACCCGATCCGGCCGTCGCTGGCGCGTCGGCCGGGCGGCCGAACTGGAGGCGGTCGATCGCCGCGAGGAACGCCGCGAGGGTCTTCCCGGAGCCGGTGGGGGCGACGACGAGCGTGTCGTCCCCGGCCAGGATCGCGCGCCAGGCCCCGTCCTGCGCGGGCGTGGGGGAGCCGAGCGCCTCCCGGAACCACGTGGCCGTCGCGGGCGAGAACGCGGACAGCACGTCCTCGTCCGCCACGGCGGACGCGGAGGACGAGGGGTCGCCGTCGGACGGCGCGGCACGGAGGTCCATGCCCGCCATTGTCGCGGTGCGCCCTGACAGACGAGCGCGACGTGCGCGCGGCCCCCGCCGGACGCGCCGGACGCTCCGGAAAAACGCACAGGATGCCCCGACGGGCCGCGCGGGGCGGTCACGGATCGTCTGGGACATACCTGTGACACGCGCCGGGGCGGGTGGCAGGATGGAAAGGGCCTGGGGCCTGTGGAACCGACCCCGGAACGATCGACAGCAAAGGATGGATGACATGACCGGTTACACCGAGTACACGCTTCCCGATCTCCCCTACGACTACGCCGCTCTCGAGCCCGCGATCTCGGGCAAGATCATGGAGCTGCACCACGACAAGCACCATGCGACGTACGTCAAGGGCGCCAACACCGCACTCGAGAAGCTCGCCGCGGCCCGCGAGGCCGGCGACTTCGGCTCGATCAACCAGTACTCGAAGGACCTCGCCTTCAACCTCGGCGGGCACACCAACCACTCGCTGTTCTGGCAGATGCTCTCGCCCGAGGGCGGCGACAAGCCGACCGGCGAGCTGGCCGCGGCCATCGACGAGCACTTCGGCTCCTTCGACGCCTTCCAGGCGCAGTTCACCGCCGCCGCGCTGGGCATCCAGGGCTCCGGCTGGGCCGTCCTCGCCTACGAGCCCGTCGGCGGCAATCTCGTGATTGAGCAGTTCTACGACCAGCAGAACGGCATCCCGGTCGCGACGATCCCGCTGTTCCAGCTCGACATGTGGGAGCACGCCTTCTACCTGGACTACCAGAACGTGAAGGCCGACTACGTCAAGGCGATCTGGAACATCGTGAACTGGGCCGATGTCCTCCAGCGCTTCGAGAACGCCCGCTCCACCACGGGCATCATCACCCCCGGAGCCTGACCCCGCGGCGCCACGGCGCCGATGCACCGTCCCGACGGCCGTCCCTGCGCTCTGCGCGGGGGCGGCCGTCGGCGTTTCCTCCCCAATCCGAGTCATCCACCGTCGAGCCCGGCGGGGAGGCGGAGCGGTCCCCGGCCCGCCAGGCTGGACGCATCCGGCACAGGCCGGAGACGCCGCCGGAGCGACCGACGGCACGGATCCGAGGAGGAGACACCATGCGAGACCTGAGGACGACGGTGCACGGCAACGTCACGAAGGAGCCCACCGTCCACCGCTACGAGGACGGCACGGTCACGGCGATCATCCGCTTGGCCTCGACGTCCCGATACTTCGACCCCGACCGCAAGGAGTTCGCGGACCGCAAGACGGAGTTCTTCACCGTCTACGCCCGGCGAGCCCTGGCCCGGCATGTCGAGGCGTCGGTCCACAAGGGGGACCCGCTCATCGTCAGCGGCCGCCTGGGCAGCGCCGAGTGGACGAGGGACGGGGTGACGGGCCACTCGATGACGATCCAGGCCGATGCGATCGGGCCGGACCTCACCTTCGGGACGGCCGTGTTCCAGCGGGCCCGGCGTCTGGAGGCGCCGCGGATCGACGAGCGCACGGGGGAAGTCCTCGACGGCGCCCCCGGGACCATGGTCGGGGGAGCGGGGCAGGAGCTCGCGGAGCGCGAGGACATCGCCGAGGACGACCTCGACGCGAGCCCGGGCGATGCCCTGCTCGCCGCGGCGGCCGCCCGCGACGGGGAGGAGCAGCTCGTGGGCAGCGCGCCCTTCTGAGCCGTCGGCCGCCGCCCGTGCGACCACCGGCCGCCGCCCGTGCGGTCAGCGGGCGTCGGCACCCGGGGACTCGACCACCGGGGCGAGGGCGTCGACGAGGTCGGGCACCAGGCGGCGGCCGAGCGTCTGCTCCCGTCGGCCGGCGCCTCGGACCGAGCACCAGCTCGAGCCGTCGCTCCGCACGGCGACGACCGCGCGGACGGGTCCCGACCCCAGGCGCTCACGGGCCCGGTCGGCGGAGCCCTCGGCGGCCCGGATCGCGTCGAGGTCGCAGGCGAGCGCGATGCCAGCGGCGATGTCGGGCACCTCGAGGTGCTCGAGCGCGGTCAGGGGATCAGCCGTCCCCGGAACCTCATCGAGCTCGATGGGCGTGAGGTGGTGCGGATCGGACTCGGCGGCCTCGCGGGAGGCATCGTCCAGCAGGAGCGCGAACGAGGGCTGGGAGGCCAGGAGCTCGCCGGTGGCGACCAGCGCGAACCAGCGCGGAGAGCGCAGGGGCGCCTCGCCGACGTGGCGGCCGACCTCGAGCACGGCTGCGGCCAGCGCCGCGGTCGGCGGGTCGAGGACGTCGTCGACGGGGCTTTCTGAGTTCTCGGTCACGTGGCCGTCCTGTCACAATGGGGATGCCGTCGCACCTGCGGCGGCATCACTGTACCCGGAGGCCGCGCACCCGAACGGGTGGGGCCGAGCGCGACGGCGATGCCTGTCGGAGCGCGCTCCGGGGTCCCCGTCCCGCCAGCGCAAGGAAGCACGTGAGCACCTCCTTCCCCTTCGACGGCATCCCGGGCGAGCAGGGCCCGCCGCGACGCCCCGCCGCTCCCGGTCGGGCCGGCGGGACGCGCCGCCCGTCTCCGGCTGCGATCACCCTGGTGGTGCTCGGGGCGCTCATCGTGCTGGTGTTGCTCGTCTCCGAGGTCGTCACCCAGTACCTGTGGTTCGATCAGCTCGGCTTCCAGAAGGTGCTCACCACCGAGTGGATCGTGCAGGGTCTGCTGTTCGTCCTCGGGGCCGTGCTCTTCGCCGCCCCGCTCTGGCTGAGCCTGCGCCTGGCCTACCGGCAGCGGCCGATCTACCCGCCCGTCACGCGCGAGCAGGAGGCGCTCGAGCAGTTCCGGGCGGCCGTGGATCCCCTCCGGCGCGCCGTCACGATCATCGCGCCGCTCGTGGTGGGCCTGTTCGGCGGGCTCGTCGCGGCACGCACCTGGCAGCAGGCCCTGCTCATGCTGCACCCGCAGTCCTTCGGGACGGTCGATCCCCTGTTCGGGCACGACATCTCGTTCTACGTGTTCACGCTGCCGATGATCGACCTCGCGCTCGGATTCGCGCGCTTCGTGTGCCTCGTCGCCCTCGTCGGCGCGCTCGTGGGCCACTTCGTCTACGGCGGCGTGGCCTGGGACCAGGAGAAGGGGCTCGAGGTCACCCGAGCCGCGCGCCGCCACCTCGGCGTCATCGCGGCCGTCTACCTCGTGCTGCTCGGCATCTCCCACTGGTTCGAGCGCTACGGACTGCTCACCAGCACCCACTCCCGCTTCGACGGCGCCTCCTACACGGACGTCCACGCGATCCTCCCCGCCAAGACGATCCTGGCGATCGCGGCGCTCATCGTCGCCGCCCTCTTCCTCGTCTGGGTGGTCCGCGGCGACTGGCGCATCCCCGCGATCGGCGCCGGCCTCATGATCGTCGCGACCCTCGCCGTCGGCACCGCCTACCCGTGGCTCATCCAGCGCTTCCAGGTCGCCCCGAGCGAGCGGGCCCTCGAGCAGGAGTTCATCCAGCACAACATCGAGGCCACGCGCACGGCGTACGGGCTCGATGAGGTCCGAGTCGTCGACTACGCGGCGGCCACGGACGCCTCTCCGGGAGCGCTGCGCGAGGACGCGGAGACCACCGCGCAGATCCGCCTGCTGGACCCCGCCGTCGTCTCGCCGACGTTCGACCAGCGCGAGGCCAACCGTCGCTACTGGGGCTTCGACCAGGTGCTGGCCGTCGACCGGTACCAGATGGACGGCGAGCTGCAGGACACCGTGATCGGCGTGCGCGAGCTGCGCCCGGACAAGCTCGACCTGGCCGAGCAGTCCTGGGTCAACCAGCACATCACCTACACGCACGGCTTCGGCGTCGCCGCGGCCTACGGAAACCGGCGCAGCCCCGACGGCGAGCCCGACTTCCTCCAGTCCGGCGTCCCCGGCGAGGGGAAGCTGGGCGACTACGAGGAGCGCGTCTACTTCGGTCGGCACTCGCCGGACTACTCGATCGTCGGCGGTGCCGAGGGCTCCGATGCGCAGGAGTTCGACTACCAGGCGGGCACCGAGGAGGACCAGAAGGGCACCCAGCGCACCAACACCTTCGCGGGCGACGGCGGCCCCTCGCTCGGCAATCCGCTGACGCGCCTGCTGTACGCGGTGAAGTTCCGCGATCCGAACATCCTCATCTCGAAGTACGTCAACGACGAGTCGCAGATCCTCTACGACCGCGACCCGCAGGCCCGCGTCCGTGCGGTGGCCCCCTACCTGTCGCTGGACTCGGGCATGTACCCCGCAGTCGTGGACGGGCGACTGGTCTGGGTGGTCGACGGATACACCAGCACCGACCGCTACCCGTACTCGCAGGCCGCGCCGCTGGACGAGATGATCCGCGACTCGCAGACCGATCCGGCGGCGACCTCGGCCCTGCGCGCACCGGACGCGAACTACGTGCGCAACGGGGTCAAGGCCACCGTCGACGCCTACGACGGCTCCGTGACCCTGTACGCGTGGGACACGGAGGACCCGATCCTGAAGGCCTGGCAGGAGGTGTTCCCGGGGACGCTCAAGCCGACCTCCGAGATCTCCTCCGCGCTCATGCAGCACCTGCGCTACCCGGAGGACCTCTTCAAGGCGCAGCGCACGATGCTCGGGAAGTACCACGTGACCGACGCCCAGGAGTTCTACGGCCAGCAGGATTTCTGGCAGGTCCCGGCCGATCCGACCCGCGCGGCGACGCCGTCGGCCGACACCGCCGCGCAGGACCCGGCGGCCGCGACGACCGCGCCGACCCGCGGGCCGGCTCAGCCCCCCTACTACCAGACCCTGCAGATGCCGGATGAGGACTCGCCGCGCTTCTCGCTGTCCTCGAGCTTCGTGCCCGCCGAGGGGCAGCAGGTCCTCTCGGGCTTCCTCGCGGTCGATTCGGAGACCGGAGCGGAGGCCGGGAAGCCGGCCGGCTCCTACGGCAATCTCACGCTGCTCTCCCTGCCCACGAGCAACCCGGTCAAGGCGCCGGGACAGGTGCAGTCGACCTTCAACTCGGACCCCGCCGTCTCGCAGGCGCTGAACCTGCTGAAGTCCGGCAACTCCGAGGTGGTCAATGGCAACCTGCTGACGCTGCCGGTCGGCGGCGGCCTCCTGTACGTTCAGCCGGTCTACCTGCGCTCGTCCGCGGCCGGCGGCGGCACCCAGTACCCGCTGCTGCAGATGGTGCTCGTGTCCTACGGCGACCAGATCGGCTTCGCACCCACGCTCGATCAGGCGCTCGACCAGGTCTTCGGCGGCGACTCCGGCGCCAACGCCGGCGATGCCGGCGTGAGCGCCGAGGGCCAGGCCGGGTCGAAGGACACGGCCACGGGGGAGACGGTCACGACCGAGGAGGGCTCCCAGCCCGCCGCCCCGGCGGACACGCAGCCGGCGGCGCCGAGCGGGGATCCGCAGGCGCAGCTCGACCAGGCGCTCGCCGATATGCAGACCGCCGAGCAGGACGCCCAGACGGCGCTGACGAACGGTGACTGGGCCGCCTACGGCGACGCGCAGCAGCGCCTGGCGGACGCTCTGGACCGGGCGATGACCGCGAGCGATCAGCTCAAGGCCGGCGGCGGGGGCGCGCAGCCGAGCGACGGCGGGGGCGGCTGAGGTAACCCACCTCACGCCGCCTCGGGTGGACATCCCTGCAGGCCCCGGGCTAGTGTTGAGGACATCGCCGCGGGGTGGAGCAGTTCGGTAGCTCGCCGGGCTCATAACCCGGAGGTCGTAGGTTCAAATCCTGCCCCCGCTACGAAGAAAGGGCCCCTGACCAGCAGAAATGCTGGTCAGGGGTCCTTCGCTGTGCCCGGGATCGGGCCGCATGTTTCGGAAATTGACCGGAAACGGCTCCGCGGAACCTCTCTGCGGAGCCTGCCGAGAACGCGGTGCCTGCCGAGAACGCGGTGCCTGCCGAGAACGATGGCACAGCCGAGTTCTGGTGGGGACTGCCGCGTCCCGGTGGGCAGGAGATGGATCGGCGGGGACGGCTGCAGCCGCCCCCGCCGATCAGTGTCTGGCCGTGTCAGCGTCAGGCCCGGGCAGTGTCTGCCCGATCAGCGTCTGGTGCTGTCGGTGTCTTCCCGGTCAGATGCAGGCCCGATGAGCGTCCGTGATCAGCGCTGCTGGCCGCCCAGGATCTGGCCGAGGATCGAACCGAGCAGACCGCCGCCGCCCTGCTGCTGCGCCGGGGCCTGCTGCTGCGTCGTGGGGACCTGGCCGGGCATGGGCTCGCCCGCGGGCGAGGACGACTGCGTGGTGGGAGCCTGGCCGCCGCCGAGAGCGCCGGACAGGATGTCCTCGAGGATCGAGCCGGAGCCGCCGGTCTGCGACTGCTGCTGGCCGAGACGGCTGGCGATGTACGCCATGACGATCGGCGCGAGGATCGGGATCAGCTTGCGGACCAAGGCCTGGCCGTCGACTCCGGCGCCGAGGGTCTGGATCGACTGGGCGGGGTCCTCGCCGAGGATGTGCTGGGCGATCTTCTCGCCGTCCGCGGTGTCGATCTGGTCGAGGGACATCTCGCCGGAGCCCGCGAGCGGCGAGTTCTGGTGATCCGCGAGGGCCTTGGCGATCTCCTGCTCCTGGCCGCCCTGCGCGTTCTGCTCGAGCCCGCCCACGAGGGAGGGGATGATCGCTCGCGCGGCCTGCTCGATCTGCTGCGCGTCGACGCCCAGCTGGGCGCCGAGCTGCTCGAGGGGGAGCTGCGCGAGGATGTCGTCGATGGCGTTGCTCATGATGTGTGCCTTTCGTGGCGGAACACGCGGGTGCTCCGCATCTTGTCATGGAGAAGCCGGGGAGGACACCGGATGCAGGGAGCGGTCGACCGAGAGGAAGCCCCGCCGGAACGCACGACGGTCGATCGTCAGCACGTCGTCGGGCCGCCACGGATTGCGCAGGCGCACGTGGCCCGTCACCGGATCCGCACCGACGACGGCGAAGACGTGGTCGGGCGGGAGCGGGCCGTGGGCGGTGCGGACCAGGGGGCTCAGCGGATGCGTCGACGCGAGGACCACGTGCCCGCTCCGCAGCCAGGCATCGAGGCGCTCGGCCGACGGCAGCAGCAGATGCGTCCGCGCGCTCTGGCCCGTCAGGAGCACGAGGCCGAAGCGGCCGAGCCCGCGGGCGAGGAAGCGGTAGGAGCCGGCGACCTGCTGGGCGGCCGCCTTCTCGATGATCCCGGCCCAGCCGGGTCGTCCGCTCGTCTCATGCGCCCCGACCCAGCGCCCGGAGCCGTCGATCGGCATGCGGCGGTCGACTCTCACGTCGACGGGGGCCCCTCCCGGGTGCAGGCGCACCGTCCAGCACCCGTCGGAGCCTTCCCGGAGGCTCGCGGCGATCGCGGCGGGGGAGACGGCGTGCAGCGCGAGCAGCGGCGCGATCACCCAGCAGTCGCCGACCGCACCCTGGCGCGGACAACGCGCGAGATCGGGCCGGGTGGCGTCCAGGCGCCATCCTGCCGCCGTCCGGGGCGGCTCGATGTCCTGGGAACGGTCGTCCGGCAGGGTGTGCTCAGCGCCGACGCCGGACGGGTCGTCGCCGCGGCCGACGAGCATCGACCACGCCCGCCCGCGGCCCGCTGGTGCGCCCGCGGGGCCGACCGCGGCGGGAGGGCTCTGCGGTGCCCGGACGCGCCGGAGGCGCCGACCGCGCGCTCGCTCGGCGAGCTCGCGCAGTCGGCGCCTCCAGGTGGTGCGCAGCGAGATCAGCGGGAGGATCATCGGTGCGCCGCGGCGGGTCGTCGGCCTCAGTGGGCCGCGGCCGGCTCGACCTTCTGGCCCACGCGCTCCATGACCTCGCGGAACCACGGGGTGTCGATGTCGAAGGCCTTGTGGCCGGCGATGCGCTCGAACTCGATGGCGCGCAGCACGTCGCCGCGCTCCTCGTCGTGGCCGATCACGCCGGTGCCGCCCTCGAGGGCGACCTGCACGGCCAGGTCGGTCATCGACTGGATCAGGCGCAGATCGTGCTGGTTCGCGGCCGCGGAGCGGGCGAAGTAGCCGGACTTCTGGACCATGACCTTCTCCGCGCCCAGCTTCTCGGCGAACTGCTTGGCGAACCACTGGCCGGGGTTGATCGTGTCGAGCTTGACGTGGCCGAAGGGGTCCTTCTCCGGCTCCTCGCCGCGGGCCTGCATCTCGGCGACGATCTCGGGGATCCCGGCGCCCTCGGACAGGAAGATGTTCACGCAGTCGTGCTCGTCCATGATCTGCTTCAGACGC
Source organism: Brachybacterium nesterenkovii (assembly GCF_900163655.1). Classification (GTDB taxonomy): domain Bacteria; phylum Actinomycetota; class Actinomycetes; order Actinomycetales; family Dermabacteraceae; genus Brachybacterium; species Brachybacterium nesterenkovii. Next base: position 16,033 of record NZ_FWFG01000084.1, read on the forward strand.
GCGGCCTCGCCCTCGATGTCCAGGGCCATCTCCGGCAGGAACACGGCGTGGACGTCCCACTTCTCCGCGGCGAGCCCGATCTCCGGCAGCCACTCCTGCTTCCCGTGCCACTGCTGGTAGTAGCGGGCGGCCTCGGCGGTCAGGTACCCGCAGGCGCGGCCCATGATCTCGTGGACGATCAGCATGCGCGGGTTCGAACCGTGCTCGGCGATGATGTTCTGCGCGAAGATCGCGGTCTGCTCGGCGGCGGTGCGGGCGCCGAGGGACTGGCGGATCGGGACGATGTCGTTGTCGATCGTCTTGGGCAGGCCCACGACCTGCAGCGGGTAGTCGTTGTCCGCGAGGTACTTCGCGAGGTCCGCGGCGGTCGTGTTCGTGTCGTCGCCGCCGATGGTGTGGAGCACGTCCACGCCGTCGTCCTTGAGCTTGTTCGCGGCGACCTCGAGGGCGTTCTCGCCCTCGGCGATGAGACCGCGCCTCACGAGATCGGCGGTGTTGGTGAGCTTCACGCGCGAGTTGCCGATCGGCGAGCCGCCGAAGTCGTGCAGCAGCGCCGCCTTCTCGCGGACGGCGTCGGTCACGACGATCTTCTCGCCCTTGAGCAGGCCCCAGTAGCCGTGGCGGTACGCGATGATCTCGACGTCCGGCACCAGAGCGGTGTAGCGCTCGATCAGTCCGCCGACGGCGGAGGAGAGGCAGGGGGCGTAGCCACCGGCGGTCAGGAGTGCGACGCGCTTGACGGTCATGTGGAGGGGACCTTTCGGGTCGGGAGATGCGCAGCGGAGTGCTCCGCGAGGTCGACGGCCCGAGTCTAACGAGGCGCGCCCGAGCGGGGCCGGGACGCCCGGGGCGCGGGGAGTGTGATGTGGAGCCCGTCAGCGCTCGCGGGGCGCGAGCGCCGCGAGGACCTCCTCGTGCAGGAGCCCGTTGGACGCGACGGCATTGCCGCCGAAGGGACCGTCCTCGCCGTCCAGCGACGTGAAGCGCCCCCCGGCCTCCGTCACGATCGGGGCCAGGGCCACCATGTCGTGGAGGTTCAGCTCGGGCTCGGTCGCGACGTCGACCGCGCCCTCGGCCAGCAGCATGTACGACCAGAAGTCGCCGTAGGCGCGGGTGCGCCAGAAGCGCTGCATGAGGTTGAGCATCTGCGGCAGGCGGTCGTGCTCGGCCCAGCCGTGCAGCGAGGAGTAGGACAGGGAGGCGCTGGCGATCTCCGAGACCTCGGAGACGTGCATCTGCGTGGCCGAGGACAGGCGCGAGCCGGTCCAGGCGCCCGATCCCTTGCCCGCCCACCAGCGGCGCGACAGCGCGGGCGCGGAGACGAGGCCGACGACGACCTCGCCGTCCTCGATGAGCCCGATGAGCGTGGCCCACACCGGCACGCCGCGCACGAAGTTCGAGGTGCCGTCGATCGGGTCGATGACCCACTGGCGCGGGGAATGCCCGGTCGACCCGAACTCCTCGCCGATCACCTGGTCGCGCGAGCGGGCGCGGGACAGCTGGGCGCGCACGAGCTGCTCTGCGTCGCGGTCCGCGTCGGTGACCTCCGTGAGGTCGGGCTTGGTGTCGACCGTCAGGTCCTGCGCCTTGAAGCGGGACTCGGTCAGCTGGTCCACCGCGTCCGCGAGGACGTGGGCGAGGCGGAGGTCGTCGGCGTAGGGGCTCGAGGGCATGGGACTCACTGTACGGTCCTGTGGCGCCGCGGCCAGGCAGATCGCGGGGCGTGTGCGGCACGCCGCTGCCGCCGCGGCAGGCGCGGGGAACGGGGCGGGCGAGTTCCCGCGCAGCGTGCAGGGCCCCGTCGGGCCGGGCCGCTGCGCCGTCCTCAGGCTTCCCAGGGGTCGTTGCGGCGCAGCGCGGCGGCCAGGCGCCGATACGAGCCCAGGCGCGAGGCCCCGGCGGTGCTGGCGCGCCCCTGCTCCACGGCTTCGTCGAGCGCGCAGTCGGGGGCGTCCTCCAGGTGCGTGCATCCGCGCGGGCACTCCGCGGCCAGCGGCGCGAGGTCCTCGAAGGCGTCGAGCAGGTCGTCCGGGTCGACGTGCCCGAGCCCGAAGGAGCGGACACCGGGCGTGTCGATCACCCAGCCGCTGCGGTCGGGCAGGCGCAGGGCGAGGGCGGAGGAGGACGTGTGGCGTCCGCGGCCCGTCACGTCGTTGACGGCGCCCGTCGCGCGGTCCGCCCCGGGGACGAGGGCGTTCAGCAGGGTCGACTTGCCGACGCCGCTGTGGCCGATGAGCACGCTCGTGCGCCCGTGCAGGTGCTCGCGCAGCGCCTCGAGCCCCTCGATCGTCCCGTCGGGCCGCACGTGCGTGACGACGTGCTCGACCCCGAGCGGGGCGTAGTCGCGCAGGAAGTCCTCGGGTCCGCGGAGGTCGGCCTTGGTGAGCGCGAGCAGGGCGTCGATCCCAGCGACGTACGCGGCCACGAGGCAGCGGTCGACCATCCCGGCGCGGGGCTCGGGGTCGGCCAGGGCGGTCACGAGCACGACGAGGTCTACGTTGGCGACGAGGGGGCGCTCGGTCGGATCGTCGTCGTCGGCGCTGCGGCGCAGGAACGACGAGCGGTCCTCGATGCGCACGATCCGTGCGAGCGATCCGTCCCGGCCGCTCACGTCCCCCGTGAGCGCGACGATGTCGCCGGGGACGACGGGGGAGCGGCCGAGCTCGCGCGCGCGCATCGCGGTGACCTCGCGCTCGTCGGGGCCGCCGGCGTCGACGACGGTGCGCCAGCGCCCGCGGTCCACGGCCACGACCCGCGCGGGCACGGCGTCGCGATGGGCGGGGCGGTCCTTCGTGCGCGGGCGCGAGCCGCGGCGGTTCGGGCGCACCCGGACATCGGACTCGTCCAGGTCGCGCCCGCGGCGCATCACCACGTACGTCCGGCCGGGGACTCGGTGTGGAGCATCGACAGCCACATGCCGACGAAGTCCGGCAGGGTTTTCTGCGTCGTCTGGATGTCGACGACCCGCACATCCGGCACGCGCAGGCCGATGATCGCGCCCGCGGTGGCCATCCGGTGGTCCTCGTAGGTCTCGAAGACGCAGCCGGTCAGGGGGCGGGGGTGGATCTCGAGGGAGTCCTCGTGCTCGACGGTCACGGCGCCCAGCCTGCGCAGCTCGACGGCTAGGGAGTGGATGCGGTCGGTCTCGTGGCCGCGCAGATGGCCGATGCCGCGCAGGTGGCTGGGGGAGTCGGCGAGGACCGCGAGCGCGGCGATCGTCGGCGTGAGCTCGCCGACGGCGGAGAGGTCCGCGTCGATCCCGTGGATCGCGCCCGTCCCGCTGACCCACAGCTCATCGCCCTCGCGCTCGACGAGGGCGCCCATGCGTGTCAGCAGGCGGCGGTACTCGTCACCGGGCTGCGTGGTCGACACGGGCCAGTCGGCGATCGCGATCGTGCCGCCCGCGATCATGGCGGCGGCCAGGAAGGGGCCGGCATTGGAGAGGTCGGGCTCGACGATCACCTCGCCGAGGGCGAGCGGCCCCGGCTCGACGCGCCAGACGTGGAGGCCGTCGTCGTCGACGCGGTGGACGGCGCGCACCCCGGCCCGCTCGAGCACCGCGAGGGTCATCTCGATGTGGGGCAGCGAGGGCAGGGAGCGGCCGGTGTGGCGCACCTCGAGCGGAGCGTCCGCGCGGGCCCCGGCCAGCAGCAGGTTCGAGATGAACTGGCTGGAGGCGGAGGCGTCGATCTCGATCGCGCCGCCCGGCAGGCGGCCGCGGCCGTGGACCGTGATCGGCAGATGACCGGGCTCGCCGTGCTCGGTGACCTCGACGCCGAGAGCCCGCAGGGCGGCGATCACGGGGCCCATCGGCCGCACGAGGGCGGCCTCGTCGCCGGTGAAGCGGACATCGCCGTCGTGCAGCGCGGCGAGGACGGGCACGAAGCGCATGACCGTCCCGGCGAGGCCCGTGTGGATCTCCGCGTCCCCGCGCGGTGCGGTCGCGGGGTGGATCGGCGTGATCACGAGGCTGTCGGAGCCCTCGGGCACGTGAAAGCGCGCGCCGAGCTGACCGAGGGCGTCCTGCATGATCCGCGAGTCGCGCGAGTTCAGCGGCCCGCGCAGCGTGGTGGGGCCGTCGGCGATCGCGGCGAGCAGCAGCCAGCGGGCCGTCAGCGACTTCGACCCCGGGACGCGGATCAGCACGTCCACAGGGCCGGTCGCGACGGGCGCCGTCCAGGTGACCTCGGTGGGCACGGGCGCCGTGCTCAGTCGACCTGGGCCTGGTAGGCCTTGGTGAAGCGCTCGAGGGCGGCGGAGGCGGTCTCCTGCAGCTCCGAGGCGATGTCCGAGGCGCGGTCCTGGGTGGACTCGGCGCCCTTGCGGACGTCGGAGCGGGTGACCTTGGACTGGAGCTTCTTGGCGGAGCGCTCGAGCTCGCGCTGCTTCTTCGCGGCGCTCTTCTGGCCGCGCTCGACGAGCTTGTTCACGCGGTAGCCCACGGAGGGGCTCCCGTCGGTGTCGACGATCGCGAGCAGGACGCCGCCGAGCAGGCCCGCATCGGTGAGGATCGCCTGGATCTCGTTCATGCGCTCCTCGCCGCGCAGCTCCCAGATCTTGCGGCGGTTGGCTAAGCCGATCGAGGTGGTCGCCAGCAGCAGGACGGCGGCCGCGCGCGGAGCGCGGTTGGTCGCGTACATGACGCCCGCACCGGCGGCGACGGCGCCCGCGGCGCGGACGATGGTGCGCGAGTCGATCATGCCGGGGGCGGAGCTCGCGGCGAGCTTCTCGTCGACCTTGGCGAAGGCGGCCGGAGCGACGTCGATCTCGCGCTCCGGGGTCTTGACGGTGCGGATGCCCTCGAGGATGAACGGGGCGGCCAGCAGGGGGCGGGCGATGCTGCGGATCAGCGACATGGGGTGTCCTCACGGTCGGCGGAGGGTCGGCGCACGGACTGCGTGCGCACCCGGACCCGACCAGATTAGCGTGCCGACCTGGCCCGGAGGGGTACGGAACGCCTCGATGGGACGGGCGGGGGGAACAGAGGGCGGGGCTCGCGCGTTGCACCGCCCGTACAGGAAGCGCAGACGGACGCTCCCGCACGACGCACGCACGTGCCGGACGCTGAACAGGCGACGGAACAGGCACTGCGCAGACAGCCGCGGAACGGACGCGGAGACGATGAGGAAGCAGAGGGTGCTCGGATGACGGCTGTGCTCGCACCGCAGACCGGGACCGGTCTCGACCGGGCGGTCGGCCGCGCCGCGATGCGGGCGCCGGGAGCGCAGACCCTGACGGGCCCGCACCCGGACCTGGCCCCGTACCCGGACCTGGCCCCGTACCCGGACCTGGCCCGGCACCCGGGACTGTGTCCGCCCCGTCGCCCCCGAGGTGCGCACAGCGGGCGTGGCGTACGCTCGGCGACGATGAGCACCAGCGAGATCCGCCAGGCGCCCCGCGCCGCCGGAGAGGCCCCCGCCGACACCGCCGACGACTTCGAGTCCGAGGCGCTGTCGCACCTCGACGCGCTCTACGGCGGCGCCCTGCGGATGACCCGCAACCCCCAGGACGCCGAGGACCTCATCCAGGAGACGTACCTCAAGGCCTTCCGCGCCCGGGACCGCTTCACGGCGGGGACGAACCTGCGGGCATGGCTCTACCGCATCATGACCAACACCTACATCTCCGCGTACCGCTCGCAGCAGCGCCGCCCGAAGGAGTCCTGGGCCGAGGAGATCACCGACCACCAGATCGCCGAGGTCGGCTCCCACACGAGCACGGGTCTGCGCTCCGCCGAGGCCGAGGCGCTCGACCGGCTCCCGGACTCCGCGGTCAAGGACGCCCTTGCGTCCCTGCGCGAGGACTACCGCATGGCCGTGTACCTCGCCGACGTCGAGGGCTTCGCCTACAAGGAGATCGCCGAGATCATGGAGACGCCCATCGGGACCGTCATGTCGCGCCTGCATCGCGGTCGGCGCCAGCTGCGCGAGCTGCTCGCGGACCATGCACGGGAGATGGGCATCGTGCGTCCCGCCCCCGACGCCGACGATGAGGAGGACCGGGCATGAGCGGCCTCGACGGCATGAGCGGGCTTGATGGCATGAACGGTCTTGATGGCATGAACGGTCTTGATGGCATGAGCGACGTCGACGGCGTGCAGCGCGACGACGCGCGGCGGCCGCGACGCGCAGGCGCGCAGGGCGTGGACGGCGCCCGCTGGGCGCTCGAGGAGGCGTGCGACGGCGAGGTCCCGAGCACGCGGGCCGAGATGCTGCAGCGCCACCTCGCGGACTGCCCCGAGTGCGCGCAGGAGGTGGAGCGCATGCAACGCATGAAGGAGCTCATGCGCCGCTCGTGCTACGAGAGCGCCCCGGACTCCCTGCGCGAGCGGATCACGATCGAGTACCGCCGGATCTCGGTCTAGGCGCGACGCACGCAGAGGTGACGGCACGCGCGGTGGCGGCCCGAGCACGTCGGGCCGTGCGTCGGACCCGGACCTGCACCATCCGGTGAAGCGGCCCCGCAGCCGGACAGCATGAAGGGCCCCTCCGATCGGAGGGGCCCTTCATCGGTTCACGGGCGGACCGGGTGCGCGCACCCGGTCCGCGCGACCGCACGGATCAGGCGTTGGGGCGCTTGCCGTGGTTCGCACCGCTCTTGCGGCGCGACTTGCGCTTACGACCGCGCTTGCTCATGTCGGCTCTCCTTCCTTCACCGTTGCGGACAACCCCGCAATCATGCCATAGGGAGGGACCGCGGCCCGCCGCCGTGAGGGACAGGCCACGTGACTCGCGCGGCCTGCCGGGCGCTCAGGCCTCCGTGCCGAGCCAGCGGCCGAAGCCGCCGTGCAGCACCAGCCAGGCCATGAGCCCGTACCCGGTCTGCCCGGGCGTGTCCCGGCCGGTGCGGGCGAGGTCGGAGACCCACTGATCGTGCCCGTCGAGACCGGCGACCGTGTCGACGTAGGGGACGCGGCGTCGCGCGCACACGTCCTCGTAGGCCCCGGAGAGCTCCCGGATCGCCGCGGTGCGCGCCCGGTCGGCGCTCGGGGGCGGTCCCACGACGAACGCGGGGACCCGCATCCGCTCGAGACCGTCGAGCACCTTGGCGAGGTTCAGGCGCGAGCGCGCCAGCGAGATCCCGCTCGTGACGTCGCCGGCGCCGAGGCCGATGATCACGCGGTGGTCGATGGTGCCCGTCGCCATGCCCTCGGAGTCGACCCGGCGGGCCACGTCGGCGTCCCAGCGCTCGGCGAGCGAGGCGGAGGTGTCGCCCGGCAGGGCGACGGCGAAGACCTCGCACGGCGCCTCGGAGCCCTGCTGATGGGCGACGGCGCGGCCGAGCCAGCCGAGCGCACGGGCGTCGCCGACGCCGGCGAGCAGCTCGTCCCCGAGGGCGATCAGACGGATGCGGCCGGGGGCGGGCGAGGGGACCGACGCGGTCACGAGTACCTCCAGGGCTGTAGGGCAGGGACGGAGCCCCACGCTACCCGGCCCGCGGCGCGGACCGGGCATCGTGGGGGTCGCGCCGCCCCGGCGGACGACGCGCTCGGGCGGGGATCAGTCCTCGAAGGCGCGGCGGACCAGATCCGCCTGCTCCTCCTTGTGGCGCTGGGCGATGCCCGTCGCGGGCGAGGCCGAGGCCGGGCGCGCCACGTGATCGAGCTCGTGACCGACCTGCTCGGTGAAGTTGACGGCCATATAGCCCCAGGCACCCTGGTTGCTCGGCTCCTCCTGGACCCAGCGCACCGCGGCCTGCGGATGCGCATCGAGCACCTCACGCAGCTCCGCCGCCGGCAGCGGGTAGAGCTGCTCGACGCTCACCAGCAGGGTGTCGTCGATGCCCTCGACATCGCGATGCGCCGCCAGATCCCAGTGCAGCTTCCCGGTGGTCAGCAGGATCCGGCGCACGGTCGACGGATCCGCCGCCGTCTCGGCGATCACCGGGCGGTAGGCGCCCTCGGTGAACTCCTCGACGCCGCTCACCGCCGCCTTGTTGCGCAGCATCGACTTCGGGGTGAAGACGATGAGGGGTCGACGGGGCTCGACCATCGCCTGGCGGCGCAGCAGGTGGAAGTAGTTGGCCGGGCTCGAGGGGGCCGCGACGCGCATGTTCTGCTCCGCGCACAGCTGCAGGAAGCGCTCGATGCGGGCCGAGGAGTGATCGGGCCCCTGGCCCTCGTAGCCGTGGGGCAGGAGCATGACGACGCCCGAGTTCTGGCCCCACTTCTGCTCCGAGGAGGAGATGAACTCGTCGATGATCGTCTGCGCGCCGTCGACGAAGTCGCCGAACTGCGCCTCCCACAGCACGAGGGAGTCGGGGCTCTCCACCGAGTAGCCGTACTCGAAGCCCAGGGCCGCGAACTCGCTCAGCGAGGAGTCGTACACGTTGAAGCGCGCCTGGTCCTCGCTCAGGTGCAGCAGCGGGGTCCAGGTGTCCTGGTCCACCTGGTCGATGAGGACGCTGTGACGCTGGGTGAACGTGCCGCGCCGCGAGTCCTGACCGGTCAGGCGCACGCGCGTGCCCTCCATGAGGAGGGACCCGAACGCCAGGATCTCGGCGAAGGCCCAGTCGATCCTGCCCTCACGGGCCATCCGGCGCCGCTTCTCCATGAGCGGCAGCAGCTTGGGATGCGTCGTGAAGGAGTCGGGCATCGACATGTGCGCGTCGCCGATGCGCTCCAGCACCGCGGCCTCGACGGCCGTGCCGATCCGCTCGACCGGCTCCGGGGCGCTCGCGGCGGGCGGCTCGAGGGAGCCGGCGCCGCGCTCCGCGCTGCCGGACGGGGCCGAGCGGGCGGAGGAGAACGCCTGGTCCAGATGGGCTTGGAAGCTCGCCATCACCTCGGCGGTCTCGTCCTCGGTGAGGTCGCCGCGCTCGATGAGGGCCTGGGTGAACAGGCGTCGCACCGTCGGCTTGCCCTCGATCAGCGCGTACATCTCCGGCTGCGTCATCGACGGGTCGTCGCCCTCGTTGTGGCCGCGGCGGCGGTAGCAGACCATGTCGATCACGACGTCGCGGCGGAACTTCTGGCGGTAGCGGAAGGCGATCTCGGCGACCCGCACGCACGCCTCGGGATCATCGCCGTTGACGTGGAAGATCGGCAGCTGGGTCGTCTTGGCCACATCCGTGCAGTAGTACGAGGAGCGCGAGGAGTCGGGCTCGGTCGTGAAGCCGATCTGGTTGTTGACGACCACGTGGATCGTGCCGCCCGTGCGGTAGCCGCGCAGCTCCGACAGGTTCAGCGTCTCCGTCACGACGCCCTGGCCGGCGAAGGAGGCGTCGCCGTGGATGAGGATCGGCAGGACGGGGAAGTCGCTGCCGGCGTGGTTCACCCGATCCTGCTTGGCGCGGGTGATGCCCTCGAGCACGGGGTTGACGGCCTCGAGATGCGAGGGGTTCGCCGCCAGGTACACCGCGGTCGTCTCCCCGTCGCGCGAGGTGTACTGGCCCGAGGTGCCCAGGTGGTACTTCACATCGCCCGAGCCGAGCGCCTCCTGGGTGCCGGCGAACTCCTGGAAGATCTCCGCGAACGTCTTGCCCGCCAGGTTCGACAGCACGTTGAGGCGCCCGCGATGGGCCATGCCGATCGTGACCTCGAGGATGTCGTCGTGCGCGGCGTCGTCCAGGATCGAGTCGAGCAGGGGGATCAGCGACTCCCCGCCCTCGAGCGAGAAGCGCTTCTGGCCCACGAACTTCGTCTGCAGGAACGTCTCGAACGCCTCGGCGGCGTTGAGACGGTCCATGATCCGCGTGAGGATCTCCTTGGGCATCGGCGTCTGCTCGGCCTCGAACTGCTCCTGGATCCAGGCCCGCTCCTCCGGGTCGGTGATGTGCATGTACTCCACGCCGATCGAGCGGGAGTAGGCGTCGCGCAGCACGCCCAGGATCTCCCGCAGCGTCATGCGGGGCTTCCCGCCCAGGCCCCGGGTGGGGAACGTGCGGTCGAGGTCCCACAGCGTGAGCCCGTAGGTCTTGACGTCGAGGTCCGGATGCGAGCGCTGGCGGTAGCTCAGCGGATCGATGTCGGCCATCAGGTGCCCGCGCACGCGGAACGCATGGATCAGGTCCATGACGTGCGCGAACTTCTCCTCCTGCGAGTCGTGCAGGGGGTTGTCGGCCACCCAGCGGATCGGCTCGTAGGGGATCCGCAGCGACGTGAACACCCGGTCGTAGAAGCCGTCGAGGCCCAGCAGCTTGTCGCTCATGAGCTTCAGGAACTCGCCGGAGGCGGCGCCCTGGATGATCCGATGGTCATACGTGGAGGTGAGCGTCATGACCTTCGAGATCGCGAGGTCCGCGAGGGTCTCCGGGCTCGCGCCCTGGAACGGCGCCGGGTAGGTCATCGCGCCGACGCCCACGATGGTCCCCTGGCCCTTCATGAGGCGCGGGATCGAATGGACCGTGCCGATGCCGCCCGGGTTCGTCAGCGTCACGGTCGTGCCCGTGAAGTCCTCCATCGTCAGACGGTTCCCGCGGGCCCGCTTCACGACGTCCTCGTACGCCTTCCAGAAGCCGCGGAAGTCGAGGCGCTGGGCGCCCTTGACGGAGGGCACGACGAGCGAGCGCGAGCCGTCGGGGCGCGGCATGTCGATGGCGAGGCCGAAGTTGATGTCCTCGCGCCGGAGCATCACCGGCTTGCCCTTCTCGTCCACGTCGAAGCCGTTGTTCATGTCGGGCAGCTCGGTGATCGCCTCGATCATGGCGAAGCCGATGAGGTGGGTGAAGGAGACCTTCCCCTGCCGGTTGCGCTTGAGGTGGTTGTTGATGACCGTGCGGTTGTCGAACAGGAGCTTGACGGGCACGTCGCGCACCGAGGTCGCGGTGGGGACGGTCAGCGACTCGTCCATATTGCGCACGACGGCCGCGGCCGTCGTGCGCAATATGGACGAGT
>NZ_FWFG01000085.1 GCF_900163655.1 Brachybacterium nesterenkovii
ACCCCGCCCCCCGTCCGCGACCCTCCTCGACCCGAAGGATCCGCCATGAGCGATCACGAGTCCGCCGCGCCGTCGAGCGCCCCGTCCCCGACCCCAGCACCCGCCGCCGCGGCCTCCGGCCCCGCTGCGGGCGCACCCGCGCGCCGCCGCAGCCGCTTCGGCCTGCTCCCGCGCATCGGTCTGGCGATCGTGCTGGGCATCGGGCTCGGCCTCGTCATGCCCGAGGCCCTCGCCCGCGTGTTCACCACGTTCAACGCCGTCTTCTCCCAGTTCCTGGGCTTCCTGATCCCGCTCATCATCGTCGGGCTCGTCGCCCCCGCGATCGCCGAACTCGGCCGCGGGGCCGGGCGCCTGCTGGCGCTGACCGCGGGCGTCGCCTACGTCTCGACGATCCTGTGCGGGCTCTTCGCGCTCGGCGTCTCCTGGCTCGTGCTGCCGCGCCTGCTGGCCGGGCGCAGCGTCGGCGCCCTCGAGAACCCCGAGGACTCCGCGATCGCCCCGTACTTCGAGATCGAGATCCCGCCGGTCTTCGGCGTCATGACCGCCCTCGTCCTCGCGTTCTGCCTGGGCGTGGGGATGACGCTGGTCCAGCGGGGCGCGCTCCAGGAGTCCTTCGAGCAGCTGCGCACGATCGTCGTGCGCACCATCGAGGCGATCATCATCCCGCTGCTGCCGATCTACATCTTCGGCATGTTCGTGTCGCTCGCGATGAACGGGCAGATCTGGACCGTGATCGGCACCTTCGCCGCCGTCGTCCTCATCGTCTTCGCGATGACCGTGATCGTGCTGATCGCCCAGTACTGCGTGGCCGGCTGGGCCATCCGCCGCAACCCCCTGAAGATGCTGTGGGGCATGGCGCCCGCATACATGACGGCGCTCGGCACCAGCTCGTCGGCCGCGACCATCCCCGTCACCCTCGAGTGCACCCGCCGCAACGGCGTGCCGGACGCGGTCGCCTCCTTCGCGGTGCCGCTGTGCGCGACGATCCACCTGGCCGGCTCGACGCTGAAGATCACCACCTTCGCCTACGCCGTCATGCTCATCAGCGGCATGGAGGTCAGCATCCTGGCGATGATCGGCTTCGTCTTCATGCTCGGCATCGTCATGATCGCGGCGCCGGGCGTCCCGGGCGGCGCCATCATGGCCGCCGTGGGCGTCCTCTCCTCGATGCTCGGCTTCGGCGAGGCCGCCGTCGGCATCATGATCGCCTCGTACATCGCGATCGACTCCTTCGGCACCGCCACCAACGTGACGGGCGACGGGGCGATCGCCGCCATCGTCTCGCGCTTCGCCCGCGGCCACGTCTCGGGCGACCTCACTGCGCGGCACGTGGAGAGCATCGACGCCGTCTGAGGCCCGCCTGCCTGGTCGTCGAGACCCCCGGCCGATGAGCGCCCCGCTCGTCCGTCGGGGGTCTTGCGTACCCTGACGGCATGGCAGAGAACACCGCGCAGACCTCCGTCGCTCCCCAGCACGACAACGACCCCACCGCCGCGGCGACCCCCGCCGAGGGCCCGCTCACCGCGGTCGTCACCGGCGCCTCCTCCGGCATCGGCCGGGCGACCGCGGTGCGCCTCGCCGCCGACGGCTGGCGCGTGCTCGCCGTCGCCCGCCGCGAGGACCGCCTCGCCCAGCTCGCCGAGGAGATCGGCTGCGAGACCCTGGCGGTCGACGTCACCGAGGACCTCTCCGTCGCCTCCCTGGTCCAGCGCGTCGACGCCCTGTTCGACGGGCGGCTGAACGCCCTGGTCAACATCGCCGGCGGTGCGCTCGGCGTCGACCCCGTGGACGCCGCGGACCTCGAGCAGTGGCGCACCATGTACGAGACGAACGTGCTGGGCAGCGCGCGCGTCACCCGCGCCCTGCTGCCCGCGCTGCGCGCCTCCGGCCGCGGCGACGTGCTGCTGCTGACCTCGACCGCCGCCCAGGCCGCCTACGAGGGCGGGGCCGGCTACAACGCCGCGAAGGCCGGCGAGCACATGCTCGCCCGGGGCCTGCGCCTCGAGCTCAACGGGGAGCCGATCCGGGTCATCGAGATCGCCCCCGGCATGGTCCGCACCGAGGAGTTCTCCCTCGTGCGCCTGGGCGGGGACCGCGCGGCCGCGGACCGCGTCTACGAGGGCGTCGAGCAGCCGCTGACCGCGGAGGACTGCGCGGACGTCATCTCCTACGCCCTGAACGCCCCGCACCACGTCAACCTCGACCTCGTGACCATCCGTCCGCTCGCCCAGGCCGCGAACCACAAGGTCGCGCGGGGCAGGGGGCTGTGACCGCCGGGTCGATAGGGGCCGGCATGGCCGGTCACGGCATGGGCGCCCGGCGCCTGGACCCCGACGAGATGAAGCTGGCCCCGGGGCAGAAGGCCGATGTCCGTCGCGTCGTGCGGCTGTTCCGCCCCTACCGCGGGCGCGTCGCCCTCGTGCTGGTGCTCATCGCCCTGGGCGCCGCCTCGGGCGTCGTCTCCCCGTTCCTGGTCCGCGAGATCGTCGATGTCGCCCTGCCCGGACGGGACCTGGGCCTGCTGGCCTGGTGCGTCGGCGGCCTCGTGCTCGCCACCGCGATCGCCACGGCGCTCAACGTCAGCCAGTCGATGGTCTCCACCCGCGTGGGCCAGGCCGTCATGCACGACCTCCGGGTGGCCGTCTACGGGCACCTGCAGCGGATGGGCCTGGGGTTCTTCACCCGCACCCGCACCGGCGAGGTGCAATCGCGGATCTTCTCCGACATCGGCTCGATGCAGGCCGTCGTGACCTCGGTGATGACGCAGATCGTCTCGGCGCTCGCCGGGATCATCATGGCGCTGGTCGCGATGACCGCGATGGACTGGCGCCTCACCCTGTTCTCCTTCGTCGCGACCCCGCTGGCGGTGTGGATGAACCGCCGCGTGGGCAACCGCCGGCGCCGCATCGTCAAGGCCCGCCAGGAGAAGTCCGCGGACCTCGCCGCCGGGATCCAGGAGTCCCTGTCGGTCTCCGGGATCCTGCTGTCGACGACGATGGGCCGCACCCAGGCCCTCACCGACCGCTTCGCCGCCGACTCCCGGGAGCTCGCGGACCTCGAGGTCGCCTCCGAGACCGCGGGGCGCTGGAACATGGCCCTGTTCACGGCGCTGATGTCGATCATCCCGGCGCTCACCTACCTCCTGGGCGGATACCTCCTGGTGGGCGGGGACACCTCGATCACCATCGGCACCCTCGTCGCGTTCATCGCCCTGCAGTCCTCGCTCATGCCCCAGCTCAACGGCCTGCTGCGCGTCTCCAACCAGATCAGCGCGTCGCTGGCCCTGTTCACCCGCGTGTTCGAGTACATCGACGCGCCCGTCACGATCGCCGACAAGCCCGACGCGACGGTCCTCGACCCCCGCTCCGTGCGCGGCGACGTCCGCTTCGAGCAGGTGGACTTCGCCTACCCGGGATCCGAGGAGCTGACGCTCGCGGACGTGTCGCTGCTCGCGCCGGCCGGGAAGCACACGGCGCTGGTGGGCCACACCGGCTCCGGCAAGACCACCACCGCCTACCTCGTCGCGCGCCTCTACGACCCGACGGCGGGCGCGGTGACCCTGGACGGCCACGACCTGCGCGACGTCACGATGGAGGCGCTGGCCGCGTGCGTCGGCCTCGTGAGCCAGGAGACCTACCTCCTGCACGCCACGATCGCCGAGAACCTGCGCTTCGCCGCCCCGGGCGCGAGCGACGCCGAGCTGGTCGAGGCCTGCCGGATCGCGCAGATCCACGACCACATCGCCTCCCTCCCCGAGGGGTACGACACGATGGTGGGGGAGCGCGGCTACCGCTTCTCCGGCGGCGAGAAGCAGCGCATCGCCCTGGCCCGCACGATCCTCCGCGACCCGCCCGTGCTGCTGCTGGACGAGGCCACGAGCGCCCTCGACGTCCGCACCGAGCGGGCCATGAGCGACGCCCTGGAGACCCTGGGGCGCGGTCGGACCGTCATCTCGATCGCCCACCGCCTCTCGACCATCCGCAGCGCCGACCAGATCATCGTGATGCGCGGAGGTCGGATCATCGAGCGCGGCGGCTACGAGGAGCTGCTCGCGGCCGGCGGCGACTTCGCCGAGCTCGTCGCGCAGGACGAGACCTGGCAGGACGAGATCCGACAGGTCGAGATCTGACAGGTCGAGATCTGGCAGGACTGAGCGGCAGGCAGGCGGAGATCCGACACGCCTGAGCGGCAGGCAGGACGGGATCCGGCGGGACCGGGCGGCAGGCCGGCCCGAGCGGCCCGGACCGGCCTTGAGCCGCCCGGCATCCCGCCGCGACCTCGTCATCCCGGACCCCTCCCCAAGGCGGACCCCCTCCTTCCGTAGGGGGTCCCGGGGCCGATATCCGTCCCCGGGCAGGGACGCTTCATCCTCCGGGGGGATCCGCCCGGACCCTCTCCTAGGGCACTCTGGAGCCATCACCGAGAACCGCGACAGATCCCCCGCCGCGGCAGGGACCCGGGAGGGGAGACGGACATGACCACGGTCGAGGCCACCACGCTCAGCTCGCGCACCGTCGCGGGAGCGGCCGCGACCCGCCGCACGGAGGGGTCGCCCGCACTGTTCGCCGCGCTTCTGATCCTCGCGGCCGTCATCGTCGTCGCCGTCCTCATCGCCGGCCCCACGATCCCCGCCCTCGTGTCCGTTCCCGCCGCGCTCATCGCGCTCGCCCTCGTGGCGACCGGCTGGATCGTCGCCGGACCCCGCCTATGAGGGCGGGGGACGCCTGACCCCAGGGGGTGAGGTGCCGTCGGCGAGGTGGGGACCGCGTCGATGAGCAGACGACGGGGCGCCGCTCTGGGGAGCGCGGCGCCCCGTCGGCATGTCCGGGGGTGAATGCTCCGGCCGACCCTGTGGACCGGTGCGGCACGGCGGGTGCTCCGGCAGGTCGACTCGCGCTAGCTCCGCCGCAGACGCAGAGCGAGCGCCGGGCACAGATCGACGGCGCGACGGGCATCGGCCCGCTGCGCCGAGGTCCGCGGCTGCGCGGCGATGATCGGATAGCCCCAGTCGTCGAGCGCGATGAGCTCGGGGGCGAGGGCCGCGCAGATCCCGTGCCCTCGGCAGATCGTCGGGGCGAGGCTGAGGCGCGCGGTGCCCGCCGGGGCTTCGCGGGGCGCGTCGGTCGGGACCGGTGCGGGGTGATGGGGTGCTGCGGTTATCGGGCGTCTCCGATCAGAGCGGCGAGCGTGCCGTGCGAGCCTCCGCACGGCAGGCCCGCGAGGTGGCGGTCCAGGTGGTCGGCCGAGCAGATGGCCAGGGCGCTCGCGAGCGTCGCGACGGAGGCCGTCGGATGCGCGCAGCCTCCGCGCCCGGAGATCCGGGAGGAGCTGCGGCGCAGGCGGGCCAGCGCCTCGGCCCCGCCGGAGCCGTCCAGCAGCGATGCGAGGTCGGCCGTGAGCGACGGCAGCCCGAACGCGCACGGGCCGCACTGGCGCGCGGAGGCCCGATCGGCGAAGCGCAGGATCTCCAGCGTCTCGGCGAGCACGCAGGTGCCCTCCGGCATCACGACCAGGGCGCCAGTGCCGCGCTCGGCGCCCACCGAGCGCAGGGAGGCGCGCCCCCACGGCAGGGGCGACACCTCGGCGGCGCGCACCCACGTGCCGGTGGCACCGCCGGTCAGCACCGGACGGTCGGGCTCGAGGCCGATCGCCTCCGTCGTCCGTGCCGGTCCGCCGGCCCCGGCCGCGGCGAGCACGTCGCCGATGCGATCGGTGTCGCGCACCTCCAGAACCCCCGGGCGGGCCACGTCTCCCGAGACCGTGACCAGGGAGGTCCCGGTCTCGTCGCCGCGCGACGCCGCGGCCAGCGCCTGACCGCCGATCCGGGCGACGAGCCCGGTCAGCGCCGCCGTCTCCGCATTGGCCACCAGCATCGGCGGACGTCCCGGGCGGCGATCGGTCGCCCGCACCGCGGGGTCCGTCGGCAGGGCGGGGCCGCCGTGCAGGGCCGAACGGATCGCGCTGGACTGCGAGGAGACGTAGCGGGCGTCGACCTCGAGGATCTCGACACGGCGGGCATCGTCGCGCTCGGCGAGCGCCGCATCGAGCGCGACCGTGGCCGCACCGTGATGCAGGGCGATCACGAAGCCGATGCCGCTGCAGGTGCGCGGGGGCGTCCTCACCGAGCACGAGAGCGCAGGTCGCGGCGGTGTTCGCGTCCAGACAGGTGCCCGCGATGATGCTCGCCTCGGCCCACGGGGTGCGGGCGGGCACGCCCGTGCGCGGATCGATCACGTGGTGGGCGCGCGTGCCCGCGGCCCCGTCCCAGGCCCGCAGCCGGGTCGAGCTGGTCGCGATCGCTCCGTCGTGCAGAGCGATCTGCGCCCCGGGGGTGCCGACGGAGGCGCCGGCGATGTCCAGGATCCAGCCGCCGCGCGGTGCGGTGCCCGCGACGGCGATGTCGCCCCCGAGGTTCACGAGCACGCCCGCGCCGTCGGCCAGGGCGCTCAGGCGGGAGGCCAGCAGATCAGCCGTGCGCGCCTTCGCAGTCGCACCCAGATCCAGGAGCGTCCCGGCGGGGAGGTCGATGCGTCGGGAGTCGGCGTCGAGGACGACGTCGCTCCAGCGGACCCCGCGACGGGCCGGTGCCGCCTCGGCGGCGATCGGGGCGCCGGGGGCGCTGCCGTAGCCGCAGGCGACCTCCTCGGCTCCCAGGCACGGATCGACCATCCCCTCGGACAGGCGGTGCGCGCGGTCGGCGGCGACCAGGAGATCGGTCAGCAGCGGCGAGATCTGCGC
This sequence comes from Brachybacterium nesterenkovii, assembly GCF_900163655.1. GTDB lineage: Bacteria > Actinomycetota > Actinomycetes > Actinomycetales > Dermabacteraceae > Brachybacterium > Brachybacterium nesterenkovii. Next base: position 6,739 of record NZ_FWFG01000085.1, read on the forward strand.
CCGCACCCGCCCGTCGGCCTCCGGCTCGGCCCGGACGAGGGCGCTGACCTCGGAGTCCGGGCGGAAGCGGCTCGCAGCGCGGTCGACGTCGGCGAGCACGGCGTCGACGATGCCCTCGGCCTGCGCGGGGGCGCCGGCGGGCAGCAGGATCTCGACGCGGGTGGTCCAGGCGGTGCGGCGGATGGCGCGCAGGGGCACGTCACGGGTCATGGGGTCCTCCGAGGGCGGCAGATGGCGGCGGTGCGATGGGAGCGGGGGAGCGGCGAGGTGCGCGGCAGGCGACGCGCGTCGTCGGCCGCTCAGGACCCGCCGGAGGTCGAGTGGCTGCGCATGCCGTGGGAGCTCGTCCCCGTGCTCTGCGACGAGGTGGACGACGAGCTGGTGCCGGTCGAGGACGTGTCCGAGGACGCAGTGTCGGTCGAGGATGCAGTGTCGGAGCCGCTCGTATCGGTCGAGGTCGTGCCGTCGGTGGTCGACGTGGTGTCCGTCGAGGAGCTGTCCGAGGAGTCGTCAGCGGTGGCGGCGGGCATGGTCGCCTCCTGCTGCGGCTGGCTGTAGGAGTCGTCGGAGGAGGAACTGGTCGTGCCGTTCCCGCTGGTCGTGCCGGTGCCCGTCGACTCAGTGCTCGTCGTGTCCGTGCTCGTCGAGCCGGTGCCGGAGGAGCTCGTGGAGGCGGCGGCCTGCTGCTCCGATGTCGTCGAGGTCTCCGCTGCGCTCGCCGCGGACTCCTCGGAGCTGTGGAGGTACATCGCGCCGCCGATGCCGAGCGCGCCGACCGCCACGAGGGAGGCGGCGCCGGCGCTGACGGCGCGGGCGCGGGCGGACCCGGCGCGAGGGGTGGGGCTGTGATCCATGGGAACGGTCCCTCTCATCTCGGTGCTTCTCGTCTCGATGCGAGCACCCGGAGCGGGTGATGGCATGAGACTGCGGACCGTTCCTATGCGCCTGCTGTGCGCGTCGCGGGCTTCACCTAGGTGATCCGGCCGATGCCCGAGCGCGAGATCGACGAAACGAGCCGGATCCGGCCGCGGGACCGCGAAAACGAGCCAGGGAAGTGGCTCGTTTTCGCGGTCTCGGCGTGACGCAGCTGGGCGACGCGCGGCTGATGACGTCGGGGGACCGCGGCCGATGACGCGTGCGCCGCCCGAACCGTGCTTCCCGGTCCGCACTGCCGGCGCTGCTGGCACCGCGTCAGCTCGCCCCTGCACCGCCGTCCGCACAGCGCGAGGGGCGGCGGCACCGCAGTGCCGCCGCCCCTCAACGGTCCCAGGGTCCTGCGCCGTCGGCCCCTCAGGGGGCGGCGCGGTCACCCGCTGCTCAGACGTCGATCTCGATCTCGCCGATGCCGCGCGAGACGCACGTGGTCATCTGCGTCTCGTGCTCGTCCTCCATGAGGAACTCGTCGAGGTGCTCGACCTCACCGGAGACGAGGGGGACGACGCAGGTGCCGCACACCCCTCCCTCGCAGGAGTAGTCCATCGAGATCCCGGCGTCCAGCAGGGCCTGCAGGAGGGACTGGCCCTCCGCGACCTCGACCGTCACACCGGACTTCAGGCACTTGGCGGTGAACGGCTCGCCGAACATGGACATCGTGCTCCTTCTCGCGGGATCCGTCCGCTCGCGCCCCTCGGGGGAGCGGACGTGCGCGCTCGTCGTGAGCGGCCCGTCCAGGATGTCACGGGCGTGCGGGACCTTCGGCGTGATCCCCGCCTCAGCACGAAGCCTTCACACCCTGCGGCTCGCGCACCACTGCGCCTGGACACGCCCACCCCTGGGCAAGTCAACGCCTGCGCACCGCGTGGCCGGCGCACCGCGGGGACGTCGCGCCGTACGGCGAGCGCACCCCGCTCGGACGAGCCGGACAGGCAGGGCCCTCGGCACTGATCCGAGCGCCCGCCTGTGCATCCGCTGTGCCGCTCCCACGGCCTCGCTGAGCATCCCGCCCGCAGGCGCATCCGCCGTGCCCCGCGCCGTGGTCGCAGGGTTACGCTCGGCACCCGCACCCCGCGGCCACCGACCGAGGAGACCCGATGTCCGACCGCAGCGCCACCGTCCTCGCCTCGCTCCCGCACCTCGAGCACCCCGACGGCAGCCCCGTGAAGGTGCTCATCGTCGAGGACGAGGCGACGATCGCCGACCTCCTGCGCTTCCCCCTGCAGATGGTCGGCTGGGAGGCCCAGGTCAGCGGCGACGGCCTCGAGGCCGTGCGCGTCGCCCGCGAGATGCGCCCCGACGTGGTGGTCCTGGACCGCATGCTCCCCGGGATCGACGGCGTCGAGGTGCTGCGCCGCGTCCGTGCCCTGCAGCCGGACATCCCGGCCCTCATGCTCACCGCGATGGACGGCGCCGGCGACCGCATCGACGGGCTCGCCGCCGGGGCCGACGACTACGTGACCAAGCCCTTCACGATCGAGGAGGTGCTGCTGCGCCTGCACCGCCTCGTCCAGCGCTCCGGCGTTGTGGCCCAGGGCAGCAATGAGCTGGTCGTCGGGGACCTGGTGATGAACCTCGACACCCACGAGGTCACGCGCGGCGGGGACGCGGTGGCCCTGACCGCCACCCAGTACCAGCTGCTGCAGTACCTCATGGAGAACCCCAGCCGGGTGCTGTCCAAGGCGCAGATCCTCGACGCCGTGTGGAACTACGACTTCGGCGGCCAGGCCAACATCGTCGAGCTGTACATCTCCTACCTGCGCAAGCGCATCGACGTCGGGCGCGAGCCGATGATCCACACGGTCCGCGGCGCCGGCTACGTCCTCAAGCCCGCCGCATGACGCGCCTGCCCCTGCCGCGGCGGTCCCTGCGGACCACGCTCGTGGCGCTCCTGCTGGCGACCGTCGCCGTCATGTGCCTGGTCATCGGCGCCGTCACCCATGCCTCGGTGCGCGATCAGCTCTCGGCCGAGCTCGATGCCCAGCTCGCCCGCGCCGGCTCCCGCGCGATCCATCAGGTCCAGGACGGGGACGACGCGCAGACCACCGGGCCGGGGACGGGCCCCGGGGCGTCCGATGGCGGAACCGACGGCGGAACCGACGACAAATTCGAGGGCGCGGTGGACGGGCCCGGCGGTGGCGAGGGCGAGCTCATGGGCGTAGCCGTCGACGGCCAGCTCGCGGCGGCTTCGTGGCGCGATGCGAGCGGCCAGGTCCACGAGCTGTCCGCCGCGGACCGCGACCTGCTCGCCGCGGCCCTCGCCGGCGGCGACGCCGGGGACAGGGGCGGGCGCGACGTCGAGCTGTCGATCGGCGACTACCGCGTCGCCGCCTCCGCCGCGCCCGGCGGCGAGACGGTCATCAGCGGCCTCCCGCGCGGCCCGATGCAGTCGACGCTCGCCCGGCTGGACCTGACGCTGGCGCTCGCGAGCCTCGGCGCCCTCCTGGTCACCGGCATCGCGGGCTCGTTCATCGTGCGCCGCACGATGCGACCGCTCGAGGAGGTCGCGCGCATCGCCTCCGACGTCGCCGCGATGCCCCTGGAATCCGGGACCGTGACGCTCGCCGAGCGCGCACCGCCCGAGCGGGAGGGCACCGAGGTGGGCGAGGTCTCCCGGGCTCTGAACCACCTGCTCGACAACGTCGAGGGCGCGCTCACGACGCGCCAGCGCAGCGAGGAGCGGATGCGCCGCTTCATCGCCGATGCCTCCCACGAGCTGCGCACGCCGCTCACCTCGATCCGCGGCTACACGGAGATGCTGCGCCTGACCGAGGACCTCTCCGAGGACGGCAGCCGCAGCGTGAACCGCCTCGACGCGCAGTCTCGCCGCATGACCTCGCTGGTCGAGGACCTGCTGCTGCTCGCACGGCTGGACGACGGGGCCCCGCGGGCCGATGACGAGCTCGACCTCGGCGAGATCGTCGTCGAGTCCCTCCTGGACGCCCAGGTCACCGGCGGCGACCACACGTGGACGCTCGACGTGCCCGATGAGCCGGTCCTCGTGCGCGGCGACGCCCGCCAGCTGACCCAGGTGGTCGTGAACCTGCTGTCGAACGCGCGCAAGCACACCCCTGCCGGAACTTCCGTGGCCGCGCGCCTGCGGCTCGAGGGACGACGGGAGGCGGTCCTCGAGATCATCGACGACGGCCCCGGCATCCCCGCGGCCCTGCAGGAGGAGGTGTTCGGGCGCTTCACCCGCGCCGACGCCGCCCGCTCGGGCGGCGAGGGCACCTCGGGCCTCGGCCTGCCGATCGTGCGGGCGATCACCACGTCCCACGGCGGCTCGATCGAGCTGGACTCCCGCCCGGGACGGACCGCCTTCACCGTGCGCCTGCCGCTCGCCGCGACCGCCTGAGATCGAGCCGCGGCGAGGGGCCCGTGCACGGGGCGGCGGGTGCTGCGCCGCGCACGTCGCGGCAGGCGGACGGTGCCGCCTCGGGCAGCGCTGTCAGATCACCCGGCGGTCGCGGGCCCAGCGCGAGAGCTCGTAGCGGTTGGTCAGCTGCAGCTTGCGCAGCACCGAGGACACGTGGGTCTCGACGGTGCGGTCGGAGATGAACAGCGCCGATGCGGCCTCGCGGTACGTGTAGCCGCGGGCGATGAGCTTCATGACCTCCTGCTCGCGCGGGGAGAGCAGGTCCAGCTCGCTGGGGACCGGCGGCGCGCTCCCGCGGAAGGCGTCGAGGACGAAGCCGGCCAGGCGCGGGGAGAACACCGCGTCGCCGCCCGCGACGCGGTGGACCGCATCGACCACCTCGGGAGCCGTGATCGACTTGGTGACGTAGCCGCGGGCTCCGGCGCGGATCACGGCCAGGACGTCCTCCTCGGCGTCCGAGACCGACAGCCCCAGGCAACGGACCGGCGCGCCGGACGCCGTCGTGAGGTTCTGCGCCGTCTCGGCGACCTCCGCGCCGCCGCCGCCCCCGCCGCCGGGCAGGTGCACGTCCAGCAGCACGACGTCGGGCCGCAGGGCGGTGGCCTGCGCGATCGCATCGTCGACGTCGAGAGCGGTGCCGACCACCTCGATCCGCGGATCGGTGCGCGTGAGCTCCGCCGTGACGCCCTGGGCGAAGATCCGGTGGTCGTCGACCACCAGCACCCGCACCCGCGGGGCGGGGCCGGAGGCCGGTGCCGTCGCGGAGGCGGTGGCAGAGGCCGTGGCGGAGGCGAAATCGGAGGGGGCCATCGGGCGCTCCTGGCGGGGATGTCGAGGGTGAGGGCGATCTCGGTGCCGCCGCCCGGGGCGCGCAGCACGGCGGCGGTCCCGCCGGAGCGCTGCATGCGGCCGATGATCGACTCGCGCACCCCCAGACGGTCCTCCGGGATGTCGGACAGGTCGAAGCCGGGGCCGCGATCGCGGACGTAGGCCTCGAGGCGGTCCTCGGTGACGTCGACGAAGACGTCGACGCCCACGCGGCCGTGGCGGCAGGCGTTGGACGTGGCCTCGCGCAGGGCCTGCAGCAGCGGCCGCATCCACGGGGCCGAGGGGGCGTCGCCGACGACGACCACGTGCACGTCGACGCCGTGGGTGTCCTCCGCCTCCTCGCACAGGGCGATGACCGCGGTGCGGACGTCCGCGGACTGCTCGGGGTCGGTCGCGGCGTCGCGGTACAGCCAGCGGCGCAGCTCGCGCTCCTGGCGCCGCGCCAGGCGCCGCGCCTCCTCGGGGTCGGTGGTGGGCTTCTGCAGCACCGTCAGGGTCTGCAGCACCGAGTCGTGCAGGTGGGCGGTGAACTCGCTGCGCTGCTGGACCAGGGCGCGCTCCTCGGTCTCCTCCCGCATGCCCTGCCACAGGTGGCGCCCCCAGGGCACGAGGACGACTGCGAGAAGGGCGAGCACGGCGGTCGCGACCGCGAGCGCCACGAGCGCCGGGACCCAGCCGAACAGCAGCACGACCATCCACAGCGAGCCGAGGATCAGGAGGGTCAGGGCGGTGCCCAGCGCCGCAATGATCAGGCGCGGCATCGCCCGGATGCGTCCGCCCCAGCGCGCCCGGTCGACGGCCTCGAGCGGCAGGATGCCCAGGGCGATCCCCGCCGCGACGATCCCGGAGGCGGCGATCACGAGACTGCGGTACCCCTGCAGGAGTCCGGAGTAGGGGTCGCCGGCGCCGGTGAGGAGACCGCCGAGGGGCACGACGACCGCCGCGACCACCGAGGTCAGGCCGAGCCCGACGATCCCGGACAGGACGAGCCAGCGCGTCAGCTGCCGGGTGGGCACCTGGGCGGGTGCCGCGGAGGGGCGGCCGCGCACGTGGGAGCTCGAGGCCTCGAGGGCGGCCCGGCGCTCGGAGGCGCGGTCGCGGGGGAGGGAGACCCACAGGCCCAGGTATCCCAGGAGGAAGGGGGCGCTGACGCACAGCACCGCCAGGCCCAGCGGGCCGAAGAGCGACCAGGAGCCGAGCATCGGGATCGCTGGGATCACCAGGGAGGTGCCCAGGACGGTCGCGATCCGGACCGCTCGGACGGGGAGGCCGAGGGCGCGCGCCAGGGCGGCGCAGGACCCGGTCAGCACGCTCTCCTCGCGCCGACGCGTCCAGACGGACGCATCGGGGGCCAGGAGCAGGATCATTCCCCCATTGTGCCGTCGGGGCGGGGGCGGGCGCATCGGATCGGCCGTGCGGGCTCCCGTTTCCGGGACGAACCTGGGGAGGACGGGCTCCGGCGTGCATCGTCGGGGCCCGCGCGCAGGGCAGGATGGACCCATGAGCGATCCGTCCACCGCCCCCGGGGCGCCCGCGCCCGGCGCGGAGTCGAGCGGCGCGGTGCCGAGCGGCGCGGTGAGCACCGGGGCGCCGTCGGGCGGACCATCATCGAGCGGGACGGTGCCGAGCGGGACGGTCGGGACGGTGATGACCGGCGCGATCGGACAGCTCGGATCCGCGGGAGCGGACGCGGGATCGGAGGTGCTCCTCCTGCGCGCGCTCTCCCGGGCCCCCGGGACCGACGACGCGATCGGCACCGCTCTGCGCACGGGCGTGCTCCGGCGCCGCGGGCAGGGGCAGATCGCCGGCGTCTGCGCCGCCCTCGCCGTCGCCGGGGGGATCCCGGTGCGCCTGGTGCGCCTCGTCGCGCTCGGCACGCTCCTGCTGGGCATCGGCCTGCCCGGCTACCTCGTGCTCCTCCTCCTGCTGCCCCGGGAGAACGACGACGGCCCGGAGCACGTCGACCGCCCCCTCGACGCGATCGCGCGACTGCACCCGCGACGGGGCGATCTGCTCATCGGCCTGGCGATCATCCCGGCGGTGCTCCTCTCGATCTACTGGTTCGCCCTGGTGATGATCGTGTCCGGCTCGCCCTTCGTCGTGCTGGTGCCGGTCGTCGGTGCGGGCGTCGTGCTGCTGGCCTGGGCGGCCCGCCGTGCGCGGCGAGCGCGGCGGAGGTATGCCGTGGCGGCTTTCGCCCGGCGCGCCGGGATCCTCGAGGAGGATGAGCTCGAGGCCGTGATCGCGCGTCTGGTGCGGGAGGCGCCCGCCGCCTGGCTGCGTACCGATCCCGATGCCGCGGCCGTGCTGCGCGCTCGCAGCGCCCGGCGCCGTCCCCGCCGCTCCTCGTCGCGGGCCCTGTCCGCGCGGGCGTCGGTCGTGGCGGTCGGGGCGCTCCTGGCGGTCTGGACCGCGGTCTTCCTCACCATCTCCCTCATCCCCTCATGGGCGCCGGCGCTCTCCCAGGCGTCGGCGCTGCCGATCATCGGGGATCTCGGCGCGGGGGCGGCGGTCGCGGCCGCCGTGGCGGGGATGATCCTCGTGGCGCTGGGGATGCGCCGCCGCCACAGCGTGGTCATCGCCGCGTGCGGGCTGCTGGCCCTGGCCGTCTTCGGCACCAGCGTGGTGTGGGTGCGCATGACCGATGACCGCGGCACGACCCCGATCGTCGTCGCCTACCAGCAGTACGTCCCCAGCGAGACGTACTTCTGCCCCGAGGACCCGTCGAGCTGGAACCGACCCGTCGTCATCGACCTCTCGCAGCTGCGGGCCTCGACGACGGATCCCGTGGCCGCGACCGCCTCCTTCGGGGCGGGCGCCTCGGACGGCGGCGACGGCAGCGCAGGCGGCGGCGCGACCGCGGCCATGTGGATCTCCTGCACGCGGCCGGTCGGCGATGTCACGATCATCCTCCCGCCCGAGACCGATGCGCTCCCGATCGCCTCCACGCTGTCGACCCGCTGGGGGACGACCGAAGGCAATGCGCCCTCGTCGATGATCTCGTGGGACGAGGCCACGGTGGGCGTCAGGATCGACGGCGACCTCGGCATCGGGGACCTCCGCTTCGAGGAGGCACCGGCATGACCCGGCCCGACGACGGCGCGACCACGGCCGGGGGCGAGGCGGTGGACGACGCTGCTGCGGCACCGCCCGGCGGCCCGGCGGCGGCGCGCGAAGAGGGGCGCTCGCCGGTGATGATCGGCCTCGGCTCGTTCCTGGTGCTGGCCTCCGCGGCGCTCGTCCTGGTCCTCGTGGCGGGCGACAGCGCCCCGCTGTGGATGATCGGCGCCTGGTTCGTGCTCGCCCTCGCGCTCTCCCTCGTGATCGGCGGCACGGTCCCCGTCGCCCCCGGGCGCCGCGACCGCGACTATGATCGAGGCAACGGCACCGACCCGGCCATCACCGGCGAGCCGCGGGAAGAACAGGCCCTGCAGCCCCGACAGGCTCGGGGGCCCCAGTAGAACCCGCCGGGACCAGCCCGTCACAGCTGAGGAACGAGAGGAGCGCCCGCGCCGTGCGCGGATGCTCAACCGAGGTGGTACCGCGCCACCGGGCCGGCCTGCGCCGGCACGGGAGCGTCCTCGGGGCACAGACCGCCGCAGCCCCCGACCTCGATCCGCGCAGGAGTCCCCTCCCATGGCCTACCCCGTCAACGGCGCCCCGCTCGTCCCCTCCCCGGACCTGCCCGCCCTGGAGAACCGCATCCTCGAGCGCTGGCGCGCCGACGACACCTTCCGCGCCTCGATCGAGCGCCGTGAGGGTGCCGAGGAGTTCGTCTTCTACGACGGCCCGCCCTTCGCCAACGGCCTTCCGCACTACGGCCACCTGCTGACCGGCTTCGTCAAGGACGTCATCCCGCGCTTCCAGACGATGGACGGCAAGAAGGTCGACCGCGTCTTCGGCTGGGACACCCACGGCCTGCCCGCCGAGCTCGAGGCCATGCGCGAGCTGGGCCTTACCGAGAAGCACGAGATCGAGGAGATGGGCGTCAAGGCGTTCAACAACGCGGCGCGCTCCTCGGTGCTGAAGTACACGAAGGAGTGGGAGGAGTACGTCACCCGCCAGGCCCGCTGGGTCGACTTCGAGCACGGCTACCGCACGCTGGACCTGAGCTTCATGGAGTCCGTGCTGTGGGCGTTCAAGACCCTGTACGACAAGGATCGCGCCTACGAGGGCTACAAGGTCCTGCCGTACTGCTGGAACGACCAGACGCCGCTGTCCAGCCACGAGCTCCGCATGGACGACGACGTCTACCAGGACCGCCAGGACGCCTCCGTCGTCGTGACGTTCCCGCTTGTCGGCGAGAAGGCCGAGTCCCTCGGGCTCGTCGGCGTGAACGCTCTGGCCTGGACCACCACCCCGTGGACGCTGCCCACCAACTTCTCGCTCGCCGTCGGTCCCGACGTCGCCTACGTCGTCGTGCCCGCCGGTCCGCTCGGGACGGCCGACGGCGCCGCCGCGCACGAGCGCTCCTACCTGCTGGCCGAGGCGCTCGCGCCGTCCTTCGCCAAGGAGCTCGGCTACGAGACCCCCGAGGCGGTCCTCGAGGCGGCGGGGGAGCGCCGCATCGCCGGCTCCGAGCTCGAGCACGTCGCCTACGAGCCTTTGTGGAACGTCTACTCCGCCGACCGCGAGCGCTGGGGCCTGCAGAACGCGTGGATCATCACCGTCGCCGACTACGTGTCCACGGGCGACGGCACCGGCGTGGTCCACCAGGCCACCGCGTACGGCGAGGAGGACCAGAAGGTCAACGCCGAGTACGGAATCCCCGTCGTCGTCTCCGTCGACGAGGGCGCCTGCTTCCTCGAGATGTTCCGCGGCACCGCGCTCGACGAGATCGCCGGGCTGCAGGTGTTCGACGCCAACCGGCCCATCATCCGCAACCTCACGCGGATGTCCCGGCTTTTCCGCGAGTCCAGCTACGTGCACAGCTACCCGCACTGCTGGCGCTGCCGCAAGCCGCTGATCTACAAGGCCGTCTCCAGCTGGTTCATCAAGGTGGCCGATCAGCGCGAGCGCATGCTCGAGCTCAACGAGCAGATCACCTGGATGCCCGAGAACGTCCAGCACGGTCAGTTCGGCGCCTGGCTCGAGGGCGCCCGCGACTGGGCGATCTCCCGCAACCGCTACTGGGGCACCCCCATCCCGGTGTGGAAGTCCTCCGACCCCAACCACCCGCGCATCGAGGTCTACGGCTCCCTCGCCGAGCTCGAGGAGGCCTTCGGGACCCTCCCGCGGGACGAGAACGGCGAGGTCAACCTCCACCGGCCCTACATCGACGCTCTCACCCGGCCCAACCCCGACGACCCGACGGGCCGCTCGCAGATGGTCCGCGTCGAGGAGATCTTCGACGTCTGGTTCGACTCCGGGTCGATGCCCTTCGCGCAGGTCCACTACCCCTTCGGGAACACGGACTGGTTCGAGGGGCACAACCCGGCGGACTTCATCGTCGAGTACATCGGCCAGACCCGCGGCTGGTTCTACGTCATGCACGTGCTCTCGACCGCGCTGTTCGACCGTCCCGCGTTCTCCAGCGTGATCTGCCACGGCATCGTGCTGGGCGAGGACGGCAACAAGATGTCCAAGTCCCTGCGCAACTACCCGGACGTGCGGGAGATGTTCGATAAGTACGGGGCCGACGCGATGCGCTGGTTCCTCATGAGCTCGCCGATCCTGCGCGGCGGCAACCTCCTCGTGGACGAGCCGCGGATCCGCGATGCCGTCCGCCAGACCGTGCTGCCGCTATGGAACGTCTGGTACTTCCTGGCCCTGTACGCCAACGCGGCCGGGCCCAAGGACGCCGAGGGCCGCCCTGCCGGGTACGTGGGCGCCCAGCGCTTCGAGGCCGACGACGTCATGGACCGCTACCTGCTCTCGCGCACCGGCGTGCTCGTCACCGAGGTGCGCGAGCAGCTGCACGGCCTGGATATCGCGGGCGCCGCCGAGGCGATCAGCAAGCACCTCGAGATGCTCACCAACTGGTACGTGCGCCGCTCCCGCGAGCGCTTCTGGGAGGGCGACGAGCAGGCGATCGACGTGCTGTCGACCGTCCTGGAGACCACCCTGCGCCTGTGCGCGCCCCTGCTGCCGATGGTCTCCGAGGAGATCTGGACGCAGCTGACCGGCGGACGCTCCGTGCACCTGACCGACTGGCCCGACGCCTCGGCGTTCCCCGTCGACGAGGACCTCATGGTGGCGATGGAGGAGACCCGCGAGGTCGCCTCCGCCGGCAACGCGCTGCGCAAGAAGGAGGGCATCCGCGCCCGTCAGCCGCTGGCCGAGCTCACCGTGGTCCACTCCGACGTGGTGCGCCTGGAGCCGTTCGTCGGCGTGATCGCCGAGGAGCTCAACGTCAAGTCCGTGCACCTGCTGGACGTCGCGAGCGAGGAGGCCCAGGGGATGGGCGTCGAGCAGCGCCTGTCCGTCAACGCGCGCGCCGCCGGTCCCCGCCTGGGCAAGCAGGTCCAGCAGGCCATCAAGGGCGCCAAGAGCGGCGACTGGTCCGTGGCCGAGGACGGCACGGTGAGCGCGGGCGGGCTCGAGCTCGTCGAGGGCGAGTACGCCCTCGAGCTCGTCGCCGGGGACTCCGCCGCGACCGAGGGCCGCGCGATCGGCGTGCTCCGCGGCGGCGACTTCCTGGTCCTGGACACGACGCTCACGCCCGAGCTCGAGGCCGAGGGAACCGCGCGCGACGTGGTCCGCGCCATCCAGGCCGCGCGTCGCGAGGCCGGGCTCGATATCTCCGACCGGATCCGCCTGACCGTGGACGGGGACGAGGCCGTGGTCGCGGCCGTCGGCGCCCACCGCGAGCTCGTGGCCGGCGAGGTGCTCGCCATCGACGTGGCCGTCGGGCAGGCGCCCGCGGACGGTGCGTTCACGGCCGAGGAGAAGGTCGCGGGCGGCGTCGTGCGAGTGGGCGTGGCCAAGGCCTGACCGGCGGCGGGCCAGGGAGCGCTGGCGTTCCCCGGGCCCGCTTCCGCGGTGGCGCCCGGTCTGCTGGGGCGCCTGGTCTGCTGGGGCGCCTGGTCCGCTGGGGCGCCCGGTCTGCTGGGGCGCCTGGTCCGCTGGGGCTCCCAGCCCTGCGGCGGCGCTCTCCGCACCCCGCCGAGATCGAGGATTCCTGACGAAAGACCCGGGTAGTCGTCAGGAATCCTCGATCTCGGTGCAGGGGCGCAGGACGGGGAGCACCGTGGGCCACCCGCACCGTCGGCGGGCCCTCGGGCGCGAGATCGCCGACATGCTCCATTCCGGTGCGCGAGATCGACGGAATGAGCCGCCTGAGCGGTTCGTTCCGTCGATCTCGCGCCAGCGACTCCGCATCTCTCGCAGGGCATGCGTATGCATGTGCATGATGAGGACATGGCCACTCTTGAGCGACGCCTCCGGATGTTGCTCGACGCCGAGCGGATGGATCGCGTGACCCGCGAGGCCGAGAGATCGGGGCGGTCGGTGTCCGCTGTGATCCGTGGGGCTATCGACTTCGCGTACTCCGATGCGCAGGCCGATCATCGGAAGACCTCGACCCTCACCCCGACACCGACGCGCCGCCCCAGGTCGCACCACAGCTACACCCTCATCTGTGAAGAGCCACGTAAGCCAGCTCTATGAGGCCTGCCCCCAAGCCCCGCGAGCCCGCGAGGGCGCCCGGAACGTGCGCGGCGACGAGGGCCGCGCCCTGGCCTCGGCCTGCCGCGCCTTGGTCGATGACGGCGTCCCCATGCTCACTCTCGCCCGTGACCTAGGGCGAGGTGCCACCTGGGTCAACTTCATCCTGGAGTGCCACGATCTGCGACCTGCCCCGCATCCCATCAAGAGCACCGCCCGCCGCACGCGGGTCTGAGCGAGGCGGCGCCTGCCGGCTCACGCGGGCAGCATACGATCGAGGACCGCGATAGCCCAGTCGGGCGACCGCTGGTGATCGTGCATGACAACTTGACGGGCGAGTCGGTCGATCACGACGTGCAGCTGGTCCTGCTGTGCTTGTCCGCCGTCGGGCCCCATCGCGTCGAGAGCACGCCTGCAGGTCTCGCGCACCGCGTCATCGGCGAGCCGCCATGCCGCGCGCAGATCCGGGTTGTGCAGGCCCAATGCTCCTATGTAGAGCGTGGCGATCACTTCCTGCCGAGGTTGCGGGTTCAGCGGCAGCAGACCCCGGAGTGCGGCTCTGGCCCACTGTTGGCCACTCAGGTCCGCCGGCATAGCCGCGAGCCGCTGTCCCATCCGGTCGGTGACCTCACGCATCACCGCAGCCCGCACGGCGTCCTGCGACGAGAACAGCTCGTAGAGGGAGCTTGTCGGGATCTGCGCCTCAGCGGCCACGCGGCGCACTGTCAGGGTCGCACTCCCCCCCCTGAGCTATCAACCGCAGCGCCGCGGTGACCACAGCCCTCTCCCAACCTCCGGAGAACCCTTGCAATATACCCCCCGGGGGTATATATCTGGGGTGACGGAAGTTCTCCGCTGCTGTTCCTGATGCGAGGAGTACCGCATGATCCCCGAGGCTCGCCGACCCCTGCAGATGGCTTCGACCGGCTGTTCCTGTGGCGCTTCCCCCGTGACTGAGGACCGCGCCGTTGCTGAGGCGACCCCGGCATCCACGGCCGAGACCACGAGCTACCCGGTGCCGGGCATGACCTGCGGTCACTGTGCTGGCAGTGTGACCACGGCGATCAGCGCTGTCGAGGGAGTGGAGGACGTGCGGGTCGACCTGGTGCCCGGCGGGGTCTCCACCGTGACAGTGGTCGCAGCTGCCTCACCGGCCGCCGTTCGCGCCGCCATCACTGAGGCCGGCTACAACGTCGCCGACACCTGACCACCCCGCTAGCCACAGCCCCATCCGGGCCCCGAGGAAGGGACACCATGACCACTCCACACCACCACGGCACGGACCCACGCGGCCCCGCGGGCGCTCCGCCAGTCGGGGACCGTCATGGCGGTTACGACGCTGATCAGATGGCACACGAGGGACATGCCTCGCCGGCCGCCGCGCATACTGACCACGACAGCACCGGGCACGGCAATCACGACATGGAGGGTCACGATCCGCACGCCGGGCACGACATATCGGGGCACGGGGGCCATGCAGGTCATGGTGATCATGTGGGGATGTTCCGTCGGCTGTTCTGGATCATGCTCGTCCTGGCTGTCCCGACGGTCCTGCTGAACGGGATGTTCGCCGATCTGCTCGGCTACACGCTGCCGGGCGCGGCCTGGGTGCGGTGGGTCTCGCCGGTCCTGGGCACGGTCATGTACCTGTGGGGCGGGAAACCGTTCCTGATGGGCGCGGTCGAGGAGATCCGGGATCGCAAGCCCGGCATGATGCTCCTGATCGGGATGGCGATCACGGTCGCCTTCGTTTCCTCGCTCGGCGCCAGCCTTGGACTGCTCTCCCACGAGCTCGATTTCTGGTGGGAGCTCGCCCTCCTGATCGTGATCATGCTGCTGGGCCACTGGCTCGAGATGCGCTCCCTCGCGCAGACCTCCTCCGCGCTGGATTCCCTGGCCGCGCTCCTGCCCGACCAGGCCGAGAAGATCGAGGGCGAGGACATCGTCGCCGTCTCCCCGGCCGAGCTGCAGCTCGGAGACGTCGTGATCGTGCGACCCGGTGGCCGGGTCCCGGCCGACGGGGAAGTCGTCGAGGGTGGCGCAGACGTCGACGAGTCGATGATCACCGGTGAGTCCAGCCCCGTGCGTCGCGAGATCGGTGATCAGGTCGTCGCCGGCACGGTGGCCACGGACAACGCGCTGCGCGTGCGCGTCACCGCTATCGGCGAGGACACCGCCCTGTCCGGCATCCAGCGCCTGGTCGCCAACGCCCAATCCTCCACGACCCGGGCCCAGCTGCTCGCGGACAGAGCCGCCGGCTGGCTGTTCTGGTACGCGCTGATCGCGGCGATCGTCACCGCGATCGTGTGGACGGTTGTCGGGGTGCCCGAGAGTGCGCTGGTCCGCGCGATCACCGTTCTGGTCATCGCCTGCCCTCATGCGCTGGGTCTGGCGATCCCGCTGGTGGTGTCCATCTCGACCGAGCGGGCCGCGCAGGGCGGCGTCCTGGTCAAGGAGCGTGCCGCCCTGGAGCGGATGCGCACCATCGACACCGTCCTGTTCGACAAGACGGGCACGCTGACCAAGGGCGAGCCCGCCCTGAACCACGTCACCACCGTCGGCACCCTGGGCGAGGACGAGCTGCTGGCGCTGGCCGCCGCTGCCGAAGCCGACAGCGAGCACCCCCTCGCCCGGGCGATCACCGCCGCCGCCGACGACCGCAGGCTCGACGTCCCGCGTGCCACCGCGTTCCAGTCCACCACCGCGGTCGGCGTCAGCGCGACCGTGGACGGGCGCACCGTCCAGGTCGGCGGACCCCACCTGCTGGCCGAGCACGGTCACCAGCCGCTGCCGGCGACCGGGTCGTGGTCGGCCGACGGAGCGATCGTCCTCCACGTCCTGGTCGATGGGCAGATCGCGGGTGGGATCGGCTTGGCCGATGAGGTCCGTCAGGAATCCCGTGAGGCCGTCGACGCCCTGCATGAGCTGGGAATCCGCGTCGTCATGATCACGGGCGATGCCCAGCCCGTTGCCCGCGCCGTGGCCGGCGAGCTCGGTATCGACCAGGTCTTCGCCCAGGTGCGCCCGGAGCACAAGAGCGAGAAGGTCCTCGAGCTCCAGCGCGACGGACGAGCCGTGGCGATGGTCGGCGACGGCGTCAACGATGCCCCCGCCCTCGCGCAGGCCGACGTCGGCATCGCGATCGGTGCCGGCACCGACGTCGCGATCGCCTCCGCCGGCGTGATCCTGGCCTCCGACGATCCCCGCTCGGTGCTCTCGGTGATCCAGCTCTCCCGTGCCAGTTACCGCAAGATGAAGCAGAACCTGTGGTGGGCTGCCGGGTACAACATCGCCGCCGTTCCGCTGGCCGCCGGTGTCCTGGCGCCGATCGGGTTCGTGCTGCCCATGTCGGTCGGCGCGATCCTGATGTCGTTGTCCACTGTCGTTGTGGCGTTGAATGCGCAGATGCTGCGCCGACTGGATCTGACCCCTGCCAAGAGCGCGGCGCGCCTGGCCGGCCGCGAGAGCTCGACCTCGGTGTCGACGACCCAGTCTTCGAGCCGCGCGGGCTCGGCCAGCTCCCGGTCGGACTCGAGCAGGACCTCCACGGCGCCCAGGAACGGAGATCAGACTGGAGCCCATGAGGAGTGAATCGGCTCGAGCTGCAGCGACGGTTCTTGTTGTCGAAGACGAGGTCGCGCTCTCGGACGTCGTGCAGGCATACCTCGAAAAGGCCGGCTACGCCACGGGGACCGCGCGAAGCGGTCCGGAGGCGGTGGAGGTAGCCCGCGCCTTGTCACCGGACGTGATCATCCTCGATCTCGGCCTGCCTGGCCTTGATGGCTTGGAGGTGATGAGGAGGATCCGCGCCTTCTCCGACTGCTACGTGCTGATCACGACGGCGCGGTCAGAGGAGGTTGATCGCCTGGTGGGCCTGTCGGTGGGTGCGGATGACTACCTCACGAAGCCGTTCAGCGTGCGTGAACTTGTCGCCCGGGTCCAGGCCGTGCTGCGGCGGCCCCGCGCCGAGCCCGGGACCGCTCCTTCGGGCACGGTGCGCGCATTCGGAGAGCTTGAGATCGATACGGCCGCCCAGGAGGTGCGGCTCGCTGGCCAACCAGTCCCGCTGACCCCCACCGAGAGGGGACTGCTTATGACCCTGGCCCGTCGGCCGGGCCAGGTCTTCAGCCGCCACCAGCTGATGGAAGCCGTCTGGGGTGGTTCCTGGATCGGAGATGACCATCTCGTTGATGTGCATATTGCCAACCTGCGACGAAAACTGGACGAGACAGCGGGTTCGGCACGGTATGTCACCACGGTCCGCGGTATCGGGTACCGGATGGGGAAGGGGTGAGGGCGTGACTGATCCCCGCTCATCGGCCAGAACGATCCGCCCCGGCACGAGCCTCGCCTCACGTTTGATGATCGGCCAGCTCATCGTGCTGTGTGCCGGCGCCGTCAGCATCACCGCTCTGACGGTGATGATCGGACCCGCCGTCTTCCACTATCACCTGCTCCAGACTGCTCTTCCGGTGGGCAGCGCTGAGATTCTGCATATCGAGCGCGCCTACCGTGACGCTCTCGCCCTCGCCCTGGGGGTCGGACTGGTGGTCTCCCTCCTAGCGGCAGGCCTGGTCACCTGGAGACTGGCGCGACGACTCCGGCAGACGCTCCACCGCCTCACCCTGGCCGTGGACGAACTCTCCCGAGGCCACTACTCCACTCGGGTGCCCGCCCTCGGCGCGGGAACCGAGCTGGACTCTCTGGCCGCCACGCTCAACGACATGGCTGCACGCCTAGATGCCGTCGAAGAGAATCGCCGCCGGCTGCTCTCTGACCTCGCCCACGAGCTACGTACTCCCATTGCTACTCTCTCGGCACATCACGAGGCGATGGCTGATGGTGTCATCGAGCCGGAGGCGGCCAAGCCCATCCTCGCCGGTCAGACCGTACGCCTGTCCCGGCTGGCCGACGACATCAGCGAGGTGTCCCGTGCCGAAGAGGGACAGCTCCCGGTGGAGCTGCGGCCAACGTCGGTCCGCGACCTGCTGGACTCAACACTCCAGGAATGGGAGGAGAGGTTCGAGGCAGCGGGTGTGGCATTGCGACGAGGTTTCGTTATGCGCCGATCACCGATCATTCACGCCGACCCGGACCGCCTCGCCCAGGTACTCGGAAACCTCCTGAGCAATGCCCTGCGGCACACCTCGCCCGGAGGCACCGTCACGCTTTCGGCCACGATGGAGGGCGGCACCGTGGTGATCTCTGTGGCGGACGACGGCGAGGGTTTCACCGCCGAGGACCGGTCACGCCTGTTCGAACGTTTCTTCCGCGCCGACAGCGCTCGCACCCGTGAGGACTCCGGGTCAGGTATCGGTCTGACGATCAGCCGCGCCCTGGTCGATGCGCACGGTGGAACCATGTCCGCAGCCAGTGAGGGGCCCGGACAGGGAGCCACCTTCACCATCCGGCTTCCCCGAGCGCCCGCTGACCGCTGAGCCCGCCGCGCACGGAGGGCCGCCCCTTAGACGATCCTGGTGAAGTTACCGACTCGTACCTGCAGCAATGCCATCCACTGCTCCCACACCCCGGAGACCAACAACAGCCCGATGGTGATCAGGACGGACCCGCCGACGACCTGCAGCGTGCGGCGATGCCGGGACAGCACTCTGGAGATGCCCAGGGCTCGCCGGAACACGAGGGCGAAGAGGATGAACGGGATCCCGAGCCCGATCGCGTAACCGAAGGCGAGGAGGGCGCCGCGGCTGGCAGAAGCCTCCCCGAGGCTGAGCGCCGCGACCGCGGCGAACGTCGGGCCGATGCACGGGGTCCAGGAGAAGCCGAACGTGATCCAAAGCAAAGGTGCGCCGGCGAGTCCGGCATCAGGGCGCTTCCGGATCCGTTTCTCACCCGAGAGACGGGGGAAGTGAAGCGCCCTGGGTTTCGTTCCGAGGTCAGGACGCAACGGGCGCTGAATCCTGATCGT
>NZ_FWFG01000046.1 GCF_900163655.1 Brachybacterium nesterenkovii
TCAACGGCAGGCTCGAGCACCTGCGCGGCTCGGCGCTGGGGTTCCGCAACCTGACCAACTACATCGCCAGATCCCTGCTCGAGACCGGCGGGTTCAGACCCCGACTACACCCTGGATTCGGATGAGCCGGCAAAGGTTGTCGACCTCGTGCTGGAGGACCCGTTGTTCGTGGGAAGGAGCACGACGGCGCAAGTCGCCGAGCGAGCAGGGGTCTCGGCACCAAGCGTGATCCGTGCCGCCCGCGCAATCGGTTTCTCGGGCTTCGCTGAACTGAAGCTGGAAATCGCCCGCGCTCGCGGAACAGCGGAGTTCTTCGCCCCGCCACACACGCTCACGAGCACCGATTCGACGCGCACGATCATCGACACGACAGCGCGCACAGGGATCGACGCGCTCACCGCCCTCAGCGGCGCGATCGACCCGGACGCTCTCGACCAGGCGGTCTCTGCGATCCGTGGCGCGGGGCAACTCCTCGCCTATGGTGCGGGCCCATCGGCGACGGTCGCGGCCGATGTCGTGTTCCGGCTGCGTTCGCTGGGCGTGCGGACATCGGGGGTCGTCGATCACGAGTCCGCGATGATCGCGGCACGCCTGCTCGACCCCGGCGACGTCGTCGTCGCCGCCAGCTCGACCGGTCGCACCGACATGACCGTCGCGATCGCCGACGCCGCCGCGACCGCCGACGCGACCGTCATCGCCATCACCAACCAGTACGGCACACCACTCACCGATGTCTCCGCCGTCGCACTCGTCGTGGGCGGCGCGCCGCTGACGACGCAGATGGCCGCTGCCGGGAGCCGGCTGGCACAGCTTGTCGTCGTCGACGCTCTCGCAGCTGCATTGGCACTGCGCGATCCCGACCGTGTCTCGCGCGCGGAACGGGCCGGGATCGACCTGCCCGACATCACCTGATGCCACCATTCACCGTTGCGATCGTCCTCGTCGCCGCAGTCGCCCACGCTGGCTGGAACCTCATATCGAAGTATAAGAAAGGCGACACGCTGCTGTTCGTGGGCGCCTACACGACCGCTTCCGCGATCCTGTGTCTCCCTCTCGCGATCGGTGCCGCCGTCTCCGGTTCGCAACCGATCACCTGGGCCCTGGTCGCCGCTGCGGCCGTGTCCGCCGCCCTGCACCTGACGTACTCGCTCACCCTGCAGGCGGGCTACGACCGAGCAGACCTCGGAGTCGTCTATCCGATCGCTCGCGGCGTCGGGCCGCTGCTCACCATCGTGATCGCTATCTTCCTGCTCGGAGAACGCCCCACGGCGCTGGCGATCATCGGAGCGCTCGTTATCCTCGCAGGCATCCTCGTCGTCACGGGCAACCCCTTCCAGAGAACGGGCAGCCGCCCCCTCCGCGGCATCGCATGGGGTACTACCACCGGAGCCACGATCGCCGCCTACACGCTGTGGGACGCGTTCGCGATCGCCTCCATCGGGCTCGCACCCGTCAGTTACTACGCCGGCACGCTCGTCGTCCAGGTCGTATTCCTGGCTCCAACCATCATCAGACGCCGCGCAGCGTTCGCGAACACCCTCCGCGTAAATCGCGCGCCTATCGCCGCGGTCGCAGTGCTGTCCCCGCTCGCGTACATCCTTGTGCTGACCGCAATGCAAACCTCACCCGTGGCACTCGTCGCGCCACTGCGGGAGGCATCCATCGTGATCGGCGCGCTCCTCGCCTGGCGTCTCTTCGGCGAAGGACACCTCGCCCGGCGTCTGATCGGCGCCGTGATCGTACTTGCCGGCATTGCCGGCATCAGCCTGTAGTCGCAATGCCAGACCAGGTACGACTCAGCGACTTTCTCCGTGTTTGATCGCCTTTTCGCCGCTCTCAGCACCCGGTGCTGCGGCCTGAGCTCCAACGTCGCGTCTCCAGCCTATGAGCGTGATTCGCGCGCGCTGCCGGATGTCGCCGTTCTGGTTCAGAGTTTGGTAGCCCACGGTGATCGATCCGCGACCGGGCCGGCTCTTCGACGGCGTGATCGTGTCGATTCGGGCAACAACCCCGAGTTCGTCATTCGGTCGTGTCGGGCTTGGCCACTCGATCTCCACGCCTTTGCCGATGATTCCTGTAGCCAAGGGCAAAGCCTGCGCGAGCAGTTTCATCGACAACGCAGCAGTATGCCATCCGCTCGCAGCGAGTCCTGCGAAGAAGCTGTCTCGGGCCGCCGTGGCAGAGAGATGGAATGTGGCTCTTCACAGATGAGGGTGTAGCTGTGGTGCGACCTGGGGCGGCGCGTCGGTGTCGGGGTGAGGGTCGAGGTCTTC
>NZ_FWFG01000086.1 GCF_900163655.1 Brachybacterium nesterenkovii
CCTGGGGAGCGGGCAGCGGGCGGGGGCCGGGCGGGTGAGTGCCGTCGGCGCGTATGATGGACCCGTGGACTCCCGTGACCTCACCTCCTCGATGCGGCGCATCGTCGCCCTCGTCGCCGCCCTGAACCTGCTGGGCATGCTCGCCGAGGCGGCGGTCGCCGCGTGGATCGGATCGGCCTCCCTGTTCGCCGACGCCGCGGACTTCCTCGAGGACGTCCTCATCAACACCCTGGTCCTCGCCGCCGCGACCTGGCCGCTGGCCGCCCGGCGTCGTGCCTCCTACGTCCTCGCGGGCCTGATCCTGCTGCCGGCCTCGGCCGCCCTGGGCGTCGCGCTGTGGCGCCTGCTGGCGGGCGGGGCCCCCGAGCCCGTGACCCTCACCGTCACCGGCGGCGTCGCCATGGCGATCAACATCCTCTGCGCCCTGCTGCTGTCGCGCCTGCGCCACGGGCATGGGGCGCTCGTCCGCGGTGCGTGGCTGGCCGCCCGCAACGACGTGCTGGGCAACCTGCTGATCATCGCGGCGGGGCTCGTGACGATGGCGTGGCTGTCGCCGTGGCCCGACGTGGTGGTCGGCGCCGTCATGGCCGTGGTGAACGGGGCCGCGGCGCTCGAGGTCTACCGCGAGGCGCGCGAGGAGAACCCGGAGCTGGAGCTCGACGGGGACTGACGCCGGTGGGAGGAGGCGCAGACGCGCGCCCTCTCCGCAATAGCGCGGCGATCACGAACCTTTCGCGCGACCTGCCCGCGCGAGTCGTGCGATCGCTCCGCTTCGCCGCACCGATAGCGGAGTCTTCGTGCGACTCGTCCGGTTCGAGCCGCCCAGTCGTGATCGCCGTGCCGCCGTCGTGCTGCCCTGAGGATGCCCGCGGCGGGCCGGGAGCGCGGGGCGATCACGCCGGTGAACCTGTTCATGCACACCGAGATCCGCCCGGACCGCACCATCTCCGTCGAGGATCCGCTGTCCGGGCCCGGGGACCGCGTGGTGCTGCGGGCCCGCATGGACCTGCGCATCGCGGTCGCCGCCTGCTGCGTCACCGAGAGCCGCTGCAACAGCGGGCGCTCGACGTCGCTGACGGTGATCGTTTCGGGCTGAGATCGCCCGGCCGTGGAACCGGCCGTCGTCCAGGGCTGAGACCGTCCGGCCGCGCCGCGGGCCGCCGACCACGGTGCCCCGTGCGCTCGCGTCGTCAGCGCGCCGACGTCGCCCGGATGTTTGCGATGAGGATCGGCATCAGCGCCTTCACGGCGTTGTCGGCCCGCCGCTCCGCCTGCCGGTAGGCGCGCGCGTGCTTGCGCACCAGGCGGTTGCCGACGACGGCCTCGCCCTCGGCCTCGACCGTGTCGTAGTCCTCGGTGTCGGGGATGAGCGCGCGCAGGAAGTCGTCCGATGCCCCCAGCAGGCGCGCCTCGACCCACTCGCGGATCATCGGCCGCGTCCGGTGCACCGTGAACCAGCGGTCGACGGCCTGCTCGAGGTCATCGGCGTCGGCCTTGAGCGTGCGCAGGCGCGTGCGGTAATCGCGCACGGCCTCGGTGAGCTCGGTGGGGCGCTCCTCGTGCCAGTCGTCGAGGTCGGAGTCCTCGATCAGCTCGAGCGCGAGGCGGTGCTTGCGCGGCAGCTCGCCCAGCTCCGTGAACGACTGCGCGATCGTCGGACGCTGCAGGATCAGCAGCAGCGGCTGGACGATCCGCAGCGACACCCGGCGTGCGGTCTTGCGGGAGTGGCGCTGGTTCGCCCAGACGTCCAGCAGCCAGAACGCGAGGCCGATGATGATGCCCGTCAGGCAGCCGATCACCATGTCGGGCCAGAACGAGGACCAGTCGCCGGGCCACGGCGGGCCCCCGGCGAGGACGGGCAGATCGGGAGCAGGCGGCACGGGCGGGGTCTCCGGAGGTCAGGGGCGAGGGAGGACCAGTCGATGGTAAGCGGGACGCGTCAGACGCACGAAACGAGCCGGATCCGTGCACGAGATCGACGGGATGAGCCACCGGAGCGGTTCATTCCGTCGATCTCGTGCCCGCCGTCTCACCCGCGCGCGGCACCATCCGGTGGAGCCGCTGCGCGCCGGGTCAGCTCAGCGCAGGGTCACAGGCCCTCGCCGCTGGGGGAGACGAGGATCTTCACGGCCGTCTCGTTGCGGTTGATGAGGGTGTCGAAGCCCTCGTCGACCAGGCCGTCGAGACCGATCTTGCCGGTGATGAAGGGTGCGAGGTCGATCTTGCCCTCCTCGACGAGCGTGATCGTCGCCGGGTGGTTGTTGACGTACGCGATCGTGCCGCGCAGGTCGATCTCCTTCATGACCAGGCGGTGCATGTCGAAGTCCGCCTTGTGGCCCCAGATCGAGGCGACCACGAGGACGCCGCGCGGACGCAGCGCGTCCATGAGGGTGTCGAGGACCACCTGCACGCTGGTGCACTCGAAGGCGACGTCGGCGCCGCGGCCGTCGGTCAGCTCGCGGACCTTCGCGGCCACGTCCTCCGAACGGGGGTCGACCACGTGGTCCGCGACGCCGGCGTCGAGGGCCTTCTGGCGGCGCAACTCCGAGAGCTCGGACATAATCACGGTGACGCCCTGCGCCTTGAGGACCGCGGCGGTGACCAGGCCGATCGGGCCCGCGCCGCCGATGAGGGCCACATCCCCGGCCTTCGCGTCCGAGCGCTCGACGGCGTGGTAGCCGACGGTCAGGGGCTCGATGAGCGCGGCCTGGTCGAGCGGGATGCTCGGGTCGATGCGGTGCACCCAGCGGCGCTTCACGGCGATCTTCTCGGCGAGGCCGCCGCCGGCGCCGCCCAGGCCGATGAAGTTCATGCCGGGGGACAGGTGGTAGTCGCGGGACTCGGGGCCGGTCTCGACGTCATCGCCGATGATGTACGGCTCAACGACGACGTGGTCGCCGACGGCGAGGTCGTCCACGCCCTCGCCCAGGCCCGAGACGACGCCGGAGAACTCGTGGCCCATCGTCACCGGCGCCGTCTCGCCGGTGAGCGACGTCGGGGTGTCATGGGTGGGGCAGAAGATCGGTCCGTCGAGGTACTCGTGCAGATCGGTGCCGCAGATACCGCACCAGGCGACGTCGATCAGCACCTCGCCGGCGGCGGGGGTGGGATCCTCGATCTCCTCGATGCGGATGTCGCGGTTGTCGTAGTAGCGGGCTGCGCGCATGGCAGGGTCCTTCCGGTCGTATCGAGGCGGGCCGGAGGGCCCGTCGATGACGAGGATAGACCCGCAGGTTTCGAGCATGTCGGGCGATTCGGGGGACGTGGGGGGAGAGCCCGGGCTCTATGGATCCGCCTGATAATCGCGGACGTCGGGCCCGCCGCCGTCGGCATCCCGCAGGGGCCCGATCTCGGGCCCGGACGGGACAGCCCGGACCGCGGAGACAAGTCCCGATAGCCCCTCGTCGTCGAGGACTATCGTGTGCGCATCCGCGTGGCGACCCGCCCCGCCCGGACGTCGAGAGGCAGAGGTGTCCAACATGAGCGTGATGAAGCCATGGCACATCATCATTCTGCTGCTGTTGCTGGTGGCCGTGGTGCTGCCGCTCGTCGTGATCATCGGGGTCGTGCTGGCTGCGGCGAAGAAGAGCTCGACCCCCGCGGTCGCGCCGATGAGCGGGACGCAGCCGTCCTGGTCCGCACCAGCGGAGAGCAGCCCGCACGAGATCCTCGATCGGCGCCTCGCGAGCGGGGAGATCGCCGAGGAGGAGCACCGGCGTCTGCGTGAGGCCCTCGGCCCGGACCGCCGATAGCCGGTCTCAGCCCTCGATCTGCGCCTTCTCCCGCACCTGGCGCTTGATCCGCCCGAGCATCCCGGCCATGCCGCGCAGGCGCAGCGGGGAGACGACCTCCGCCAGGCCCATCTGCCCCGTCACGTCCGCAGGGACGGAGACGATCTCGGCCGCGCTGAGCCCGTCGAGGCCCTCGGCGAGGATGCCCGCGAAGCCGCGCGTGGTCGGCGCTTCCGGCGGCGCGGAGAAGAACAGGCTCACCGGCGCCTCCGGGCCGGTGCCGTCGACCTCGGTGATGAGGAAGATCGGCGACTGGCACTCGGGGACCGGCTCGAGGAGCTCGGGGTGGTCGGCGTAGCGCTCGGGCAGGTCCGGCAGGGAGTCGGAGAACTCCAGTAGCAGCTGCAGGCGGTCGCGGGCGGGCAGCGCCTGGAAGTCCTCGGCGATCTCCGCGAGGACCGCCGGCACGGCGCCGCTGTCGCCGCTCGTGGGCTCGTCGCTCATCGGGTGCCCTCCTCATTGGCGACCTGCTGGGAGGCGTTCGCCGCCGCGACGGGCGCAGGAACGGCGTCGATGGTGTCGGCCGCGGTCGAGCGGGGCGCCCGGGTGCGGGCCGGGACCTCGCCGCGGGCCTCGCCCTGGACGATCGGCAGGCCCACGCCGTTGCCCCACTCCGTCCACGAGCCGTCGTAGTTGCGGGCGCTCGTGAACCCGAGCAGATGCGTGAGGACGAACCACGTGTGGCTCGAGCGCTCGCCGATGCGGCAGTACGCGATCACCGGTGCCGACGGGTCGTAGCCCAGCTCGGCGAGGTAGATCGCCTCGAGCTCCGCGCGCGGCTTGAATCGGCCGTCCTCCTGCGCGGCCCGCGCCCACGGCACCGATGCCGCGCTCGGGATGTGGCCGCCGCGCAGCGCGCCCTCCTGTGGGTAGTCGGGCATGTGGGTGCGCTCGCCCGTGTACTCCTGCGGGGAGCGGACGTCGATCAGCTGGCCGCCGAGGAAGCCCAGCACATCGTCGCGGAACGCGCGGATCGGGGCGTCGTCCCGCTCGACGACCGGGTAGCCGCCGCCCGCGGGCGCCTCGGCATCGGCGGGGGTCTCGCGCGTCATCTCGCGGCCCTCGGCCTGCCAGGCGGCGCGTCCTCCGTCGAGCAGGCGCACGTCCTCGTGGCCGAACAGGGTGAACACCCACAGGGCGTAGGCGGCCCACCAATTGGACTTGTCGCCGTAGATCACCACCGTGGTGTCGCGGGCGATGCCGTGGCGGTCCATGAGGGCGGCGAAGTCCTCGGGGGAGACGTAGTCGCGGGTCACCGGGTCGTTGAGGTCCAGGTGCCAGTCGATCTTGCGGGCGCCGGGGATGTGGCCCGTCTCGTACAGCAGCACGTCCTCGTCGGACTCGACCACCACCAGGCCCTCGGCGCCCAGGTTCTCGGCCAGCCACTGCGTGGTGACCAGGCGCTCCGGGTGGGCGTACTGCTGGAGGGCGGGCGACGGATCTGCGGGGACGGGCACGGTGCTCACCTCGGGGTGTCGGAGACGACGGATGCCCCTACTCTCCCGCGCCCGCCGCCGAGAGTCACGCCCGGTTCGCACACAGCGTCATCCGGGGTGGTCGTGAGAGGACTGGGCGACGCGTCACGGCGTCCAGACGTACTCATCGACCGTGATGGAGCGGATGTTCCCCACGATGGCCGCCATGGACCGGCGTGCGCGCGGGTCGGTCTCCGTCGTGTGTCGGACGCGGTTGAGGAAGAACGTCGCGATGTCGACGGCCTGCAGGAGTCGACTGGCGTGCGACGGACCGAAGTAGATCGTGTCACCGATGTGGGTGATGGGTCTTTCGGTGTGTCCCGCGACAGCCTCGATCTTGAAGCGGCGGAGATTGCGACGCCCGCTGTCGGCCGAGTGGTGCTCGTCGGCATGGCACAGGCCGAGCATGCCCAGGGAGCGTCCTGGCCCGAGACGCTTGTCGATGTCGCTGATGAGCTGGCTCAGGACCAGTTCGTGCGCGGGGAAGGGCTGCGCGTATCGACGGCGCTGCGCCGGGACGTCCATGCCGCGGAAGAGCATCCGCGCGCCGGACTCGGCGAGAATCCTGGACGCGATCTCGCAAGCACGCACACGGAGCCTGAGCGGCACGGGCTCCCATTCCGCCTTTCCATGGAACATGTCATGCCCGTGGAGCTCGATGCTCTGCTCGACCCCGTCGACCTGGTCTGCGATGAACTCCGCGAGGCCATCCATCTCCGTTTCGACATGCCGGAGTGCCGGTGCATCGGTGACCAACCCGCCCAGGTAGTAGTGGCTGCCGCTCGATGTCGCGGACTCGTCAATGAAGATGGCGCGCACGGGGTCCCTCCTGGATACACGAAGACCCCGCCAGGGCGGGGTCTTCGGCTATGCGGGAGGCCGTGAGGCGTCCTGCAGAGCAAGGTTCGCAGGATGTTCGACGCGAGTCAACGGCGGACGGGACAGATGTGGATGACGCCCCCTCACCTCACCAGCACCGCCGCCGTCCGCGCCGGGACGGTGATCGTTCCGCTCGCCGCGTCCCACGCGGTCTCGCGCACTACCGGGTCGGCGCCGCGGGCCTGCACGTCGGCCAGGTGCAGCGCCTCGCCCGCCATGCCGGGAAGGGCTTCGGTGACCTGGGCAGGGGAGGCGTTGAGCACCACGAACACCTGCTCACTGCCCGCATCGGGAGAGGCGGCTGCCGCTGTGCGCGCACTAGGGCTCGCTCCGGTGTCGGTCGCGCGCGCTCCGCCCGTCGGCTCCCCGCGCCGGTCGTCGATCCGCATCACCAGCAGCCCCGGCGTCGCGTCCGGCCCCGCGCCCGGGAACGTCACCTTCTCGCGGATCGCCGCGGCGCTGCCCAGGGTGAGCAGCGGCAGGTCGCGGCGCAGGCGCAGCAGGTCCAGCGCCATGTCGCGGGCGTGCAGGATCTGCTCGCGCGAGGGCACTAGATCGGCCCGCCGCAGCAGCGGCGCCTGCGCCTCCCACAGGTGCGCATTGCGCGCGGCCGGCGGGAGGCCCCGGCCGAAGCCGTGGCTCGCGCCCGTCCAATCGATCGCGTTGAAGCGGTCGCCCGAGTTGTAGGAGTCGGTGTCCAGGGACTTCGAGCGCAGCAGCTCGGTGCCGCCGTGCCAGAACGCCGGGGACTGGCCCAGCGCGACCGTGGCCAGGCACAGGATGTTCATCCGGATGCGGTCATCCATGCTGATCGCGTCGGGCAGCTTCCATACGAGCGTGTCGAACAGGGTCTCGTTGTCGTGGGCGTCGACGTAGGCGATGGCCTCGCCCACCTCCTCCGCGAAACCCGCCGGCATGCCCGCGTAGTCCAGCTCGTCGCCGCGGCGCACCTGCCCGTCGGCGCAGGTCAGCTCAAAGCTCTTGAGGTTCCCGGCCATCGCCAGGCGCACCAGGTCCGTCGCATGGGCCAGCGCCGCTCGCTGCTCCTCGCCCGAACGCGGGTCGAACCCGTTCGGATCGGTGAACAGGCCGGTCCCGAAGCCCTGCTCGGCGCGGTGATCGGCATCGGCCGGCCCGCCCCCGTGGACGGCGTCGCGGATGCGGTCGTCGAAGCAGCCGATCCCGGTGCCGCCCAGGTTCCCCTGGATCGCCTGGTCGAAGCGCGCCCCGTCGGCCACCTCGCCGAAGTTCCAGCCCTCCCCGTACAGGTGCACGGCGCACCCGTCGACCCCGTCGCGCTCGAGCGTCAGGGCGTCCAGCGCCCGTCGGATCGCGGCCATGTTCCCGGTGGTGTGGTGACCCATGAGGTCGAAGCGGAACCCGTCGACCCGGTAGTCCCGCGCCCACGTGACCAGGGAGTCCACCATGATCCGCTCGGCCATCGCGTGCTCGGTGGCGACGTTCTCGCAGCACGTGGACTGCTCGATGCAGCCGCAGTCGGAGAGCCGATGGAAGTAGCCGGGCACCACGCGGTCGAGCACCGACAGCTCGTTCCCGCCCGAGGCGAAGGTGTGGTTGAAGACCTGGTCGGCCACCACCTGCAGGCCGATGCCGTGCAGCGCCTGCACCATCGCCCGGAACTGCGCCGTGCGCGCGCCCCCGTCCTGATGGCCCTCGGGTGCGTAGGACGCCTCGGGCACGGCCCAGTGGTGGGGGTCGTATCCCCAGTTGAAGGCATCGCGGTCGGCGACCTCCGCGATCGCGGCCTGCGGGGCGGGGGAGTCCGGGGCCGCATCGGCGGGGATCGCGGGGCGGGCCTGATCGGCGCGGCGCCCCGGGATCGAGGCGATGTCGTACGTGGGCAGCAGGTGGATCGTCGTCATCCCGGCCTCCGCCAGGGCGGCCAGGTGCCGCATCCCGGCCGAGTCCGTGCAGGTGAACGCGGCGTACGTGCCGCGCAGCTCCTCCGGCACGGTCTCATCGGCGATCGACACGTCGCGCACGTGCAGCTCCGTGATCGCCCGGGCCGACGGGCGCGCGAGGACGGGCGAGCGGTGCTCGCGCCACCCGCTCGGCATCCAGCGGGGGTCGGCGAGGTCGACGATCACGCTGGCCTCCGACCCCGCCGTGAGGCCGACGGACAGCGGGTCGGTCACGCGGTGGCGCGCCACGGCGTCAGCCCAGGGGGCGTAGACGTCGATGTCGAACAGGTAGGCGCGATCCGTCCACGCCGACGGGCCCGCGATCGTCCAGGTGCCGTCGTCCTCGCGGGTCAGCGGATGCCGCTCGGGCTCGCCGGCGCCGGTGTCGTCGGCGAACAGGAGCAGGTCGACGGTGAGGGCGGTCGGGGCCCACAGCGCCAGGTGCACCCCGTCGGGCCCGACCCGCACCCCGAGGTCCTCGCGGGACGCGGCCGCGGCGCCCCAGAGGTCGTCGATCACGCCCGCGACCTGCACGCCCGTCGCGATCTCGACCGCCCCGGAGGCCCCGCGCAGCGCGACCAGCAGCTGCCCGCGCAGGGCGTCGGCCAGGCGTTCCGGATCGGCGGCGGGGGCATCGGCGACGGGGTGAAGCGCGAGGTGATCGCGCAGGTGGCGCCGCACTGCCGTCTGCTCCGCGGTCAGCCCGGCGGGATCGAGCTCGAGGCGGCCGATCATCTCCCCGCCACGCATCTCCCCGTGCTCGCAGGACATGCCGCCGCTGGGTGACGCCCACAGCTCGAGCGACCAGTCCTCGTCCTCGGGCACGAGGCCCGCGGGCCAGGCGACGGTGCGGCGGTCCAGCAGGTGCGCGCGGGCGCGGTCGATGCCGCGCGCGGTGGTGGGCGGCGATGTGCGGGCAGGGGCGGGAGACGACGTCACGGGGGTCCTCCGGTCGCGGATCGAGGGGCGGCACCATCGTCGCATCGCAGGACCGCATACCCTGGTCCGCACGGGCACTGCATCTGCGAGGCACTGCATCTGCGGGCCGCTGCACCAGTGAGGCAGTGCATCTGCGGGGCCCGGCTTCAGCAGGACGCTGACCGGAGCG
Organism: Brachybacterium nesterenkovii; assembly: GCF_900163655.1. Lineage (GTDB taxonomy): Bacteria > Actinomycetota > Actinomycetes > Actinomycetales > Dermabacteraceae > Brachybacterium > Brachybacterium nesterenkovii. Next base: position 9,176 of record NZ_FWFG01000086.1, read on the forward strand.
GGGGGCTCCGGCACCAGACGACGAGGGGGACCATGATGGAACGTGCAGTCATCGCCGGCGCGAGCGGCTTCATGGGCCGGCATCTGGCAGCGGCATACCGGGAGGCCGGACGCGAGGTGGTGCTGATCGGCCGCGGCAGCGGATCCGATGTGCACTGGGGCGACGCCGACGGCCTGCGTCGCGCCCTCGACGGGGCATCCGTGCTGGTCAACCTCGCCGGCCGCACCGTCGACTGCCGCTACACCGAGGCCAACCGCCGCGAGATCCTGGACTCGCGCATCGACACCACGCGCGAGCTGGGCCGGGTGATCGCGGAGCTCGACGCCCCGCCGCCGGTGTGGATGAACGCGTCGACCGCCACTATCTACCCGGCCATCACCGCGGCCGCGCACACCGAGGGCGATCGGACCACTCGCTTCGGCTTCTCCGAGCAGGTGGCCCAGGCCTGGGAGGCCGAGCTCGCCGCCTCTCCCGCCCCCGCGACCCGGAAGATCGCGCTGCGCACCACGATCGCGCTGGGCCCCGACTCCGACGCCACGACCATGCTGCTGGGCCTGGCCCGCTTCGGCCTCGGCGGCCCGCAGATCGACGGATGGTGGTTCCCGCACGACCGCTACCGCGGCCTGTCGGACTCCCGCGGCACCCCGTTCGCGAAGGATCCGAGCCGCCCCCGCACCTCCGGCGGGCGTCAGATGTTCTCGTGGATCCACATCGACGACGCCGTCGCCGCGATCCGGCATATCGAGGCCACGGAGTCCATCAGCGGACCCGTGAACCTCGCAGCACCCGAGGCCGTCACCAACGTCGAGCTCATGCGCGCGCTGCGCCGCACCGTCGGCGCCCGAATCGGCCTGCCCGCCTTCCGCTGGATGCTCGAGCCGACGATGCGGGTGCTCGGCACCGAGAGCGAGCTCGTGCTCAAGAGCCGCTGGGTCGCGCCGGGCGTGCTCGAGGAGACCGGGTTCGCGTTCGCGCACCCGCGGCTCGACGAGGCGCTCGCCGACATCTGGGAGCGCCGCGGGGCCTGACGGCGGGTGCTGCGGGGCCTGGCGGCGGCGAGTGCCGGGTCTGGCGGCGGCGAGCACGAGGCCTGACGGCGGGCGGCGCGAGGTGAGCTGGCGCAGATATGGGCGCTGGAGAGCCGGTCACCTGCATATGTGCGCGTGGGCGGCTCTCCAGCGCCCATATCTGTCGCGTCGCGTCGGTCAGGCACCCGGCGCCGACACGCGCCGTCCGTGCCCGGCGCGTCGGTCAGGCACCGCGAGTCGGCGCCCGCCCCACCTTCCCGCCGCGCTCTGCGGCCCAGGCCTCGAGGCGGCACGCGGCCTCGGTCATCGTCGCGTCGTCCTTACAGAACGCGAAGCGCACCAGGGAGGCGAAGCGGGAGGCGTGGCCGCCATCAGCCTCGTCCCGGCAGAACGCCGGCACCGGGATCGCGACCACCCCTGCCTCCTCCGGCAGACGCTCGCAGAGTGCGGCCGCGTCCACCTCCCCGAGGCCCGACAGGTCGGCCACCACGAAGTAGCCGGCGGCGGGCACGGACACGCGGGCGCCGATGCCGCGCAGCGTCGCCAGCAGGCCGTCGCGCCGACGCCGCAGGTCGTCGGCGATGGCGTCGAACTCCTCGTCGGGCAGGTCCAGTCCGGTCGCGACCGCGCCCTGGAACGGCGCACCCGAGGTGTAGGTGAGCCACTGCTTGACCCCGGTCACGGCCGTGACCAGCTCGGACGGGGCGGTGATCCAGCCGATCTTCCAGCCCGTGACCGACAGCGTCTTGCCGGCCGAGCCGATCGTGATCGTCCGCTCCCGGGCGCCGGGCAGGGTCGCGATCGGGGTGTGGGCGTCGTCGAAAACCAGGTGCTCGTAGACCTCGTCGGACACGATGATCGCGTCGTGCGCGGCGGCGCCCTCGACGATCGCCGTGAGCGCCTCGGGCGGCAGGGTGATGCCGGTGGGGTTGTGGGGCGAGTTCACGAGGATCAGCCGGGTGGCGTCGGTGATCGCGGCCCGCAGGGCGGCGGGGTCGACACCCAGGCGCAGGTCCCCCTCGCCCCCGCCCACGGTGGCGTCGATCAGCTCGACCGTGAGCGGCACCGTGCGGTGCGCGCCCCCGGCCAGGGCGATCATCGCCGCGTACGAGTCGTAGTAGGGCTCGAGGGTGAGCACCTCGTCGCCCGGCCGCACGAGCGCGAGGATCGACGCGGCGATGGCCTCGGTCGCGCCCGTCGTCACGAGCACCTCGCGGGCGGGATCCCAGCTCAGGCCGTAGAAGCGCTCCTGGTGGCGGGCGATCGCCGCGCGCAGCTCGGGCGTCCCGGGACCGGGCGGGTACTGGTTGGCGCCCGCCCGGATCGCGGCGACGGCGGCCTCCGCGACGGCGGGCGGCGGATCGGTGTCGGGGAAGCCCTGGCCCAGGTTCATCGCGCCGAGCTCGGCGGCCCGGGCGGACATGCGGGCGAAGATCGTCGGGCTCGCCCGCCCGTCGCGCAGGAGATCGGCGCCGCGCGCCGCGTTCTGCCAGGGGCCCGTCGCATCCATGGGGCGAGTGTGCCAGGAAGCGCGCGGCACCGTCGACGGGCCGAGGACCCACGGACCCGGCCGTCTGTCAGTGATGTGCGTCGTGCTGGGGTGTGCACGGGCGACGGCCCGCGACCGCAGTCGACGACGACCCCGAGGTGAGGAACCCATGGCCCAGCAGCCCTCCGTCCAGCTCTACTCCCTGCGCACCGCGATGGAGGCGGATCTCGATGGCACGCTGAAGCGCGTGGCCGAGTTCGGCTTCCGCAGTGTCGAGCCCTACGCGTTCACGGGCAACGCCGAGGAGCTGCGCCGCTCCCTGCAGGCGTACGGCCGCTCCGCCCCGTCGGGCCGCAACGGCGCGATCGACGAGGAGGACCCGGCCAAGGTGTTCGCCACCGCCGCGCAGCTCGGGATGGACCTGGTGATCGACCCGTTCATCCCGACCGAGCGCTCGCAGAGCGCCGACGACGTCAAGAGGCTCGCCGAGCGCATGAACGGTCTCGCCGACATCGCCGAGACCGAGGGTGTGCGCTTCGGCTACCACAACCACCAGTGGGAGCTGGTGAACAAGGTCGACGGGCGCCACGCGCTCGAGGTCCTCGTCGGGCAGCTCGATCCGCGCGTGGCCCTCGAGGTCGACACGTTCTGGGCGACCGTCGGCGGTGCCGACGTCCCGGCCCTGCTGCGCGCCTTCGGCGATCGGGTCCGGGCGATCCACGTCAAGGACGGCACCGTCAGCGGCGACATCGCGAACGTGCTGCCCAGCTCGGAGAGCGAGCTGATCGTCTCCGACGCCCTCGCCCGCGCCTTCAAGGAGCAGAAGCCCGCCGGACAGGGCGAGGTGGACGTGCCGGCGATCCTCGCGGCCGCCCCGCAGGCCCTGCGCGTGGTCGAGTTCGACGACGACGCGGGCGACGTCTTCGAGGGCATCGCCGAGTCCCTCGCCTGGCTGGGCGAGAACGACGATGCGCAGGGCGAGCGCGCGGGGGAGGCCCGATGACCCCGCACGACGACGGGACCGCGACCGGTGACGTGACCCTGACCGGCGACGTGACGTTCTCGGCCCACGATGCGCCTGCGCCCGTGACCACGGGCGCGCCCGGTGGCGCCGCGACGGACGTGCTGGCCGGTGAGACCGTGACCGACGAGGCCCCTGCGACGGAGGTCGTGGACCCGAACGCGGCGACGGTCGTGCCGCTGTCGGAGCTGCCGCACCCCGCCAAGGCCCCCGGCGCCCTCGGCGTCGGCATCATCGGCACCGGCGTGATCTCCGTGCAGTACCTGCGCAGCTTCTAGCAGTTCCCGGACGTGGAGGTGCGCTTCCTCGCGGACCTCGACGTCGAGCGGGCACGGGCCCGGGCCGAGGAGTTCGAGGTCCGCGACGGCTCCGGGGAGGTCGCGGCGGGCACGGTTGAGGAGCTCCTGGCGCGCGAGGACGTCGACATCGTCGTGAACCTGATGATCCCTGCCGCCCATGCAGAGGTGGACCGCAGGATCCTCGAGGCCGGCAAGCACGTGTGGTCCGAGAAGCCGATCGCGATGGCCTCCCAGGAGGCTCGCGAGCTGCTCGCGCTGGCCGACGAGAAGGGGCTGCGCCTGGCATGCGCCCCGGACACGATGCTCGGTCCGGGCATCCAGACGGCGCTGCGGGCGGTGGCATCCGGGGAGATCGGCGACGTGCTGACCGGCTCGTTCGTGTTCCAGACCGGCGGGCCGGAGTCCTGGCACCCGAGCCCCGAGTTCCTGTTCACCCATGGCGCCGGCCCGCTGTTCGACATGGGCCCGTACGACGTCTCCGCGGCCGTCCGCCTGTTCGGACCGGTGGCGCGGGTCATGGCCGTCTCCTCGACGGCGCGCGACACCCGCGTGATCGGCTCGGGCCCCAAGGCGGGCACCGGGTTCCCCGTCGACGTGCCCACGCATCACGCGGCGCTGCTGACGTTCGCGTCCGGGGCCAGCGCCCAAGCCGTGTTCTCGTTCCAGAGCGCGCTGCCGCGCATCGGCGAGATCGAGGTCTCCGGCATCGAGGGCTCGATCGCGCTGCCGGACCCGAACATGTTTGCCGGCGACTCGACGCTGTGGGCCTTCCCCGAGGGACTCGCCGCCCCGGAGACGCGGACGCTTCCGGTGCCTGAGGTCCCGTTCGCCCGCGGTGCGGGCGTCGTCGACCTGGCGCGGTCGCTGCGCGACGGGGTGCCCGAGCAGGCGAGCGGGGCGATGGCCGCGCACGTGCTCGACGTGCTCATCGCCATCCACGACGCCGCCGCCGAGGGCCGGATCGTCGACGTGGACCCGGCGGGCTTCACGGCGCCCGAGCCGCTGCCCGAGGACTGGGACCCGACGGTCGCGACGCTCTGACGCGCATGGCACGGTGAGGGCCGATGGGACGAGGTTCCCGTCGGCCCTTCGCTGTTCGCGGGCCCGGTGCCGGTGGACCGTGCGGAGCCGAGGAGTGCGTCTGCCGGTGGTCTGCGAGCACGGGGCGTGCGGTGGGACTCGGGCTTCTTCGATGCGCTGGTGCCCTGGAGGCGCGAGCTGTGCGACCTGGTGGGGAGCGGTGGAGGAATCGTCGTCCACAACAGGATGCGCCGACGGGGCTGAGAAGGGATGCTGGGGGCATGGCGAAAAAGCGATCTCGACACGGCGACCGATCCGGCGGCACGGGCTCCCCGCGCGACCGCGGTCCACGGCATGGGCATACGCACGGTCCCGCCGGGCGCTCGGCGGCGAATGACGGGCCGCGCCCGCTCGTCGTCGCGGGCTTCCGCCGGTGGCTGCTCGACCAGGTGCCGGAGCCTGTCGCCGAGGAGACGGCCTCCGGCATCTCGACCCTGCTGAAGCTCCGTGCGGACTACATGGACCTCCACGATCCCGGCATGTGGACCGCCGAGATCATCGCCTTCCTCCTCACCGAACTGGTGCCGTGGAAGGTCGCCCAGCGGCGGGAGGACAGCGTGCTGATCATCCCGCGCCTGGCCATGTTCTTCGAGTACCTCGAGGAGCAGGGGCAGTGGTCTCGGTCCTCGATGCCCGTGGCGGCCGCGCATGCCACGCTCGAGGGCCTGGAGCTCGACGTCCTCGAGGCCGCCGACGATCCGTCCCGGCGGTCGATGAGCGGCAACATCCTCTCCTACGCGGTGGAGCAGGGCCTCGACCTGGGCGATCCCGACGTGCTGAATGCGTACATGGCCTGGTACAACTCCCTGCCCCACGCCGAGAGGATCGAGCTGAGCGACACCGGGCGGCTGCGCAGGCCCAGCCGCCCCTTCGATCCGACCGCGAACGATGAGGACTCGCGCATGCCGCCGGGCGGATCCGGCGGGACGCCGAAGGCGGCAGGCGGGGGCAGCGCCTTCGGGCCCGTCGTCGATGCGGCCCGTGCAGGCGTGCCGTACGACGGCGGCGCGAGGGGATACGGCGGCCTCGGGGCCGAGGGCAGCTTCGCTGGGTGGGACGATGACGCCATCGAGGAGGCGCGCGGCCCGCTCGGGGACAGCTGGCCCGCGTACCTGGGGGCTCCGCCGCAGAACGATGACCGCGAGTTCACCCCGGAGGAGATGCTGGCGGCCGGGAGGGACAGCGTGTTCGTGCAGCGTGCGCTGGCGATCCTGGACCTGGTCGGTGAGGGAGCGCGGGTCACGAGCACGGGAGCGCTCACGCTCAGGGACACGCAGAAGCTCTGCGACGCGTGGGGGCTCGAGCCGAGGAAGCTCCGTTCGATGTGGGACCGGCCGGAGATCGCGGATCCCTTCACGACGCTCATCGAGGGCCGTTGGCTCGAGGGGAGCGTCACCCGCATCTACCCGGGCGAGGGCCTCGCCCCGGCCTGCGACCCGGAGGAGGACCCCGACGGTTTCCGCATGTTCGTGACCGCCCTGCTGACCCGACACTTCCTGTCCCGTCTGCTCTCCGCCTCGTATGACGGCGGGTTCAGCGGTCTGCCGGACACTGCCTTCGCCCTCATGAAGGCGGGCAGCGCAGGAGGACTCGACATGCCGGACATCCACGGCGTCCTCCGGTCGTTCTCGGACGACGAGCTCGCGTCCGAGCGCATGATGGCGGACTTCTGGCGCGCCGCATCGACCGACCTGGACCTGCGTTCGCTCGCCCTCTCGGGCGTGATCACGCGCGACGACCGCCATGTCGCCGCATCCTGCGCGGTGCTGGTCGCGATGGGCAACGCGATGGAGATCATGCAGATGGAGGACCTCCCCTTCGGCGAGGACGACGACCTGGATGAGGACGGGTACCTGTACTGACCATGAGGTCGGAGGGGCGCCGGTCAAGGCGGTTGCCGACACGAGGAAGTCGGGGCGGTGGCTACGACGGCTTGTGCCCGGGTGGATCTCCGCCTGCCGGGGGACGACCTATTCATGACGAGTGAAGATGTGGTGGGTGGCTCGTTCCCGCCTGCGCGGGGAGCACTTGGCGACCTCGCGCTTGTCCGCGAGCTGGACCGGCTCATCCCCGCCTGTGCGGGGAGCACGGCTGGGCCGAGGCGCTGCGTCTCCATGAGGAGGGCTCATCCCCGCCTGCGCGGGGAGCACCAAGCGGCACCCGTCGGTCCGGAAGATCACGACGGGCTCATCCCCGCCTGCGCGGGGAGCACCAGCGACGAGGAGGTCGACGAGGTCGGCGACACCGGCTCATCCCCGCCTGCGCGGGGAGCACAGGGTCATCGCGCCATCGAGGCGGGCGCTGGTCGGCTCATCCCCGCCTGCGCGGGGAGCACCTGCAGTGGGCGTTCGTGCGGGCCGTCGCCCAGGGCTCATCCTCGCCTGCGCGGGGAGCGCTGGCGGCACTCGTAGTCGTACTCGTCGGGATGCGGCTCATCCCCGCCTGCGCGGGGAGCACTGGCGGCACTCGTAGTCGTACTCGTCGGGATGCGGCTCATCCCCGCCTGCGCGGGGAGCACTGGCGGCACTCGTAGTCGTACTCGTCGGGATGCGGCTCATCCCCGCCTGCGCGGGGAGCGCTGGCGGCACTCGTAGTCGTACTCGTCGGGATGCGGCTCATCCCCGCCTGCGCGGGGAGCACTGGCGGCACTCGTAGTCGTACTCGTCGGGATGCGGCTCATCCCCGCCTGCGCGGGGAGCACAAGGCGACCCGTCGCACTATCGATCTCGTGGCGGGCTCATCCCCGCCTGCGCGGGGAGCACAAGGCGACCCGTCGCACTATCGATCTCGTGGCGGGCTCATCCCCGCCTGCGCGGGGAGCACAAGGCGACCCGTCGCACTATCGATCTCGTGGCGGGCTCATCCCCGCCTGCGCGGGGAGCACAAGGCGACCCGTCGCACTATCGATCTCGTGGCGGGCTCATCCCCGCCTGCGCGGGGAGCACAAGGCGACCCGTCGCACTATCGATCTCGTGGCGGGCTCATCCCCGCCTGCGCGGGGAGCACAAGGCGACCCGTCGCACTATCGATCTCGTGGCGGGCTCATCCCCGCCTGCGCGGGGAGCACAAGGCGACCCGTCGCACTATCGATCTCGTGGCGGGCTCATCCCCGCCTGCGCGGGGAGCACAAGGCGACCCGTCGCACTATCGATCTCGTGGCGGGCTCATCCCCGCCTGCGCGGGGAGCACAAGGCGACCCGTCGCACTATCGATCTCGTGGCGGGCTCATCCCCGCCTGCGCGGGGAGCACTCACCGGCCGTAAGGCTGACGCGATCAACCGGGGGCTCATCCCCGCCTGCGCGGGGAGCACTCCACGACGAGGAGGTTGGAGACCTGATGCGGGGGCTCATCCCCGCCTGCGCGGGGAGCACGGGCGTGTGGTTGCGCCAGAGCGGGCCAGAGGGGGCTCATCCCCGCCTGCGCGGGGAGCACGTCGATCCATGGAGGTGGATCGACGGGGAATCCGGCTCATCCCCGCCTGCGCGGGGAGCACCAGGATGCTGACGTGCACGTGCTTGGTGTGAGGGGGCTCATCCTCGCCTGCGCGGGGAGCACTCCACGACGAGGAGGTGGGAGACCTGATGCGGGGGCTCATCCCCGCCTGCGCGGGGAGCACGGGCGTGTGGTTGCGCCAGAGCGGGCCAGAGGGGGCTCATCCCCGCCTGCGCGGGGAGCACGTCGATCCATGGAGGTGGATCGACGGGGAATCCGGCTCATCCCCGCCTGCGCGGGGAGCACCAGGATGCTGACGTGCACGTGCTTGGTGTGAGGGGGCTCATCCTCGCCTGCGCGGGGAGCACCGCCCCATCGACGCACCGAACAGCATCGCGTACGGCTCATCCCCGCCTGGGCGGGGAGCACGAAACCGAGTTTGACGCCATGCCCGAAGAGCAGGGCTCATCCCCGCCTGCGCGGGGAGCACCAGTCGGAGTTCTCCGAGACCGCCACCCTGAGCGGCTCATCCCCGCCTGCGCGGGGAGCACCGGATGCACTACGACCACGTCCACGTGGGCGCAGGCTCATCCCCGCCTGCGCGGGGAGCACGGGCCGACGATGCCGCCCAGGGCGTACCCGCCCGGCTCATCCCCGCCTGCGCGGGGAGCACTGCTCGCCTGGTCCGACACCGCGGACTCCGTGCGGCTCATCCCCGCCTGCGCGGGGAGCACTGGACGAAGCCCGACCGATACGGCACCTATCCCGGCTCATCCCCGCCTGCGCGGGGAGCACTCGCTGTAGCCGTACGCCTTGGCATACGCCTTCGGCTCATCCCCGCCTGCGCGGGGAGCACCGCAGTCGGCGCGGGTCATGCGGAGCCAGGGAGGGCTCATCCCCGCCTGCGCGGGGAGCACATGAGGCCGTAGGCCGCAGTTGAGTCCCGCATAGTGGTGTAGCGCGGTGGCACCGTGATCGTCCCGGACGTGGACGCGGCCACCGTGTGATCCTTCGAGTCAACCTTCCACAGAATCCTCGAACGG
>NZ_FWFG01000102.1 GCF_900163655.1 Brachybacterium nesterenkovii
GCGTCCTCACCTCGCTCCGCGATCGGGACCATACCTACGATTGGGCCACCGCGCGTCCGCCCGGTCGTACGTGGTCGGCGCTTGGTTCGCTTGGACTGCAGGAAGATGCCCTTGCGGGCGAGCTCACCCTTCGGGATTGCGTAGATGTACTGGTAGATAGCCTCACCGGAGACGGTTCGGCCGCGTGCGTCAGCAGAGTTCGCCATGCGTTCAACGGTCGGGTCTGTCGCCTCCAGACGCAACCGGCCCGCTATCTCGTTCGGCGTCCACGACGCGGCCAGATCCGCCTCCACCCTCGCCTGCAGCACCGGATCCCCAGCGACCTTCCGCTGCTGCGGGCGAGCCCGCCGACGCTGCGCTCTGACGTCTGCGGTCACGGCCTGGTAGCCGCGGGTCTTCGTCGCGTTCCGGTGAAGCTCCCGCAAGATCACCGACGGGCAACGCCCCAGGTGACGGGCGATCCTCCGCACCGACCAGCCCGCTTTCGAGGCCGTCGAGATCTCCGACCTGTCGCTGAACGACAACCCCACCCGCGCCATCCGCACACTCCACCGATCAGACCCCCGCCGAACAGGAGTGTTGCTTCAACGCTATGACACCACCCAGACCGGGACCGGAGAACCTCTCGCGATCCACCTCCGGCCCGGCAACGCAGGCTCGAACACGGCCAGCGACCACATCGCCGTGACCCGTCAGGCTCTCGCCCAGCTGCCGTCCGGACTGCTCTCCTCTGGCGGGCGGGGCTCGAAGAAGATCCTGATCCGCACCGATGGAGCCGGCGGCACCAAGGACTTCATCCAGTGGCTGACCACGCGGCGTCTGGCCTACTCGGTCGGGTTCTCCCTCCCCGCAAACACTCCTGGCCTGCTGGAACGTCTCGACGAGGCGAAGGCGTGGACTCCCGCCTATGACAGTGACGATGACGGGGTCCGTGAGGGCGCGTTCGTGGCGGAACTGACCGGGCTGCTGGACCTTTCCGGCTGGCCAGGCGGGATGCGGGTGATCGTGCGGAAGGAACGTCCCCACCCCGGAGCGCAGCTGCGGATCACCGATCACGAGGGGATGCGCATCACCGCGTTCGCGACCAACACCCCACGCGGACAGCTGCCCGTCCTGGAGCTGCGACACCGCCGCCGCGCACGCTGCGAGGACCGGATCCGTAACGCCAAGGACATGGGCCTGCTGAAGTTCCCGCTGAAGTCCTTCACGCAGAACCAGATCTGGAGCCAGATCGTCCAACTCGCCTCCGAGCTGGTCGCCTGGATGCAGACCATCGCCTTCACCAGTGACGACGCCAGAAAGTGGGAACCCAAACGGCTCCGCGCGCGGTTGTTCGAGATCCCCGCGACCCTGGTCCGCCGCAGCCGGCACAGAGTCCTGCACCTCGCCCGGCACACTCCCGAAGCCGTGAGGGTCCTGACCGGCGTCAACCGGCTCCGCACCACCGTCGCGCAGACCTGACCCCGCGGCTCCACCCGTCCCTACGACCCCCAGCACCTTCTCGGGAGTGGAACCCGACCGCCAGCAACGGACACTGCGACGATCTGTCACGCCCTCATGCCAAAATCAGCAGCTGAACGCCGGCAACGACGGCGAACGCCCCCGCTCACCAGCCCGATGAAACATCGAGGTTAGCGTTCGTTGTAGATCTGTCTCAGCTGGCGCCGCGTCGTGCTCGGAACCTCTTCCCGTCGCCTGTCGCAGCTCCCGGACAGTCAGGACCTCCTCATGCGCCTCGTACGCTCCGTCTCTCCCCCTTCAGCCCGGCGGCTCCTGGTCGCCGCCCTCGCCCTCGCGATGATCGCGGCCACCGCCCTGCTGGGACTCACCTCCCGGGCCTCCGCCGCCGAGATCTCCGCGATCGACCCCGCCTCGGTCACGATCACCAAGTGCACGAATGGCGATGTCGCCGAGTGCGAGAAGACGCAGGCCTCCGACTCCGACATGAGCGACCTCTACCTCTGGCAGTCCGTGCGCATCGACATGGACTGGAGCGCCCCCGCCGACGCGAAGGCAGGCGACACCTTCTCCGTCCAGCTCACGGAGCCGCTGTCCGCGTACTCGGGCTCCTTCGACCTCAAGGATGGCACAGGCGCCACCGTCGGCACCTGTGCTGCCTCGCATGACACCGGGCTCGTGACCTGCACCCTTTCCGACTATGTCGAGACGCATGAGAACGTCGCCGGCTCCCTGTGGTTCTCGGCGCAGGCGACCACCGCCACCGAGACCACCAGGAATCCCGTCACGATCAACGGCGACGCCGTCGCGAAGCCCGTCCCCGGCGTCATCGACGTCGGCGACCCCGCCACGCAGTCGGACTCCAAGGGCGGCTGGGTCAACTACCCGGGAACCGCCGGGGGCGACGCGTCCGTGACCTGGGTCGTCCTGCTGGGAAGCGACTCCGTCACGGAGGAGAACGGCATCGACATGGTCGACACGCTGGGCTCTGCGCAGAACTTCGACCTCGACCTGTCCACGCTCGACGTGACCTACGCGATCGTGGGCCAGGACCGCACGGACGAGGGGGTCTCGGTCACCCTCGATTCCTCGCGGTACACGGCCGTGCTGAACAACGACCGGGAGCTCGCCCTCCACCTGCCCAACCTCCACACGGAGGGGCTCGTGCCCTCCGGGACGGAGTACCAGTACCGCATCTCCTACACGACGGAGCTGCTGGACGCGCAGGACGTGCCTGCGGGCACCGTCTTCCGCAACTCTGCGACGTACGACGGCAAGACGATGAGCTCGCGCGTCGAGTACGCAAACATCGCCGGCGGCAGTGCGGACGGCACGATTCCCGTCGGTGCCTTCACCGTGGCGAAGACCGTCGAGGGCGTCCCCGCCGATGTCGCCTCGGGCTTGTCGTTCACGGTGCTCGCGAGCTACGAGAAGGACGGGCAGCAGGTCACCGAGGAGATCGTCCTGTCGGGCGACGGCACTCCATCGGGCCTGTCGGATATCCCGCAGGGCACCGTGGTCTCGCTCTCCGAGCCCCAGGTGGCCGTCGAGGGCTATGACTTCCAGGACCTCGAGTTCACGGCGGTCACCGAGAACGACGCGATCGTGATCGGGGAGGGCGGTGACTCCGCGACCGTGACGATCACCAACGGCACGCTGCGCCTGGGCCTGAGCAACACCTACGCCCCGCCGGTGGAGGAGACGACCACGCCGCCGGTGGAGGAGACCACGACGCCGCCGGTGGAGGAGACCACGACGCCGCCGGTGGAGGAGACGACCACGCCGCCGGTGGAGGAGACCACGACGCCGCCGGTGGAGGAGACCACGACGCCTGCGACGACTCCGGCTACGACGGCTCCCGGCACGACTCCGGCGACGACGCCTGCGACCACCCCGGCCACGACGGCTCCCGGTACGACGCCTGCGACCACCCCGGTGACCACGGCCCCCGGAACCTCGCCCGCGACGTCCGGCACCCCGTCGTCGACGACCCAGCAGGCAGTTCCGGTCGCCAGCGGCACGCCGTCCTCGCCCGCACCGCAGGGTGCATCCGTGCTGCGTCTGCCCCGCACCGGTGCCGATGTCGCGATCTGGGGCGCGATCGGTGCAGGGATGATCCTGGGCGGACTCATCCTCGTCGGATACGCCCGCCGCTTCCGGGACTCCCGCCGCTGAGGGACCTGATGCCCTGAGCGCCGCGACGCGGTGAACGGCGATGCCCGGCTCCGATTCCGATCGGAGGCGGGCATCGCCGTGTCATGGGCACCGCCGGTTCAGGAGAGAGCGCCCGCGTCACTGACCCGCGATGGCCGGGGCGCGCGATGGGCGGCCGGGCGCCCCGGCCGAGGAGCACGCCGGTCGGGGAACAGGGAGGCGATAGTGCCAGGTCGGTCATCGGCGGCGGGTGCCTGTCCGAGCACTTGCCCGGTCGTGCGCAGTCCGTGGGTCGAGAAGCGGGTCCAGAGGTCGTCGTAGATTGTCATGCCTCGACTGTGAGTGATCGAATGATCGTATGCAACGATCATCTCGGCAGAAAACGATCATCGGGGCGCTCGGGCGTCGGCCGGTCTCGGTCACGGCCCTGGCCCTCCTCACGGGCGCCTCAGAGGTCACGATCCGCCGCGACCTCTCCGACCTCGAGGGGCACGGCCTGGTGCGGCGCGTCCACGGCGGAGCCGTCGCGGTCGAGCTGCGCGGGACGCCGCTGCCGTACTCCCTGCGGGCCGCGGAGAACGCCGAGGGCAAGCGTGCGATCGCGGAGGCCGTGAGCGCCCTCGTCGAGGACGACATGTCGCTCGTGATTGACAACGGCTCGACCATGGTGGCGGTCGCCGGAGCGCTCGCGGGCCGCAGGATCACAGCCCTGTGCGTCTCGCTGCGCGCAGCCGTCATCCTCGGCGACGCCGGGGGAGCGGTCGTCACGCCGGGCGGGATGATCAGCGCCGAGAGCCTCCGCTACGGGGGCGCCGCGTGCCTGGAGGCGCTCGACGGCTTCCGGGCCGACCTCGCCGTCGTCGGAACTTGCTCGGCCCAACCGGCGACCGGGCTGACGGTCACCACGTCGGAGGACGCCCTTGTCAAGCGCGCGATCATCGCGTCCTCGGCGCGGGTCGTGCTCGCGGCCACCGGCGACAAGCTCCTGCGGACCTCCGCCTTCCGCTTTGGCACCCATGAGGATGTGGATGACCTCGTGACCACGGCCGATGCCCCGGTGAGCGTGCTCGAGGCCTTCGAAAGCGCCGGTGCGCGCATGCACATCGGCCGGTGACGGCGGCCGCGGTGGCGCGCGGTCCGAACCGCAGCGCGCCGAGCGATCAGCCCAGGTCGACGACCTCGAACTCGTAGATCCCGTCCGACGTCGACGCCGTCGTCGAAGGGTCGCGCGGCTGCCGCTTGGCGCGCCACGCCTCGAAGCTCGCATCGTCCGCCCAGCGGGTGACCACGAAGTAGCGGTCCTGCCCGGAGACCGGGCGCAGCAGCTCGAAGCCCTCGAAGCCGGGCTCGGCGTCGACGGAGTGCTTGCGTGCGGCGAAGCGGCGCTCGAGCTCCGCGGGGTCGCCCTTGGCGGCGAGCACGTTGATCTTGACGACGGTCATGAGGTGTCCCTTCGGAGCGCGGATCGTGCCTCCACCCTAGGCGGCGGCGATCTGCGGGATCCGGGACCTCACATGCGCGACCAGCCGGGGGTCGAGGGGCCGATCGTCGGGCGCCAGCCCGTCTCGGACATGAAGCGCACCGAGGAGATCCGCAGGCTGCGGCGCTGGACCTCGAGGCGCGTGCCGACGATGGCCTGCGTGATCTCGGGGATGAACTTCGCGGGGCCGGGGGCCTTGGCCTCCCGTCCCAGGTCCTTGGCCCAGCGCTCCCGGGTGAGGGGCTCCCCGGCGACGTTGTAGAAGCCGGAGCCGGCCCGCAGCGCCGAGACGAAGGCGCGGCCGGCATCGCGGTGGTGGAGCAGGGGGATGTAGTTCTCCGGCTTTCCCAGCAGCACGGCCTTGCCCTCGCGGGCCGCCTGCAGCATGTGCGTGGTCTGCGGGTCGCGGCCGAAGAGCTGGCCCAGGCGCAGGATGACGGCGCTGCGTCCCTCGGTCGCGAAGTCGACCGCGGCGCGCATCTCGCGGACGCGGGGGCGGAACGCGCGGTCCCGGACCGCGAGGGGCTCGTCCTCGCCGATCCACTCCGAGCCGTTGTCGGGGTACAGGAACGCCGTGGACTCCTGGATCAGCTTGCGCACACCGGCCCGGCGCGCGGCCTCGGCGATCGCGACGGAGGCCTCGAGGTGCAGGCGGTCGTCCTCGCGCCAGGCCAGGGGCCGCATGGCGGTCATGTCCACGGGCACGTGGGCGAGAGTGTTGATGACGACGTCGTGGCGGGAGAACGTCCGCGCGAGATCGTCCACGTCGAACACGTCCGCGACGATGCCGCGCCCGCCGCGGCCCTCGATGACCGGGACGCCGCGATCGCGGCGGGTCACGCCGGTGACCTCGTGGCCGGCCTCGGCGAGCGCGGCGACGGCCTCCTGGCCGAGCACGCCCGTGGCGCCCGTGACCGCGATCTTCACCCTTCAGTCCTCCTCGTCGGCGACGGCGTCGATCATGCCGCGGCCGGACGAGGCCGGGAGATGACGTCCGAGGTCAGAGTCTAGGCGATCCGTCGGCCATGTCGGGTGCCTCACAGGGTGCGCGAACGGATTTTCTGCGGCGGGATCAGCGGTGTAGTGTCTTCCTCTGTCGGCGCCATTAGCTCAGTTGGTTAGAGCAGCTGACTCTTAATCAGCGGGTCCGGGGTTCGAGTCCCTGATGGCGCACCCGATGTCGGAGCCCCTCGGTCGAGCAGACCGGGGGGCTTCGTCGTGTCCGAAGATGCCGAGGCCGCCGAACAGGTCTCCGACCGTGACGCCGAAGTAGGTTGCGACAGCCTCGATCTCTGGGCTGACCCCGTGATGTAGGTCCAGTCGTTGTGTGAGTCGTCTTGATGCTCGCTGCTGCGGGCAGGAAGACTGGTCTCATCATGACGAACACGAGGAAGCGGCACACGCCTGAGCAGGTCGTGCGCAAGCTCGGACAGGCCGACCGGATGCTGGCCGATGGCGCGGACGTCGCGGCGGTGTGCCGCGAGCTGGGCGTGTCGGAACAGACGTACTACCGGTGGCGCAACCAGTACGGCGGGCTCAAGGCCGACGACGCCAAGCGCCTCAA
>NZ_FWFG01000080.1 GCF_900163655.1 Brachybacterium nesterenkovii
GAGGGGCGGCGATGCGATGTGCGGGGGTGGGAGCGGCGACGCGGTCAGACGCGGTCGGTGATCTCCTCGCGCACCTGGCGGCGCATGACCTTGCCGAGCATCGAATGCGGCAGCTCGTCGACCACGACGATCCTCCGCGGCACCTTGTAGCGGGCCAGGTGCTCGCGGCAGTAGTCGCGGACCTCGGCCTCGTCCAGCTCCGCGCCCTCGGCGAGGACCACGACGGCCACGACCTTCTCGCCGCCGTCGCCGTCATCGACGCCCACCACCGCGGACTCCTCGATCGCGTGGTGGTCATTGAGCACCTCCTCGACCTCGGAGGGCGCGACGTTGAAGCCGCCGGTGATGATGAGCTCCTTGAGGCGGTCGACGATGGTCGCGAAGCCGTCCTCGTCGACGGTGACGACGTCCCCGGTGCGGAGCCAGCGGCCCTCGTGGAGCGCCGCCTCGGTGCCCTCCGGATCGTTCCAGTAGCCGTGGAACACCTGCGGGCCCATGACCAGCAGCTCGCCGCGCTCGCCGGGGGCGACCTCGCGGGAGGGGTCGTCGGGGTCGACGACGCGCATGTAGGTCGACGGGAAGGGGACGCCGATGCTGCCGGTGCGACGGGTTTTCCACACCGGGTTGCCGAAGGCGACGGGGGAGGCCTCGGTCATGCCGTAGCCCTCCACCAGCAGCCCGCCCGTGGCCGCCTCCCAGCGGGCCGCGATCGCCTCGGACAGGCGCATCGCCCCGGACAGGCAGTGGCGGGCCGAGCGCAGGGAGACCTTCCGCTCGGCCGCGCGGGTGGCGATGCGCTCGAAGATCGGCGGCACGGCGGACAGCACCGTCGGCGGGGTCTTCCGCGCCACGTCGAGCACCTGGTCCACGTCGAACGTCGGGAACAGGACGATCCGCGCCCGCATCATGATCCCGAAGGTCAGGTGCAAGGTCATCCCGAACGCGTGGAACAGCGGCAGGATCGCGTAGAAGACCTCGCGGCCCTCGCGGGAGCCGTGCATCCACGCCCGCCCCTGCAGCGCGTTGGAGTGCAGGTTGAAGTGGGTGAGCATCGCGCCCTTGGGACGGCCCGTGGTGCCGGAGGTGTACTGGATGACGGCGAGGTCGTCGACGGCGGGGCGCGGGTGCGAGGACGGCAGCGGCCGGTGGTCGAGCACCGCGTCCCAGCCGATCGTGCCGGGGGCCTCGGCGTGGAGCTTGGCGCGGGTGCGGCGCAGCGACGGCAGCGGCAGGGCGAGGGCCGCCCGCTTGGTGCGGGGCAGCGCCTGCAGCAGGTTCACGGCGATGACGGTGCGGGGCCCTTCGCCGACGGGCAGGCCCGTGAGCTTGCCGGCCACCTTGTCCCAGACGATCGCGTGCCGGGCGCCGTGGTCGGTCAGCGGTCCGCGCAGCTCGTCGATCGTGTACAGCGGGTTGTGCTCGACGACGATCGCGCCCAGGCGCAGCACCGCGTAGAACGCGACGACGTGCTGGGGACAGTTGGGAAGCATGATGACGACGCGGTCGCCGGCGCCGACGCCCAGCTCCGCCAGCCCCGCGGCGGCCCGCGCCACCTGGGCCCCGAGCTCGCGGTAGGTGGTGGTGGCGCCGAAGAACTCGAGGGCGACGGAGCGACCGCCCTTCGCGCAGGCGTGCTCGAACATCGTGCCCAGGTCTGTCGTCGGCAGCTCGATGCGTGCGGGCACGCCGGGCTGGTACTGAGCGGTCCAGGGGGCGTCGGGGGCGTCATCGTGGCTGAAGCGCGGCGGTGCGGGGTGCATGCCCCTATTGTCGCTGAGGCGCGGAGCGGCGCGTGCATTGGGGGCAGGACGCCCATCCCTGCCCCGTCCGCCGTGCCCCGTCCACCCTGTCCCGTCCGCGCCGAAAGCCACGATGCGACTCATCCGAGGCCGATTCTGAGACCCCGCGCGACACTCGACGGGGGTGCGGGGGTGCGGGGGTGCG
>NZ_FWFG01000088.1 GCF_900163655.1 Brachybacterium nesterenkovii
TTCGATCCCGACACCGCCGCGCCGTCAGCTTCTACACCCTCATCTGCGAAGAGCCCCGAAAGTACCGCGGTCCGAAACTATCTGATGCGCATCTTCTACAATGAGGATGCGCGTATGCACATGCATACGCACACGCACACTCCTTGGACGCCGTAGCGAGCTTCCGGGCAGACGGTCGCAGACGTCGTCCCCCTGGCTCGTTTCCCCGCCCATCAAAAAATGAACGACCGCGGACTAGCTCGGATCAAGGCGACATCCCCTCAGCATCATGACGCGCTTGTGATGCAACTGAATATAGGAAGCTTAGAGATGACGCAACCAGGACAGACCACCACGACTTCGCACGAAGCGATCGATGCGTTCAAGAGAATCGTCGGCGACGAACATGTACTGACCTCTGAGCGTGCCACGATGCCATTCAGCAAAGGCTATCGATTCGGCGGAGGACCAGTCTTCGCCGTGGTGCGCCCCGGCACGCTGGTCGAGATGTGGCGGGCGCTGCAGGTATCCGTCGACAACAACCTCATCGTCATCCCGCAGGCATCGAACACGGGCCTGACTGGTGGATCCGGCCCCGGCTTCCAAGACTACGATCGCCCCATTGTGATCATCTCGACTCACCGCATCGATGAGGTGCACCTCATCAACGACGCGCGCGAGGCGATCTCGCTCGCGGGCACCCCGCTGACACACCTGACCGACGCGCTCGCCAAGCACCAGCGCGAGCCGCACTCGGTGATCGGGTCGACATCAATCGGCGCCTCGGTCATCGGCGGCATCGCGAACAACTCGGGCGGCAGCCAGATTCGCAAGGGTCCGGCATTCACGCGCGAAGCGATCTTCGCCCGCGTCAACGACGACGGCAAGGTCGAGCTGGTCAATCACCTGGGCATCTCGCTCGGAGACGACCCTGAGGTCGCACTCGACCGTCTACAGCGCGGCGAGTGGTCTCCCGAGGATGTCACCCCAGCTCCCGAAGACTCGAACGAGACCGAGTACGCCGAGCACTTGCGCAAGATCGTGCCTTCGCCTGCTCGCTACAATGCGAACCCCGAGTACCTGTTCGAGGCTTCCGGCTCGGCCGGCAAGCTGATGGTGTTCGCGGTGCGCACCCGCACCTTCCCTCGCGAAGTGCACCCGACCGTGTTTTACATCGGCACGAACAACACGCACGAGCTCGAAGAGATCCGTCGGTTGTTCCTCGAAGCCGACATGCCGCTGCCTATCTCTGGTGAGTACATGGGCCGCAGTGCCTTCGACTTGGCCGAGAAGTACGGCAAAGACACCTTCGTCTTCCTGAAGTTCATGAGTCCAGCGCTGCAGACGCGCATGTTCTCGTTCAAGACGTGGGCCAACGGCTTGTTCTCGAAGATTCCCGGCATTGGTCCGACCTTCGCCGACACGGTATCGCAAGCCATGTTCAGCGTGCTGCCCAACCAGCTGCCCAAGCGCATGATGGAGTACCGCAACCGTTTCGAGCATCACCTGCTGCTCACCGTCAGCGAGTCGCAGAAGGCCGCGAGCGAGAAGATGCTCAAGGAGTTCTTCGCAGAGCCCGAGCACACTGGTGAGTTCTTCATCTGCACGTCTGATGAAGAAAAGAGCGCGTCGCTCAACCGGTTCGGCGCGGCCAGTGCCGCCACTCGCTACGCCGCGTTGAAGCGCCGGCACATCGCAGGGCTCATCCCCATCGATGTGGCCCTGCGTCGCGACGATTGGAACTGGCTCGAGGTGCTGCCGGAGGAGATCGACGACCAGCTTGAGGTCAAGGCGTATTACGGGCACTTCTTCTGCCATGTGATGCACCAGGACTATGTCGCCAAGCAGGGCGTGGATCCCGAGGCGCTGCACGACCGCATCCAGCACCTGCTGGAGGAGCGCGGCGCGAAGCTGCCCGCCGAGCACAACTACGGTCGCATCTACAAGCTGCCGGAGTCCATGGAAGAGCACTTCAAGGAGCTCGATCCGACGAATACGTTCAACGCCGGTATCGGCGGTACGTCGCCGCACAAGGACTGGGCCTAAGTCCCCAAGGTAGCGCGACGCCGTGAGAGCCTGAGCGATGTCTTATCCATCTCGGGTGGACCTAGGGCTCGACTCCCTAGGTCCACCGGGACGGATGAGTCGAGACATCGGTCAGAGGCTGGGCAGGCCATAGAATCGCGTGGCGGCGAGGGCCGCGCCCGGTCCGAGAACGGGTCATCGCCTCACGCCGTCAGCTGACCCGCGACGGCCGGCACACCGGCGAAATCCTCGCCACCGGCCACATCGACGAGCCCGGAGGCTATTGCTGAAACACATTGCCTGAACATATTGGTGGAGCTGAAGGTGTGTAGGTTCAGGACATCGTTCATAGGTGAGTCGGGACATCGTTCATAGTGGTCCGTGACGATGAGGGATGTCTAAAGCGCGTCTGATTGTTCTGGCCGTCACGCAGCGGCAGCAAACGCAGGCCGAGGTCGCCCGCCGCTACCGGGTGTCCTGGCGATGGGTCCACGAACTGATCCGACGATACGAACAGGGCGGTTGGGACGCGATCGAGCCCCGAAGTCGGCGCCCCCGCAGCAACAGTGCCGCCACCGCCGAACCCGTGCGAGCCCGCATCCTGGCCCTGCGTCGCGTCCTCACGGACTCCGGACTGGACGCTGGCCCGGTCACCATCGCCTGGCACCTCGAACACGAACACCCGCGCGCCCCGTCGACCTCCACGATCCGCCGGATCCTGCACAAAGCAGACCTGATCACCCCAGAACCGAAGAAGCGCCCCAAAAGCAGCATCCACCGGTTCGAAGCAGACCAACCCAGCGAAACCGGCTCATCCGAATCCAGGGTGTAGTCGGGGTCTGAACCCGCCGGTCTCGAGCAGGGATCTGGCGGCTGGCCGGGTGCCGGGACTACTGGTCCAAGTACGAGCACCCCTTCCAC
>NZ_FWFG01000090.1 GCF_900163655.1 Brachybacterium nesterenkovii
GGCTCTTCGCAGATGAGGGTGTAGAAGCTGACGGCGCGGCGGTGTCGGGATCGAAGTCGAGGTCTCCCGAGGATGGAAGTTCTCACACTGCCCATCCGGAAGACCTCGACGTGCACGACGCTACCTTCACTCGCCCTGACCTGACCACGTTCTGCCGACTGGATGAGCTCGGTCTCGAAGCCGTTGGGCAACGGCTCGAGCCCGACCGCGCGGTGATCGCTTGCCGCGTCGTCGAGCTCGACCAGTGGTGCCGTCGCTGCGGCTACGAAGGGGTTCCGCGGGACACGGTGGTCCGGCGGCTTGCGCACGAACCGCTCGGGTGGCGACCCACGACCCTGGAGGTCGTCGTGCGTCGCTACCGCTGCACCGACTGCTGCCATGTATGGCGACAGGACACCAGCCTGGCGGCCGAACCACGGGCGAAGCTGTCGCGCCGCGGGCTGCGCTGGGCACTAGAGGGCATCGTGGTCCAGCACCTCACCGTCGCCCGCGTCGCCGAGGGGCTCGGGGTCGCGTGGAACACCGCCAACCTCGCCGTCCTGGCCGAGGGCAAGCGCGTCCTGATCGACGACGAGCACAGGTTCGACGGGGTGAAGGTCGTCGGCGTCGATGAGCACGTCTGGAGGCACACCCGCCGCGGCGACAAGTACGTCACCGTGGTCATCGACCTGACCGGCATCCGTGAGGGCACCGGACCAGCACGGCTGCTGGACATGGTCGAGGGCCGCTCCAAGCAGGCGTTCAAGACTTGGCTCGCCGAGCGACCGCAGGCGTGGCGCGACGCGATCGAGGTGGTCGCGATGGACGGGTTCACCGGCTTCAAGACCGCCACCGCCGAGGCGCTGCCCGACGCGGTCGCGGTGATGGATCCCTTCCACGTCGTCCGGCTGGCCGGCGATGCACTGGACCGTTGCCGCCGCCGGGTCCAGCAGCACACCCAGGGCCACCGCGGCCGCAAGGACGACCCGCTATACCGGGCGCGGCGAACCCTGCACACGGGAGCTGACCTGCTCACCGACAAGCAGAACGACCGCCTGCACGGCCTATTCAGCGTCGATGCGCATGTCGAAGTCGAGGCAACCTGGGGCGTCTACCAGCGGATGATCGCCGCCTACCGCGAGCAGGACCGGCGTCGAGGCCGCGAGCTAATGGTCAAACTGATCGACTCGGTCAGCCACGGCGTCCCGAAGGCGCTCACCGAGGTCATCACGCTGGGGCGAACACTGAAGAAGCGAGCCGACGACGTACTGGCCTACTTCGACCGACCCGGCACCAGCAACGGGCCCACAGAGGCGATC
>NZ_FWFG01000092.1 GCF_900163655.1 Brachybacterium nesterenkovii
CCCCCGAGGAGACCCCGTGCCCTCCCCTGCTCCGCGCTCCGCCCCCGAGGCCTCATGGCCCTCTCCGCTGCGTCGCATCGGCGTCGCGCGCAACTCGCCGCTGGTCTCGTTCGTGGTGCTCGGCCTCGCCGACATCGCCGCATGGGTCCTCGCGTGGCTGCTCGCGCACACCATCTCGGATGACGCGGCGACCGCGGCGGTCCCCGCCCTCGCGGCCGTCGCGATCCTCGTCCAGATCGTCCTGGGGCTCGCCACGGGTGTGTACCGCCACCAGGACCCGATCGGCTCCGCCGGCGAGCTGCGGGGCATCGGCATCACCGCCGCGGGTGTCCTCCTGGCCCTGGCCGCCGCCTCCGTCGCCGCGGGCGGGCGGCCCCTCGAGGAGGAGGTCGTGATGGCGTGGCTGTGGGCGCTCGTGCTCATCGTCGTCGCGCGGCAGCTCCTGCGCCTGCTCGTGGCCCGGGGGAAGCGCCCGCAGCGCGCAGTCCCCGTGGTCGTGATCGGCGCGGGCGAGGTGGGTCCCTCGCTCGTCGAGCAGATGCTGCGGGATTCTTCGAGCCCGTACCTCCCCGTCGCCCTCCTCGACGACGACCGCCACAAGCGCTCGTTCCGCGTGCACGGCGTGCGCGTGCAGGGCACGACGGCGGACCTCGCAGCCGTCCTGGACCGCACCGGCGCCGAGGGCGCGATCGTCGCGATCGCGAGCGCCTCTCCCGAACTGTTCGCTCGCCTGACCGATCAGGCGTCCTCGCGCGGGGCCTGGCTGCGGACCGTCCCCTCGATCACGGAGCTGATCGGCGAGGACGTCGACCTGTCCTCGATCCGCGACCTCGACGTCGCCGACCTGATCGGCCGCTCCGTGTCCCGTCCGGACCCCGCGACGGTGCGCTCCCTGGTCGAAGGCCGCAGCGTCCTCGTCACCGGCGCCGGCGGCTCCATCGGCGCCGAGCTCTCCCGCCAGATCAGCGCCCTCGCCCCGGCCTCCCTCGCGATGCTCGACCGCGACGAGTCGGCCCTGCACGCCCTGTCGATGTCGATGCACGGCCGCGCCCTGCTGGACTCCGACGAGTTCGTGCTCGCCGACATCCGCGACCGGTCGGCGCTCGACGCCGTCTTCGCGGCCCACCGGCCCCAGGTCGTCTTCCACGCCGCCGCGCTCAAGCACCTGCCGGTTCTCGAGCGCTTCCCCGCCGAGGCCTGGAAGACCAACGTCCACGGGACGGCGAACGTGATCGCGGCCGCCGAGACCATCGGCGTCGAGCACTTCGTGAACATCTCGACCGACAAGGCCGCGAGCCCCTCGAGCGTCCTCGGCCGCACCAAGCGGATCGCGGAATCCCTCACCACGGCCGCCGCGGACCGCACCGGCCGCTCCTACGTCTCCGTGCGGTTCGGCAACGTGATCGGCTCGCGCGGCTCGGCGATCCCCGCCTTCGCCGAGCAGATCCGCACCGGCGGCCCGGTGACCCTCACGGACGCGGAGGCGACGCGCTACTTCATGACGATCCCCGAGGCCTGCGAGCTCGTGCTGTTCGCCGTCGCGGTCGGGCGCCCTGGGGAGACCCTCGTGCTGGACATGGGCGAGCCCGTGAGGATCGCCGACATCGTCGAGCGGATGATGGTGCTGTCGGGGCGGCGCGTGCCCGTGGTCCTGACCGGTCTGCGCCCCGGCGAGAAGCTCCACGAGGAGCTGTTCACCCCGGACGAGATGGACGTCGTGCGCACCACCGAGCGCGTCACCCACGTCCGCAACGAGGGCGTCGAGCCCGAGTCCCTGCCCGAGCCCGGCGCGTCCGCCGCCGCGGTCGACGCATTCGCCGACCGCGCGCTGGGCACCGCCGGCCCCACCGCCCACCTGACCGAGGAGCCCTCCCGATGACCCCCCGCATCCCCCTGTCGGTCCCGTCCGTCGGCCCCCGCGAGCGCGAGCTCCTGCTGGAGGCCTTCGACTCCGGCTGGATCGCCCCGGCCGGGCCCCAGCTCGACGCCTTCGAGCGCGCACTCGCCGAGCTCACGGAGCGGCGCCGTGCCATCGCGGTCTCCTCGGGCACTGCGGCCCTGCACCTGGCCCTGCTCGCCGCGGGCGTGCGCCCGGGCGACCGCGTGGCCATCCCCACCCTCACGTTCATCGCGACGGCCGCCGCCGTCGTCCACGCGGGCGCCTCCCCGGTCCTGATCGACTCCGACGCGACCGGCTCGATGTCCCCCGAGCTCCTCGAGCGCGCGCTGGCGCAGGCGGAGGGGGAGGGTCGGCCGATCGCCGCGATCATGCCCGTGGACCTGTACGGGAAGGTGGCCGACCATGAGCGCCTGGGCGCGATCGCCGCAGCGCACGGAGCCGTGCACGTCGTCGACGCCGCCGAGTCCCTCGGGGCGACCGGGACGGGCGGCGCCGCCGGCTCCCAGGGCCTGCTGTCGGTGCTCAGCTTCAACGGCAACAAGATCGCGACCGCGTCCTCGGGCGGCGCCGTGCTCACCGACGTTGATGCGCTGGCCGACCGCATCCGCCACCTCGCGACGCAGGCGCGCCAGCCCGTCGTGCACTACGAGCACCTCGAGATCGGCTTCAACTACCGTCTCTCGAACATCCTCGCCGCGCTCGGTCTGGCCCAGGTCGAGCGTCTCGAGGAGCTGATGGGAGCACGCCGCGCCCACCGCGCGCGGTACCGGGCCCTGTGCGCGGACGTCGAGGGCCTCGAGATCCTCGGCGGGGACGACGAGGGCGACAACTGCTGGCTGACCTCGCTGATCGTCGACCCCGAGGCCACGGGCCTCAGCACGACCGCGCTGCGCGAGTCGCTCGCATCGCACGGGATCGAGGCCCGGCCCGTGTTCGCCCCCATGCACGTCCAGCCCGCCCTGGACTCCGTGCCCGCCGCGGACCGGGTCCTGGACGGGACCGCGGACCGTCTGTACGCGACGGGCCTGTCCCTGCCCTCCTCCCCCGCGTCCTCCCCCGCCGACATCGACGAGGTGTGCATGCGGATCCGCACCGCCGTCCGCACCGCCGCCCCGACAGGAGATCGAGCATGACCGACAGCCCCACCGCCCTGGTGATCGCCCCCCATCCCGACGACGAGGTCCTCGGGGCCGGCGCCACGATCGCGCGCCTGGCCGATGCGGGCTTCGGCGTCACCGTGGTCGCGATGTGCTCCGACCTGCCCCCGCTGTACCCCGCGGACGTGGCCCCGACCGTCGAGGCCGAGGCCCGCCGCGCGCACGCCCTGCTGGGCGTCGAGGAGTCCGTGTTCCTCGACCTGCCCAGCGTCGAGGTGTCCGTCGGCTCGGTCGCCGCGCTCAACGGCGGGCTCCAGGAGGTCGTGGACCGGGTGCGCCCGAGCATCGTCCTGGCGCCGTTCCCCGACCGCCACGTCGACCACAAGGCCGCCTTCGAGGCGTCGATGGTGGTCACCCGTCCCCGGGGCACCGGCCTGGGCATGGCGGTCGTCGCGATGTACGAGACCGTCTCGGAGACCTACTGGAACGCTCCCGGCGCCGAGCCGCAGTTCGTGCCCTCCTGGAACGTCGACGTCACCGAGACGATCGACCGCAAGATCGAGGCCTTCGGCGTCTACGAGTCCCAGCACCAGCCGTTCCCGGGTCCTCGATCCGTCGAGGCGCTGCGCGCCCTGGCGCTGTTCCGCGGCAGCCAGGCCGGGATGGAGCACGCCGAGTCCTTCCAGATCGTCCGGATGAGCACGGGCCGCACCGCCCAGGCGCTGCGGGCGATCGGATGACCCGGGACGAGCCCGCCATCCCGCCGCACGGCACCCCGGAACCGCTCGACCGAGCCGTGCCCGTCGACGCAGCGGCCGATGCCGCAGCGGAGATGCGCACCGCGGACGCCTCGGCGCGCGGCGCCGGGACCGACGCCCTCGCCGTCGCCCTCGGCTACCTCGCATCGTTCGCCTACCCGCTGGTCTCCCTGCCGTTCCTCACGCGCATCGTGGGCGCTGAGCACCTCGGGCACCTGATGTTCGCCCTCGCGGTCCTGCAGATCGTGATCTTCACCGTCGACTTCGGCTTCGGCGGCTCGGCCCTGCGCCGGATCGCCGTCGCGACGAGCGAGTCGGAGCGCTCCCGGATCGTCGCCGCGACGCTCGGCGCCAAGGTGCTCATCTGGTGCGCCGCATCCGTCGTGCTGATGGGCGTCGTGCTCGCCGTCCCCTCGATGCGCGCGCTGTGGCTCATGTATCTCCTGGGCCTGCTGCTGATCGGCATCGGCGCCCTGTTCCCCGCGTTCCTGCTGCAGGGCGTGGGCCGGGCCAAGCAGTTCGCCGTGTTCACCGCGGTCTCGCGCCTGGCGGCGCTGGCGCTCCTGCTGCTGACGGTCCACGGCCCGGAGGATCTCGCCCTGGCGATGCTGTGGCAGCAGTTCCCGCTGGCGCTGTCCGCCGTGCTGTGCTGGTTCTTCCTCCTGACCCGCTGGCACGATGCGCGGCCCGTCCGCACGAGCCTCGCCGAGATCCGGGACGCGTTCTCCGACTCCGGCGCCCTGTTCATCTCCAACGTGTCGGTGCTGATGATGGGCACGATGAACACGGTCGTGCTGGGCCTGGTCTCCACGCGCTTCGACGTCGCCTACTTCGGCTCCGGGGAGCGGTTCTCCAACGCCGTCCGCGGCGTGCTGCGCGGCGTGGTCGACGCGATGCTCCCGCGCATGACCAGCGAGGGCGCCGACGCCCGCTCGCTGCAGCGCCTGATCTCCTGGGGCGTGTTCGGGGCGTACGCGGTCTCCGGCGCGATGCTGGTCCTCAACGCCCCCTGGTTCGTCCCCTGGTACCTGGGCGCCTCGATGGTCGGGACCGTTCCGGTCATGCAGCTCATGGGCGCATCCCTCGTCTTCGTGGGCATCGGGACGGTCCTGCAGCTGCATGTCACGGCACAGCACCGCTTCTCCGCGATCGCCCGCATCGCCGGCGCCGGCTGCCTCTTCCACCTCGTCGCGCTGATCCCCGCGAGCTGGCTGTGGGGATCGATCGGCGCCTCCGTCGCGCTCGTGGTCTCCGAGGCCTTCCTCGCGGGCCTGTACGTGATCGACGCCGTCCGCCACCGCGTCGCGGACGGCGGGGACGCGCAGGCCGACGAGGCGGCGGACGCCGGGCAGAGCCCGTCGGATGCCGACGCGACCGTCCCGTCTCCCGGGCAGACCGTTCCGGATCCCGGCACCGTCGCGCGATAATAGACGCGGATGCGGGGCCGGGTCCCGCACCGCCCCGTCACCCGAGGAGAGCCGCACCATGACCGCGCCCCCGAGCAGCAGCGACGCTCCCAGCCCCCTCGTCACCGTCGTCATGGCCTGCTACGACGCAGACGACTCCCTGCGCACCGCGCTCGCCTCCGTCCTGGCCCAGACGGTCGCGGACATCGAGGTGCTCGTCATCGACGACGGCTCCACCCGGCGACCCGTCCCCGAGGACCTCCCCGCCGACCCCCGGCTGACCGTGATCCGCCTGCCCGAGAACACCGGCTACGCCGGCGTCACGAACGAGGCTCTGCGGCGGGCTCGCGGCGAATGGGTCACCTTCGTCGACTCCGACGACTCCGTCCCCGAGGACTACCTCGCCGTCCTCCTGGCCACGGCCCGGGAGCACGGTGCCGACACCGTCTTCGCCCCCATCCCCTGCTACCGCGGCGGCCGCCTCATCGGCACCCAGTGGTGGTCCCCGCCCGGGCGCTCCTCCGACGCCCGGGGCGCGATCCGCGCGATCCTGCGCCATGAGATCCCCGGCAATCAGATGGTCCTCATGCGCCGGCCGACGGTCGAGGCCCCCCCTCGGCCAGCCGTACTCGGACTACGTGTTCCAGCTGCGCAACCTCGCCTCCCGTCCCGGATCCGTCGTCGGGTACGCCGACCGTCCCCTGTACCGCTACACGATCCACCCGGCATCGGTGACCGGCGGCCTCCACGCGAGCGTGTGGACGCTGCGCGAGCTGCCCGATCTGGTGCGCGAGCTGGTCGCCGAGAGCTTCGCCCCCGGCGAGGCCGCGGTGCTGCAGGCGGATCTCGAGCGACACGTGGTCACGCAGATGCTCCACAAGGCCGCCCGCGAGAAGGCGTCGTCGCCGCTGCGCGAGGAGGTCACGGCCTGGTGCCGCAGCCGCATCTCGCTGCGCGGCGCCCTCGCGCTCGCCCGCCACGGCCACCGCAACGAGGCCGTCGAGTGGCTGCTCGTGCGCATCTCTCCGGCGCTGCACCGGGCGCTGTACCAGCAGTACGACCGCCGCAAGGATGCCCGCACCGTCTGAGGAGGCCGCGACGACCGCCCCGCGAGTCGCGGCGGCGCCGTCGCGTGCCGCCGCTCCTGGTGGCGGCCCCGTCAGGCCCGGGCGCGAGGCGGGATCTCGGGCGTCTCCTCCGTCATCGTCGTGAGCAGGCGCGGGGGCTCGAGGGGACGGCGTGGCCCCAGCATGTCGCGGGCGCGGGCCGCGAGCTCGACGCCCACCCGCGCCATGCGCCGCACTCCGCCGCCGCGTGCGGCGCGCACCAGGTTCACGGGCAGCGAGAGCGCCTCCCGCAGCACGAAACCGCGCCCCTGGCGTCCCGGGTACGTCTCCGGGTGGCGGCGCCAGATGACCACGTCGGCGCGGCTGGACGAGTAGATCTTGCGGATGAACACCCACTGGTCGGACGTGAGGCGGTAGTGGACCAGCATCCTGGGCTCGTAGGCGAAGGTCGCCCCGATCTTCCACAGGCGCACGGCGAGCTCGTGGTCCTCCCGGCCGTAGCCCGAGAACGCGGCGTCGTACCCGCCCGCCCGTTCGAGCGGCGCGCGCCGCATCGCGACGTTGCTCGCCACGATGGAGTCGTCGGAGACGGAGTGGAACGGCAGCAGCGGGGAGTCGGGGTCGAAGGGAACTGTATGGCGGCGCAGGGGGCCGCCGACCACATCGGCCCGGTCCAGGCCCTCGTAGGCGCCCTCGAGCCACTGCGGCCCCACACGGTCGTCGCCGTCGCAGAACGCGAGGCGGTCCGAGCGGGCGGCCCGGATCGCGGCGTTGCGGGCGAAGGCGGCGCCGCGGCTCGCGCCGGCGTCGATCAGGCGGATCGGGGCGGGGAATCCGGCACGGCGGGCCTCGATGACGTCCCGGGTCCCGTCGGTCGAGCCGTTGTCGGCGATGACGAGCTCCCAGGGGAGGCGGAAGTCCTGGCCCGCGAGCGCGTCGAGCTGCTCATCGAGCGTGGCGGCGGCATCGTGCACGGGCATCAGCACACTGATCGCAGGATCGTCGACGGGGGCGGGCGCACCGGCGCTGGGCATCTCGGTCACGCCCTGATCGTAGGCGACCGCGGGCGGGCATGGTGGACGAATCCACGTGGGGGCGGGCCCTCTGGGGCCGCGCGGCGCGCTCGGGCTGGATAGGCTGGGCACGAGCGATGACGCCGGTCTGCCCCTCGTGGGCAGGGCATGCCGCGGCACGGGCGTCGGGAGAGGTTCGACGGACGTGACGGCAGCGCCCGACCGGGTCGCCACCCGTCGAACAAGAGGAATGCCATGACCCTGGATCTCACCCGGTCCGTTGCCCCCGCCGTCCGCGCGACGTCGGGTCGCCCCGCGGAGCTGTCCACCCCCTACGAGGTCTGGCAGGGCCTGTCGTCCGCCGTCGTCGAGCGCGTGGCCGACCGCTGGGAGCGCACGTCGCGCGCCTACGCGAGCGGCCGCATGGAGCATTACTTCTCCGCCGAGTTCCTCATGGGCCGCGCCCTGCTGAACAACCTGTCGAACCTGGGCCTCGTCGACCAGGCGAAGGAGGCCGTCGGCGCGATCGGCCAGGATCTGTCGACGGTCCTCGAGCAGGAGCCCGACGCAGCGCTCGGCAACGGCGGCCTGGGCCGTCTGGCCGCGTGCTTCCTCGACTCGTGCGCGACGCTGGACCTGCCCGTCGCCGGCTACGGCATCCTCTACCGCTACGGCCTG
The DNA here is from genome assembly GCF_900163655.1 of Brachybacterium nesterenkovii. Classification (GTDB taxonomy): domain Bacteria; phylum Actinomycetota; class Actinomycetes; order Actinomycetales; family Dermabacteraceae; genus Brachybacterium; species Brachybacterium nesterenkovii. Next base: position 7,920 of record NZ_FWFG01000092.1, read on the forward strand.
TTCAAGCAGCTGTTCGACAACGGCTTCCAGACCGAGCACCCGGACTCCTGGATGGAGGAGGGCTACCCCTTCGTCATCCGCCGCGAGGAGGCCCAGCGCCGCGTCCACTTCGCCGACATGGACGTCCGCGCGATCCCCTACGACATGCCGATCACCGGCTACGGCACGCAGAACGTGAACACGCTGCGCCTGTGGAAGGCAGAGCCGATCGAGGAGTTCGACTACGACGCGTTCAACTCCCAGCGCTTCACCGACGCGATCGTCGAGCGCGAGCGCGCCATGGACATCTCGCGCGTGCTCTACCCCAACGACACGACCTACGAGGGCAAGGTGCTGCGCGTCCGCCAGCAGTACTTCTTCGTCTCGGCGTCGCTGCAGACGATCATCGACACCTACGTCGCCGAGCACGGCGAGGACCTCAGCGGCTTCGCCGAGTTCAACGCGGTCCAGCTCAACGACACCCACCCGGTGCTCGCGATCCCCGAGCTCATGCGCCTGCTCATGGACGTCCACGGCCTGGGCTGGGAGAGCGCCTGGGACGTCGTCTCCCGCACCTTCGCGTACACCAACCACACGGTGCTGTCCGAGGCCCTCGAGAAGTGGGACGTCTCGATCTTCGAGCGCCTGTTCCCGCGCATCCTCGAGATCGTCCGCGAGATCGACCGCCGCTTCCGCCTCGACATGGCCGAGCGCGGCATCGACCAGGGCACCACCGACTACATGGCGCCGATCGCCGGCGACACCGTGCGCATGGCGTGGATCGCCTGCTACGCCTCGTACTCGATCAACGGCGTGGCCGCGCTGCACACCGAGATCATCAAGCGCGAGACCCTCAAGGAGTGGCACGCGATCTGGCCCGAGCGCTTCAACAACAAGACCAACGGCGTGACCCCGCGCCGCTGGCTCAAGCAGTGCAACCCGCGCCTGGCCGCGCTGCTGGACGAGGTCATGGGCTCCGATCAGTGGGTCACCGACCTCTCCGTCCTCGCCGAGGCCACCGACAAGGCCGATGACGCGGTGCTCGAGAAGCTCGCCGCCATCAAGCGCGAGAACAAGCGCGACTTCGCGGCCTGGATCGCCGAGCGCGAGGGCATCGAGATCGACCCCGACGCGATCTTCGACGTGCAGATCAAGCGCCTCCACGAGTACAAGCGCCAGCTGCTGAACGCGCTGTACATCCTGGACCTGTACTTCCGCATCAAGGAGGACCCGACGCTCGAGGTGCCCAAGCGCGTCTTCGTGTTCGGCGCGAAGGCCGCCCCCGGCTACTACCGGGCCAAGGGCGTCATCAAGCTGATCAACACGATCGCCGCGCTGGTCAACGACGACGCGGACGTCGCCGGCCGCATCAAGGTCGTCTTCGTCCACAACTACAACGTGTCGCCCGCCGAGCACATCATCCCGGCCGCCGACGTGTCCGAGCAGATCTCGACCGCCGGCAAGGAGGCGTCGGGCACCTCGAACATGAAGTTCATGATGAACGGCGCGCTGACCCTGGGCACGCTCGACGGCGCGAACGTGGAGATCCTCGACGCGGTGGGCGAGGACAACGCCTACATCTTCGGCGCGAAGGAGGAGGAGCTGCCGCAGCTGCGGGCGTCCTACGACCCCGCGCAGGTCGCCGCGTCCACCCCCGGCCTGCAGCGCGTGCTCGACGCCCTGACCGACGGCACCCTCGACGACAACGGCTCCGGCTGGTTCGCCGACCTGCGCCGCAGCCTGCTCGAGGCCTCCCACGAGCCGGCCGACGTCTACTACGTGCTGGGCGACTTCGCCGCCTACCGCGAGACGAAGGACGCGATGGCCGCGGACTACGCCGACCAGAAGGCCTGGCAGAAGAAGGCGTGGATCAACATCACGCAGTCGGGCCGCTTCAGCTCGGACCGCACGATCCGCGACTACGCCGACGAGGTGTGGAAGCTGACGGCGACGCCGATCCCCGCCACGGCGGCCTGAACGGGCTGAGCATGGGGCCTGATTGGGATGGCCTCAGCGGGCCGGCGTGAGCGCGGAGGCCTGTGCAGGCTGGTTTGTGCGCGTCGACCTGGCGCGTTGGTCTGTGCGCGTTGGTCTGTGCGCGTCGACCTGGCGCGTTGGCCTCAGCGCCCGCATCCCGCGCGGGTCTTCCACTTGGGCCGGGCCCCTCCACGCCGAGTTGAGTCCATTCCCGTGTACATGGCCGCGGCCATGTACACGGGAATGGACACAGAACGCCGGACGCCCTGCTCCCAGCACCTCGCGCCGGGATCCGGCGCCCGTTGCCTCTGCCCAACGCCCCCGTGCGCCGGGCCGAACACTGCTCGCCTGGAGTACGAGACGCCGCACCTCTGCATGGTGGCCCGCGATTTCGGCCCGACGCCCGCACCCCCACTCGAGGGGCGGGGCGTCTCGTGCCTCGTGTCTCCGCCAGTGTGAGGGCTCCCCTGCTTCATGCCCCCCGACCCACGATGTCGCTCTCTGCCGCTTCCGCCCGGGTTCGATGTCGATCCTGACCGCATCAGCTCCCCGATTGCGGTCACGATCGACATGCAACCTCAGCGATGCGGCAAAGATCGACTTCTTCGAGCGCGCAGTGGCACGCGCCGAGAATGCCCGGCGGGCACTTCTCCGGCCAGGCGTCTGCGCCCACGCGCAGTCGTCGCCTCTGACGCACCCGCGCACGGCGGTCGAACGTCGTGATCCTGCGCAGCGGTCGCGCATTGTGCACCCGCATGCCGTGGGTGCTCTTCACCTGCCTGCGCACGGCGGTCGAACGTCGTCCGCCCACGCCGATTGGTCGATCTTCGTCGGAATCGACGCTACTTTCCGACGAGGATCGACCATTCCGAAAGCGCATACCGACGACGTTCGACCACTCCGTCACGCGAGCCCGCCGACCCGCCCGCATTGCCGCGCGACCACCCCCTCACGCCAGGGTACCGACCGCCTTCTCGCGGGCGCGGTCGACGATGCTCACGCCGAGCGCCATCACGGTCATCGCCATGATCGCGACCATCGCCATCGTGAAGCCGTGCAGCCAGTCGCCGCCCGTATCCACGATCGAGAACAGGATCCCGGGGATCAGCGCGGTGCCGATGGCCTGGCCCATGCGCTGCCCCAGCTGGAGGATCCCCCCGGCGACTCCGCCGTAGCGCGAGTCGACGGCCCCCAGCGTGAGGGTCTGGTTCGGGGAGATGATCATGCCCTGGCTGACGCCGACGAGAGCGAGCGGGATCGCGAGCACCCAGAACGGCGCCGCGCCAGCCTCGACCACGGCGGCCGTGAGCGTCACGGCTCCCAGCGCCACGAGCACCACGATGAAGCCCGCGATGACCAGGCGCCGGCCGAGCCGCAGCACGTAGCGTCCGCCCACCTGGGAGGAGATCATCGCCCCCACCGAGGACGGCAGCCCCAGCAGGGAGGCCTCGAAGGCGGTGTGGTGCAGGTGCGCCTGGAGCAGCAGCGGCACGATGATCCAGATGCTCGTGGAGCCCAGGAAGTAGACGGAGACGATGATGATGCCGTTGCGGAAGGCGGGGCTGGCGAAGATGTCGAGGTCCACCATCGGCTCGCCGCCGCGCCGCGCGTAGCGGCTCTCCCAGGCGGCCCAGCCGAGCAGGACCAGCAGGCCCGCCGGGAGGCACAGCCAGATGAGGTGCCCGGCGCCGCGCTCGAGGAACGGGAGCATGATCGCGAGCACCGCGAGGGCCAGCAGCACGATGCCGACGGGGTCCATGTCGAGGCGGCGGGAGCGGTCGCGCCGGTGGTCGTCGGGCACCCAGCGGGGGCCCAGGGCGAGCGCGGCCAGGCCGATGGGCACGTTCATGAAGAACATCCAGCGCCACCCGGAGTCCTCCCCCAGGAGCTGGATGAGGAGGCCGCCGATCACGGGGCCGACGGCGGTGGCGACGGCCACGGTGGTGGCCAGCAGCGCGAAGGCCTTGGCGCGGGCCTGGCCGCGGAAGTGCCGCTGCAGGATCCCGACGATCTGCGGGTTGAACAGTCCGGCGCCGATGCCCTGCACGATGCGCGCGGCGTTGAGGGCGTGGACCGTGGGGGCGAGACCGGAGGCGAGGGAGCCGACGGTGAAGACGGCGACGCCGATCAGCAGCACACGGCGGCGCCCGGTCGCGTCGCCGAGTCGCCCGGCGGGCACGAGCACGAGGCCGAACGCGAGGGCGTAGCCGGACAGCACCCACTGCAGGCCCTCGCTCGAGGCGCCGAGGGAGTGGCCGATCGCGTTGAGCGCGACGTTGAGCACGGAGACCGCGACCAGCGCCATGAACAGGGGCGCGAGCAGCACCAGCAGCAGCTGGTTGCGCCGTGCTGGCGTGAGGGCCGGGGGCTGGGTGCTGGGAGCGGTCACCCGTCGATCGTAGGACGGGGCGCGCAAGGGGGCCGAGGGGTCCGTGGGGCCGGTGTGGCCGACCAGACGCGACCGTCCGGGAGAGCCCGACGGCGTCGGGCCGCGCGTCTCGGGAGGTCGGGCGGGGCGGCAGATGTCCGTCGCAGCAGAGGCGAGGATTCGCGGCGGTTCGCCTTCTCAGCACTCGGGGCAGAAAGGCCGCAGCGCAGGACCCCGCCGCCTCCGGGGAGACGACGGGGTCCGGTGCGGGGTGCAGTGGGCGGGCCGATGGCACGAGCGGGCGTGCCGTGCCGGGGGCCGGCCCGTTCAGCCGCGCAGAGGGCGAGCCCGTTCAGCCGCGTCAGCGCGCTGGCCCGACCAGCCGAGTGCGCGCCCCACCCGTTCAGCCGCGTCAGGCCGCGGGGTAGCCCCCGTACGGACCGGCGCCCGGGCGCTGCGGCGGGACGACGGGGGCGACGGGCTGGTCGGCGCGGCGCGACAGGAACGGCGGGGCCGTCTGCACGGTGCGCTGCGGCGGCGCGCTCGAGTAGTCGACGCCGGGGAAGCGACCGAACTGGTTGGTGAGGTTGGCGGGGCGCTCGCGGTCGGCGGCGTCGAGCATCGCAAGGACCTCGTCGGGCGTGGGCCAGGTGCCGGAGAAGACGCTGCCGGCCGGCAGGGGCCCGCGGTACATCGGCGTCGTGGCCGATCCGGGCCACAGGCGGAAGCCGGGGCGGAACCACAGCTTCCCGGCGGCAGAGCGGTCGCGCAGGGCGTGCGCGCGCCAGGTCATGATCGGGTGAGACGCCCGCCAGTTGACGATGTGGACCCACAGACCCTTCTCCGTCACGGCGCGGTCTGCGAGCTCGTTCACGTTGACGTCGGCGTTGAGGTACTTGCCGGCGCTGAGCACCGCCATCGCCCCCGCGGAGCCGCTGGGCGTGACGTCGTAGCCGTAGTTGTCGGCCGTGTACTCCTGGGCGCGCGACAGGGCCATGCCCAGCAGCGGCACCTGGTAGAGCAGGTTAGTCAGCAGCAGACGGAAGTACGAGACGTGCCCGGCGGCGAGGTGGCCCACCTCGTGGGCGATGACGAAGCGCAGGGCCTCCGGGTCGCGGGCGGCGCCGCCGACCTCGAACAGGTCGGAGTAGACCACCACGAAACGGCGGAACCCGTGGCCGGAGGCGAAGGCGTTGATCATGCCGTTGCCGATGGCCACGTACGCGTCGGGCACGCGCCGCAGCCCGTGGTGGCGAGCAGCCTCGACCACCATGCGGTAGCCCTCGGGGAACTGGGTGGGGCTCATCCGCGTGGACATCGCCCGCATCTGCGCGTACATCATGGCGCGGGCGATCCAGATGATGATCGGCATGAGCATGACGACCGCGAACAGCTGGATCACCAGGCTGCCGAAGGGGTTCGTCGGGTCCTCGGTGACGGTGAGGATCGTCGGGCCCTCGCCGCGGATCGCGTTGACGATCGAGACGACCACGATCGTGAGCCACAGGCCGTAGGCGACGAGAGTGACGATCGCGCCGATGATCACCATCGGGATCTCCCACGGGTGGCGGATGCCCCTGCGGCCCAGGACGCCGTGGACGGTGGTGCCGTTGACCAGGTTCGGGCCGGCGGGGCCGGCCCCGGAGGCGGCGGGCGCGCCCGCGGAAGCGGACGACGGCGGTCCGAACGGGGAGGGGCTGCCGTAGGGCGGCGTCTGGGACATGGAGCACTCGCTTCCGGGGATCGGGGATCGGGCCGCGTCCAGTATGTCGGGCCCGCGCCCCCGCGTCCCGCGACGATGGTCGATACCTGGCGCCCGTCGGCGCGCGAGGCGTCAGCCTTTCGGCGAACGCTGGGCCGGGGCCACCGGCGACGACATCAGCTGAGCCCTCAGCTGGGCTGCAGCCGGGGCCACGGGCAGGGTCCTCTGCGGGACCGTCGATCCGTGCCACCGGCAGGGCCGTCAACTGGGCCGTCAACTGGGTCATCAGCTGGGCCGTCAGCCGGGTCGTCAGCTGGGTCGTCAGCCGGACCATCGGCCGGACGACGACCGTACCGGCGCGGCTACGCTGGCGCCATGTCCTCGGACCCCTCGACCTGGCCGCGCGCGCCCTATCCCGCAGCGCCCCGGCGCGGCCGGGGCGACGCCGTGCACCGCTGGGACGATGCCGCCGTCGGCCGGGAGCGAGGGCTCACCGACGCCGACACCGCGCCGCCGGGCCTCTCGGGCTTCGCGCGCCCGTCGGCCCTGATGAGCCCGGCAGATCCTGAGCGCACACCGGGCCCCGTCTCCCCCGCCCCGCGCCCGATCCGCTCGGTGCTGTTCGTGTGCACCGGCAACGTGTGCCGCTCCCCGCTGGCCGAGCGGCTCCTCGCGCACCGCGCCCCGCACCTCACCATCGCCAGCCGCGGCACGTTCTCCCTGCAGGGCTCCGCGATGGACGCCGACATGGCCGCCGAACTCGCCGAGCGGGGCGGCGATGCCGCGGGCTTCCGCTCCCGGCAGCTCACCGCCGCGGACCTCGACGCCGATCTGATCCTCGCGATGGGGCCCGAGCATCTCGACGTGATCGGGGACGAGGTGCCCGCGGCGCGGCGCCGGGCCGGGCTGCTCGGCCACGTCGGCGACCTCGCGGCCCTCGTCGCACCGCCCCGCGCTGGACGCTCGCATGGCATGCCCGCCCTTGCCGCACAGTTCGACGACGAGGATCAGCGCAGTGCACCGCCCCGGACGCTGACGACGGCCGATGTCGCCGCCTGGTCCCGCGCCCGCCGCACCGCCGACGGCACCATCCCGGACCCGTACCGCAAGGGGCGGGCCGCGGCCGCGCGCTCGGCCGCCCGCATCGACGAGCAGCTGCGCCTGCTGCTCCCCGTTCTCCCCTCCCCCGGAGGCCCCGCATGAGCCCGCTCGTCGCCGCACCGATCCTGCTGACCTTCACCCTGCTCGTCTCGGGCCTCGCCAAGATCGGCGACCCCCGGGCGACGGAGGACGCGATGGTCTCCCTGCGCACGCCCGCGCGGCCGCTGCACCGGCTGGGGGCGCTGCTGCTCGCCCCGGGCGAGCTGCTCCTCGCCGTCGGCCTGTGGATCCCGATCGTGCCGGTGCAGGTGGCAGTCGCGGCCGCGACGCTCGCGCTGATGCTCGCGTACCTGGTGATCATCGTGCGGGCGCTCGGCTTCGACGAGCCGGTGCACTGCTCGTGCTTCGGGACGCTGGGGTCGCCGAACGTGTCGCGGGCGAGCGCGCTGCGCAACGTGACGCTGAGCCTGCTGGGCGTCGCCGGGGTGGTCTCCGCGGCCACCGGTGCCACGGCCGCGGCGGTGCTCACGGCCTGCCCGCTGCTGCTGGCGTGGACGCTGGCGCTGGGTGCCGCCGTGCTGCTGACGGCGTTCACGCTGGGCGGGACGGAGAAGGATGAGGAGGCGCCGACGGCGGCCCCGCTCGGCTCGCACGCACCCGCGCGGGCAGCCTCCGCCACGACCGGCGCGCACGACGACGCCTCCGAAGGCGGCGTACGGCGCGACGACGCCGCGGGAAGCGCGGGCGCGGCGCACGACGTGGCGGCGGAGGACAACGCGGGGAGCGCGGGCGCGGCGGAGGACGACGAGCTCGACTACCTGCGCACGCCGATCCCCCCGGGCCTGCTGCGCGATGCCGACGGGGAGCTCGTTCCGCTGCGCTCGTTCACGGCGGGGCGCGCGGTGCTGCTCATCTGGGTGAACCCGGGGTGCGGGCCGTGCGAGCGCATCCTCACCGCGCTGCCCGCGTGGAGGGAGCGCCTCGATCCCCTGGTCGCGGTGCACATGGTGCTGCCGCGGCCGCTCGCGGGCATCGCACAGCCCGATCTCGAGCGCCTGGGGCCGGGCCCGATGGAGGACGTGCACTCCACCCTCGCCGAGACGCTGTCGATGCGCGGCACGCCGGCGGCGGTGCTGCTGGGGGCCGACGGCATGCTCGCGGGCGGCCCCGTGGCCGGCGGCGACGAGGTCTCGGACTTCGTCGAGGAGATCATCGAGCAGCTGGATGCCGCGCGCGTCACGCAGACGGGCCCGGATCGCACCGCTCGATGAGGTGCAGCTCCGCGAGGAGCCCCATGCACTCCTCGACGTCCTCGAACGCGGGGCGCGGGCCGTCGAGGTCCAGGCGGGCCGCGACGGTCCTCGCGGCGGCGGGCCCCTGCGAAACGAGGTCGAGCCAGACGAGAGCGGCACCGCCGCCGAGCGTGATGAGATCCCCCTGCCGCAGCACGAGCACGCCCTGCTCCACCACGAGGGCCTCGACGAACGAGGCCGCCTGCCAGCACGGCCCCGCCCCGGCAGGGTCCGGGCCGTCCGGGTCCGTCCCGTCGGCGTGCGCGCGCCGGGCCGACGGCACGGGGGTCGGCTCGGCTCCGCTGGGCGCAGGCTCGGTATCGTTGCGGGTCGGCTCGGCTCCGCTGGGCGCAGGCTCGGTATCGCTGCGGGCGGGCGATGCTTCGGCGTCGACCGTCGGGGGCTCGGCCGGCCGCTCCGACCGCGGAGCGACGGCCTCCCAGGGCTCGCGCAGCGCCGGCGGCGGATCCGCCAGCAGCGCGTGCATGTCCTCCGCCTCGGCGTAGCGCAGCTCGAGCGCCCCGCCGACGTCGCCCAGCAGCGTCGCCAGGCGGGTGAGCGGCCGCGGCACTCTCCAGACGGATGACGACTGCGCGATCAGCTGCGGGAGCGCCTCGGCCAGCGGCAGGCGCCGCGACGACGCGTCGGCGCCGCGCTCCTCGACGCGACCCAGGAGCACGACGGCATCCGGCCGCGCCGCCCCCGCTCCCGCCACGAGGCCGAGCTCCGGCAGCGCGACGTCGGTCTTCGACGACTCGCCTCCGTCCGGGTCCGGCTCCCCCACGATAGAGACCGGCTTCGGGTAGGCGGTGACCGCGAACGTCTCCGGGTCGATCACGGTCAGCTCATCGGTCAGGTAGGTCCCACCGCGTCCCAGCGTCCGCGCGGCCGTGGATTTGCCCGCGCCGGACGGGCCCACCAGCAGCACGCACCCGAGCTGCGGGGTCGCGACGGCCGCGGCGTGCAGGAGCAGGCGGTGCCCGATGAGGGCGCCGATCACCTCGCGCGTCACCAGCCCGGACACGGCGTAGGCGGCGCCGGGACCGGGATCGACCGCACGCGCCCCCAGCGATGCCGCATCCTCCTCGCGCGCCACCAGGCGGAGCACCCGAGGACCGTCCTCTTCGTCCCCTTCCGGAGCCGTCCCGGAGCGCGGAGCGGCGCCGCGATGCCCCGTTCCGGGGGTGCGCTGGGCCGCACCGTCCGCGGACACGGCGCTCTGCTCGACGACGACCGGCGCCCACAGCTTGCGCAGCTCGTCCATCAGCGCGGCGAGCGCGGGCGTGCCCTCGAGGGCGAGGGGGCCGCCGGGAAGGTCCAGGACGATCCGCTCAGGCGTCATCGGCGACCGCCTCGAGCACCCCGTGCTCGGCGAGGTCGACCAGATGGGCCGTGACGATCGCCTCCGCGTCCGTGGGGACGTCGGCGACGAGCCCGCGCAGGCCCTCGAGCACCTCGTGGGACGTCAGGGGCGACCCGGCCGCGGTAAGGACGTCGACGACCAGCGGGGAGATGCCCTGCAGCAGCATGATCGGTCCGGACGGGAGCGGCGCGACCCACGCCTCGTCCTCGACGCGGTCGATCACCACGTCGCCGAGCCGGTAGCGGTGCGCGGTCACGGGACGCTCGCCTGCACGATCCGACCGCGTCCGCCCACGCGGACGGCCCCCGCGGAGGCCGGGACGAACAGTGCCCGCCCGCGGCCGATCCGTCGGCGCCCGCCCGCGGACTCCACAAGGGCCTCCCCGTCGATGCCCAGCAGGATCCGCGGCCCCGACCCGGGGATCGGATGCCGGGGCTGGAAGCTGCCCTGACCGTCGTCCAGCGTCGTCAGCGACAGCTCGAAGTCATCGACGGGCGCGTAGTAGGCGACGGTGCGCTCCGTGAGCCGCTCGGGGGCCACGCGCAGCGGCGGCGCGGCGACCACCGAGACGCACTGGAGCATCTCGTCGGCGTCGACCTTCTTGCCGGTCAGGCCCGCCCGCAGCACGTTGTCGCTCGCGGCCATGACCTCCACGGCCAGGCCCGACAGGTAGGAGTGGATGGCGCCGGCGGGCACGTGCATCGCCTCCCCCGGATGCAGCGTCACGGGGTTCAGCAGCAGCGCCGCCACGACGCCCCCGTCGCCCGGGAAGTGCTCGTGCAGCATCGCGACGGTGCGGTCGATGCGCGGCGAGGGTGACTCCCCGGCCGCGAAGCGGGCGCGGCAGGCCTCCGCGACGGCGGCGATGAGCTCGGGGTCCGGGCGCATCGAGGGCGCGACCAGGGTGCGGAACGCGGCACGCATCCCGTGGGCCGTCGGATGCTCCACGAGGAGCGCCCGGAGACGGTCGGTGAGCTCGGTGTCGAGTCCGGTGAGGATCGCGGCCGCGCGGCGCGGGGTCCGGAAGCCGCACAGCGCCTCGAAGCGCTCGAGGGCCACGACCATCTCGGGCTTGTGGTTGTCGTCACGGTAGTTGCGCCGGGGCGAGTCGAGGGCCAGCCCGGCGGCGTTCTCCGCCGCGAACGACTCGCGGGCGTGCTCGCGCGAGGGATGCACCTGCAGCGAGAGCGGGCGCGCCGGGGCGATGAGCTTGAGCAGGTACGGCAGGCGGCCCGAGAACGAGCGGTGCACGGGATCGCCGAGCATGCGCCGCGGGTCCTGGGCGATCGCGGCGTCGAGACCGAGGCCCAGGGCATCGACGCGCGCGGGAGCGAGCGGGTGGGCGCCGAACCACACCTCGGCCCACGCGTCTCCATCGGCCTCGCGGTCCAGGAAGCGCGGAAGCGCATCGGCGGATCCCCACGCGTAGCGCTGGATCCGGCCGTCAAGCTCCCACATCGCGCCCCCCTCCGTCGGACCGTCCCGCCATCCTAGGTTCGCCGTCGCCGGGCGTCGTTGCGCGCGCGAGGCCCGGGGCGTCGGGCCGAGGATCGTCGGCCCGACGGGCGTGGCCGCGCCGCGCATCGGCGCGCCGGGCGGCCCGCCGCGCGAGCAGACCCAGGCCGACGCCCAGGACGGCGCCCAGCGTGTTGGCGAGGACGTCCCCGAGGTCGGGCTCCCGCGTACCGAGACTCATCTGGTAGAGCTCGACGCCGACGGACCCGGCCGCGGCGAGCGCCGCCCACCACCAGGTGGGGCGCAGCACGGCGAGCGCGGCCAGCACGGGCACGAACACGAGCACGTTCATGACCGCCGCGAACTGCTCGGGGGTGGTGGTTCCCATGAGCCCGAGGGGCTTGGTGACGGCGATCCACACCGCGACGTTCAGGCGATTGATCGCCCATCCGTTCGGAGCCAGCAGGAGCGCGGCGCCCGCCGGCACGGCGAGGACGAGCACGCCTGCGGCCAGGGTCCTGAGCCGACGGGTCGCGGGTCCGGTCGCGCGCGCCACGGGTCAGTACGCCCCGTCGCTCGTGAGGACGGCACGCACAGTGCGGACCATGATCTGCACGTCCTGGGCGAACGACCAGTTGTCGACGTAGTACATGTCCAGGCGCACGGTCTCCGCCCAGGACAGGTCGCTGCGGCCCGACACCTGCCACAGCCCGGTGATGCCCGGTCGCACGGTGAGGCGTCGCAGGGCGTCCTGGTCATAGGCCGCGACCTCGCGGGGCAGGGCGGGGCGCGGGCCCACCAGGCTCATGTCGCCGCGCAGCACGTTGATGAGCTGGGGCAGCTCGTCCATCGAGTAGCGGCGCAGGATCCGGCCGGGCCGCGTGATCCGCGGGTCGTCGGACATCTTGAACAGCACGTCGTTGCCGCGGTCGATCTCCTCGTCCCGCAAGGCGGCCAGGCGGGACTCCGCGTCGGGCACCATCGAGCGGAACTTGAGGAACTCGAAGGGGACGCCGTCGCGGCCCACCCGGACCTGGCGGAAGAGGACCGGGCCGCCGTCCGTGGCCTTGATGACGACGGCGATCACGGCGAGCAGCGGGGCGGCGACGACGAGCAGCAGCGCGCTCGCGGCGACGTCGAACATCCGCTTGGACAGCCGCAGCGCGTCGCGCGAGCGCGGGAGGTCGAGGTGGACGAGCGGGAGGCCGGCGACGGGGCGCATCCGCATGCGGTCGCTCGAGATCTCCGTGACGGCCGGCACCACGATCACATCGATGTCCAGGCTCTCGAGCTGCCACGCGGTGCGACGGAACTCCTCGTCGGAGGCGTCGGAGCCGGCGGCGAACAGCAGAACGGCGGGCTGGACGCTGCGCACGACGTCCAGCAGGTCGCTCTCGACCCCCATCACGGGGATGCCCTCCCGCGAGGTCGCGTCCTCGTAGCGCTCGGGGACGACGGCGCCGACGACGTCGTAGCCGAGCCACTGCTCGCGCGCGAGCGTGCGGGCGATCGAGTCGATGTAGGGCAGGGCCCCGACGACGAGCACGCGCGAGCGCATCCGGCCTCTCCGGCGCAGCCAGCCGATCACGCGCCGCATGACCAGGCGGTCCAGGAGCAGCAGGAGGGTGCCGACGATGAACAGCACGACGAAGAAGACTCGCGAGAGCTGGACACCGGAGAGGTAGAGGACCGTGGCGACGATGCCGGCGGCACCGAGGCTCGAGCGCAGGAGGTTGCGGAAGATCTCGGGGCCCGAGGCGAGGAGGCGCACGTCGTAGCCGCCGAACAGCGCGATCGCGCCGATCCAGCCGATCCCGATGACCAGCGCGGCCTCGGCGACCGCGGCGGACAGGTCGCCCGCGCGCCCGAGGGACGGAGTCGACTGGCGCGCGAGGTAGGCCAGGGCGATCGCCAGGAGCAGCTGGAGCACGTCGGCGATCACGAGGATCGTGCGCTTCCAGCGGCGGGTCCAGCGCTGGCGGCCCGCATAGGCGCTGGTCCTGGGGGCGTGGACCGCGATCGCCTGCCCATCGGCGTCGAGCCGGTCGAGCTCGCCGAGAGGAGCGCCGTGACCGGAGGGGCGCGGGGCCCTCGAGGGCGCGCCGGATCGGGATCCGCGCGACATGTCCACCTCCCGTCGAGCGCCTGCGGCTTGAGTGCCCGTCGGCGGCGCCGACGGTCGCTCCGACCCTATCGACCGAACTGTCCTCCTCGGACTCGGACGATCAGAACGATCAGGACGGACCCGACATCATGATCCTCGGGCCCGACGTCCGACGCGGGTGCCCGGCGCCGCGCTCAGGAGGACAGTCCGCGCTCCCGGAGCTCGTCGAGGGCGCTGTCCCACGCCTGGGAGGCCGCGCCCGGCGGCGAGCCAGCCGCCGTCGCGCACCGCGACGCCGCGTCCGATCCGGATCGCCTCGACGCCCTGGAGCATGCGCGGGGCGACGATCACGCTGCCCTCGCCGAGGGTGCCGAACGCGCGGCGGTGCACGAGCGCGGTGACGAGCGCGCCGCGGTGCCAGCGCACGGACGAGCCCAGCGTGGACAGGCGGTTCCAGACGTCGACCATGGGTCAGATCCTCTCAGCGGCGGTCAGGGGACGCAGGCCGCAGCCGATGAGCGGGCGCGGCAGGAGGGCGGGCGCGGCGAAGCGGATCCGGCCCAGGAGCAGGCCGGAAGCGGTCGCGAACCGGGACACGAGATCAGCACGGGACGCGCGTCCCGGCCGCACGACCGCGAGCGCGGCCGCCGCGAGGGCGCGCGCGGGCTCGAGGATCCAGCGCCCGCCGCGGGTCGACGGCGTCCTCCCCCACAGGCCGTGGCGCGTACACAGCTGGGCGTGCGCGAAGCCCGCGCGCAGGTGGGCCCGCGCGCTCACGGAGCCCGGGGGCCGCTGCCGGTAGGCGATCGAGACGACCTTGGAGACGTCGACGGCGTGCCCCGCGCGCGTGAGGCGGATCGCGAGGTCGTTGTCCTCGCCGCCCCACGGGAACGCGGCATCCATACCGCCGATCTCCCGAGCGGTCCCGCGGCGGATGCCGAACACGCCGCCGCACAGGATCGGGTAGCCGGGGCTCTCGGGGACGGGCTCGGACCAGTCGGGCGTGCCGGGGGCGATACGGCGGGCGGCGGGCAGGCCCCCGGCGAGCTCCTCGGGGGCGATGGGCACCGCACTGCCGGAGAACACGGGCCGTCGCAGGAGGGTGCGATGCGTGTTGAGGACCGCGTACGGATCCGCGGAGTCGTCGGCGTCGAGGAACAGCAAGTGCTCGGCGCGCGCCGCGCCGATGCCCACGTTGCGGGCGTACGCGGCACCGGGGCGCTCCGGCGCTTGGACCACCCGGATGTCGAGCTCCTCGCGGAAGGGCTCGATCGCGCCCGCGAGGTCGTCGGAGGAGCGGTTGTCGACGACGACCACCTCGAAGCGCGGCGCATCGATCTGCGCGACGAGGGAGGCGAGCTGGAGGCCGACCACGTCCGCGCCGTCGTGGACGGGGATGATCACGGAGAGCTCCGGGGCGCCGTCAGGCGCTGCGTTGGGCAACGGCATGGCTCTCCCGCGGGGACGTCGGCTCGAGGACCGAACCGGACGATCCGGTCGCCGCCCAGGATACCGAGATCGGGCCGTCGCCGGGGTCGCCGCGCATCACCGCCGCGTATCGTGGCCGCGTGACCCGGACCCCCCCGCCTGCCCCGCCGGGCTGGACCCCTCCCCCGCGCGAGCGCACGACGCCCAGGACGCACGCGCGCGCCCTGGGCAGGGGCGCCGCGGCGCCCGTCCTCGCCGCGATCCGCCGGCGCAGCGGCCGCACGATCCTGTGGACGCCGCCGTCCCTCGGCGGCGGCAACCACCTGTACATGTGGCTGTGGGCGTGGGAGCAGCGCCGCGCGGGGCACGAGGCGGCGGTCCTGCTCCAACCGGGGATGGAGGCGTGGATCGCCATGTTCCCCGCCCTCGGGGAGCTGACGGTGGACCGGGCGGCGGTGCCGTTCACCGCCCAGCGCCGGGAGATCTGGCACCAAGGCTTCGACGAGTTCGGCCAGGACACCCTCGACGGCTTCCTCGACGACGCGATCCTGGGCTCATCCGCCTTCGCGGAGCTGCTGGCCGCCGCGGACGCCGAGCGGGCGCCCCTCACGCTCAACATCCGCCGCGGCGACTACTACACCGATGCGACGTTCCGCCGCCGCTACGGGATGGACATCCGCGCCTATGCGCTCGCGGCGCTCGAGGCCGCGGGAGCCGATCCGGCCGACGCCTTCGGCCTCCAGGTCGTCTCGGACGACCCCGCATGGTGCGCCGACCAGGTCCCCGCCTGGCTGCCGGCGGCCCGCGTGCGGATCGCGCCCGCCGACGAGGGCCCGTTCGGCAACCTCGCGCGCCTCGCGGCGAGCGAGCGCCTGATCCTCGCGAACTCGACGTTCTCCTACTGGGCCGGCTACCTCAAGAACCGATGGGACGCGCGCGAGGGCCGAGAGTCCCTGGTCGTGGCGCCCCGCTTCCACGTGCGCACGATCGGCGAGGGCCGGGCCTGGCAGCTCGCGCCCGCCTGGACGGTCGTCGAGAACGCCGAGCAGGAGATGGTCCGTCAGCCCTGAACGTCCGGGGCCCCGCCGGTGCGCGCCGCGGCCGCCCGGTGCTCCAGGGCCTCGGGCCGGGCGCGGTCGATGAGCTCGGGCTCCGGTGTGCGCCCGCCGCGGTAGCGCAGCTGGCCCTCGAGGTTGCCCACGAGGCCTCCTGTGCGCCGCGCCCATTCGAGGCGCCCCGCGTGCGTTCCCCGCACGCGCAGCCAGTCGCGGGGCGCGAGCGCGAGGTGCCCGAGCGTCCACTTCAGGGACATGCCCCGCAGCGGCCGGGTGCCCTGGGTGCGGAGGACCGTGATGGTGCGCGTGCGCGCATATCCGCGATGCTGGCGGAACAGCGCCCGGGCGCCGGAGCGCAGGCGGTAGTGGACCACCGCGTCCTCGGACACCGCGATCGGGTGGCCCGCTTCCTGGGCGCGCCACGAGATGTCCGTGTCCTCGTCCCCGCCGCGGTAGGAGTTGTCGAAGCCGCCCAGGGCGATGAAGTCCTCGCGCCGCATCCCGAGGTTCGAGCCGTAGACGAACGGCAGATAGCCCTGGACCGGGTAGGGGCGCAGCAGCGACGGCGCGTCCTCACCCGGATCGGGGCGCCAGACCTCTTCGGCGTTGAGGCGCGCGAGCTCCATCGGCCCCGTCGCCAGGACGCTCGCCGCGTCCAGCTCGTCGGTCAGCGCACGCACCCAGGTGGGCGAGACCACGTCGTCCTGGTCGCAGAACAGCACGTGCTCGCCGCGCGCCAGCAGCGCGCCGAGGTTGCGCGCGTAGCACTGGCCCTGGTGGGCGCGGGCGGGCAGGATCCGCACCTTCTCCCCGAGGAACGGCGCGATCGTCCCCGCGAGGTCGTCGGTCGAGTTGTTGTCCATCACGAGGACCTCGAACGGCGGCGCGTCCTCCTGGGCCGCGAGGGCGGCGAGCTGCGCGGGCAGCGTCGCGGTGCCGTCGAACACCGCGATGACGACGCTCGCGACGGGACGCTCCGGGGCAGGCGTCATCGGGGCCTCCTCAGGCATAGACGTGCTCGAGCTCGGGGCGCGGGCCGCGCAGCGAGTCGGGGAAGGTCACGCGGGTCCCCTCCGGCAGCTTGCTCTCGAGCAGCGGGGGGATGTGCTGGCTGCCGCGCAGAGCGCGCCAGGCCTCGCGCGGCTCCCGTCGGCGCAGATAGGACAGCGCCTTCGTGGTCCGCCGGGATGTGAGCGGCCCGCCGGCGCGGCGCAGGGCGGCGCCTGCCAGGCGCCGTGCCGGGCCGATTCCGCGGGCGAGCTCGAGGTAGCGGTCGACGACGACGGCGGGTGCGTGCTCGGCCGCGATGAGCCCGCGAAGCCGGCGCGCCGGGTCGTAGCCGTCGACGAGATGGCGGGCGAGCTCCTCGGGCGTCGGCCAGGACCCGTCGAGGAGACCCGCGTACGAGTCGGCCCGCAGGCGCCGGATGCTCGCCTCCTCGACGTAGCCCTTGGCCCCGAGGAAGTCCATGACGTAGACGTTGCGCTCGCACGCGAGGGCCTCGAGGACGCCGCGGCCGGATGTGATGACGATGTCCGCCTCGTCGATCGGCCCCGCGGGGTCGTCGACCGCGGTGGGCCCGCCGACGATCCGCAGGTCGAGGCCGGCGATCGAGCAGGCCTCCTCGATGATCGGCCGCGCCCGCCCCTGCTTGTTCGACAGCAGCAGCACGGAGCGCGGGGTCTCGCGCACGGGATGCCGCTCGGCGAACTGCTCGAGGTCCACGGGGTTGCGGATGACCGTCGCGGGCAAGGGGATGTGCGCGGCGGTGAGCTCGTCGACCGCCGCGTAGGCATCGGCTCCCGGCGGGACCCACTCGGGCTCCGGCGTGAAGCCGTGGGCCGTGTAGAGGCAGCGCCCCATCCGCACGCGGCGCGCAAGGGCGAACGCGTCATTGTGGTTGAGGATCCCGAGGTCGTAGGCGTCGCCGTCCCGGTGCTCCCGCAGCTGCGGGTAGAGCGTGTTGCCGCGGGCCGTGAGGACCGCGACGTCGTGCCCGCGGGCCTCGAGCTCGGCGGCGATCGTCGCGACCCAGCGCTGCGTGCCCGCCGGCGAGATCAGGTCGGTGTTGCTCAGCAGGATGCGCACAGGGCCCCTCAGCCGATCTCGCCGAGCTCGACGAGGCGCGCGAACTCCTCGTCCGTCGCGCGCAGACGGGCCATCGTGCCACGCGACTGCAGGCGCCCGCGGGAGAAGAACAGGATCTCGTCGGCGTTCTTGACGGTCGAGAGGCGGTGGGCGATGACGATCACCGTGATCTCGCCGTGCAGGGCCTCGATCGTCGCGGTGATCTCGTGCTCGGTCTCGTTGTCGAGGGCGCTCGTGGCCTCGTCGAGGATCAGCACGCTCGGCCGGGCGTACAGGGCGCGGGCGATGCCGATGCGCTGGGCCTGGCCGCCCGAGACCCGCGCCCCGGAATCCCCGATGACGGTGTCGAGGCCCTCGGGCAGGCCGTCCACGAAGGAGCGCAGGCGCGCCCGATCGATGACGTCGTCCAGCAGCGCAGCGTCCACCTCGTCGGCGGGCACCGCGAACGTGATGAGGTCGCGGACCGTGGCCTCCCACAGGTACACCTTCTGGGAGACCATCGCGACGTCCGCGAGCCAGCTGCGGGGGTGCTCGGCGACATCGAGGCCGCCGACGGTGACCGAGCCCTCCGTCGCGTACAGCAGCCCGGCGAGGATGTCGGCGAACGTCGTCTTGCCGGCGCCGGAGGAGCCGACGAGCGCGACGGTGCTGCCGCGCGCGATGGTGACCGACACGTCCGTGAGCACGTTCTGCGTCGAGTCCGGGTAGTGGAAACCCAGGCGGTCGACGACGATGTCCGCGCGCGGGAGGGGGATGATCCGCTCGTCGCGGGACCGGCTGCGGGCCTCGTCGGCGTCGAGCTCGTCGATCTGCTCGACGAGCAGCGCGAGGTGCGGGCGCCCACCGCGCACCGTGTTGAACGTGGCCACGAGGCGGTTCAGGGCGGGGATGACGCGGATGCTGGCAGCCGCGAACGCCGCGAGGAGGCTGAACGCGAGCGCCTGCGGCTGCGTGGCGAACAGGACGAGGGCCACCGCCATGATCCCGGCGATCATGACGATCTCCAGGAGGTACTTGGGCAGCTCGCCGAGCAGGCGCTCGGGCTGCGAGACCGCCGCGTACTGCGCGCGGTTGCGGGCGAACGCGTCCGCGAACACGTCCTCCCGGCGGAAGACGCGGGTCTCGCGGAAGCCCTCGATCGCCGGGTTGATGTAGCGCCACGCGTCCTTGTTGTTCTCGAGGTTCACGAGGGCGAAGCGGATCGCCCAGGGCTTGAGGACGCGCGCGATGAGCAGGGCGCTGCCGCCGAAGATGACGAGCGCCAGGAGCGAGCCCAGCGGCGACAGCACCAGCAGCGTGGCCAGCAGCAGCACGATGGTCAGGGCGTCGACGGCCACCGTGATGTACCCCAGGAGCACGGAGTCGAGCGCCTGGTGCACCGACCCCGTGACGGTCTGGAGGATCACCGCCTTCGAGCGCTGGCGGTGCGAGGCGTAAGGGGCCATCACATAGCGGCGCAGGAGCGAGGCCTGCAGCATGTTCGAGGCCCGCGTGGTGATGCCGATGCTCCACCAGCGGATCGCCACGACCGCCGCGTTCTTGACCAGGAACGCGACGGCGACGAACACGGCGAGCGCCAGGAGGACCCGCTGGCGGTCATCGGTGCCCAGCACGGGCACCACGAAGCGCTCGACCGAGGCGGGCAGCGAGCCGTCGCCCGCGGTCAGCATCTGCGTGAGAGGAAGCATCGCGACGACCGCCGCCATGTCCAGCAGGGCCGCGACGAAGCCCGCGACGAGCAGGAACACGATGCGCGGCCCCATGCGCCACGGGAGCTGGGCGAGCACGCGGCGCAGCCGGACGACGTCGAGGCCGAGCCCCTCCGGACGTGCTCGGCGATCAGCTTCGGCCATGTGTTCCTCTCGTGGGCGTCGCGGGGTTCGCCCCGGCGACAGGGCGCGGGCGGGCGGGGCACGTCGCGTCGCTGCGCCCAGCGTGGCGCGCCCGGGCCCGGCCGTCCAGCCGGTCGGGGATTTCCCGTGCCATCTCACGCCGGAGCGCAACGAGGGGCGTCACAGCTCCTCGACCGCCTGCCGCAGCGCGGCGATGAAGCGCTCCTCGGAGAATGCCTCCACGTGCGCGCGGATCGCCGCGCGCGACCACGGGCCCCTCTCCTCGAGCTCGCGGACGGCCGCGACGATCGCCTCCGGCGTCTCCTCGGTGAAGAACACCCCGCTGGTGCCCTCGCGCACCGTGTCGAGGTAGCCGCCCGCGCGCAGCGCGACGACCGGCACGCCGTGCGCCCCGGCCTCGAGCGGGGTGAGGCCGAAGTCCTCGTGGCTGGCCGCGATGAGCGAGGTCGCGTGCGCGTACGCCCAGCGCATCTGCGCATCGGAGAGGCCCTCGACGAGACGCACGTTCTCCGGCGCGAGGGCCCGCAGGCGCTCGCCCTCGGGGCCCCGGCCGATCACGAGGAGACGCCGCTCGGGCATCGCGCGGAACGCCTCGATGACCCGGTCGACGTTCTTGTAGGGCTGGAGGCGGGAGACGACGAGGTCGTGGCCGCCCGCGGAGCCGTCGGGCCCGGCCCAGCCGGCGAGCTCGCCGATCGTCTCCTGCGGGCCGTCGGCGACATCCGGCGAGAACGGCGGGAACAGGGTCGAGGCGTCGAGGCCGTAGACGCGCCGGATCCGCTCGCGCACGACCGACGAGTTCGCGAGGTACCCGTGCGCGCGGAGCGCAGCGCGGCGGTCCCAGCGGCGCAGGAGCGGCGCGAGGACCATGAGAACCAGGCGCTTGGGGTCCAGAGGGCCGGCCTGGCCGAGGTAGTCCTCGGGCAGGTAGAGCCAGCGCGCCGGGGAGTGGCAGTACACGAGGGTGCGCCCGGTCGTCGGGAAGGCATGGGCCCAGCCCGAGGACGAGGCGACGACCACGTCGGCATCGATGCGCATCCGCGAGGCCGCGGGCGCGAGCATCAGCAGTGCGAGGCGCGGGTCGCGGCGCAGCGGCCCGATGCGGTCGAGCGGGCTCGTGCGGATCACGCGGTCGCGGTACTCGGGGTACGTCTGCGAGGGCTCGTAGAACAGCGTGTGGATCTCGGCGTCGGGGAACGCGCGGCAGATCGACAGGACGAGGCGCTCGGCGCCGCCGCGCTGGGTCAGGTAGTCGTGGGCGATCACGACGCGGGGGCGGCCCGATGACGACGCGGCAGGCCGATCGGGGGGCGCGGGCGCCGTCGCGCCCGCGAGCCCCGCCCCCTCGACGACAAGG
Source organism: Brachybacterium nesterenkovii (assembly GCF_900163655.1). Classification (GTDB taxonomy): domain Bacteria; phylum Actinomycetota; class Actinomycetes; order Actinomycetales; family Dermabacteraceae; genus Brachybacterium; species Brachybacterium nesterenkovii. The sequence goes on from NZ_FWFG01000092.1 coordinate 29,042, forward strand.
GCGACGAGCTTCGTGCCGACGGGCCGCGGGACGCGCCCGAGGACGCGGTCGACGAGCCGCGCGCTGCGCGCGACGTGCTCGGGCGTCCGGTGCGTGCGCGCGACGGCGCCGACGAGAGCGCCCCATACCCCCTCCCCCGCCCTCGGGGGCGCGAGGGGCGCGTCGGGGTGCAGGCGCGCGAAGGCCGCGCGCGCGGAGCCCGAGGCGAAGGCCTTGGAGGCGCGGGCGACGGCAGTGCGGGCCGGGCCGTGGTGCTCGGCGTCGGCGCCGGAGACGCGCACGAGGCGCACGCCCGCTGCGTGCAGGCGCCAGCCGTAGTCGACGTCCTCCCAGCCGTAGGCGCGGTACGCGCTGTCGTAGGGGCCCACGCGCTCCCACACGGCCCGGGCGATCGAGCAGTCGGCCGCCCAGTGGCGCCACAGCGCGTCATCGGGGCATGCGCGCGCCGCGGCGTGCGAGCGCGCGCCCGCGTCGCGCCCGTAGGCGCGGGCGTAGGGGGCGTCGTCGTGCATGTCGCGCGTGAGGCCGACGACGCCGATGAGCTCGCCGCGCACGGCCGCATCCGCATGGGCCCCGACATGGGAGGCGACGAACGTCGGCGGGACGCGCAGATCGTCGTCGCAGCGGATCAGGACCTCGCCGCGCGCGGCGGCGAACCCCGTGTTCAGCGCGGTCACGCGGCCCTCGTTGCGGGGCAGCAGGAGCGGGCGGGCCTCGAACCGGTCCTCGGCCTCGACGAGCGCGACGGAGCCGTCGTCGACCCCGTCGACGACCACCACGACCTCGAACGCCGGGGCGCCCGGCTCCTGAGCGGCGAGCGAGTCCAGCAGTCGCGGCAGGCGCTCGGCGCCCCGGTACGAGGGGACGATGATCGAGGCGGCGGGGGCGGTCATGCGTCCTCCGGATCCGGGGGCGTCGTGGGGGCGTCGAGGCCGGCGACGAGGCGGCGGACCCGTGCGCGGCCGACGGAGGGCGAGAAGCACTTTTCCCAGCGCTGGCGCCCGCGCGCCGCGGAGGCGGCGGCCGAGCCGTCCTCGAGGCCCTCGAGCGCCCGGCGCACGGTCGCGGCGAGCGAGGCGGCATCGCCCGCGCGGGCGATCCACGGGTGCTCGGGCCCGGCGACCTCAGGCAGCGCGCCCGCGTCCGAGACGACGAAGGGAACGCCGCACGCCATCGCCTCCGCGGCCACGAGCCCGAAGCTCTCTGGGGCACGCGACGGGAACACGGCCACGTCGACCTCCGCGAGGAACTCCTCGGGATCGACCCAGCCACGGTGCTCGACGGCATCGCCGAGCGCGCCGAGAGCCGCCGCGACGGCGCCGTCGCCGGCGCCGTCGCCGAAGCGGTTCTCCCCGGCGAGCACGAGGCGCGCGTCGAGGCCGTCGGCGCGCAGGATCGCGACCGCGCGCGCGAGATCCTCGACACCCTTGGCGCGCGTGAGGCGGCCGAGGAAGCCGATCCGCGGCGGGGATCCCGCGGTCCGGGGCGTGCGGTGGGCGAGGGCGAGGTCGCGGGTCCAGTTGGGCAGGACGGTCGCGCCGGGCACCGTGCTGGCCACACTGGACGAGGGGACGAGCACGCGCCGGGCGCCCCGGCGGGCGAGCGCGAGGGCCGCGCGGTGGGCGCGCGAGGGCTGCTGGTGGAGGTGGACGATCCGGGGGCCGAGCCCGGCCGTGGCGAGCGACGGGACGAGCCCGTTGCACCACAGCGGCATGCGGCGGTGGCGGATCCGCCAGGCGGCGAGGGCGAGCATCCAGGCGAGGCGGCCGTCGGCCCGCAGCTCGGCGACGTCGTGGCCCGCCTCGCGGGCGCGGCGGGCGAGGTCACCGGGGGCGGAGGGTGCCACGACGGTCACGGCAGCGCCGAGCTCCGCGAGCGCGTCGGCGATCACGAGCAGCATGACCTCTCCCCCGCCGATGTCGCCGTTGTTGGTCGCGATCGCGATGCGGGGCGGCCCGACTGCGACCGGGGCGCGCCGTGCGCCGAGCAGGCGCCGGGTGCGCCGCAGCGCCCGCCCCCAGCGCTCCCACCAGTCGCGGCGGACCTCCTCGGGCGTCGGCTCGTGGCCGAGCCGGATGGCCAGGTGGTCGCGGTTGACGCGGAGGGCCTGCGCGAGGACCCGGAGGGCCGCGGGCGCGGTGCGGGCGTCCCGCAGGCGCGCCCACCACACGGCCGTGGGGTCGGCGTCGCGCAGCATCGCGCGCCACAGGTGCTCGTCCCTCCCGCCGGCTGCGAGCTCGTCGCGTCCGGTCACGAGGACGATCGGCACGAGGGCGCCGAGGTCGCGCGCGAGCGCGTCGACCGCGCTCCTCTCCTCGTCCGTCGCCGTGCCCCACGCCCGCTCGATGTCGCGCGCGCGGCGTCCCATGTGGTCGCGCGCGGCGTGCACGAGCATGACGAGCCGCTGGCCCGTGAGGTCCGGGACCGGGCACGCGACCCCGCCGAGGTCCGTGCGCGCCCCGGGGGCGGCGAGCACCTCAAACGTGCGCCGCGCGTCCCGGTCGAGTCCCGGGAAGTGCCGGTGGACGTCGACCGTGCCCCAGACGCGCGAGTAGAACGTGGCGGCGTGCCCGAAGACGCTGCCCGCGGCGAAGTGCGTGCGCTGCTCCCAGCCAGCGCCGCGCAGCGCCGCGACGAAGGCGTCGAGGTCGTCGGGGTGGACCAGGACGTCGCAGTCCGTGGACGTGCCGCGCCCCTCGGCGAGGAGGGGGTCCATGGCCTCGCCCTTGACGTGCAGGATGCGCGCGCCCGCGCCCTGGGCGATCGTCTCGAGGCAGCCGTGCGCGAGGCGCAGGAGCACGGCGCGCGGGAGGTTCTGCGCGACAGCGGCCGTCCCCGCGGGGACCTCCGGTCCCGGCCCCGTCATCCCGTCCTCCAGGCGAGCTCGGCCCTGCCGTGGTCGGCCTCCTCGCGCGGGACGGACCACTGCGCGAGCGCGAGGGCGATGATGATCATCCAGTACACCGTCATGAACACCTCGCCGAGACGGGAGGAGCAGACGAACAGCACCACAGCGCCGGCCTGGATGATCGCCTCCTGCCGCGTGGGGTGCCCGCTCGCGAACGGCCGCATGACGAACACGCCGGTGACGAGCAGCAGCACGGTGAGCCACGGCCAGCCGCCCTCGACGAGCGCCGTCCAGTACGAGTTGTGGAAGAACCAGCCGTTGCCGTTGATGAGCGCGACCGCCTCGCCGAGCCCCTTGCCCCAGAAGCCGGCCTCATGGACCGCCTGCAGGGACGCGTTGTCGATGCGATAGCGCAGCAGGTCCGAGCCGACGCGGTCGCTGAAGCGCCCGATCCGGGAGAAGTCCTCCGAGACGAGCTGGATGGCGATGTAGATGACGCCGCCGAGGGCCCAGCGCAAGATCGTGTGCAGATGCGGGGCGAGGAGCGCCCACAGCAGACCCGCTGCGCAGGCCGCCAACGACGTGCGCGAGCCCGAGAGCCACAGGCCCGCGAGGAGGACCGAGCACAGCACGACGCGCGGCCCGCGACCCTTCACGACCGCGAGCACCGCGAACACGGCCACCGCGTAGGCGAGGCCCGCGACATTCTTGTCGACGAGGAGGCCCGTGAGGTAGCCCGCATACTGGTCCGCATTCAGGCCCGCGAGCCACACCGGGATGTTCGCGGCCAGACCGCCCCACATGCCCAGGATCAGGGAGCGCAGGTGGATGCGCCCGGTGGGCATCAGGCACAGGGCGGCGACCGTGAGCGCCATGCGGATCAGGCGCCGTTTCCAGTCGAGCGCGTAGTCGTGCTGGTCCACGATGACCGACATGAGCGCGAGGTAGGCGAGGGCGAGGACCATGATCGGGATGAGCCACTCGAGCGCGGGGATGTACCGGTCGGGACGCCGAGACAGGGCCAGGACCATGATCGCCAGGAGCACGACCGCGTTGATGGGGACCCCGAGGCCCGGCATCCCCATCTCGACGATCAGCAGCACGCCCAGGATCAGGTCGAGCAGGCGCAGGCGGCCGACCTCCGCGAGATGATTGCGCAGCATCCGGCCGCGCCGGGCGTGCGAGGGTGCGGCGACCGCGGTCATGCGAGCACCTCGCGGTACACCCCGGCGACGCGCTCGAGCATCTCCGCGACCGTCGGGATCGTGCCGTCGAGCACGGGCCTGCGGTCCCGGTTCAGGCCCTGGTCGATGATCGCGGAGGCGGCGGCCTCGCGGTCGGCGACGTCGACGATGCAGTGCGCCGGGAGGATCTCGTCGTTGCCGCCCACGTCGGTCGCGATGACGCCGATCCCGTGGGCGACGGCCTCCAGGAGCGAGTAGGACAGGTTCTCGACGGCGGACAGCTGGACCATCACGTCGTGCTCGCGGAAGGCCTGCTCCTTGTCGATGAACCCCGCGAAGCGCACGGTGCCGTCGAGCCCCAGCTGCGCGACGAGGCGCTCGAGCTCGGAGCGCTCGGTGCCCTGGCCCGCGATCGTCAGGCGCGCGCTCTCCTCGCGGGCGACGAGGGCGGCGAACACCGCGATGACGTCCCCGATCCGCTTCTCGTGCGCCAGGCGCGCCATCGACAGCACCCGAAGACCGGTGGCGCGGTCGCGAGGGGCGTGCATGCGGTCGACGCCGTTGCGGATCACCGTCATCGGGACCGTGCGGCTCCACTGGCGCCGAACCTCGCGCCGCGTGTACTCGGCCACCCCGATCAGGTGATCGGTCAGGCGCAGGCGCACGTGATGGACACGCGCCATCACGAGGGCCCGCGCATGGCTGGGCTGCAGCAGGTCGGGATCCGCCGAGATGCAGTGCTCGGTGGAGACGAGGCGGACGGGTCCGCCGTCGGCCGCGCGCAGCCCGCGCCGTGCCGCGCACCCGATGACGTCGGCGTACGGCAGGTGCGTGTGCACGATCGCAGGGCGCAGACGCCGCAGGAGCGAGCGCAGGGCGAGGACCGCGGTGACGGCGGACTGCTCGCGAGCGCCGAAGCGGCCCGTCACGACGGCCGCCCCCGTCTCGCGCAGCGCGACGGCGAGCGGGCCCTCCGGCAGCGCGTAGACCATGCGGTGCCCAGGGACGCCGCCCGCGCGCGCGGTGTCCAGGAAGTGGCGCCCTACCCCGGCGACGTTGGAGACCGCGGTCACCCACAGCACGAGGGGACGCTGGGCGGCGCCGGGCTCAGCCTCGGCGCGGGCGGGCGAGGGCATCGCCGACGAGCTGTCCATGGGGGCCTCCTTCATCGCACCCCCGCGGGGCGCGCACGGTCGAGGGGATGCGCGGACCGGTCGCGCAGCGCCGTGAGAGCCCGACGCATCCATCGGGTCGCCTCGACCTCTCCGACCCGATGGTATACTGCCGCGAGGACCAGCGCGCCGACCAGCAGGACGGCCATCGCGGCGCCGCGCCCCAGCGCCGGGTCGAGGATCGGCAGGAGCGCCATGATCGGCACGAGGTGCGCGACGTAGAGCGAGTAGCTGCGGTCGCCCCGCCACAGGAGGGGCCGCGAGGCGAGCAGCGGGATCGGGCGGCGCGGGAGCGTCACCGCCGCGAAGATCGCGACGACCACCGCGACGCACAGGGCATAGCGCGTGCCGCGCACGAGCCACGCGTCGGGCACGGGCGCCAGCAGGAACGGCAGGGCGGGCAGACGCCGTCCGGTCTCGCGTGCCAGGAGCAGCATCATCCCGGCGGAGAACAGCGGCCCCCATTCGACGAGCAGCAGGTTCAGGAGGATCTTCCAGAGCACCTCGACGTCCTGCGGCTCCACGCCGAGGGTGTGTGGGCGCGCGATGGCCGCGACGATGAGGCAGACCGCGGTCCACGCGTTCGCCGCGATCACCGCGACGCGGTCGGTGATGCGGCAGCGCGTGAGGATCAGCAGCACGAGCACGTAGAACTGCAGCTCGATCTGCAGAGTCCACGACACCGGGTCCGCATTCGCGGCGCCCAGGAAGCGCTGGACCAGCGTGTAGTTGAGCAGGCGGTCGCGCCACGGGATTGCGAGACCGGGCACGGCGAGGCCGGCGCCGAGCGCGATCGCGACCGTCAGCGCGATCCAGAACACGGGGTAGATGCGCGAGACGCGCGAGAGATGACGAAGTCGGAGGGGCGGCGCGTCCGCCGCGCCGACAGCAGGATCACGAAGCCGGAGATGAGGAAGAACAGCTGGACGCCGTACTCGCCCCACCAGATCGAGACCGCGGGCGGGCCGCCGAGCCCCGGGCCGTCGCCCATGAAGGTCGTCAGGTGGTAGAGGACGACGGCGAGCGCGGCGAGGCCGCGCAGCGCGTCGAGCTCGCGGAAGCGGACGGTGCAGGGACGGGGCTGGTCGGGTCTCAGAACCACTGCTCGAGGCGGTCGAGCGCCGTGAAGAAGCCTTCGCCGTTGTTGACGTGGCCCTGCCAGATCTCCGGGATGAACGGCGCTTGCGGGGCCAGGCGCGCGAGGCGCTCGGCCAGGTCGCGGAAGTCGACCTCGCCCTCGCCCACCTGCACGCCCTCGCCGTCGATGCCCACGGCGTCGACGATATGGAGGTGCTCGATATGCGGGCCCATGATGTCCACGTACTCGCTGAAGGGACGGCCCGCGAAGGTCGCCGCGAGCTTCGTGTGCGAGACGTCAAAGGTGAGGCGGCGCCCCGTCTCCTCGCAGAAGCAGGCCGTGTCCTCGGGGTCCATGAACAGGTTGTGGAACTGCTGGCCGCCCATGAGCCAGGGGAACGGCGGCAGCGTCTGCGCGGTCAGGCGCACCCCGGACTCGTCGATCCGCTCGAGCGCGCTGCGCACGCGCGCGTACAGCGGCGCGCGCTCGGCGGGAGCCAGATGCCGGTCGGGCAGGAAGCCGCCCATCGTCACGATCACGATCGGGTCCTCGGCGCACGTGAAGTACGGCCGCAGGGCGCGGGCCATGTCGACCACCCGCTGGACCTCCCGGATCGACCGCTCCCAGATCGCGTCATCGGGGCTCGCGAGGTCGATGAGGAAGTCGCCCGCGTACAGGTCCGGGGCGTGGATCGTGAAGAACTGCCCCAGCCGCTCCCCCGGCGCGAAGAAATCCGCAGGGTCGAGGTCCATGTCCCGGTAGGACTGGTGGAACTCGAGGAAGTCGGGCTGGGAGACCTCCAGCAGCGGCCGGAAGTCGTGGAAGCGCACCGGCAGCCCCCACGGGCGGGAGAAGCTGTAGTCGCGCTGCTCGCGGGCCTGCTCCGCGAGGTCCCCGGGGTAGAAGAAGTCACCGGCGGGCACGCGCCGGCGCAGCCGCACGCCCAGCAGCGCGTCACGGCGGTCCGGCTGGAGGCCGCGGCCCGGGCTCTTGACGTCGACGTCCGCCTCCGTCACCACCTCGCCGACCTCCAGATCGCGGGCCGCCACGAGGGACGTCGCGAGGTTCACGCGATTCATCAGCTCGCCCGTGGACACCACGCGGGGCTCGGCCGTGCCCAGCGCCGCCTCGACCTCGCGGATCTGCCGCACCATCGCCGCGAGCTCGTCCGGCAGCAGCGACACCTTGTGGTCGCTGCCCTCGAGCGAGCGGTCCACCGTCACGTGCTTCTCGATGATGCTCGCGCCGCGCGCGACCGCGGCGATCGGCACGTGGATGCCGCGCTCATGGCCGCTGTAGCCGACCAGGCAGTCCCCCAGCTCCGCCAGGCGGTCCATGTAGCGCAGGTTCACGTCCTTGAACGGCGCCGGGTACGTCGACTGGGTCTGCAGCAGCGCGTACTGCGCGCCGTGGCTCCGCAGCACCCCGACGGCCGCGGTGATCTCGGCCTCCGTGGACATGCCGGTCGACATGATCATCGGGCGCCCCGTGTCCGCGACGCGGCGCAGCAGATCGTGGTGCGTGAGATCCGCCGAGGCGATCTTGTAGGCGGGGATGCCGTAGCGCTCGAGCGCCTCGGCCGAGGGGATGTCCCACGGGGTGCACAGCACGTCGATGTCCCGCGCGGCGCAGTGGTCGAACACCCGGTACATGTCCTCGACCGACAGCGAGTACTTGGCCAGCAGGTTCATCGTGTACTGCGGCCCCAGGTCCTCCCCCGCGCTCGAGGAGCCCCCCGAGCGGTACAGGGCGGCCATATCGCGCAGCTGGAGCTTGACGGCGCTCGCGCCCGCCGCGACGCAGTGGTCCACGAGGGTCGTGGCGAGCTCGACGTCGCCCTGGTGGTTGTTGCCGATCTCGCCGATCACGAGGGCGGGCAGACCCTCGCCGATCGTGTGGCGCCCGATCGTCAGGGTGCGGGGCACGGGCGAGGCGATCGCGACGATGCGGCCGCGCTCGTCGAGCACGGGGATGCGGTCGACGCCCGGGCGGGCGAGGGCCTCGATGCGCTCCATCGACGTGCCCTCCCGGACCGACACGAACGACGTGCGGGCGGCGTCCGCGGCGGGGGCCAGCAGGTCGGGGGCCGTCTGCGCGGTGAGCCAGCGCCGCACGTCCCCGTCGGACAGGGAGCCGGTGACGACGCCGTGGGCGTCCGCGAGGAACACGACCCGGGCGCGGTTGGCGTCGATGCGCCGCAGCGCCTCGTGCACGGTGGCGTCGGCGTCGACGAGATAGGGGGCGACGGTGCGGTCCAGGATCACGAGATAGTCCATCCGAGGCGGGCGAGCATGGTCTCGGCGGCGGCGACGTCGGCCGCGGTGTCGATGTCGACGCCCTCGGACTCGTCCAGCACGAACAGTCCCACGGTGCCGCCGATACGGTTGCCGCGGGTGCGATAGATCCCGGGGGCCGTCACGTACAGGCTCCCGTTCTCGAAGTAGTGAATCTCCTGCGGGAGCAGGTCCTGGCGCCGGGGGCGGGCGTCGACGTCGTAGGCCGCCTGCGCGCTCTGGCCGGGCCGCTCGGGCAGGCGCCAGAAGAACGGGGACTCGGGGACGACCCCGACGAGGCTGTCGCAGCCGGAGTCGCGGAACTGTTCGAGGGCCCGCCCGATCGTCCCGGGCGCCCGGACGGGGCTCGTGGCCTGCAGCAGCATCACGGCGTCCAGGTCCGCGCCCTCGGCCTCGACCGTGTCCATCGCGTGCAGGATCACGGGCTCGGTGGGCGCCGTGTCCAGCGCCAGCTCCGCGGGGCGCTCGATCACCCGCGCCCCGTGCTCGCGGGCGACGGCCGCGATCTCCGGGTCCTCCGTGGAGACCGCGACGATGAGGTCGTGGCCGTCCTGCCCGGCGGCGAGGGCCTGCGCGATCGTCCACGCGATGAGGGGGCGCCCGCCGACGGGCAGCAGGTTCTTGCGGAAGATCCCCTTGGATCCGCCGCGCGCCGGGATCACGGCCAGCGCGGTCACACCGATCCCTCGATGATCCCGGCGATGCGCACCGCGGGCTCGCCCTCGGCGGCCGCGAGCGGCGGCGTGGGCGTGCCGCCGAAGGGCCGCATGTCGTAGCGCCGCCAGAACTCGTGGACCCAGCCCGGGGCGTCGGGGCAGTGGACCCAGGCGGGGACGCCGCGGGCGGCGGCCTCGAGCACCCCGGTGGAGAAGATCGCGACGACGGGCGAGGTCAGCTCGCGCAGCGGCACGTCCGTCGGCGCGACGGCGATGCCGCGGCGCCGCATGAGGGCGTGCGCGGCCCGCGACAGCGCGTCGGTCTCCGCGGGATGGGGGCGGTAGATCGCCTCGTGCATCCGGCAGAAGCGGTAGGCGGTGCCGGCGGTCAGGCGGCGCGGGAGCTCGGCCCCGTGCATCTGCCCCAGGAACACGGGGCGGGCGTCGCGGTCGACATCCCCGGCGTCGTGACCGGCCTGCCACAGCAGCTGGGAGCCGACGGTCTGCGTCTCGACATCGCGCCGGCCCGAGAGCCAGAACTCCGCATCGGCATCGCTCCAGGCCAGCAGCGTCGCGCCGCGCGGCAGCGGCGGCGCGAAGGGCGTGAGCGCCCCGTGCTGGACCACGAGCTCGCGGATGCCGGTGCTCTCGGCGAGCTCGTGCGCGGTCGCGCCGAGCGCCAGGTGCTCACCGATCGAGACGACGGCCCCGGGCTCTCCGGCGCGCGCGAGTGCGGCGGCGTCGTCGCCCGTCTCGGAGCGCCATCCCTCGAGCTCGGGCAGCTCGACGCCGACGGGAGCGAGCACATCGACGCCTCTGCGCAGGTACGGCAGGAACGACAGGAGGGCGGCCCGCGACGTCGGCGACGCTGAATCGACGGCCAGCAGCACCCGCTCGGGGCGGTCCCCGTCGCGAGAGCTCAGCACCCACCGCTGCGCGGGCCCCGCGTCCGCTTCCGGTGCCCCCGCGGCGTGATCGGCGTCGCGGCCGCGGCCCAGGCGGGAGCGCACGGCGCCCGCACCGCCCGCGACGGCGTGCTTGGCGCGGCGCAGCTTCTGCCGCGACCGCTGCCAGTCCTGCCACAGCTCCAGGCTCTCGGGGTGATTCAGTCCCATAGCGAGTCCACGGTCTCCATCCGGTGATCGAAGGTGTGCTCTGCGAGCGTACGGCGGCGGCCTGCATCCCGCAGTCCCTGGGCCCAGCGCGGATCGGCCAGCGCCCGGCGTGCGAGGTCCTCGAGCTCGTCGAGGTCGTGCCACACGGCCACTTCGGTGCCCACGTCGTAGAACATCTCCACGTCGTCGCGGTCCACGAGCTCGACGCCGCCCATGCCGGGGATCTCGAAGGTGCGCATCGCGTGGCCCGTCTGGAGGCCGTGGATGTTGACCGCCGCCGCGGCCTCCCCCACCACGCGGTACGCCTGCTCGAGGGGCACGTCCCGCGATGCCGTGATCGCGGGGCGGCTCCACGACCAGGTGCGCAGGCGGTCGAGGAGGTGGCGGGAGAAGTCCCGCCCGTAGGCGTGGACGGGCAGGCCGCGGTGCGCGAGCTCCCCGAGGGTCGTGAAGCGGTTCGCGTAGCCGGAGCCGACGAAGGCGATCTCGCCGCTGCGGTGCGCGGACGGACCGACGCGGTGCGGGTCGAAGGCATCGGGCATGAAGCGGGCGTCGACGCCCTCGGCGTCCCGCAGCTGCGCGGACTCCGAGGGCGAGTAGCTGAGGACGGGACCGACCTCCCGCAGGAACGCGGTCGTGTAGTCGTGGCGGTGGAGATCGTCGTACAGCCACAGGATCCGCGGGGTATCGGCGAGGGCGTCCCAGAAGCGCTCATCGAGCAGATCGCCCTTGATGACGAGCACCCGGTCCGGGCGGTGCTCGGCGAGCGCGGCGATGGCCCGGTCGGTCACGCGGCGGCGCTCGGCGGCGCGGCGGTCCCCGGGCAGGTGCAGGCGCTCGGGCAGCTCGACACGGGCCTTGAGCAGCGCCTTCGCGGCGACCGTGTCGTAGGCGTCGTAGCGCAGGGTCCGCACGTCGTGGCCGCGACGGGCCAGGGCGTCCTCGATCGAGCGCCAGTAGCCGTGGAACGTCGGCGAGACGACCAGCACTCGGTGCCGGGCGGAGGGCGCGGAGAACGCGGACAGCGGGGGCGACGCGGACGAGGCGGGCGACGCGGACGGCATGGATCGCGCCTGCGGCTCGGTGCTCATCGGGCGAGCCCCCGATCGGCACGGAGGATCAGGTCGACCTCCTCGCGGAGCACCGCCACGGGGGCGACGTCGCGCCCGGCCAGGCGGCGCCCCGTGTTCCACACGAGGTTCGCCCCGCTCGCGGCCAGCAGCGCGGCGCGCAGTGCGAGCGGATGCCCATGGCGGCGGGCGTAGCGCATGCGCGCGCCGACGAGCCACCGACGGCGCCTCGCCTCGGAGCCCGCGGAGCCTCCCCCGGCGTGGACGACCACGAGGTCGGCGTCGAGGAGCGCCGGGATCCCCTGCCGGCACAGGCGCAGCTGGAGGTCCACCTCCTCGGTATACATGACGTAGCCCTCGTCGAAGCCGCCGACCGCGAGCACCTCGGCGACCGGGAGCAGCAGCACGGCCCCGGACACCCAGTCCACGGGCACCATGCCGCGCCCGCGCTCCGCCTCGAGGTCGTGGCCCACCGCGCGGTGCAGCACGTCGCGGTGGTGCTGGGAGGCCAGCGGCACGAGCCACTCGATCGCCTGGTGGCCGACGGTCGGGAAGCGCCGGGCGGCGTACCCGGAGCGCCCCGCAGGATCCTGGTTGCGGCAGCCGACGACGGCTGGCTGGAACGGCGCCGCGTGCACCACGAGATCGCGCGCGAACGAGGCGGGCAGGCGCAGGTCAGAGTTCAGCACGAGCGCGAGCGGCGTGCCGACCTCCCGCAGGCCCGTGTTGACGGCGGCCGCGAAGCCGCCGTTGCGCTCGCGCCGGATCAGCTCGACGCCTGCGGGCAGGCGCGCTGCGTCCACGGGCTGGGGCGAGGCGTCGTCGACGACGATCGTGCGGGCGGGCCGGTCCGCGGCAGGGACGTGATCGCCCAGGAGGTCGGTGAGGAGGTCCAGCTCCGGGCCGATCGGGCCGTGCACGGGGATGATCGCCCCCAGCTGCGCGATCATCGCGATGCGGCGTCGGGATCGACCGCGGCGGCGCGGCGCCCACGGCGCTGATGCGGGCCCCCCGAGGTCGAGTCCTCGCGGGGATCGGCGTCCTGGCCGTAGACGTCCAGGGCACGGCCGTCGGGGCCGTACAGGGCCTCGCCGTCGTCGTCCTCGCCGTCGTCGTCCTCGTCGCCGGGGTCGCCGACGGCGGCGGGCACGGGGTCGGTCAGGGCATCGGCCTGCGGCTCCGGGTCGTTGGCCGACGAGGCCGCGGTGTAGGCCCGCGGTGCCCCGGCGTCACCCTGCGATGCCGGAGCCCCGGTCACGGGCCGCGGCGTCTCGGGGACCACGGTCGCGGGCACCGGGGCCGTGAGCACGTCCTCGGCGACCTCCACCTCGGCCTCCGGGCCGGTCGCCTGCCCCTTCGCGTACCCGTAGGAGTAGGCCTTGGAGGCGTAGCCGTAGGCCGAGTAGCCGTACTCGGCGTCCCCGTAGGCGAGGCGGGTCAGACGATTGGCGGAGGCGCGGTTCATGACGGCGCCGTAGACGGTGCCGCCCACTGCGCGGATCGACTCGACGGCCCGGGAGATCCCCTCGACGCGCGTGCGCCCGGGGACGGCCACGATGATCGCGCCGTCCGTGTGGCGCGCGAGCAGCTGCGCGTCGGTGACGGCGAGCACGGGCGGGGCGTCGATGATGACGAAGTACTCCCGGGACAGCTCCGTGACGAGCTCGTGCATGCGTCGGGAGCCGAGCAGCTCCGACGGATTGGGCGGGACCTCGCCTGCGGGGATGAGCGAGAGCTTCGAGCGCGGGTCCGCCTGGATCACGTCGTGGATCGAGACGGTGCCCGCCAGCAGCTGGGTCAGGCCCAGCGAGCCGTCGACGCCGAACTGCGCTGCCTCGACCGGGCGGCGCAGATCCGCGTCGATCAGCAGAGTGCGCTGCCCGGCGCGAGCCATCACGCGGGCGAGGTTCGCGGCCACCGTCGACTTGCCCTCGCCGGGAGCGCTCGAGGTGACGACAATCGAGCGCGGCGGATCGTCCACATCGGCGTAGCGGAGGTTCGTGCGGAGCTTGCGCAGGGCCTCGCGCGCCTGGAAGCTCTTGGGATCCTTGAGCAGACCGCCCTTGACCCGCGCGAAGTCCTTGGAGTCGGGGAGGACGCCCAGGGACGGGACCGCGACCGTGGTGCGGATGTCGTCGACCGTGCGCACGCGCGAGTCGTTGCGATTGCGCACCCAGGCCAGCAGGAGGCCCAGCAGCAGACCGGCGACGGCACCGGCGAGGGCGAACTTGCGGCGATCCGGGGAGATCGGGGGGCCCGGGGCGAGCGCCGTCTGGTACGCCACCAGCTGGTCCCCGGTGCCAGGCTCGAGCTCATTGGCCTCGGCGGCGACGGTCTCGATCGAGGCGTTGGCGATGTCGCTCGCCTCCTGCGGCGTGCCCGCGGTGGCCGTGACCGTGATGATCGGAGCGTTCGGGTCCAGCGAGGCCGTGAGCGAGCCCGCGACGGCATCGGGTCCCTGTTCGAGGCCGAGCTTCTCGACGATGCCCTCGCCGACCGCGCGCGTGTTGAACAGCGGGAGGAAGAACTGCGCCTTCGAGTACTGGGCCTGCGTCGTGTCGCCCTGGGTCGGGTCGGTGCCGCCGGAGGCGCCGCGCACGAAGCCGAGCGCCGATGCCTGGTACGCCTCGGGCTTGGTGTGCGAGTACGCGTAGCCGAGCCCGGCGCCGAGCACGAGGGAGATCGTGAGCAGCAGCGCGTTGCGCAGCAGCAGCCGGAGGAAGTCTTCGATCGTCACGGTCTTCCGATCTGGGAGGAGACGGGCGCAGGGATGGTCCCCTCATTGTAGGTGCCCGACGCGGAACGGGCCCGCTCCTTGGGAGGGAGCGGGCCCGTTCGCGATACGGGTGCCGATGCGCGGCCGGAGCGGCCGGGGCGATCGGCCCGGAGGTGTGAGCCGGGGCTGAGCTGGACTCAGCCGATCGGATCAGCCCTGGGCGTTGAGGAAGGACTGCAGCTGACGCACGGTGTCGGCGTCCTGCGTGAAGTCCGACGCGCCGTTCGGGGTCATACCGATGGCCTTCTGGACCTCGAGGGTGGTCTCGGTGCCGATCACGCCGTCGTCGTTCGCACCGACCCAGCGCTGCACGGTGGCGATATCGGCCTTGTCGAGCTCGCCGTCCTGGGACATGCCGACCCACTGATGCACGGCAGCGGTGGTGTCGTCGCCGAACTTGCCGTCGACCGCGAGGTCACCGGTGGAGGCGGCCTTCGTGGATGTCGACTTCTTCGACTCGGTCTTGTCGGACTTCGTCGACTTCTTGGAGTCGCTCTTGTCCGACTTCGTGGACTCGGACTTGGTCGACTTCTTGGACTCGTTCTTCTCCGACTTCGGAGCCTCGGTCTTCTCGGACGTCGTGGACTCGGACTTGGTCGACTTCTTGGACTCGGACTTCTTCTCCGACTTCGGAGCCTCGGTCTTCTCGGACTGGGAGGCCTCATCGGAGGAGCTCGAGGCGGCGCCGCCGTTGGAGCGGGTCAGGCCGGCCTTCTTGGAGCACACGGGCCACGCGCCCGGGCCCTGGCCCTCGAGGACGCGCTTGGCCACGGTGATCTGCTCGCCCTTGGAGGCCTTGTTCGCGGTCGAGGCGTACTGGGTGCCGCCGTAGGCGCGCCAGGTCGAGGCCGAGAACTGCAGGCCGCCGTAGTAGCCGTTGCCGCTCGCGATGGACCAGTTGCCGCCGGACTCGCACTGGGCCACACGGTCCCAGACGCCGGTGTCGGCCGACGCGCTCGCCGCGCCGACGCCGACGACTGAGCCGGCCGCGACGGCGGTGCCGCCGGCGACGACGGCCGCGCGGCGGAGGAAGGCCGGAGCCTTGATGGTGGGCGCGCCCTCGGCGCGGTGGGTGTGGGACTGCGTCATCTGAATTCCTCCAGGTCGTATCGGACGGGTGCCGCGCTCGCCGCTTCCGGGGCCGGGGGCCTCGGGCACCGCAGCAGGCCTCTCGGGCACCGCTGTCATCGACCGTGCCAGGTCCTCCCCCCGGAATGCACGCGGCTTGACCCGACCTTTAACGGGTTTGTGACGCACCCCAACCTTGCGAGCCCGATTTCCCTGGTGACGCTCATGCATCACCCGGACGGCATTCAGAACCGGCGAAACAGGCATACCGCAGGCCCGTCGCGCCCTCGATTGCGCACCGCCCCGCGCCCTCGAATGCGCATCGGCCCGCGCTCCCGAAGAAGCGCGGGCCAATGCGCCGGGCGGCTGACGGAGCGGCACGGCGCTCCGAGCGGATCAGCCGTTCAGGTGGTCCTGGAGGGCGCGGACGGTCGTGCGGTCGGTGCGGAAGCTCTTGGCGCCGTTGGGCTCCATGCCGACGGCCTCCTGCACCTTGCGGGTGGTCTCGCGGCCGATCTTGCCGTCGGGGGTCGCCCCGACCTTGCTCTGGATCGCGCGGATGTCCGAGCGGGACAGCGAACCGTCCTGGCGCACGCCCGCCCAGTCCTGCATGGCGCGGGTGGTGGCGCGGCCGAACTTGCCGTCGACGGCGAGGGAGCCGGAGCCCTGCGCGGGAGCGGAGTACGCGGCCTCCTTCGTCTCGGCGTGCGGGGCCGAGGCCTCGGCGGCGGAGCTGGCGCCGCCGTTGGAGCGGGTCAGGCCGGCGCGCTTGGAGCAGACGGGCCAGGCGCCCGGGCCCTGAGCCTGGAGGACGCGCTGGGCGACGGCGATCTGCTCGGACTTCGAGGCCTTGTTCGCGGTCGAGGCGTACTGGCCGCCGCCGAAGGCGTTCCAGGTCGAGCGGCTGAACTGCAGACCGCCGTAGTAGCCGTTGCCGGTGGCGATGCTCCAGCGGCCGCCGGACTCGCACTGCGCGACGCGGTCCCAGACGCCGCCGTCGGCGGAGGCCGAGGTGGCGCCGAGACCGACCACCGAGCTGGCGGCGATGGCGGTGCCGCCCACGATGACGGCGGCGCGGGGAGCGAGGCGCGCGTCCTTCAACAGGACGGCGGAGCCGCCGGCGCGGTGGGTGTGGCGAGCGGACTGGGTCATGGGGATCTCCTCCGTGTCGGTGAGCGGCGATCCGCGTCCCGGCGGGGAAGGAGGGGGACGATGCGGGGGTGCCTCGCGTGCAACGGTGCCAGCGCCTCGCGCAGATGGCATCACCCTTGACCGTTCCTTTGCCCAGGCTGTGACGAAGTCGGGCATTCTCCGCCTTCCCCGCGTCCGCGTCATCGGGCGGCCGGGTGCGCGTCCAGAAACTGCAGTCAGACCGCATGCGCCCCGCCATATCCAGGGCACATGCCGTCTCACGACAGACTCTGGACGCCCCGGCTCAGCGCGGGATGTTGCGCACGTTCGCCGCTGCCATGTCGACCATGCGGCCCACGCCGCCGCCCAGCACGATCTTCGACGCCGAGGTCGCGAAGCCCCGGATCTGCTGCGCGGTGATCTTCGGCGGCATCGACAGGGCATCGGGGTCGGTCACGACGTCGATGAGCACGGGCCCGGGCATGGCCAGGGCCTTGGCCATCTCCTTCTTGAGCTTCTTGGGGTCCGTGATCCGCACCGACGGGATGCCGACGGCGCTCGCGATCGCCGCGAAGTCCACGGCCTCGTGGTCGGTCTCGTAGTCCGGGATGCCCTCGACCAGCATCTCGAGGCGCACCATCCCCAGGCTGGAGTTGTTGAACACGACCACCTTGGTGTCCAGGCGGTGCAGCTTCACCGTCAGCAGCTCGCCCATCAGCATCCCCAGCCCGCCGTCGCCGGACATCGAGATCACCTGGCGCCCCGGGGGGGAGGCGGAGGCGCCGATCGCCTGCGGCAGGGCGTTGGCCATGGTCCCGTGGTGCCAGGAGCCGAACACGCGGCGCTTCCCGTTGGGCGTGATGTAGCGGGCGCCCCACACGTTGCACATGCCGGTGTCGACGGTGAACACGGCGTCGTCATCGGCCAGCTCGTCGAGCGTCGCGGCCACGAACTCGGGGTGGATCGGCTTCATCCGCCCCACGTTCTTCGTGTATGCGGCCACCACGCCCGTGAGCGCCTTGTGGTGCTTCCTCAGCATGGCGTCGAGGTAGCGGCGCGACCGCTTCTCCTCCACGAGCGGCAGCAGGGCCTGCAGCGTCAGCGCCACGTCGCCGTGGATCGCGAGGTCCAGCGGCACGCGGCGGCCCAGCACGGAGGCGTCGGCGTCGACCTGCACCACGCGGATGCCGCGCTCGGCGGGCAGGAACTCGCTGTAGGGGAAGTCGGTGCCCAGCAGGATCACGAGGTCGGCCTCGTGCATCGCCTCGTAGCAGGCGCCGTAGCCCAGCAGCCCGCTCATGCCCACGTCGAAGGGGTTGTCGTACTGGATCCATTCCTTGCCGCCGAAGGCGTGCCCCACGGGGGCCTTGAGCGCGTCGGCGAGCGCGAGCACCTCGTCGCGGGCGCGCTCGACGCCCGCCCCGGCGAACAGCATCACCTTCTCGGCCTCGTCGATGAGCCGCGCGAGCTCGCCGACGGGTGCGGCGGCGGGCTGGACGGCACCCAGCTCGGTCGCGAGCGTCCGGGTGAGGGGCCCGTCGACCTCCTCGTCGGCGATGTCGCCCGGGAGCACGAGCACGGACACGCCCCGCTTCGCGATCGCCGTCTGGATGGCGATGTGGAGCAGGGTCGCGCCATGGGGACCGGAGTTGACCATCTCGCAGAAGTGCGAGCACTCGGCGAACAGGGCCTCCGGGTGGGTCTCCTGGAAGAAGCCGGTGCCGATCTTCGCGCTGGGGATGTGCGAGGCGATCGCGAGCACGGGCGCGTGATCGCGGTGGGCGTCGTACAGCCCCTGGATCAGATGCGTGTTGCCGGGGCCGCAGGAGCCGGCGCACACGGCGAGCCTCCCGGTCAGGCGGGCCTCGGCGCCGGCGGCGAACGCGGCGGCCTCCTCGTTGCGCACGTGCACCCACTCGATGCCCTCGGTGGTGCGGACGGCGTCGACGACCGGGTTCAGGGAGTCCCCGACGAGTCCGTAGATGCGTTCGACGCCCATGTCGCGGAGTTGGGTGACGAGGAGTCGGGCGAAGCTGGTGCGTGCCATGCGGTAGTGCCTCCTGCGGCGCAGTAGTGGTCGGCGCCCCGCAGGGCAGGGCGCCCGTCCCGTTCACCGTAGGCAGGGCGTTCGTCCCGACGCGAGGGAGACATGACCAAGCAGACATCCACGTGGTCGGCTGCACCGTCGATAGGCTGACGCCGTGGACACCCCGGACGTCACCGTCGTCATCCCCTTCTCCGCTGCGCTCGACACCCTGCCCCTGCAGCTCGCGGCCCTCGCCGGGCAGGTCGATGCCCCGCCGTTCGAGGTGGTCATCGCCGACAACGAGGGCAGCGCCGGGCTCGCGGAGCTCGTCGCCGCGCTCGCACCGGTGCCGCCGGTGCGGGTGGTCGACGCGAGCGGCCGCCCGGGTGCCGCCCACGCTCGCAACGCCGGGGCGGCCGCTGCGCGCGGGGCCACGCTCCTGTTCTGCGACGCCGACGACGTCGTGGATCCGCGCTGGGTCGCGGGCCTCGCGGCGGCCGTCGAGCCGGGGCGGTCGTTCGCGGCCGGTTGCCTGCGCCTGGACCGGCTGAACCCCGCGTGGACGCTGCGCCCCTTCCTGGGCCTCGAGCCGGGGCCCCGGCTCGAGGCCCCCGTGCTCCAGGCGCCGTTCGCCTACCTCGGCTATCTGCCGTTCGGGTACAGCGCGAACCTGGCGATGGCGCGCACCGACCTCCTCGCGCTCGGCGGCATGGACGCGACGCTCACGTGCGGCGAGGACGTGGACCTGTGCTGGCGGGCGCAGGAGTCGGGCCTCGCGATGCGGACCGTCCCCGGAGCGGTCGTCGACTACCGGTTGCGGACGACTCTGAGGGACATCTTCGCCCAGCGCCGCGCCTACGGCCGCGCCCAGGTGCAGGAGTCCGAGCGCTCCCTCCTCCTGGGACGCCCGGTACGGAGGACGTCGTGGTCCTGGGCTCTGCGCGAGCTCGTGCGGATGCCCCTGCAGAGCCTGCCCGCGACCATGCGGCCCGGGGCCGCCCGCGAGGACCGCGTCCGCGCCGCGATGCAGTACGGAGGCGTCGTCGGCGCCGCCGAGGGCCTCGTGCGCCACCGTGCCCTCCGCCAGGGCCTGGGCCTCGCGTCGCCACGGCCCGGAGCGACGGGCAGGGCCCTCGCCCCGGGAAGACCGCTGCTGATCCTGTCGCCGCATCTGGACGACGCCGTGCTCAGCGTGTCCGCCCTCCTCGACGAGCCGGGGGCGGAGGTGTGGACCGTCTTCGCGGGTGTTCCCGCCGACGGCGTCAGCACCGCGTGGGACCGGGCGTGCGGCTACGACTCCGGGGCCGAGCTGGTCCGCGACCGTCGGCTCGAGGACGCCGCCGCCCTCGCCGGCATCCGGCACCGCCACCTCGATCTCCTCGACCGCGCCTATGCGGACCCCGGGGAGAGGCCGCAGGACCTCGCCGAGCTCGCCGCGCAGCTGCGCGCGTGGCTCACCGAGCACCCCGACGGGCTCCTCGTCGCCCCGTCCGGCGCGGGGGTGGCCGTCCCCAGCGGGCCGGCCGATCGCACGCGCGGCGCGGTGCGGCGCCTGCGGGGAGCAGCGCGTGCTCTCCGGCGCCGCGGCGCGCCGACCGGCTCATCCGGGGTGCCGAACGGAGTATCCGGAGCGCCGATCGGACCGCTGACCGCCGCCCTGACCGCGCCCGACGCACGGGAGGAGGGCGCTTCCACCGCCGATGCCCCGCCGAGGTGCGCGCCGGCGCCGTCCCGCGCGGCCGGTGGCGCTCGAGCTGCCGCGCGCACCGGCGCCCAGCGCCTCCTCCACGCCGACATGATCCGTCGGCGCCGGCGCGCCGAGGGCCAGGGCATGCTCGCCAACGAGGACCACGCCGCGGTGCGCGAGACCGCGCTCGACGTCGCGGTCTCGGCAGGCGTCGACGTCGTGCTCTACGAGGACCTGCCCTACGGTATGGACCGGCCGGCCGAGAGCACCGTCGCCGCGGCGGCACGGCGGACCGGCCGCAGCGCCCGGCCCGTGCTGCTGGCCCCCGATCGCGAGCGCAAGATCGCGCGCGCCGCGCACTATCGCAGCCAGATCCCGCAGGTCTCTCCTCCTGTCGGCGTCTTCGCACGCGCGCTCGAGCCCGCCGCCGAGAGGCTGTGGCTGCTCGAGGCCTGACACCTCGGGCCGGGCCCTGCTCCCCTCCGCGTCCGGGGATTCTCCGGGGAGTGCTGGCCGCAGGGCTGAGGCTCCGTCCCCGCCTGCACGCCCACACTGGTTCCTGCGCAGGTCGGCGCATCGAGGTGCCGACCGCGGTCGAGCTCAGGGGGAGTCCTCGTGGAAGCGGTCCGTCGGTACGTGTTCCCGATCATCTGGATGGTGATCATCGGCCTCATGGCCCTGGCGCTGGTGAAGATCGCCTTCTTCAGCGGCGACCCGACGTCGAGCGCCGAGGACGGCGCCGCTCCGCAGGCGGCCGTGGACCAGTACGCGACCGTGCCCGTGTCCCGCGGGGACATCGCCAGCACCCTCGAGCTCACGGCGACCGTCGAGGCCGATGAGGGCACGGCCCTGAAAGCCAAAGACGCCGGGGAGATCACCGAGGTGTCGGTGAGCAACGGCGACCGGGTCGAGGAGGGCACCACGATCCTCAAGCTGCGCGTGCCGCAGGAGGCGGCGGCCGCCCCCGCCGTCGACCCCGCGGACCCGAACGCGGCCGCCTCCGCGGCCCCGGCCGAGCCCCAGTACGAGCACCTCACCCTGAAGGCCACGACGGCCGGCGTGGTCCGCGACCTCGACGCCCTCAAGGGCCAGACCCTGGCGATCGGCGACACCGTCGCGACCATCTCCCCCGGCACCTACGCGATCGTCGCGCCCCTGACCCCCGAGCAGCAGCTGCAGCTGCTGGACCAGGACCTGCACGCGAGCGCCGTCATCCCCGGCACCGAGGGCCCCGTCGCCTGCGAGGCGCCGAAGGTCGAGGAGAACTCCCCCGACGCCTCCGGCGCGTCCAATACCGGTGCCTCCGACCCGGCCGCCGCGATGGAGGGCGATCCGATGGCCGGTGCAGACACGTCGGCCGCCTCCGGCGGTGCCTCCTCCGCCGCCTCCCTGCGCTGCCCCGTCCTCGCGGGCACCAAGATCGTGCCGGGCCTGGGCGTGGACGTCACCGTGGACCTGGGCACCGCGACCGGGGTGCTGACCGTCCCCACGACGGCGGTCAAGGGCGAGGCGGGCGCTGGCACCGTGTACGTCCTGGATGATGCGACCGGCGAGCCGACGGAGATCCCCGTGACCCTCGGCAAGAAGGGCGAGGACGCCGTCGAGATCACCGGCGGCCTCGAGGAGGGCCAGGAGGTCCTGCAGTACGTCCCCGGCGTGGATGCCGAGGATCAGATGGGCATGGAGACCTGGTGAGCACCGCACCCGGCGCCGAGCCGCCCACCGAGTCGCTCGCACCGATCGAGGCACCGATCCCGAGCCGCGGGGCGCGCGCCGCCGGCACCGCCCCGCTCCTCGAGCTGCGCTCTCTGGCCCGAGCCGTCCGCCTGCCCGGCGGGGAGGTCCTCGAGATCCTCCGCGGCATCGACCTGATCGTCGAGGGCGGCGAGCATGTCTCGATCGTCGGCCGCTCCGGCTCCGGCAAGACCACGCTGCTCAACCAGCTGGGCCTCATCGACCGGCCCACCGGCGGGACCGTCCTGTTCGACGGCCAGGACTCGACGCGGCTGTCGGATAGGCGCCGAGCCCGCCTGCGCGGCGAGTCCGTCGGCTTCGTGTTCCAGCAGTTCAACCTGCTGGAGGGCCGCACCGCGCTGGAGAACGTCATGATGCCGATGCTGTACGGCACCGCCCGCCAGTTCTGGGGGCGGGAGAAGGCCGCGATGGAGATGCTCGAGCGCGTCGGCCTGGCCGGTCGCGCGCAGTCCAAGCCCAACCGGATGTCCGGCGGCGAGCAGCAGCGCGTGGCCGTGGCCCGCGCCCTCGTGCGTCGTCCCCGCCTGATCCTGGCCGACGAGCCCACCGGTGCCCTCGACGTCACCACCGGGGAGGCCGTCATGGCGCTGCTCGACGAGATCGCCCGCGAGTCCGGGGCCGCGCTCGTGACCATCACCCACGACCTGCAGGTCGCGGCCCTGTCCGACCGCTCGTTCCTGCTGGACGGCGGCGTGCTCCACACGGTCGACCGCGATGCCGCGCGCGGGGCTCTCGCCGGGACCGCGGGCATCCGCGCCGGCCGCGCCGCGGTCGGGGCATCGGGTGACACCACCCAAGCGACGGGCGCTGCGGTCGGGGATGCGGACGCCGCGGCCCGCGTCGGGGCATCGGAAGGAGGAGCCCGATGACCGGCCTCATCGCCTCGATCGTCGAGGCCTACGGCGAGCTGCGCGTCTCCAAGGGGCGCATCCTGCTGTCCCTCCTCGGCGTCGCCTTCTCCGTGTTCGCCCTGACCACCGTGATGAGCGGCGGGCAGATGCTCGAGCAGTCGCTGAAGCAGTCCGTGGAGAGCTTCGGCGGACGACCTGCCGTGCTCACCGTGCAGCCCATGGGCGACATGGGCGCCGACGGCGGCAGTGGCGGCAGGGCCACCGTCGAGGACATGGACCGTGCCGTCCTCGAGCAGTTCGATCAGATGGGCATCACCGAGCGCTCCCGCGACCTCCAGGGGACGCTGCGCGTGCAGACCGGCTCCGGCGTCGTCGCCGCCAGTGGCCGCGGCGTCGACCCCGGATGGGGGCCGATGCACCGGGTCGACGTCCTGCAGGGCCGCTGGTTCGCGGACTCCGACGAGGGGCGCCTGAGCCCGGCGATCGTGGTCGACGAGACGCTGTACGAGAAGCTGGGGCGACCCGAGCTCGGTGCCGAGACCGTCGACCTGGTGGCGGACAAGGGCGCGACCGCGCCCGTCGTGGTGATCGGCGTGGTCCCCGCGAACGAGTTCGCCGCCATGGGCATGGACGCGACCGTCTACATCTCCGCCTCCGCGGCCGATGACCTGCCCGCGGGCAGCGGCATGGAGCAGGCCGCGCGCCAGTACCTCGCCTGGGTCCCGGAGGAATCGGCCGAGGAGGTCGCCTCGCAGCTCTCCGCCCGCCTGACGGACGCCCCGACCGGTTCGTACGACGCGTATCGCATGGACGGCGCCGGGGACATCGAGGCCTTCCGGTACGTGCGCTACGCGCTGATGGGCGTCGCGGCCGTGATCCTGGTGCTCGGCGCGATGGGCCTGGTGAACATCGCCCTGGTGACCATCCGGTATCGGGTGCGGGAGATCGGCATCCGCCGCTCCTACGGGGCCACGGGCCTGCGGATCTTCATCGGCGTGCTCATGGAGTCCGTGGTCGCGACCGTGATCGCCGGGATCGTGGGCGTCACCGCGGCGGTCGCCCTGGTCAAGGCACCCTTCGTGACCGAGTGGTTCCACTCGATCGGTCTCGTGGACGTGCCGCCGTTCCCGACGACCGCCGTCATCACGGGCCTGACCGCCGCGACGGCGGTGGGCATCCTCGCGGGCGCCCTCCCGGCGATCATCGCCACGCGCATCAAGGTGATCGACGCGATCCGGAGCTGAGGCGGGGACCGCGCGGCGGTGCCAGCAGAGCATGTCGTCCAGCGTCCGCCCACCTGCACATGCGCCGGTCACGGACGCTGGACGACGCGTGCGCACCCTGGCCCCGCCGGAGCACCCCGCGGCGACGCCTCGACAGCACGCGGACGCCGCGCAGACGGAGCACCGGGCCTCCCCCGACCTCCCGCGTCGCGCCGGCTCAGCCCTTGACGGCCCCGAAGATGACGCCCTTGGTGAAGTGCTTCTGCACGAACGGGTAGACCATCAGGATCGGCACGAGAGCCATCACGACGATCGCCATCTTCAGCGCGAGGCTCGACGGGGGCGCGGAGCCGGCGACGCCCGCGGGCTGCAGCTCGGAGCCGGGCAGCTCGACGCCCTCCAGCACGTACGAGCGCAGCACCAGCTGCAGCGGCCACTTGCCGGAGTCCTGCAGGTAGAGCATCGCGTTGAAGAACGAGTTCCAGTACCCGACGCCGTAGAACAGTGCGACCACGGCGATCACGGCGGTCGACATCGGCAGCACGATGGTCCACAGGATCCGGAAGTCGCCGGCGCCGTCGATGCGCGCCGCCTCGAGCACCTCCTGCGAGATGCCCATGAAGAAGGACCGCAGGATGAGGATGTTGAAGGCCGACACCGCCCCCGGCAGGATCAGCGCCCAGTACGAGTCGATCATCCCCAGGCCCGACACCACCAGGTAGGTGGGGATCAGGCCGGCGGAGAAGAACATCGTGATGAGGAAGATGAACAGGATCGGGCGGTGCAGGAGCGACCCGGTGCGGGAGAGCCCGTAGGCCGCCATGACGGACACCGCGGTCGACAGCAGGGTGCCGACCGCCGTGACGCCCAGGCTCACGAGGATCGAGCGCGTGACCACGCCGCCGTCGAGGATGGTGCGGTACGCGTCGAGGGTGAGCTCGCCCGGGACGAGCACCATCCCGCCGCCGGCCCGGTCGATCGTGGCCTGCGTGGACAGCGACGTGAGGACGACCGTGTACAGCGGGCCGAGCACCGCCAGGACGATCAGCAGCAGTACGGCGGCCTTGCCGATCCTCGCGGCGAGCGTCGGCTCCTCAGCCCAGACGGGGCGATGCGCGGCGGCACCGCGGGATCGCCAGCGGCGGCCGTCCGCGGGACCGCGCCCGCCGTCCGCCGGGCCGACGGGCGCACCGTCCGCGACCCGCGCGGGCTCCGCGACCGGCAGCTCGCGCTCGGCCATCCCGGAACCGGGTTCCGTCCCTGCCGCGCTCATCGCTGCTCCCTCTGGTAGACGCCCGCCTCGCCGGCGAGGTGGGCGATCTTGTTCGCGCCGAGCACCAGGAGCAGGGAGACCACGCCCTTGAGCAGGCCCGCGGCGGCCGCATACGACCAGTCGCCGCCGATCACGCCCTGGTAGTAGACGTACGTGTCGAGGACTTCGGCCGCACCCTGGCCGACCGCCCCGCGCTGGAGGATCAGCTGCTCGAAGCCGACGGTCAACGCATCTCCGAGCCGCAGGATGAGCAGCAGGATGATCGTCGGACGCAGCGCCGGGAGGGTGATGTGCCGCATGCGCCGCCACGGCCCCGCGCCGTCGACGGCGGCCGCCTCGTACAGGCTCGGATCGATCGTGCTCAGCGCCGCCAGGAAGATGATCATCCCCCACCCCGCGTCCTTCCACACCTGCTGGGACGTGACCAGCAGGAGGAAGGTGTCCGGGTTGGTCATGATGTCCAGCGGCGCGGCCCCGACCGAGGCCAGCAGCCGGTTCAGCAGGCCGGCCCCGCCCAGGATCTGCTGGAAGATCGTCACCACCAGCACCCACGAGAAGAAGTGAGGCAGGTAGACGATCGACTGGATGGTGGTGCGCAGCCACGGCCGCAGCACCGAGTTCATCAGCAGCGCGATCGCGATGGGCACCGGGAAGTAGAACACGAGCTGGAACGCCGTGATCGTGAGGGTGTTGCCGACGGCCTCCCAGAACCCGGGAGTCGCGAGCACGCGGCGGAAGTTCGCCCACCCGATGAACGGGCTCTCGGCGATCCCCACGTACGGGGAGTACGACTGCCACGCGATCACGTTGCCCAGCATCGGAACGTACGCGAACACGATCAGGAGCACGACGGCCGGCGCCACCATCACCAGCAGCGGCCAGTCGCGGCGCAGACGGGTGCGCAGCGGGATCCGGCGCCGGCGGATCCGATCCGTGCGCGCCTCGGCGCGCACCGTCATGCGTCGAGCTGCTGACGGACGCTCTCGTAGTACTCGCGCATGCGGTCGCCGCCGGAGCTGCGCCACGTCGTGACCGCCGCGTCGAAGTCCTCCATCGACTTGCGGCCGCGCACGACGTCCTTCTCGAGGTCGTACATCGGCTGGTCGAGCGTCGCGTACTCGGCGGGCCGGACGATCTGGCGACCGTAGAACGGGCCCTCCTGCATGTGCTCGGTCTCCGCGGCCTGCCACTCGCAGTACTCCTTGACGAACTCGGGGTTCGTGAAGTCGTACTTGGCCAGCGGACCGGTCACGAGGGTCCCGAGGACGCCGGGGTGCTGCTCCTCGAGGAGGTCGGTGGGCTGCGGGACGCCGTCGGCGCCGCGGGTGAAGTGCACGCCCTCCTTCCCGTAGGACGCGACCTCCCATTCCTTGGTGCCGAAGGGCGCCGCGAGGTAATCGGCGATGCCGAGCAGCTCCTCGATGCGGGAGGGGTCGTCGCTCTTCTTGAGGAAGCTGAAGAAGTTGGCGGGCGAGCCGGCGTAGCGGATCGGGGTGCCGGAGGCGGACAGGCCCGACATCGGCGCGATCTTCGCCTCGGGGCTGCTGGTGGCGAGCTGCTTGACCATCTCGCCCCACGCGCCCACGCCGTCGTAGTGGATCGCGACCTGGCCGGCCTGGAAGCGCTGCTTCGCGTCGCCGGTGTCGGCCTTGACGTCGGGGTGGACGTAGCCCTTGTCGAACAGCTCGCGCTGGAACTCGAGGGCGTCGCGGTACTCCTGGGTCTCCCAGCGGTACTCGAGCTTGCCGTCCTTCACGCGCCAGTCCGGCGGGGCGCCGAACATCAGGTTCGGGGCCGCGGTGGCCATGTCGTTGCAGGCCCAGCGGCCCTGGTCGGGGGCGGTCAGGGCCTTGCAGACCTCGAGGAACTCGTCGGGGGTCTTGGGCGCCTCGACGCCGGCGGCGCCGAACATGTCCGCGCGGTGGAAGATCGCGTCGGTGACGATCTCGCCCGGCACCGGGATGCCGTATAGCTTGCCCTTGATGACGCCGAAGCTCCATGCGGCGGTGGGCAGGTTGGCGAGGTACTTCCACTTCGAGATCTTGTCGCCCGCGAGGAACGGCGTGAGGTCCTGGAAGACCGACTCGACGGCCTGGTCGAAGCGGGCCGGCGGGTCCCAGCCGAACACGGAGACCCAGTCGGCGACATCGTCGGGAGAGGCGAGCACCGCGGCCTGCTTGTCGCGGTAGTCGTTGCCGGTGGTCATCTGGTACGTGAGCTTCGCGCCGAGCGCCTCATCGAGCGCCTGGGTGAAATCGTTGCTGCCGGACTTCACGCCCGACCAGGTGGGGACCATGCAGGTGAACGACGAACCCTTGCCGGGCGGCGCCGCGACGGTCTGCGGCAGATCCTTCGGGTACTCGAGGTAACCGGGCGTCGACCCGTTGCGGCCCGCGATCTGGGGCGCGATGGCCTGCTGCTCCGTGTACGTCGGCAGCACCGTCGAGATATCACCCGACACGTCTTCCGCCGCCTGCTCGGCCGGGTCCGACCCTCCGCACGACGCCAGGACGGGGATCGCGGCTGCGGCTCCGGCAGCGCCCAGAACAGCACGGCGCGAGGGGGTGGGCGAGGCTGCTCCAGCAGGCATGATCTGTTCCTTCGTCGCGGGACGGTGGGCGGGCGGCACCGCTCGAGAGCCCTGAGGATCGGCGTCATCGCAGGTCAGAAGAACCTCCCGGGGGGTGAGCCCGGCGTCAGGGTATGGCGGGCATCACAGACCGTCGAATATCCCCTACCGGCCGGGAAGCAGTGGGGCGGATCCCCCGGCGAAGCGTCGGCAGACCCCCGGTTCGTGCGTCGCGCGACCCGCGGAGCGGGTGCTGTGCCCTCGCACCCCGCTGCGCTGGTCGGGCGCCGCCGCCCCCCGCCGTCCCTGATCCCCGCCCCCTGGAGGTCCCAGCCATGTCGAGCTCCGCGACGAGCGCATCCCGCGACCAGGATGCGGTGCGCAGCCTCATTCCCGCGCGCATGGACCGCCTTCTATGCCTTCGAGCGCCCTCTCCCCCGCGTCCCGCCTCATCCCCGCGCACATGGACCGCCTGCCCTGGTCCCGCGTCCACACGATGGTCATCGTGGGCCTCGGCACGGCGTGGATCCTGGACGGCATCGAGGTCCAGATCGTCGCGGCCAACGGGTTCGCGCAGGACCTGGGCATGTCGACCACCGAGATCACGGCGTCGGCCACGTTCTACCTGCTGGGCCAGGTGCTCGGTGCGCTGCTCTTCGGGCGCCTGACCGACCGCATCGGCCGCAAGAAGCTGTTCGTCCTGACGCTGGCCGTGTACCTCATCGGGTCGGGCCTCGCGGGCGCCGCGTTCTCGCTGTGGTTCTTCTACCTGTGCCGGTTCATCGCGGGCGCCGGCATCGGCGGCGAGTACAGCGCGATCAACTCCGCGATCGACGAGCTCATCCCCGCGAAGTACCGCGGACGCGTGGACCTCGCCCTCAACGGCACCTACTGGGCGGGCGTGGCGCTGGGCGCCGTTACCACGATCTTCCTGCTGAACCCGGCCCTGATCGACGCGCACTGGAGCTGGCGCATCGGCTTCTTCCTCGGGCCGGTCCTGGGCCTGGTGCTCATCGTGATCCGCCGTCATATCCCCGAGTCGCCGCGCTGGATGCTCACCCACGGGCACGCGAAGGAGGTCGAGGAGATCGCCGCGAGCATCGAGCACGACGTCGCCTCGCGCGGCATCGAGCTCGAGGACGTCGACGAGTCCCAGGCGCTGACCGTCAAGGCCGAGGAGAAGCTGCCGCTGCGGACCGTCGCCCGGGTGTTCCTGAAGGACTACCCGCAGCGGACCATCCTCGGGGCGACGCTCATGATCACCCAGTCCTTCCTGTTCAACGCCATCTTCTTCACGTACGCGATCGTGCTGGGCGACTTCTACGACGTGCCCAAGGACTCCGTCGGGCTCTACATGATCCCGTTCGCGATCGGGAACCTTCTCGGGTCGCTGCTGCTGGGCCGCTTCTTCGACACGATCGGGCGGCGGAAGATGATCTTCGCGACCTACGGCATCGCGGCGCTCGTGCTCACGGCCTCGGCGTTCTGCTTCCAGGCCGACCTGCTCACCCCGACCACGCACACGATCTTCTGGTGCGTCGCGTTCTTCTTCGCGAGCGCCGGCGCGTCGGCGGCCTACCTCACGGTCTCGGAGATCTTCCCGCTCGAGGTGCGCGGGCAGGCGATCAGCTACTTCTTCTCGATCGCCCAGATCTGCGGCGCGATCGCCCCGCTGATCTACGGTGCGCTGATCGGCGACGCCTCCTCGCGCGGCCCGCTGACCATCGGGTACATCGGCGGTGCCGCCGTCATGCTCATCGGCGGCATCGTCGCCCTGGCCATCGGCGTCGATGCCGAGAACAAGGGTCTCGAGGACATCGCCGATCCCCTGTCCACGCACCATGCCGAGTCCGAGGAGGCCCACGCATGACCGCTTCCGATCAGCACCCTGCCGGGTCCGCGCGGCCCCGGCGCGGCACCCACGCGACACGACCGCGCGCCCCGAGGGCTTCGTCGTCGTGGGCGTGAGCGGCAGCTCCGGCTCGCCGATGGCACTGCGCTGGGCGCTCGAGACGGCCCGGCGCCTCGAGCTGCGGCTCGTCGCCGTCCGGGCGTACAAGGTGCCCGCAACGTCCGCTGGGACCGTGCGGCCCACGCCGTCGCGCGTGGCCGGGTCCGGGGACGTGCTGGAGGCGAGCACGCTCGCTGATCTCGAGGCGCATGTGCGCGCGGCCCTCGGGGACGATGCCGAGGAGGTCGAGCTGCGGGCGGTCCGCGGGGGACGGCGACGGGTCCTGACGGCGGCGTCCGACGGTGCCGCGATGCTCGTGGTCGATGCGCCGCGCCGCCGCGAGCTCGAGGGGGAGCCGTCGTTCGTCCGCTCGCTGGTGTACCGGGCGCAGTGCCCCGTGGTGATCATGCCGCCGCGCGTGTCCTCCACCCCGGCCGAGCCCTGGGTCCAGGGGCGTCGCACGGCCCGCGGCTGATCCGACCCTCACCCCCTCCCGTTACCGTGGAGGGCATGCTCCACCTCCCCGATGATCGCGTCCGCGACCTCCTCCCCTCCCCCGCCGAGGCGGTGGACCTCATGCGCGAGACCCTGCAGGCCCTCGCCGACGGCAGCGCCTCCGTGGCCCCGAAGTCGCAGGTGTCGGCGCACGGCACGGGCTTCGCCAACGCCATGCCCGCCGCCTGGCCCGAGCGCGGACTGCTGGGCGTGAAGTGGGTCGCGATCATGAAGGACAACCCGGCCCAAGGCCTGCCGATCATCAGCGGGCTCATGGTGCTGTCGGACGCGCAGACCGGGGCCGTCCGCTGCACGATGGACGCCGCCGAGCTCACCGCTCTGCGCACCGCGGCCGTGACCGGCGCGAGCATCGCCCTCGACGATCGGCGCGCCGTGTTCCTCGGCACGGGGGTGCAGGCCCGCTCCCACGCCCGGGTGCTGGCCGCGATCGGCCGGAAGCGCCTGACCGTGTGGGGGCGCCGCCCCGAGGCTCTCGCCGAGCTGGCGGAATGGGCATCCCGCGAGGTCCCGGGCCTGCACCTGGAGACGACGACGGACCGCGACGCGGCGGTGCGCGGGGCGGGCGTGGTGATCTCCGGCCTGCCCATCGGCCTGCACGGCAGCGAGCTGGACCCGTCGCTGGCCTGCGATGACGCCACGTACCTGCCGATCGACTACGCCTCGGTGGCGGGGGCCGCGGTGGCGCGCGGGGCGACCGTCGCAGCTGACGATCCCGAGCAGTTCGAGGCGCTGCGCCCGGACAAGCTCAGCGAGGACTACCCGCGGGCGAGCACGGCGACGGGCGCGCTCCTGCGGGACGGACGGCCCGCCGAGCGCGTGGTGGTGCAGAACCTCGGGTCGGGCCTGGGCGATGTGATGCTGGCCGATGCGGTGGCGCGGGCCGTCGGGGTCTGAGCGAGCGGGCCAGCACGCAGGGTCGCTCGAGCACCGGCAGCATGCGCGGGGCGGGCGGCATCCGGGTGGCAGGCCCGTCACACGCTGGACGCCTCCGTCGAGGATGCCTGCACCGGCCGCATGCGCGGGACAGTCTGTCAGCGCGGGCAGGTCTGATTCCCGGGGCAGGTGGAAACTGCGGACTGGGCGGCGTGCGCGGGGCAGGCGGCGTGCGCGGAGCAGGTGGCCTCCGGGTGGTAGGCCTGATGCCCGGGCATGGACAGAGATGCAGTCATGCGCGCACACAGCGCGTATATGGCGCTGTGTGCGCGCATGACTGCATCACTGCCCGCGGAGGGTCGTGAACCTGCACGGGCGGGGCACCCGGGGAGGCAAGGATCTGCCGACGCCGGCCCGCGCGACCTCAGACCCGCACGGGCGGGGGCACCGGGGCGTCGGCCGACCGCATGACGGGGAAGAACGGGCCGCGGTCGCCACCGAGGACCGTGACCGTCTCGACGGAGGAATCGCGCCGGGTGTACCCCGTGATGTTCACCAGCACCAGGAAGGCGAGCATCGCCCCGAACCAGATCGTCGTCTCAGCGCCCATGCCGAGCAGCCCGACGACACCCGCCGTCAGGAGCACCGCCGTCCGCAGGACGATGGAGGCTTCGATCCCGCCGGTGCGCCAGGCGAGGACACCGCTGGCGAGGGCGATGAAGACCGCGGTGAAGGCGGTGTCGAGCGAGTGCATGGCACCGATCAGGGACAAGGGCAGCGTCGCCAGGATCGGGACGGCCGGGCCCCGCACCCACGTGCCCACGCCCTGCATCACGGCGCCTCGCAGCACGAGCTCCTCCCCCGCGGCCTGCAGCGGCGCGACGAGCAGGAGCACGAGCACCACACCGATCGTGCGCCCGGACTCCGGCAGAGCGGGTCGCCCGCCGTGGAGCAGAGTCTGCATGGCGGTGGCGAGGGCGACGGCGACGACGGCGAGCGCCAGCATGCGGCCCATCTGCGCGGTTCGGAAGCGGTCGGCGACCGACCACAGCAGCGACGTCGGCCTCCACCCGCCCAGCCGCACGCCGAGCAGCCCGGCGGGGAGCAGCAGGGCACCGAGGGCGCTGCGGACGAAGACGTCGAGCGGGCTCGTCGGGTCGTCGAGCGCCTGGCCGATGGAGCGGTCCGCCCCCAGCGCCGTGAGCACGAGGACCATGCCGACCATCAGCAGGGAGGCGAGGATCAGCCAGATGGCCGTGATCGCGAAGGCTGTGGTCAGCGGCCGCCACCACCGGGCCCACTCCGGGCGGAGAGTCGCCAGGCGGTGGTACGGCGTGGACTGCACGGGCATGGGCTGCGCGGGCTCCGCCGCGTCGTCCGCAACCCCCACAGCCCTCACCTGGGCTGGGCCGTCGCCGTCGGTCATGTCAGGGGTCGCGTCATCGCTCATGATGCCCTCCACTGTAAGAGCCGAGGCCGACGTCCGGGGCGCAGCGGACCGGACCACGGGGCATCCCAGGGGCCGTTCCGCTCCGTCAGCGCCGCGGCTGCACCTCGACGCTCCAGCCGCGGGACTCGAGGGCCTCGCGCACGCGGGCCACGGAGACGTCGAGCTCGGCCCGCTGGAGGTCGGCGTCGCGCTCGTCGCGCAGGCTGAGGATGCCGTCGCCCACGGAGTCCGGCTCGAGGACGATCCGGTGGACCTGGCTGCGGGCCCAGCGGCGCGTCTCCCCGTCATCGTGCACATAGATGCCGTGCTCGTCCACCGAGATGGTCGTGAGCGAGCCCAGGATGCTCGAGGCGACGAGGGCGCCTGCCCCGGCGCACGCGAGAGCCACGAGCAGGTGCCCGGTGCCGCCGAACCAGCCGTCGACACGCTCGACGATCTCGATCGCGGTGCCGATCACGGGCACGTGCACGAGGAACGTCCCCGCGAGCAGGCGGGCGAACCACCCGACGGCCGCGCCGATCAGCGCTGAGACGCCGATGACGACGGCCCGGGCGGCGGGCGAGGGGGCGACGGTGATGCGGGAACGGGACTCCGCGGACGGGATCGGGAAGGCGGAGCCCGCGGGGTGCGTCGAGGAGGGCATGGCCCCGATGCTCCCGGGCCGGCGGCCTGACGCGCATCGGGCAGACGACTGATCCGACGGAATCGGCCGTACGGCTGATCCCGCATCATCCGACCCCTTCCTACGATGGGCCGGTGCCCACTGCCACCAGCCCCGACGCGTCCGCCGTCGCGCCGCGCGCACCGCGCTGGAAGCGCTGGGGCCGGGCGGTCCTGCTGTTCGTGGGCTGCTGGGCGGCGGGCTTCCTCGTCTGGGCGGTCAGCCTGGGCCTGGTGCTGGAGACGACCCCGGTCCTCACCCGCGCGCAGACCCTCGCCGTCGGCCTGGTCGACCCGGCGCTCGGTCTGCTGCTGTCGGCAGCCGTCGGTCCGATGCGCCGGGCCGGACGCTGGAACCTGGCGATCGCGGCGATCGGATGCGCGAGCACCTGGGCGGGCCCTGCCGTTCTCGTGGCCCTGACGCGACTGGGGCGCGAGCGCTCCCTGCCGCTGGCCGTGACCGCCGTCGCCCTGGTCACCGCTATCTCGATGGGCTGGGAGGGCGCGCTGTACGGCTTCGACGGCATGGGGCGCGGTGACATCCTCGGAATGGCGGTGCTGATGGCGGCCCTCGGCACCGCCTTCGTCCTGTGGGGCTGGGCGCAGGGCACGCGCACCGCGCTCATCGCGTCGCTGCGGGCCCAGGCCGCCTCGGCCGAAGAGGCCCGTGCCGCGCTCGTCCGTGAGCACGAGGCGCTGGCGACCCGGCGCGAGGCGGAGGTCGATGGCGCCGTGGCTCGTGAGCGCACCGCCCTGGCCCGCGACATGCACGACAGCGTGGCCCATCACCTGGCCGTGATCTCCTTGCACGCCGGGGCGCTCGCCTACCGTGAGGACATGCCGCCCGAGCAGGCGCGCGAGCTCGGCGCGACGCTGCGCGAGAGCGCGCAGCGGGCCAACATCGAGCTGGCGAGCGTGCTCGCAGCCCTGCGCGAGGGCTCCGGCATCCAGAGCACAGCTCCGCTGCTGGGCGAGGACTGGTTCGAGGAGCTCCTGGCCCGGGAGGAGGCGCTGGGGGCGCGGGTCGAGGCGCGGCGCGAGGTCGATGTCGCGGCCCTCCCCCGAACCGTCGCGACCGCGCTCGAGCGCTCGCTCGACGAGGCCCTGCTCAACGCCCGCAAGCACAGTCCCGGCGCACCGGTGCAGGTGACGCTGCGGCACCTGCCTGCACCGGGCGGAGCTGTGGACGGGGAGGCGGACCGGGTGATGCTGACCGTGCGGAATCCGATCGGGGCCTGGGCGGACATGGCGGGCACCGCGGTCGGAGACGCCCCCGCCGGGAGCGCTCAGGCAGTGGACGGGCAGGATGCCGCGCGCACGTCTACGCGGGGGGCTCCGGGGGCATCGCGCGAGGAGACGACCGCACCGGTGACCGGCACGGGCTTCGGGCTCATCGGCCTCGCGGAGAGGGCCAGACTGCTCGGGGGCCGGGCACGCAGCGGCACGACGACGGGCGAGGACGGACGGAGCATGTTCGAGGTGGAGGTGGAGCTGCCGTGGGAGACGCCGGCATGACGGGGACGACGAGCAGGCAGATCAGGGTGCTGATCGCCGACGACGAGGCACTCATGCGCTCCGGCCTGCGCCTCCTGGTCGACGGGACCCACGGCATCGCTGTGGTCGGCGAGTGCTCCGACGGCGACGAGGCCCTCGCCCGGGCCGACGCCCTGGACCCGGACGTGATCCTCATGGACGTCCGCATGCCGCGCCTGGACGGGATCGAGGCCACGCGCCGCCTCGTCTCCGCGGGCTCGCGCGCCCGGGTGATCGTGCTGACGGCCTTCGACACCGATGGCTTCCTGCTGGAGGCCCTGCGGGCCGGCGCCGTGTCGTTCCTGCTCAAGGATTCCCCGCCGGACGCTGTCGTGGGCGCGATCCTCGACGCCGCGGCGGGGCGCCCGCGCTTCTCCCCGCAGGCGCTCCAGCGCCTCGTGCGGATCGCCGCCGCGGGCGGGGAGGGCGAAGCCTCGGGCATGCGCCGAAGCGCGAACAGCACCAGCGCTGCAGACAGCCACGGGCACGGGCACGGGCACGGGCACGGGCACGGGCACGGGCACGATGATGGCGAGCGCCCCGGGCCCTACGGCTTCCCCGGCTCCGCATCCGCGACGTCCTCACCGGCCATCCCGACATCAGCTCCAGCCCCCTCGTCATCGGAGCAAACGGCGCCGTCCCCGACCTCCGCGCCCCTGCCCGCTGGGATCACCGAGCGCGAATGGGAGGTGGGGCGGCTCGTCGCCCAGGGATGCACGAACACCGAGATCGCCGGGGCCCTGTTCCTGAGCCTGGCCACCGTCAAGACGCACCTGTCGCACCTGTTCCACAAGCTCCACGTGACCAACCGGGTGCAGCTGGCGATCCGGGTGCTCGAGCACGAGCGCTGAGCGGGGCGGGCCGCAGCATCGGCATCGGGCACCGTCCCCGCATCAGCCGACAGCCGCCGGGCACTCCGGGGCGCGCGGCTTCCCACCGGGCGGCTGGCCCCACCTCCGTCGACGGGCCCGATTTCCGCAGGTCAGGCCGCCTTCCGGCGCGCCTTCCGCTCGGCGTTCTCCCGCACCTGCGCGGCATGTGCCTGCGAGGCCGCGGCCGAGAGCCCCAGGTCCTCCAGGCCGAGGGGATGCGCGAGGGCGGGCAGCGGCTT
This sequence comes from Brachybacterium nesterenkovii, assembly GCF_900163655.1. GTDB lineage: Bacteria > Actinomycetota > Actinomycetes > Actinomycetales > Dermabacteraceae > Brachybacterium > Brachybacterium nesterenkovii. Next base: position 64,912 of record NZ_FWFG01000092.1, read on the forward strand.
CTCGCTGGTCACGATCCCGTCGGGGTCGACGTGCAGCAGCTCGCCGTCCTCGAGCAGATGCCAGGACTCGTCGTCGTCCATCGGCTCGCTCGCGACCACCACGGAGTGGACGTCGCGGAGATCGTCGGATCGCGCTCGCAACGTGGCCGACGCCTGGTCGAGGGCCTCGTCGGCCACAGCACCCGCCGGGCGATCCAGCACCCACAGCTCATTGGTGGCGGGCAGGCGCAGCGCATAGAGATGGTGGTCGCGCGCGACCAGCAGGTTCGCCGAGTACACGGGCACGTGGCGGGCGGTCCAGGCCAGCGCCGCGACAAGACCGTCGTGCAGGGCCCGGTCCCGGTCGCGCACGGCCGCGGGGTCGGTGGGAGTGGGGGTGGCAGACAGGTCGGGCGTCGGCTCAGCAGGGGCGGACGCATCGAGCGTCGGCTCGAGCGCATCGGCCGGGACGACCACGCGCCGCAGGGAGCGGTCGGCCTCGCGCCGCGCAACCTCGCCGGCGATCAGCGCGCACATCCACTCCGAGTCCGTCGTGCCCTGGACCAGGTCCGCGGTGCCGAGCTCACGCACGCGATCGCGCAGCTGATCGGTCACGTGGAGCACGCCGTTGTGGGCCATGACGATGCCGTTCATGAGGAACGGGTGCGTGTTCTCGCGCTCCGAACTGGTGCCGGAGGACAGGCGGATGTGGGCGATCATCGTGCGCGCCGTCAGCGATGTGGCCGTGTGCTCGAAGCGGTCCGAGGCGTAGGCGGCGACGGGGCGCTTGGCCACGAGGGCCGCGCCGGTCTCGTCGATCCAGCCGATACCGGTGCCGTCGGCGTTGTGGCGGGACTGCAGGCGCAGCGAGTACGGGGCGTCGAGGAGCCAGAAGCGGGCGGTCACGGGCTGGTCGGCGGAGAGAGCGAAGAGTCGGCACATGTCGCAGGCCATGGTAGGCCGATCGCATCTCTGATGCAGTGGGGGGCATCTCAGGGCGGGGTATGGCGGGAGGTCCAGCTCGTTTCCGGCACCGTTGCATACCCTGCCCCAGGGCGCACGTTGCGTCTGCCGCCGAGGAACCAGGAGTAGCCATGCGCATCGCCGTCATCGGAGCCACCGGGAACGTGGGGACCGCGCTCCTCCGCCGCCTCCACGCCGCCCACGACGTCTCCTCCATCGTCGGGATCTCGCGACGGGGCCCCGACCGCACCGGGGAGCCGTACAGCGGGGTGGAGTGGCGCCACATCGACATCTCCGACCCCGCGAGCTCTCCTGCCCTCGTCGACGCACTGCGCGGGGCGGACGCCGTGGTCCACCTCGCCTGGGTCATCCGTCCCAACCGCGATGAGGACCTGCTGGTACGTACCAACGTCGAGGGCTCACGCCGTGTCTTCGAGGCCGCTGCCGCCGCTGGCGTTCCCCACCTGGTCCACGCCTCGAGCGTCGGCGCATACGGACGGGCCGACGGCTCCGCGCCGGGGCGGTCTCCCCAGGACGAGTCGTTCCCCACGCACGGGTGCGACTCGTCTCACTACGCGCGCCAGAAAGCGCAGGTCGAACGGATCCTCGACGAGGTCAGCGCCGCGCACCCGGAGATGACCGTATCGCGCCTGCGGCCGGGGTTGATCTTCCAGGAGGAGGCAGGCCCGGAGATTCGCGACTACTTCCTGGGCGTTCTCGTCCCGCGCCCGCTGCTGCGGCTCCTGGCCACGGGTGCGCTCCCGGTCTTCCCCTGGCCCCACGGCATCGTCATGCAGGCTGTGCACGCCGACGACATCGCCGACGCGTACTGGCGCGTGGTCCGCCACCGCGCACCCGGCGCGTTCAATGTTGCGGCCGACCCGGTGGTCGGCCCCGACGCCATCGGCTACGCCCTCGGCGCGCGCCGCTGGTTGCCAGTGCCTACCCCGATGGTCCGGGCGCTCGCGGCTCTCACGTACAGGGCGCGGCTGCAGCCCACGGACCCGGGGTGGATCGACATGGCGGTGGTGACGCCCGTCATGTCGACGGAGCGCATCCATCGCGAGACCGGCTGGTCTCCGCGGCGGTCGTCGATCGACGCGATCCGCGCAGTCGTTGCGACGCTCGGGGGGACCGGCGGTCTGGGCAATGCGCGCCACCGCTCCCGCGGTCCGCTCGCCTGAGGGGAAGCGGTATCAGAGCTCCGAGGGCTCGCCGCCGTGGTCTGCCTCGATCTCGACGTCGCCCGCGCCGTCACGCACTGCCAGCTGGATGACCTGGAACGAGGCGCCCTCGGTGTCGGCCACGGTCGCGAGGCGCCCGAAGGGGCTGTCCATCGGCCCGTCGAGCACCGATCCGCCCAGCTCGCGCACCCGCTCGAGCGTCGCGTCGACGTCCTCGACGGCGATGTACATGCGCCAGTAGCCGCCCTCTCCGCGGGACAGGTACGACGAGGCGTCGCACAGGCCGGCCGCGGCGTCGGCGCCTGCGCGATCGGTCGCGTACCAGAAGCCGGCATCGCCGGAGCCGGGCATCACCGCGATCTCCCATCCGAAGGCGTCGCGGTAGAACTGCTCGGCCACGAGGGTGTCGCCGCTCATGCATTCGAACCAGGCGGGGGCTCCGACAGTGCCGAGGGCACCGAAGCCCCCGAGCTCGACGCCTTCCCAGATGCCGAACTCGACCTCGAGCGGGTCCGCGGCATACGCCATCCGGCCCATCCCGGGGATCGTCGTCGGCGGCACGATCAGCTCGCCGCCCGCCTCGACGACCGCCGCGGCCATCGCGTCGACGTCCTCGGCCGCGAGGTACACGGCCCAACGGGCGGGCAGATCCTCCGGCGAGGCGGGGTCGCCGTCGTGATCCCGCGCGGGCACGATCCCGGCGATCTCCGCGTCGCCCGCGAGCACGCGGTGGTAGTGGCCGAAGCTCTCGCCCTCGTCGACGAACGTCCAGCCGAACAGCTCGCCGTAGAACCGGCGCGCGGCCTCGAGATCGTGGCTGGTCAGGTCCATCCAGGCGGGCGCGCCGGGGTAGAAGGTGGGGCGGCCGGCCGGAGCGGTCGACTCAGCGCCGACGGCCGACGGATCAGCGGCAGCGCCCATCGGCATGGCACCGGCGGCGCTGCCGGCATCGACGGTGTCGACCGAGAAGGCCACCGGGGTCGCGGGATCGGTCGGCTCGCTCGGAGAGGCGGCGCGGGCGACGGGATCGGACATGGGGAGCTCCTGCGTAGGCGGTGCGGCCGGGCTGGGGCGGGCGACGGCCGTCGGGGAGGGTCACAGCCTATGGCCCGGGGCTCCGAAGAGTCGCGGCGTCAGGTCTGGTCATGCCGGGGACCGCGGCGCGGTGGAGCGAGCGGGGCCGCATCTCACCCCCGCCGGAACACCAGCAGGCGCTGGGCCACGTAGCTCAGGCAGAACAGCACCAGATCCGCGATCACCTTGGCCGTGAGCAGGCCCACCCCGACCGTGACGAGGGCGTCCACCAGCAGGATCCCGCCCAGCAGCACGCCCGCGGCGAGCGCCGCATACCCCAGGAGCGCACGCAGCAGCGGCGTGCGGGCGCCACCGCGGAACACCACCCAGCGGTTCAGCGAGAAGTTCCCGGCGGAGCTGACCAGACGGGCCCCGGCCAGCGCCGCCCAGATCGGGGCCCCTGCCACGCTGAGCGCCCAGAACAGGGCGGTGTCCAGGGCGAACGCCGCCAGGCTCGACGCCGCGAAACCGGCGACGGGCGCGAGCACGCGCAGCGAGTCGCGGACGGGCCGGAAGTGGCTCACGGCGTTGCCGTCCTCGTACACGGTCTCGATCGGGATCGTCGTCAGGCCGATCCCGTCGCGGGCCGCGCGCACGAGCATCGTGTACTCGTACTCGTAGCGGTCGCCCGGCAGGGGCCGCGGCGCCGGTGCGGGCAGAGGCCGACACCGCCGGCCAGGAGGGTCCGACGGGTGGAGGAGCGGGTGCGGGTGCGGGGGGGTCGTGGTGTCCATGCCCCGAGGCTCGGGGGCGGCCTTGTGGCCGGGGGGGCCGTCCGCGCTGTGGCTCGGCTGTGCGCATCGCGGCGCCGGGGCGCCGGGGAGAGGGGCATATCCAAGCGGTGCGCCCCGGTCGATGCCGGATTTCGGGAAGATCCGCCGTCCGGCATCGTGGACAGCTCGGCCGGGACCCTGGACGTCATACGGGGACGGCTGCGACGGAAAACCGCCTGACCACGGACGAAGCGGTCACGGCGGGCCTTTCATCAGTTGCGGGACGCCCTCCCACGCAATACTTTCCATAGGAGGCGCGATGACGTGCCCACGAGGGAGCGCAGCAAGCACCTTCCTGCCGACGGGCCGCCCGCGCGACCCCTGCCGTCCCCGAGGAGACCTATGACGTTGGGCCCGTACGCTCCGATGGACACCCACTCCGCCCGGGCTCTCCGCGCCCGGCTCGACCGGTTCGCGCGCTACGACCCGCACTCACGCGAGGACCTCGTGCGCCTCGAGGGCATCATCCTGGGCGCCGCTCTGTGCGAGGACGAGCAGCTCGAGTTCGACGCGCGCACCCAGTGGATGGCCACGTCGTACATGCACGTCCGGTCGCTCGAGGTGCACCGCGAGAACCTGCACTGGTGCCTGCGCCATCTCGAGGAGCACCGCGAGAGCGCGGACGAGCGGGCCTACGTGCGCCTCCTCCACGCGATCACGCGCCTCATCGAGGAGAGCACCGGGATCCCGACGTCCCCCGCCACGAGCTCCAGGCCCTGATCGGGATCTTCCGGGACGTCCGCACCCGCGCCGGCCTCGGCGGGCACTCGGAGCAGGAGCTGCGCATGGAGGTGGCGCTCAAGCTCGGGGACGCCCCGGAGGCCCTGTACCGCCAGGGTTTCGCCGAGGATGAGGTGCCCGACGCGCTGTCGGCGTGCACGGGCTGCGCCGCGCTGGACGCGATCCGCCTGGAGAAGGCCATGGGCCGCTACGCCCACGCGGCCGCGATCGCCGTGGGGGTCCTCGGGGTCCTCCGGCCCGGGTGCAGGAGCCAGCCGCACAGCCTCCAGGCCCTCGCGCTGCTCCCCCTGTCGCTGACGGGCCATCACGAGCTGGCGATCGAGTGCGCCGAGTCCGCGTGGCCGGGACTGCTCGACAACGCGTTCGCGCACGGCTACGCCGGCCACCTCCTGCTGTGGTGCGCCTGGAGCGGCCAGACCCGCCAGGCCGTCGAGCTGCTCGAGGAGTACCTGCCCATCCTGGAGGACAACCCCCGTCCTGTCGGCGGGCGCATGCGGTTCCTCACGGGAGCTGCCGTCGTGGCCCGCCGCGCCGCCGAGGACCTCGGCCCCGATGCCGCCATCGGCGGCGCGCGCGCGGGCTTCCTCGCACGCCGCTGGTCCGATGAAGCGCGCGGCCTCGCGGCCCGATTCGACGAGCGCAACGGGTCCGAGGCCGTGGGGCGGCGCACCGATGCGGCGCTCACGGTCCCCGCTTGGGACGGGTCCACGATCGAGGCCCTCCCCGCCCCCGCCCTCGGGCGCGCCGCGCGGGAGGCCGACGCCGCGCCGTCCTCGGCTCTTCGGCCGGCGGCACCGCCCCCAGGACTGACGTCCGCCGCCGCTCGCAGGTCCCGCGGCTACGATCGATGCGCCCGACCGCCATCCCCCACATCGGAGGACCGATGCCCGACGTCCGAGACCATGCCGACCCCACCGCGCACGCGCCCCTCGTGCCCGGGACCGAGGAATCGACGCACGGCAGGCGCGCCGAGGCCCGCTCGTACGATGCGGTGCTGTTCGCTTCCTTCGGCGGCCCCGAGGGGCCCGACGACGTCCTGCCGTTCCTGCGCAACGTGACGCGCGGGCGCGGCATCCCCGACGAGCGCCTCGTCGAGGTCAGCCACCACTACATGGCGATGGGCGGCCGCTCCCCCATCAACGAGCAGAACCGCGCGATAATCGCGGCGCTCGAGGCGCGCCTGGCCGAGCGCGGCCACGCCGACCTGCCCGTGTACTGGGGCAACCGCAACTGGGAGCCGTACACGACCGATGCCGTGCGCACGATCCACGAGGACGGGCACACGGCCGTGCTGGGGCTCGTCACGAGCGCCTACTCGTCGTACTCCTCGTGCCGCCAGTACCGCGAGGACTTCGGCAAGGCCCTGGTCGAGAACGACCTGCTGGGCAGCCTCGCGATCGACAAGGTGCGCGTGTACTTCGACCATCCCGGGTTCCTAGACCCGGTGGTCGACGGAGTGCGCGCGGCGATCGACGAGCTCGCCGCCGAGGGCCACGCCCCCGAGCGCGTGCGCGTGCTGTTCTCCACCCACTCGATCCCGCTCGCGATGACCGTCGCCTCCGGCCCGGTCGAGACCCGGCGCCCCGGCTCCGGCGGCTGGTACGTCGACCAGCACCTCGCGGCGTGCCGCTACGTGATGGGCGCGCTCGGGCACGAGACCGCGCCCGACGCCGCCTCCGGCGAGGCCGACGCCGCCGCGGGCCGCCCCGCCTGGGAGCTCGCGTACCAGTCGCGCTCGGGCGCCCCGCACATCCCGTGGCTCGAGCCCGACATCAACGACGTCATCGAGTCCCTCGCGGCCGACGGCGCGTGCGACGCGGTGGTCGTGGTGCCGATCGGCTTCGTGACCGACCACGTCGAGGTGGTGTGGGACCTGGACACCGAGGCCAAGGAGTCCGCCGCCGAGCACGGCCTCGCGTTCCGCCGCGTCGCGACCGCCGGATCGGACCCGCGCTTCATCGACGCCCTCGTGGACCTCATCGAGGAGCGACTGGACCCGGACGCCCCGCGCCGCGGGGAGTCCGGCTTCGGGGGCACGCCGGACGTGTGCGGTCGGGGATGCTGCGCGAGCGGCTCGCCCCACGCGCGGATCGCGCCGACCACGTCGGCGCTCGATTCGGCCGAGGACATCGCCGCGGCGGCGGATGCCGCGTCGTGATGGGAGTGCGGGCATGAGCGGTCGGCGCGGCGCGGCCGCGGCGCTCGACCGCGCCGCCGAGGCGGCCGCGAGCACAGTCATCTCGCGGTACTCGACGTCGTTCGGGCTGGCGACGCAGCTCCTGCGCGGAGTGGTGCGCACGCGGACTCGCTCGGTCTATGCGCTCGTGCGTGTGGCGGACGAGATCGTCGACGGGGCCGCAGCCGAGCACGCCGTTGCTCCCGCGCGTATCGCCGAGCTCCTCGACGACTACGAGAGGCGCACCGAGCAGGCTCTCGAGCTCGGCTTCTCGACCGACCTCGTGGCCCATGCGTTCGCGCTCGCGGCGCGCGCGACGGGCATCGGCACCGACCTCACCCGCCCCTTCTTCGCGTCGATGCGGGCCGACCTCGACGTCTCCCGTCACACCGACGAGTCGTTCGCGACGTACGTGCACGGATCCGCGGAGGTCATCGGGCTCATGTGCCTGCGGATCTTCGCGACCGACCGCTCGCCCCGCCCCGTCGAACCCTCCCCCGAGCTCGTCGACGGCGCCCAGCGGCTCGGCGCCGCCTTCCAGAAGGTCAACTTCCTGCGCGACCTCGCGGCCGACGCCGGCGAACGCGGCCGCGCCTACTTCCCAGGGATCGACCCGGGCGCGCTCACCGACGCCGATCGCGAGCGCCTGCTCGACGACATCGACGACGATCTGGCCGCCGCGCGACGGGTCATCCCCGCCCTGCCCGCCTCGAGCCGCGTCGCGGTGCGCACCGCGCACGACCTCTTCGCCGAGCTCTCGCGGTGCCTGCGCGCGACCCGTGCCTCCGACCTCATGACGACGCGCGTGCGTGTCGGCAACACGCGCAAGCTTCTCCTCGCCGCGCAGGCCCTCGGCACCGAGGCCCCCGGCCTGATTCCCGGAAGGACTCGACCATGACGGCATCCACCTCCGCTGGCGACCGGTCCCAGCGTGTCGTCGTCATCGGCGGCGGCGTCGCAGGCCTCGCGACGGCCGCTCTGCTCGCGCGCGACGGCCACCGCGTGACGCTGCTCGAGAAGAACGACGAGGTCGGAGGGCGCGCGGGCACGTGGGAGAAGGACGGCTTCACCTTCGACACCGGCCCGTCGTGGTACCTCATGCCCGAGTGCTTCGACCACTTCTTCGCGCTCCTGGGCACCCGCGTGGAGGACCACGTGCGCCTGGAGACCCTCACGCCGGCGTATCGCGTGTTCGGCGAGGAGTACGAGGCACCGCTCGACGTGGTGACGGGCCGCGACGAGGTGGCGGCTCTGTTCGAGAGCGTCGAGCCCGGCGGCGGCGCCGCGATCACGCGCTACCTCGACTCGGCGCGCGAGACGTACGAGAAGGCCGTCGGCTCGTTCCTCTACACGACGTTCTCGCACATTCCCCTGCGCACGCTCGTGCGGCTCGCGCCGCGCCTGGGAACCCTCGCGCGCCTCCTGCTCGAGCCGCTCTCCTCGCGCGCCTCGCGCACCGTGCGCGACACCCGCCTGCGCCAGATCCTGGGCTACCCCGCGGTCTTCCTCGCGGCCCAGCCCCGCACCGCGCCGAGCATGTACCACCTCATGAGCTCGATGGACATGGAGGACGGCGTCCGCTACCCCGTGGGCGGCTTCGGCGCGCTCGTCGCGGCGATCGCCGGTCTCGCGTGCGGGGCGGGCGTCGAGATCCGCACGGGCGTGGACGTCACGCAGATCCGCACGGCCGCGCGGCGCGGCCGTCGGGCGCTCGCGACGGGCGTCACGGCGCGCACGGCCGACGGGCACGAGGAGCGCATCGACGCCGACCTCGTCGTCTCGACGGCAGACCTCCACCACACCGAGACGCAGCTCGTGCCGCGCGAGCTCGCGACCTATCCCGAGCCGTTCTGGCGCACGCGCACGTCGGGCCCCGGCGCCGTGCTCGTGCTCCTGGGGGTCGAGGGGCGTCTGCCCGAGCTCACGCATCACAACCTGTTCTTCACCGCCGATTGGGACGCCAACTTCGACGCGGTGTTCGGCGACGCGCCCGTCGTGCCCGATCCGGCGAGCTCGTACGTGTGCATGCCCTCGGCGACCGATCCGTCGGTCGCACCCGAGGGGATGGAGAACCTGTTCGTGCTCGTCCCGGTCTCCCCTGACGCCCCCGACGGGCCCGGCGGAGCGCCCGGGGAGAGCCTCGGTCACGGGGGCGTCGACGGCGAGGGCGATCCGCGCATCGAGGCCGCGGCGGATGCGGCGATCGCGCAGATCGCGGCGTGGGCCCGCATCCCCGATCTCGCAGGGCGCGTGCGGGTGCGGCGCACGATCGGGCCCGCGGACTTCGCCACCGATTACCGCGCGTGGCGCGGCAACGCCCTCGGACCCGCGCACACTCTGCGGCAGTCGGCCTTCCTGCGCGGATCGAACGCGAGCCGGCGGGTCGAGGGCCTCCTGTACGCGGGGGCCACGACCGTGCCGGGCGTCGGCCTGCCCATGTGCCTGATCAGCGCCGAGAACGTCGTCAAGCGGGTGCGGGGGGATCGCACGGACGGGCCGATGCCCGAGGATGCGCTCCGGCGGCGACGATGACCTCCCTGGGGTACCTCGCGGCGATCCTCGTGAGCTCGGTGTCGATGCTCCTGATCGATCACCGCTGGCGCCTCTACCTGTTCGCCGATGCGCGGCGCGCTCTCGCGATCCAGGCGATCGGCGTCGGCGCGTTCCTCGCGTGGGATCTCGTGTGCATCCGGCTGGGGATCTTCGAGCGCGGGACGGGGCCGTTCCTGACGGGGGTCGAGATCGTGCCGCACCTGACGATCGAGGAGCCGTTCTTCCTGTGGTTCCTGTGCCACTTCACGATGCTCGTGTTCACGGGCGCGGAGCGCGCACGCTCCGCGCTCGCGGCGCGCCGCCACCGAGAGGGGTCGCGATGACCTACGTCGCCGTCAACGCCGTCGTCATCGTCCTGGTCGCGCTCGCGTGCGCCCTCCTCCTGCGGCGGCGGCGGGACCGAGGCCGCATCGTCGTGCTCATGGCGATCACGTTCGGCGTCGTCGCCCTCTTCACCGCCGTCTTCGACTCGCTCATGATCGCAGCCGGTCTCTTCCGGTACGAGGCGGACCACCTGGTGGGGACCCGGATTGGCCTCGCTCCGGTGGAGGATTTCGCCTACGTCGTGCTCGCGGCCGTGCTCCTTCCCAGTCTGTGGCTCGCGCGTCCAGGTCTGCGCCGCGGGCGTCACTAAGATGGCGCCATGTCGACCCCGCCCGCGTCATCGACCTCCGCCCCGTGGACAGAGACCGTCGTCCTGCTCGACGCGTCGGGAGCTCCGAACGGCACCGCCCCCAAGGCGACGGTCCACACGACCGACACCCCGCTGCATCTCGCGTTCTCCCTCCATCTGCGCGACGCGCGCGGGCGGGTCCTCCTCACCCGCCGCGCCCTGTCCAAGCGCACGTGGCCCGGGGTGTGGACCAACACGGTCTGCGGGCACCCCGCGCCGGGCGAGGACACGGTCGATGCCGTGCTGCGCCGCTGCGGGCGCGAGCTGCACCTGGACCCTGCCCTGATCAGCCCGCTCCGGCCGATCGGCCCGCACTTCCGCTATCGCGCCGTCGACGCGAGCGGGATCGTCGAGAACGAGGTGTGCCCCGTTCTCCTGGCCGAGTACGCCGGTGATCCCGACGCGCTCCCGCACCCGGCGCCGGACGAGGTGATGGACCATGCCTGGGCGCATGTGGACGACGTCGCGGCCACCGCCCGCAACGCCCCGTTCCTCCTGAGCCCATGGCTCGTCGGCCACCTCGCCGACCCCGAGATCCTCGCCGCGCTCGAGCGGCCCGCACCATGACGGCCTCTCTCGACGCGCACCGGGCAGCTTTCGACGCCGCGCTCGCCGAGACCCTGGCGGACGGCCGGGCCCGCGCCGTCGCCACGGGCCCCGAGAGCACCGAGCTGTGGGATGCGGCCGTCGAGTGCCTGGGCGGCGGCAAGATGCTGCGCCCACGGATCCTGCTGTCCGCGGCCGAGGGACTCACCGGCTCCCGGGGGCTCGCAGAGTGCGTCCGCGCCGCGGCCGTGCGCATCGCCGTCGCACTCGAGCTGCTCCACTTCGCCTTCCTCCTGCACGACGACGTGATCGACGGCGACCTGAGCCGACGGGGCGGCCCCAATCTCATCGGCGTCCTCCGCGCACGCAGCGGCGGCATGAGTCCGCGCGGACGCTCGGACGGCGCGAGCAGCGTCCCGCCGGCCGCTCGGCTGCATTGGGCCCGCAGCGCGGCCATCCTCGTCGGAGACCTCATGCTCAGCACCGCCCACGGACTGCTGGGCCGCCTCGACCTGCCCGCGTCGGCCCGGGAGCGCATCCTCGACCTCGTCGCCGAGTCGACCGCCCACACCGTCGCGGGAGAGAACCTCGACGTGCTCCTCGCCGACGGCCTGCACGAGACCGGCATCCTCGGGATCCTCGAGATGGAGTTCCTCAAGACCGGCTCGTACTCCATCGCGCTCCCCCTGCGCCTCGCCGCCGTCCTCGCCGGGCGCACGGACCTCGACGACGCGCTCGTCGCGGCCGGTCGTCGGCTCGGCACCGCCTACCAGCTGCAGGACGACCTCCTGTCGACGTTCGGCGACCCGGCCGCGCACGGCAAGGACGCCCTGTCGGATCTGCGCGAGGGCAAGCAGACCGTGCTCATCGCTCTCGCGAGGCGCACCCCGCACTGGGAGAGGATCTCCGCACGCTTCGGCGCCGCGGACCTCGACGCCGCCGACGCCGCGACGATCCGTGCGGCCCTCGAGGCCGGCGGCGCGCGCGACGAGGTCGAGCGCATGATCGCGGAGGCCATCGAGGACGCGCGGCGCCTGCTCCGGGCGGCGGACCTCCCCGCCGAGGCCCGCGACGTACTCGACGCGCTCATCGCGGCCCTGACGGACCGCAGCTCGTGACACACCCGGCCCCTGGCGCTGAGAGCCGCACTGACGAAGGAGCAGACATGTCCCACACATCACCGCTCGTGCTGGTCACGGGAGCCTCCGGCTACGTCGGCGGGCGCCTCGTCCCGGCGCTGCTCGCCGCAGGGGCCCGCGTGCGCGCGGGCGGACGCTCCCCCGATGCGATGGAGAACCGCCCCTGGGCCGAGGACGTCGAGCTCGCAGAGCTCGACCTGGCCGATGGCGAGAGCGTGCGCCGCGCGCTCGAGGGCGTCGACGCCGTCGTGTTCCTCGTCCACGCGATGTCCGGCGGGCGCGGCTACTCCGAGCGCGAAGCGCAGATGGCGACGATCCTGCGCGACGAGGCCGCCGCGGCGCACGTCGGGCGCATCGTCTACCTCTCCGGCCTCCACCCGGACGTCCCGACCGAGGAGCTGAGCGAGCACATGGCCTCGCGCGAGCGGGTCGCGGAGATCCTCTCGTCGGGCAGCGTGCCGGTCGCGGTCCTGCAGGCCGCGACCGTGATCGGCGGAGGTTCCGCCAGCTTCGAGATCATCCGGCACCTCGCCGACGTCCTGCCCGTCATGCCGGCGCCGTCCTGGGTCACCAACCGCATCGAGCCGATCGCGATCGACGACGTCCTGCACTACCTCGTCGCGGCCGTCACGACGCGCACCCCGATCGACGGCGCGTTCGCCGTCGGGGGCGGCGGGAGCGACCTGCGCTTCGCCGACCTCCTCACGATCGCCGCCGAGGAGGCGGGCCTCGCGCGGCGCCGGGTCCTCGGTTTGCCCGTCCCGGCGGCGCGCCTGTCGGGCCTGTGGATCTCCCTGGTCACGCCGGTCCCGCGCGCGATCGCGATGCCGCTGGCCGAGTCGATGCAGCACGACGCCGTCTCGTACGGGAACACGATCGACGCGGTGCTCGACCCTCCCCCGGGCGGCCCCACGCCGTACCGCGAGGCCGTACGGCGGGCGGTCGCGCCCAACCGGTGCGCCGAGCTGGCCGATCTCGAGCACCCGCGCCGCGCGCTCGGGCTCGGCGCCGCGGCGGTGCAGCCCTCGGATCCGGCCTGGGCCGGCATCCGTCGGCGCACGATCGAGGCCGAGCGCGTCGCCGCCCGGCCGCACGAGATGCCCGAGCGTCTGCGCCGCCTGCTCGGCGCGCGCTCGCCGCTCCTGACGGGCCTCGCGGACGGTCGCGACGCCTGGACCCTCGAGGCCGGGACGGCGCCGGACACGATGACGCTGCACCGCGACGATCGCCGCGAGGGCCGCATGTGGCTCAGCGTGTCGGCCGAGCCCGGCACCGGCGACGCCGGGGCCGGCCGCCTGGGCCGGATCTGCGTGCGCCTCGTCGGCGTGCCCGAAGGCGTGCGCGGGCGGACGGCCTGGCTCGCGCACCGACCGACCCGGGCCCGTGCCGTCGCGGTCCTCGCCGACGCCCTCGCCGACGGCCTCGCCGACCGGCGGGGATACGCATGAGCTCGTCCGTGACCGCGCCCCCCCACGACGCTCGGCGCACCGCGATCGCCTGGACGGTCGCGATCGCCGCGCTCATCGCCGGACCGCTCGCGCTGAGCCTGACCTTCGCCTCGGGAGAGGGCGACAGCGCGACGACCGCCGGGACCCTCGCCTTCGTCCTGTCGAGCCTCCTGCTCGCCGCCGTCTGGACCACCGGCGGGCTGGCGATCTGCGCCCTCGTGCACCATCGGACCGCACCGATGTCGCCTCCGATGGCGGGCAGCCGTGCCGTCGCGACCGCGATGATCCTCGGTGTCGTGTTCGCCCTCGCATGCCTCGTGGGCGGACTCGTGCTCCACGCGATCCCGTCCACGCGCCCCTGGGTCGACATCGCGCTCGACACCGCCGAGTCGGCTCCCGCGCTGCTCGTGCTCGCGATCGCGCTGATCGCCGGAGCCGCCGAGGAGGCCTTCTTCCGGCTCGCGCTGCCGCGGATCACCCGTGGCAGCGCGCGCTGGATCATCCCGACCGTGCTCTACGCCCTCGCGACGCTCGCGACCGGGAGCATCGGTCTCGTGCTCGTCGCGATCCCGCTGGGGCTCGTCGCGATGGCGGCGCTCGAGCGCACGGGCCGTCCGTGGGCCCCGCTCCTCGTGCACGCGCTGTGGTCGCTCGCGATGGTGGGCCTGTTCCCCCTCCTGGTGCGGTGAGCGCCTTATGACTTCTGCGATCGCGCGCCCGTCGCTGCGCACCCTCGTCTCCACGTCGCGTCCGCTCTCGTGGGTCAACACCGCATACCCCTTCGGCGCGGCCTACCTGCTGGCCGGGGGCGGCGCGGATCTCACGTTCTGGCTCGGGTGCCTGTTCTTCCTCATCCCCTACAACCTCGCGATGTACGGGGTCAACGACGTGTTCGACTACGAATCCGACCTGCGCAATCCCCGCAAGGGCGGGGTCGAGGGCGCGCTCGTCGATCCCGCCGAGCACCGCGGCATCCTCGTCGCCTCCGCCGTGTCGTGCGCGCCGCTGCTGGTGTACCTCCTCGCGGTCGGCACCCTCGCCTCGGGCATCGCCCTCGTGGTCGTGATGTTCGCCGTGGTCGCCTACAGCGTCCGTGGCCTGCGGTTCAAGGAGATCCCATTCCTCGACTCGGCGACCTCGGCGACCCACTTCGCCGGGCCCGCCGTGGTCGGCCTCCTGATGGCCGGCACGAGCCCGGGGGCGATCGCCCTCGCGGCCCTCGCGGCCTTCTTCGCATGGGGCATGGCGAGCCAGGCCTTCGGCGCGGTGCAGGACATTGGCGCCGATCGCGACGCGGGACTCGCGTCGATCGGCACGGTGCTCGGCGCGGCGCGCACGGTCCGGGTCGCGATCGCGCTGTACGCGCTCGCGAGCGCCCTCATGCTCCTCGTGCCCTTCCCCGAGCGGCTGCTCGCGATGATCCCGCTCGGCTACATCGTGAACATCTGGCCCTTCCGCTCGCTGCACGATGACCGCGCATTCGAGGCGCACCGCGGCTGGGCCCGGTTCCTGTGGATGAACTTCGCGGCCGGATTCCTCGTGACGATGGTGCTGCTGTGGGCGCATCCGCCGATCTGACGGGGCCGGTCACGCGTGTCGTGACCGATCCGGCCTCCCCGTGCTCGGTCGTCGTCCCCGTGCGCGACGATGCGCGCGAGCTGCGGGGCCTGCTCACGTGCCTCGCCGTGCAGTCGGTGCGCCCGCGCGAGGTGATCGTGGTCGACAACGCCTCGCGCGACGAGACGGCGGCGCTCGCTCGCGCGGCCGGCTGCACCGTCGTGCGCGAGGAGCGGCCCGGGATCCTCGCCGCGTCGTCAGCGGGGTACGACGCGGCGCGCGGGGAGATCATCGTGCGCTGCGACGCCGATTCCCGGCCCCCGCGCCATTGGCTCGCCGGTCATCTCGCGGCTCACCGCGACACCCCGGGGACGGCCGGCGCGCAGGCGGGGCGGCACGGACGTCTCCTCCGGCCCCGTGCCGTCGTCGCCGTCACCGGCCCGGGCCGCTTCGCACTGCCCGAGCCCCTCGGGCTCCTCGCCTCGCTGCTCTACGTCGGCGGGTACCTGATCGCCGCCGGCGCCGCGCTCGGCCATGTCCCGCTGTTCGGGACCACGATGTCGATACGCCGCTCGTGGTGGCGCTCGGTGCGGGCGGACCTCCCGCTCGGTGAGGAACCCGGAGGCGGTCCCGACGTGCACGACGACATGCTGCTGTCCTTCTCCGTCCGGCACGACGAGCGGGTGCTCCTGCGCCGCTCGGTCGGCGTGGGGATGTCCCCTCGGGCGCTGCGGGGCGGCACGGCCGCCCGCACGCGATGGCGACGTGCGGTCCGCACCCTCGAGATCGGCTGGTCGCGCTCGACGCCGTGGGAGCGATGGGCCGCCCGTGTCGCGGCCGCCCCTGCCGATCGCCTCGCAGGTGCTCGTGCTCGACGGGACCACAGGCGCGACGACCATCCCGCGGCGGGCTCGTCGTGAGGATCTGGCGCTGGTCGGGCCTCGCGATGGCCCTCGCGCTCGCGCTGAGCGGACGGTGGGTCGACGCCTGGGTCGCGATGCTCGTGGCCCTCGCACAGGTCGTCGCCTGGCGCTCGGACCTGCCCCGCCGCTGGGAGGCGGCGACGACGATCGTCGCCCTCGTCGCCGCCGTGAGCTCCTACGCCCACCTCTACGAGCGCGTCCCGGGCTGGGACATCCCCGTGCACGCCGCGCTCACCGGCTGCCTGGCCGTGCTCGCCGCGCACGTGCTGCGGCGCCCGAGCACGCGCACGATCATCTGCGCCGGCGCGGTGATGGCGGTCGGCTGGGAAGTCCTCGAGCTGTGGGGCCACCAGCAGGTCGACGCGCGCGTCGAGGTCGCGCCATGGGACACTGCCGGCGACATCGCGGCCGGCCTCGGCGGATCGCTCGTGGCCGCGCGCCTCGTCGCCTGCGGTCGCCATGTCGGAGGCACCTACCGCTGCGCGGCCCCCGCCCGTACTGTGAAGCCCCACCCCGGACCCGAGGAGCGGTCATGACCCTGCCCCAGGCAGACCTTGCCGAGCGCAGGGTCATTCGCACGAACTCGCCGCAGCGCGTCCCTGGTGCTCACGTGCCCGAGCCCAGGACTGCCCGAGAGGCGGGCCGGGCATCAGCCTCCGCGGAGAGCCAGTACAGACAGCGGGCGCGCAGGACAGCAGAGCGTCCGCAGGATCGTGGCTACGGGCGATGTGCTGCCGCGGGGCTGCGCCCCTTGCCTTCGAGGCTGGTGGTGGCGTTCCAGCGCAGTGGATCAGTAGATCAGCAGGTCAGAGAAGTGCCCTGCCCTCGTGGCGAGGAGCAGGGCACGTCAGATTACCCGCTGAGATGCGATCTCAGACGCCGTCGTACACTAGAAGAATTTGCACGGCAGTGACACGTTCGTCTGAACTGAGATCACGATCGCGTGCATCCAGAACAAAATTCTTCCACTGCGCCCCCTCGCCCCCGAAGATCGTAGCCCAATGCGTAGCCTCAGCCCTGGAGTCGAATTGCATATACACTCCGTACTGGGTTTCCCAAGCCTCCTGACAGCCGATCTCGTTGGCGCAGTACTCCCCCGTAACGTCTCTAACTTCACCGAGGCCCGGCTGGTTTTCTATGATGTCTCCGATGGATACGCCTGGAAAGAAATACGACCTAACCCCAAGTGTCACCGCAACTATCGCGACTAAGGCCAGTGCGGCCACTAGAAGTATCTTCCCGCCAACCCCGCGAGCCCGTTTAGGTGATTCCATCGAGCCAACCTCCTGTAGCTATTGCTGTTCATGAATGAGCGGCGACCGCTGGAGGGCTGTCAACCTGTACCGACTACGCTAACTCCTCAAGGAGCTCAAGTCTTGTTGGCCGTCGTCCAATTGCAGCGATGGATGCCCGAGCCGTAGGACCAGTGTGACGTCCTGTTGACCCGGAAGGTTTCCAGCTCCCAGGTGCCTGCCGCGATTGCCCCAAGGGCGTGGCAAGAGAACTGCTGTCGCATGCTCTTCTTCGAGAGGAGCTGAGTCTTTACCTTGCCGCCCTTGGCAAGGGCTTCGTTCCAGCCATTGGTGTTGAGGATCGCCTGACCTGCGGCGAGACCACCTACGCCCGCGCCTGCTCCGCTGTAAACCGCCCACCCCCAGGTACTTAGGTTCAAAGTGACGACGTTTGTATATACCCCATAGTACTTGCCATACTTAGTGCCTATAGACTTGAACAGGTTCTTGCCGAGGAATGGGTCAGCAACAACGGGGAATTGTGTGTCTTCAGTAAATTCGACGACCTGGGTTACAGTCTTGCCGTCGATTTCAAAGTGCGTAGGGATGGATTGGCCAGCGGCGTCTACCGCCCAGGCCGGAGCCAGTCCGGCGATCATGTTCCCGCCGGCATCCATGAAGAGGAGCGCCCCTCCGGTTTCTTCCACGCTTGAATAGTCCGGAATGCTCAGGTCGTAAGCATACCGTTGAGGGGCGTCGGCATCTGGGATAATTGTGTTGATCTGCACATCCCCTTCGGGCGTAACGAGCGGGGTGAAGGTCACGCCGTCGCTATCCTCCCACGAGGGCGTTTCGGAGCTCCCTCTAAAATCACGCTTTCCCGAGTGCTCCACGGGAAGGCTAATGCCGAGAGCCTCTTCTGGCATCTCGACACCGAGGAGTCCGTCTGGGTTCTCTCTAATGGAGACTGTCCGGTCGTCATTCCAGACGTCACCGGTCGCCGAATCGATAGAGAGGGGCACGGCCTCGTCAAGTATGACCTCAGGAACTTCGGAAAGGATCGCATCGATAGGTTGCAGCTGCGGCTCTGCGGATGCCGACCCCCAGAAAGTAAAGGTCAATGCGGCGGCGGCCATCAAGCCTAACCCTTTGTGCCAGATCCCCTTGCTCACAATGCACTCTTATCTCTACGTTAAGATTCCAGAGCAATTTTTTTGCCCGGCACTGAGATGTGAGCGAACCAGTGCGCGTCAGGTTGGACCTGGACGGCAGCGGCCGCGTCCTTGCCAGACACTCTCTGGTACCCCCAAGGCGATGATACCTCTCCACTCGAGCCTAGTTGAACGAGGGGGTTACGTGAACGTTGAAGAAGGAGGGTCTGACTGGCTACTACCGACGGTCCATTGTGTGGTCGCGAGACTAGTTACCGGCCCGTAATGCAGTTGAGTCCCGCATAGTGGTGTAGCGCGGTGGCCGCAGTGATCGTCTCTGACGAGGACGCGGCCACCGTGTGATCCTTCGAGTCAACCTTCCACAGAATCCTCGAACGG
>NZ_FWFG01000093.1 GCF_900163655.1 Brachybacterium nesterenkovii
CCCGAGGCGTCCGCCGACGCCCCCGCCGCCCTCACGATCGCCGTCCTCGGTGCCGGGACGGTGGGCACCGAGGTGCTGCGTCTGCTCGCGGAGCAGGGGGCGGATCTCGCCCAGCGCGTCGGCGCCCCGCTCGAGGTGATCGGCGTGAGCGTGCGCGATCGCTCCAAGGACCGCGGCCCGCACGTCGATCCGGCGCTGCTGACGGAGGATGCGGAGGATCTCGTGCGCCGCGCCGACCTCGTCGTCGAGCTGATGGGCGGGATCGAGCCCGCCCGCTCCCTGATCCTCGAGGCGATGGCCCACGGCGCGAGCGTCGTGACCGCCAACAAGGCGCTGCTCGCCCAGTCCGGCGCGGAGCTGTACGAGGCCGCGGATGCCGCGGGCGTCGACCTCCACTTCGAGGCCGCCGTGGCCGGGGCCATCCCGCTCGTGCGCCCGATCCGCGAGTCCCTCGCGGGCGACCGGATCCGTCGGGTGCTCGGCATCGTGAACGGCACGACGAACTACATCATGGACGCGATGACCCGCACGGGAGCGGACTTCGCCGACGCCCTGGCCCGGGCCCAGGAGCTCGGGTACGCGGAGGCCGATCCGACCGCCGATGTCGAGGGCCTCGACGCCGCCGCCAAGGCCGCGATCCTCGCCTCCCTCGCCTTCCACACCCGCGTGGGCATGGGCGACGTCCACGCCGAGGGCATCACCCGCGTGAGCGCCGATGACATCGCCGCGGCCTCCCGCATGGGCCGCGTGGTCAAGCTGCTGAGCATCGTCGAGCGCCTCGAGGACGCCGACGGCACCGAGCGCGTCTCCGCCCGCGTGTATCCCACGATGATCCCGCGCGAGCACCCGCTGGCCTCGGTCTCCGAGGCCTACAACGCGGTGTTCGTCGAGGCCGAGGCCGCGGGCTCCCTCATGTTCTACGGCCAGGGCGCGGGCGGCGCGCCGACGGCCTCCGCCGTCCTGGGCGACCTCGTGTCCGTCGCGCGGCTGAAGGTCCACGGCGGCAAGGGGCCGCGGGAGTCCCGCTACGCCTCGCTGCCGATCGCGCCGATCGACGAGCTGCGCAACGGCTTCTACGTGGCCCTCACCGTCGTCGACGAGCCGGGCGTCCTCGCGGGCGTCGCAGGCACGCTCTCGGCGCACGGCATCTCGATCGCCACGATCCACCAGGAGCCGATCGAGGGCGACGACCACGACGGCGCCGCCGAGGGCGGCGCGGCGGCCGAGGAGCAGGCGCGTCCGGCGCGGGCCCGCATCGGCATCGTCACCCATCGCGCCCTCGAGGCCGCGATGACCGACGCGCTGGCGGCGCTGGGGGCCGCGCCCTCCGTCATCGCGGTGGACTCGGTCCTGCGCGTCGAAGGAGAATGACCCCCATGGCACATCAGTGGCGCGGCGTGATCGCCGAGTACAGGGAGCACCTGCCGTTCGCGGACTCCGACACCCTCCTGACGCTGGGGGAGGGCGGCACACCCCTCGTGCACGCGCCGACCCTCTCGGCGGCCGTGGGCGCCGAGGTCCACATCAAGGTCGAGGGCATGAACCCGACCGGCTCCTTCAAGGACCGCGGCATGGTCTCGGCGATGTCGCGCGCCGTGAGCGACGGCGCGCAGACGGTCGTGTGCGCGTCGACCGGCAACACGAGCGCTTCGGCCGCCGCCTACGCGACGCGCGCCGGCATCGGCTGCGCCGTGCTGCTGCCCCAGGGGAAGATCGCGGCGGGCAAGCTCGCCCAGGCGATCGTCCACGGCGCGCAGCTGATCGCCGTCGACGGCAACTTCGACGACTGTCTCGAGATCGCCCGCAAGCTCGACGCGCAGTTCCCCGTCGAGCTCGTGAACTCCGTGAACCCGTACCGCCTGCAGGGGCAGAAGACCGCGGCCTTCGAGGTGTGCGACGCCCTGGGGACGGCCCCGGACATCCACATCCTGCCCGTCGGCAACGCCGGCAACATCTCCGCCTACTGGATGGGCTACCGCGAGTACCGCGACAAGGGCATCACCGCGTCGACGCCCGCGATGTGGGGCTTCCAGGCCGCCGGTGCCGCGCCCTTCGTGGCCGGGCGCCCGATCCCGGACCCGGAGACGATCGCCACCGCGATCCGCATCGGCGCCCCGGCGTCGTGGGACCTGGCGGTGGCCGCGCGCGACGACTCCGGCGGCGTGATCGAGGCCGTCACCGACGAGCAGATCCTCCAGGCGCAGGCGATGCTCGCCGGCGAGGTCGGGATCTTCGTCGAGCCCGCCTCGGCCGCGGGCGTCGCCGGGCTGCTGCTCAAGGCCGGACGCGGCGAGGTCCCCACGGGCGCGACGATCGCGATCACGGTGACCGGCAACGGGCTCAAGGACATCGACACCGCGCTGTCCCAGCGCGACCTGACCCCCACGCTGATCGAGGCGGACGTCAACGCGGCGGCCGAGGTCCTCGGTCTCGCGGCCCTCTGAGATGAGGATCGCCCGCACCAGCGCCCGGGTCGTCGTCCCCGCCACGAGCGCCAACCTCGGCCCCGGCTTCGACGCCCTGGGCATGGCGCTGGGCCTCCACGACGCGGTGCGCATGGAGGCGATCGCCGGCGGCACCGAGGTGACCGTCCACGGCGAGGGCGCGGGAAAGGTGCCGACGGGGGAGGACCACCTGGTCGTCCGCGCGCTCCGGCTCGGCCTCGATCATGCGGGGGCTCCGCAGACGGGCGTCCGCATGCACTGCACGAACCGGATCCCGCACGGCCGCGGGCTCGGCTCCTCGGCGGCGGCCGTGGTCGCGGGCCTGCTGCTCGCGCGCGGGCTGCTGGCCGATCCCGAGGCGCTCGACGACCAGGCGGTCCTGGACCTCGCGACCGAGATGGAAGGGCATCCCGACAATGCGGCGCCCGCGATCACCGGCGGGGTGACGGTCTCGTGGACGACGAACGGCAGCGCCCGCACCGCCGTGCTCGACGTCCCCGACGACGGCACGATCGACCCCGTTGTGCTGTCGCCCGGGACCGAGCTGTCGACGGCGCGGGCCCGCTCGCTCCTGCCCGAGACGGTGCCCCACGCCGATGCGGCGTTCACCGCGGGGCGGGCGGCGCTGCTCATCCATGCCCTGACGAAGGACCCGAGCCTGCTGATGGAGGCGACCGAGGAGCGTCTGCACCAGGCGCAGCGCGCCCCGGGCATGCCCGAGAGCGTCGATCTCGTGCGGGTGCTGCGCCAGGAGGGCTATCCGGCCACGATCTCCGGCGCCGGGCCGACGGTGCTGGTCATGGCGGGTGCCGACGGCCGGCTCGGCGGCCTGGTGCGCCGGGTCGTGGCGGATCCGGGCGCCTGGCGCTCGGCGCGGGTGGGCCTGGATCGTCGCGGGGCGCACCTGACGCAGGCGTGACCCGACGCAGGTCCGTCTGGTCCGCTGTCCGTCAGGGTCTGCTGTCTGTCAGGTCTGCTGCCCGTCAGGTCTGCTGTTCGTCCGGCCCGCCGCGCGTCCTGGACGCGCGGGATGCGGGCACGTGCTAGCCTGACCGTGCGCTTCGGCGCGTCTCCTGCGTCGCTCGCAGTCGAGCGGGACGATCCCGATTCTCCGATCCATCCGATGTCGCCCCCGGCGATGTCGAGCATGTGATCCCAGAGGCGATCCTCCCTCGGCCGCCCGCGGTGGTTCCACGAAGAATTCCGCAGGAGCACCGCCGCCGCGCTCCACGCCCCTCGCATCCACCGAGGCGATCCCTGTGCGCGGCACGGGGCCGCGCCCCGGGTGCGGACGGGCCGCGTGCCACCGGATCCCCGCCGCCTGGACGGCGGCAGCGGGACCGGACGCCACGCCGAACCACCCCACGCAGGCCGAGCGGCCTGACCTGAAAGGACACAGGGTGACCGACACCTCCGCAGCGGGCGACTCCGGCCAGCTCGCATCCAAGAAGCTTCCCGAGCTGCAGGCCATGGCCGCCGAGCTCGGCATCAAGGGCGCTCGTCGCCTCCGCAAGTCCGAGCTCGTCGAGGCGATCCGCTCCGGCGGCGCATCCGTGCCCTCCGGTGCCGCCGCCGTGCGCGCCGAGGCATCGCAGCCGACCAGCACCGCCCCGCGCGCCGAGGCATCGCAGCCGACCAGCACCGCCCCGCGTGCCGAGGCCCCGGCCCGCGAGCCCGCGCCGCGCGCGGAGCAGGCGCCTGCGCGCGCAGAGGGCAGCGGCGACGAGGCCGAGCGGACCGCCGGGACCGAGCGCCGTGAGAGGCCGCGTCGCGATGAGCGCCCCGACGGTGCGGATCAGGGCGGTCGCAGCGACCGCTCCGAGCGCGAGCAGCGCCAGGACCGGAGCGACCGGCAGGACCGCGGCGAGCAGCGCCAGGATCAGAGCAACCGCCAGGACCGCGGCGAGCAGCGCCAGGATCAGAAGGATCGTCAGGACGGCGATCGCGGCGACCGGCAGGGCCGGACGCGCCGCGAGCGCCCCCGCAGCGTCGACGAGCTCGTGCTGCCCGACCGCTCCCAGGAGGGGCGTGACGGCTCGGACCGCCCCCGCCGCGACCGGGACGACCGCGGGTCCGGCAACGACCGCGGCGAGCAGAGCGACCGCGGCCAGAACGGGCGCGGCGACCGCGACGAGCAGGGCGAGGACGGCGACGATCGCCGCAATCGCCGCAGCCGCAACCGCTCGCGCGACCGCAAGCGCCGCAACCGCAACGGCGAGGACCGCGGGCCCAGCCAGGGCCAGAGCTCCGGCCGCGACGAGGAGAGCGAGGTCCGCGAGGGCGAGGACCTCGTGTCCGTCGCCGGCATCCTCGACATCCGCGACAACAACGCCTACATCCGCACCACCGGCTACCTCCCGGCCCCCAGCGACGTCTACGTGACCACCGCCCAGGTCAAGAAGCACGGGCTGCGCAAGGGCGATGCGATCACCGGACAGGCCAAGGCCCCCAAGGGCGGCGACGACCAGTCCGCGTTCGAGCAGGCGAGCATGTCGGCCCGCCAGCGCCGCAACAACCGGCAGAACACCTCGAAGTTCGCTCCGCTGGTCTCCGTCGACACCGTCAACGGCATGACGCCGGAGCGCGCCCGCGGCCGCCTCGACTTCACCAAGCTCACCCCGCTGTACCCGGACGAGCGCCTGCGCCTGGAGACCGCGCCCACGGGCGTGACGCCGCGCATCATCGACCTGGTCTCGCCGATCGGCAAGGGCCAGCGCGGCCTCATCGTCGCGCCGCCCAAGGCGGGCAAGACGATGATCCTGCAGCAGATCGCCAACTCGATCACCGCCAACAACCCCGAGGTCCACCTCATGGTCGTGCTTGTCGACGAGCGCCCCGAGGAGGTCACCGACATGCAGCGGACCGTCAAGGGCGAGGTCATCGCCTCGACCTTCGACCGCCCCGCCTCGGACCACACGATCGTCGCCGAGCTCGCGATCGAGCGCGCCAAGCGCCTGGTGGAGATGGGCAAGGACGTGGTGGTGCTGCTGGACTCGATCACCCGCCTGGCGCGCGCCTACAACCTGGCCGCCCCGGCCTCGGGCCGCATCCTGTCCGGCGGCGTCGACGCCTCGGCGCTGTACCCGCCCAAGCGGTTCTTCGGCGCGGCCCGCAACATCGAGCGCGGCGGCTCCCTGACCATCCTGGCGACCGCGCTCATCGAGACCGGCTCCACGATGGACGAGGTGATCTTCCAGGAGTTCAAGGGCACCGGCAACATGGAGCTGCGCCTGTCGCGCCACCTGGCCGAGCGCCGCATCTTCCCGGCGGTGGACGTCAACGCGTCCTCCACCCGCCGCGAGGAGGCCCTCATGAGCCCTGAGGAGCTCGCGGTGATGTGGAAGCTGCGCCGGGTGCTCGGCACCCTCGAGCAGCAGCAGGCCATCGAGCTACTCCTCGAGCGGGTGAAGAAGACCCAGTCGAACACCGAGTTCCTGATGACGGTCCAGAAGACCACGCCGGGCGCGAGCTGATCGACCCCGCGACGCCCCGGGAATGCGCGAGCACCCCGGGGCGTTGCACCCCCAGCCGGCGCGGCGGGACGTTCATCACGCCCGCGCCGGACCCCGTGCGCCGCGGTGATCGGCCGTGGCACAATCGACGGCGGTTCTGGTTCACGGCCCCCGCCGGGCGCCGACCCAGCGACTGCGACACAAGGAGACATGAGATGAAGAGCGGCATCCACCCGGAGTACGTGGAGACCACGGTGTCCTGCACCTGCGGCAACACCTTCACGACCCGCAGCACCAAGACCGACGGCAAGATCTCGATCGAGGTCTGCTCGGCCTGCCACCCGTTCTACACGGGCAAGCAGAAGATCCTCGACACCGGCGGCCGCGTCGCCCGCTTCGAGGCTCGCTACGGCAAGAAGGCCGCCAAGTAAGCTTCCGCCACGACGCCGGCGGTCCCCGAGGGACCGCCGGCGTCGTCGCATGTCCGGGGCCATCGTCGAGGAGCGTGCCGGCGACCGTGGTCGGACAGGTCTTCCGGCTCACCGGCCCCCGCCGTCGATCGAGCCGTCAGTCGACCGGCCCCGGACGGACCCCGTGGCCCACCGGCACCCGCACGCCCGTCGAACCGCACACCGCGACCGCATCAGGAGAGCAGAGCATGGACGGTCTGGACGCCCTCGTCGCCGAGCACGAGCGCCTCGAGCGCGAGATGGCCGATCCCGACCTCCACGCCGATGCCGCCCGCGCCCGCCGCGTCGGCCGCCGCTACGCGGAGCTCACGCCGATCGTGCGCCTGCACCATGAGCTCGCCGGAGCGCGCGAGGATCTCGCGACCGCCCGCGAGCTGGGGGCGGACGATCCGGAGCTCGCCCGGGAGGCCGACGCCCTCGCCGCGCGCTGCGCCGAGATCTCCGGGGAGCTCGAGGAGCTGCTCGCCCCGCGCGACGTGGACGATGCCCGCGATGTGATCCTCGAGGTCAAGGCCGGGGCCGGGGGAGAGGAGTCCGCGCTGTTCGCCGCGGAGCTGCTGCGGATGTACCGCCACTACGCGACCGCCCGCGGCTGGGCCTTCGAGGTCCTCTCCTCGGCGGACTCCGAGCTCGGCGGGCTGCGCGACGCGGCCGTGTCGATCCGCGCGAAGGGCTCTCCCGCTCCCGCCGACGGCGTCTGGGCGCACCTGAAGTACGAGGGCGGCGTGCACCGGGTCCAGCGGGTGCCGGTGACCGAATCGGCCGGCCGCATCCACACCTCCGCCGTCGGCGTGCTGGTGATGCCCGAGGCCGATGAGGCCGACGAGGCCGAGGTCCTCGCCGAGGACATGGCCCCCGCGAACCTGCGCATCGACGTCTTCCGCTCCTCGGGTCCGGGCGGGCAGAGCGTCAACACCACCGACTCCGCCGTGCGTATCACCCACCTGCCCACGGGGATGGTCGTCTCCTGCCAGAACGAGAAGAGCCAGCTGCAGAACAAGGAGCAGGCCCTGCGGATCCTGCGCTCGCGCCTGCTGGACGCCCGCCGAGCCGCCCAGGACGCGGAGGCCGCCGCGGCCCGCCGCTCGCAGGTGCGCACCGTCGACCGCTCCGAGCGCATCCGCACCTACAACTTCCCGGAGAACCGGATCGCCGACCACCGCACCGGCTTCAAGGCCTCCAACCTCGACCAGGTCCTCGCCGGGGACCTCGGGCCCGTGATCCGCTCCGCCCAGGACGCCGATCGCGAGGCCATGCTGCGGGCGGCCGGCGCATGAGCGAGCGCCAGGAGGGCGACCGGCGCGAGAGGGAGCACGCCGTGGCCGACGCAGCGGTGCCCGCCGCGGAGAGCACGGCGTCCGTTGCGCGCACGCGCCTGCGCGCGTCCCTGAGCGCGACCACCGAGCGCCTCGCGCGGGCGGGCATCGTCTCGGCGAGCGTCGAGGCCCGCGCCCTGCTCGAGCGCGCCGCCGCGGCGACGGGACCGCTCGTCCTCCTCGACGAGCTGCCCGAGGACTTCGATGCCGACCTCGAGGCACTCGTCGCCCGGCGCTGCGCGCGCGAGCCCCTGCAGCTGATCCTCGGCAGCGCCCCCTTCCGCCGCCTGCGGCTCGACGTCCGCCCGGGCGTGTTCATCCCGCGCCCCGAGACCGAGGTCGCGATCGACGTCCTGCTCGAGCACGCGCGCTCGACGCGGGTGCGCCGCGTTGTGGACCTGTGCACCGGCAGCGGGGCGCTGGCCGCCGCCGTCGTCGACGAGCTGCCCGCCGCGGACGTCACGGCCGTCGAGATCGACCCGGCCGCCGTCGACCTCGCCGAGGAGAACCTGCGCCGCGCGCACCGCGACGGCGCGCCGGGCACGGCTCGCGTCCTGCGCGCGGACATCACGGATGCCGCGGCGCTCGCAGGGCTCCGCGGCATCGACGCGGTCATCTCCAACCCGCCCTACATCCCCGCCGACTGCGTCCCCACCGATCCCGAGGTGCTGCGCCATGACCCCGAGCGCGCCCTCTACGGCGGGGGAGCAGACGGCCTCGACCTGCCCCGCGCCGTGATCGCCCGCGCGTCTGAGATGCTCGTGGCCGGCGGCCTGCTGGTCATGGAGCACGCCGACGTCCAGGGGGAGGCGACGCGCGCGCTCGCCGAGGGCTCCGGCGCCTTCGCGGACGTCCGCACCGTGGCCGACCTCACGGGCCGCGATCGCTTCCTCGTGGCCGTGCGGCGCGAGGCTGGCGATGCGTCCGATCCGATGTCGGGAAGTGGGAGACTGACCCGGTGAGCGTCTACGACACCCAGAGCGAGAACACCCGCGACAAGGCCATCACCGCGGCCGTCGACGCGGTCCGTGCCGGCCAGCTGATCGTGCTGCCCACCGACACTGTGTACGGCATCGGCGCCGACGCCTTCGACGCGGAGGCGGTCGATGCGCTGCTGGCCGCCAAGGGCCGCGGGCGCAATGCGCCGCCGCCGGTGCTGGTGGGCGATCCCGCCGTGCTGATGGCCCTGGCCGTCGACGTCCCCGAGGACGCCGAGCGCCTCGCCGAGGAGTTCTGGCCCGGCCCGCTCACGCTCATTCTGACGGCCCAGCCGTCGCTGACCTGGGACCTGGGGGAGACCCGCGGCACCGTCGCCCTGCGCATGCCCGACGACGAGGTCGCGCTCGAGCTGCTGCGCCGCACCGGCCCCCTCGCCGTCTCGAGCGCCAACCGCCACGGCAAGGACGCCGCGCTCTCCGTCCTGGACGCCGCGACCCAGCTGGGCGACCACGTCGAGGTGTACCTCGACGGCGGCCCCGCGCGGCTGGGCACCGCCTCGACCATCATCGACATGACCGTCTCCCCGCCGGAGATCGTGCGCCAGGGAGCGCTCGAGCGCGAGACGATCGTCGCGGCGCTCGGCGACATCTTCGCCGCGCCGGAGCTGGAGCCCACCCCCGGTGAGGAGAGCACAGGGGAGAGCGCTGCGGACAGCGCAGGGGAGGGCGGCGAGACCGTCGCGGGTTCGACCGCCGCCGATCCCACTGCGACCGACGACACTGCGACCGACCCCACAGCGGGCGAGACCGCGAGCGCCGGTGCGGGCCCGCTGGCCCTGCCCTCCGAGGCCGCGGGCGAGAGTGCGGGCGCCCCCGCCGAGCTCGATGGCGAGGCCTCCTCCGCTCCCGCCGCCGATGACGCCGATGAGGTCGCCGCCGAGGCCGTTCCCGATACTGATGCAGATGCCGCCGCCGCAACCGGGCCGGCGGATCCCGCGGGGGAGCCCGATGCCCCCGCTGACGGGGCCGGGCCCGCCACGGCGTGAGGATCTATCTCTTCCTGCTGCTCGTCGCCGCGGCCGTCACCTACCTCGTGACCCCGGCGGCGCGGCTGCTGGCGCGACGGCTCGGCGCCATGACGGCGGTGCGCTCGCGCGACGTCCACGACGCGGTCACCCCGCGTCTGGGGGGCGTGGCGATGCTCGCGGGCCTCATGGCGACGATGGCGGTGGCCAGCCGGGTCCCGTTCCTCGAGGGGCTGTTCCAGGAGAGCCGCCAGGCCTGGGCGATCCTCGCGGCGGGGACCCTGGTGTGCCTGGTCGGCGCCGCGGACGACAAGTGGGATCTCGACTGGGTCACCAAGCTCGCGGGGCAGACCCTCGCCGCCTTCCTCCTGGCCTGGCAGGGTGTGCAGCTGACGACGCTGCCGATCGCGGGCCAGGTGCTGCTGTCGCCCACGATGCTCCTGCTGCTGACCGTGCTCGTGGTGCTCGTGTCGATGAACGCCGTGAACTTCATCGACGGCCTCGACGGCCTCGCGGCCGGGGTCATGGCGATCGGCGGCACCGCCTTCTTCGTCTACGCCTACGTGCTCACCCGCACCGCCGGCTCGACGACGGACTACTCCTCGCTCGCGGCGATGATCACGATCATCCTGGTCGGCATCTGCGTCGGCTTCCTCCCGCACAACCTCACCCGCGCTCGCGTGTTCATGGGCGACAGCGGCTCGATGCTGCTGGGCCTGCTGCTCGCGGCCTCGTCGATCACCGTCACCGGACGGATCGACCCGGCGCGCCTCTCAGGCGCCGACCTGCTCGCCCAGCTGCTGCCGATCATGCTGCCGTTCGGCGTCATGTTCATCCCGTTCCTGGACTTCGCGCTCGCGGTCATCCGCCGCGTCGGCTCGGGCCGCTCCCCGTTCCACGCCGATGCGCTGCACCTGCACCACCGCCTCCTCGCGCTCGGGCACTCCAAGGCCCACGCCGTGTGGATCATGTACCTGTGGTCCGTCGTGGTGTGCGTCGGGATGCTGCTGCCCGTGTGGGTGTCCCTGCGCATGTGCATCGCGTTCTGGGTGGTCGGTATCGTCCTGGCCCTGCTCATCACCTTCGCCCCCCGCATCCGCGGGAGGGTCGCCCGCCGTCCCGAGGAGACACGTGCCCGCACCTGACCCCGCCGCGCCCCCGCCCGCTCCTGACGCTCGCGGGGATCGGACCGCCGGCTCCTCCGGTGCCGAGCCCACCGCCGCGGAGCTCACGGCGATCCGCGATCGCAGCGAGCGGGCGGCCGCGCGCAACGACGCGACGATGACCCGCGCGGTGCTCATCGCCATCGGCGCCGGTCTCGCGCTCGACGCCCTCGCGGTGGTCGCGGCCCTCCTCCTGGGCGGCCCCGGGGCGGTCCTCGGCGCGCTCGTCGGGACGGGCCTGGCGCTCGTCGTCACGCTCCCCACCCTCATCAGCGCCCGCGTGGGCATGCGGCAGGGACCCGCGGCCATGGCCGGCGTGGTGCTGGGCACCTGGCTGGCCAAGATGGTCGTGCTCATCGGCGTGCTCCTCTGGGTGCGCACGCTGGGCTCCATCGCCCTGCCGTGGACCGGGTACGCCCTGCTCGTCGGAGCGGTCGCTCCGGCCGTCGTCGAGGCCGTCCTCCTGCTGCGCTCCCGACCGCGCCTCGAGGTGCGCTGACACCCTGCGGACGGCGTCTGGACAGGGGCGTTCCTCTGCTATGCTCGTCGGGCACGCAGCACGCAGGCGCTCGCACCTCGCAGTCCTGGCCCGTGGCGTACCCCTGACCCCCACCGACGGGGCCTCCCACCGCTTCGCGGGAGCCCCGCAGCGCCGTGCCGAGATCTCCTCGGCCCCGGTCCTCGGGGATCAGGCGGTGGCGACGATGCCGTCCGCAGGCGCTGCACCGTCCGCCCCGGCGGATCGCTGAGACGAAGACCGGCCGCCCCGTCGCCGAGGCGACGGGCCGACGACCACGGGAGATCGATCTGAACACCGTCGACGACGCGAACCTCCTCCTCGCCGAGGGGGGACTGGATTTCCACATCCCTTCGCTCTCCGAGTTCTTCCCCGACGCGATCCTGTTCGCGGGGACGCCCTTCGAGTTCAACCGGGTCCAGCTGGTGCGGCTCATCGTCCTGGCCGTCGTGCTCATCACGATGTCCGTCGTCGCCGCGCGCGCCCGCCTGGTGCCCGGCAAGGCGCAGAGCATCGTCGAGCTCCTCATCGAGTTCGTGCACTCGAGCATCATCGAGAACACCCTGGGCATGCGCGAGGGCCGGAAGTTCGCCCCGATGCTCATCACGATGTTCTTCCTGATCTTCGCGATGAACCTCGCCGGCGTGATCCCGGGGCTCAACCTCGCGGGCACGTCCGTGATCGGCCTGCCGCTCCTGCTGGCGCTGTGGACCTTCGGCACCTACGTCTTCTTCGGCGTGAAGAAGCACGGTCTGGTCGGGTACCTCAAGCACGAGACGATGCCCCCCGGCGTGCCGAAGCCGATCTACCTGCTGCTGGTCCCGATCGAGTTCCTGCAGGTGGTCCTGATCCGCTGGGCCTCGCTCACGATCCGACTGCTCGCCAACATGGTCGCCGGTCACATCATGCTCGTGGTGTTCATCGGGCTGACCCAGGCGATGCTGTTCTCCGGCAGCTGGCTCATCGCCGCCTCCCCGCTGGGCGGCGCCCTCGCCATCGGCATCTACGGCTTCGAGATGTTCGTCGCCGCGCTGCAGGCCTTCATCTTCACCATGCTCTCGGCCGTCTACATCCAGATGGCCACCTCCGACGAGCACTGACCCGTCCGGGGCCGAGCCCCTGACGCCCCCTGACCCGTCGCCCGCGAGGGCGGCACAACGAAAGGAAACCCCGTGGACAGCACCCTTCTCGCCGAGGTCTCCGGCAACGTCGCGTCGATCGGCTACGGCCTGGCCGCCATCGGCCCCGGCATCGGCATCGGCATCATCGTCGGCAAGACCGCCGAGTCGATGGCCCGCCAGCCCGAGCTGCGCGGCCAGCTGCAGACCACCATGTTCATCGGTATCGCGTTCACCGAGATCCTGACCCTCCTCGCGATCGTGACCGGCCTCATCTTCGGCGGCGTGGCCTGATGCTGCTCGCCGAGGAAGAGGTCTCGGGGACCCGTCTGCTGATCCCCGCGCCGTCGGAGATCATCTGGACGGCGATGTTCCTCCTGATCTTCGCCCTCGTCTTCATGAAGTTCATCCTCCCGCGGCTCAACGCCGTGCTCGAGGAGCGGGCCCAGAAGATCGAGGGCGGCCTGCGCAAGGCCGAGGAGGTCCAGGAGGAGGCGGACCGCTTGCGTGCGGACACCGAGCAGGAGCTCGCCGCCGCCCGTCAGGAGGCCGCCGCCATCCGCGAGAAGGCGCGCCAGGACGGCGCCCGCATCCTCGAGGAGGCCAAGGCCCGTGCCGAGGCCGAGAACGAGCGCATCCTGACCGCGGGCCAGCAGCAGCTGCTCGCCGAGCGCCAGACCGTCTTGACCCAGCTGCGCGGCGAGGTCGGCTCGCTGGCGATCGGGCTCGCCTCGAAGATCGTGGGCGAGTCGCTCAGGGACGACGAGCGCTCCTCGCGCGTGACCGACCGCTTCCTGGCCGATCTCGAGTCGTCCCAGCTCGCCTCCCGCTGACCCGTCCCACCGAAGGAGCACTGACCGATGCGAGGAACCTCAGCCGCCTCTCTGCGCGAGGTCGTCGAGGCTGCGGAGCACACGTTCCGCACCGCGGACGCCCCCCTGGAGCAGACGGCCGATGAGCTGTTCTCCGCGCTCGAGGTGATCGACGGGAGCAACCAGCTCCTGCGCCTGCTGAGCGACGGCGGGCTTCCGGCCTCCGTCAAGCAGCAGGCCGCTCGCGAGCTGTTCGGCTCCCGCATCGGGCAGGCCGCGCTCTCGGTCGTGCTCGACGTGGTCGGGCGCCGCTGGTCCGAGCAGGAGGACGTCCTGGACGCGCTCGAGCGCGTGGGCGTCGTCGCCCTGCTCGAGCAGGCGTCGCGCAGCGGGAGCCTCGAGCGGGTCGAGGAGGAGCTGTTCCAGGTCTCCCGCCTCATCGACGCGACGCCGGAGCTGTCCGAGGCGTTCGACGATGCGCGCGAGCGACCGGCGGAGCGCGCGGGCGTCCTCGGCCGCCTGCTGTCCGGGCGCGTCGATCCGATCACGCTCTCCCTCGCCACCCAGGCCGTGGCCCGGCGCAGCGAGGCCAAGCCGTCCCGGCGCGTGCTCGAGCTCGCGGAGTACGCCTCCGAGCGCCGCGGGCGGCTCCTCGCCGTCGTGACGAGCGCGCGGCCGCTCACCGAGCAGCAGAGCGCACGACTGGGCGCGATCCTCGACCGCATCTACGGCCGCCCCGTCCAGATGAACGTCGAGGTCTCCTCGGACGTCGTCGGCGGTCTGCGGATCCAGGTCGGCGACGACCTGTACGACGCCACCGTCCTCTCGCGGCTGGCGCAGGCGCGCGAGCGCCTCGCCTCCTGACCGCGCCCCCACAGCACCCACACACCTCCCCGGCCGAGTCCGGGCCCACCGATAGGAAGCGAAGCAGCGCGATGGCCGAGCTCACGATCTCCCCGGAGGACATCCGGAACGCCCTGGACACCGCCGTGTCCACCTACCAGGCCGAGACGCCCGACCGCGAAGAGGTCGGCCGCGTGGCCGAGGCCGCGGACGGCATCGCCCGCATCGAGGGTCTGCCCAACGTCATGGCCAACGAGCTCGTCCGCTTCGAGGACGGCACGCTGGGCCTGGCGCTGAACCTCGACCTGCGCAAGGTCGGCGTCGTCGTCCTGGGCGAGTTCGCCGGCATCGAGGAGGGCCAGGAGGTCCGCCGCACCGGCGAGGTCCTGTCGATCCCCGTGGGCGAGGGCTACCTCGGCCGCGTCGTCGACCCGACCGGCACGCCCATCGACGGCCTCGGCGAGATCGAGACCTCGGGCCGCCGCGCCCTAGAGCTGCAGGCCCCCACGGTCATGCAGCGCAAGAGCGTCAAGGAGCCCCTGCAGACGGGCCTCAAGGCGATCGACGCGATGATCCCGATCGGCCGCGGCCAGCGCCAGCTGATCATCGGCGACCGCCAGACCGGCAAGACCACCATCGCGCTCGACGCGATCCTCAACCAGAAGGCGAACTGGGAGAGCGGAGACCCGAGCAAGCAGGTCCGCTGCATCTACGTCGCCATCGGTCAGAAGGGCTCGACCATCGCCTCGGTGCGCGCGACCCTCGAGGAGGCCGGCGCCCTGGAGTACACGACCATCGTCGCGGCCCCCGCCTCCGACCCGGCGGGCTTCAAGTACATCGCCCCCTACGCCGGCTCGGCCATCGGCCAGCAGTGGATGTACGAGGGCAAGCACGTCCTCATCGTCTTCGACGACCTGTCCAAGCAGGCCGAGGCCTACCGCGCCGTGTCGCTCCTCCTGCGCCGCCCGCCGGGCCGCGAGGCCTACCCGGGCGACGTCTTCTACCTGCACTCGCGCCTCCTCGAGCGCTGCGCGAAGCTGTCGGACGCGATGGGCGGCGGGTCGATGACCGGCCTGCCGATCATCGAGACCAAGGCCAACGACATCTCGGCCTACATCCCCACCAACGTCATCTCGATCACCGACGGCCAGTGCTTCCTGCAGTCGGACCTGTTCAACGCCGACCAGCGGCCCGCGGTCGACGTGGGCGTCTCGGTCTCGCGCGTCGGCGGCTCCGCCCAGATTAAGGCCATGAAGAAGGTCTCGGGCACGCTCAAGATCTCCCTGGCCCAGTACCGCGACCTCGAGGCCTTCGCCATGTTCGCCTCGGACCTGGACGCGGCGAGCCGCCAGTCCCTGGCCCGCGGCGCCCGTCTCATGGAGCTCCTGCGCCAGCCCGCCTCCTCGCCGTTCCCGGTCGAGGAGCAGGTCGTCTCGATCTGGGCCGGCACCACCGGCAAGCTCGACGATGTCGAGGTCGAGGACGTCCGCGACTTCGAGCAGGTGCTGCTCGAGCACCTGCGCCACAACGGCACCGTCCTCTCCACGATCCGCGAGACCGGGAAGTTCGAGGACGAGACCGAGGCCGAGCTCGAGGGCATCCTCGCCGACGTCAAGCGCGACTACCTGGCCGGCAAGGGCCAGGGCGAGGAGCGCCATGACGTCTCGGAGAGCCTCGAGGCCGACAAGATCGAGCAGGAGAACATCGTCCGCGGCTGATCGCGACCGGGCGGCCCGGCCGGGCCGCCCGCCGATCACCGATCCGCCACGCACGAGGGAGAGATATGGGAGCGCAGCAGAGGGAGTACAAGAAGAGGATCCGCTCCGCGCAGGGCATGCAGAAGATCTTCAAGGCCCAGGAGATGATCGCCGCGGCGCGCATCTCCAAGGCGCAGGCCCGCGTGGAGGCGACGACCCCCTACGCCGACGCGATCACCCAGGCCATCGGCGCGGTCGCGACGCACACCCGTGATGCCGTACACCCGTTCCTCGCGCAGGACCGGAGCCGGACCGGCCGCGTCGCGATCCTGCTCATCACGAGCGACCGCGGCATGGCGGGCTCCTACTCGTCGAGCGCGATCCGCCAGGCGGAGCGGCTGAACAACACGCTGCGCGCGGAGGGCAAGTCGGTCGAGCGGTACATCGTCGGCCGCAAGGGCGACTCGTACTTTCGCTTCCGCAACCGTCGCGTCGAGCAGTCCTGGACGCCGTACAAGGAGACGGAGCTCGTCGAGCTCGGCCACGAGATCGCGGCCACGCTCAATGCCCGCCTGCTCGATGAGAGCGAGAACGGCCTCGACGAGCTGTTCGTCGTCGGGACCCGCTTCATCAGCCGCTTCCAGCAGGAGGCGCGGGTCGCGCGCCTCGTGCCGCTCGCGGTCGTGGACGCCGACGAGGACGCGGACACCACGTTCCCGCTGTACGACTTCATCCCCGACGCCGCGACGGTGCTCGACGACCTCGTGCCCCGCTACGTGACCTCGCGGATCGTCAGCATCCTGCTGCAGTCGATGGCCTCCGAGCACGCCTCGCGCCAGCGGGCCATGAAGACCGCGACCGACAACGCCGATTCCCAGATCACCAAGTTCACCCGGCTCGCGAACGCCGCGCGCCAGGCCGAGATCACCCAGGAGATCACCGAGATCGTCGGCGGCGCCGACGCCCTGGCCGGATCGGGCCGCAAGGACCGCTGAGACATCCCGCATCGGCCTGCGCCGCGCCGACCGACGCGAACCGAACGACCCCGTGAAGAGAGAGCACCCATGAGCACCATCGCCCCCGCGCCCGAGGAGACCTCGGCGGCCACCGCGACCGGCCGCGTCGCGCGCGTCACCGGCGCCGTCGTCGACATCGAGTTCCCGCCCGGGAAGATCCCCGCGCTCAACAACGCGCTGCACACCCAGATCTCGCTCGGCGAGGGCGCCGAGCCGTTCACGCTGAACCTCGAGGTCGCCCAGCACCTCGGCGACGGCATGGTCCGCGCGATCGCGCTGAAGCCCACCGACGGCCTCGTCCGCGGTCAGATCGTCACCGACACCGGCGAGGCGATCTCCGTGCCCGTCGGCGACGTGACTCTCGGCCACGTGTTCGACACCGTCGGCAACGTGCTCAACCTCGAGGAGGGGGAGACCCTCGAGATCTCCGAGCGCTGGCCCATCCACCGCAAGGCCCCCAACTTCGACCAGCTCGAGTCGAAGACCCAGATGTTCGAGACCGGCATCAAGTCCATCGACCTGCTGACCCCGTACGTGCAGGGCGGCAAGATCGGCCTGTTCGGCGGCGCCGGCGTCGGCAAGACGGTCCTCATCCAGGAGATGATCTACCGCGTGGCCAACAACCACGACGGCGTCTCCGTGTTCGCCGGCGTGGGCGAGCGCACCCGTGAGGGCTGGGACCTCATCGAGGAGATGACCGAGTCCGGCGTCATCGAGAAGACCGCCCTGGTCTTCGGCCAGATGGACGAGCCGCCGGGCACGCGTCTGCGCGTGGCGCTGTCGGCCCTGACCATGGCGGAGTACTTCCGCGATGTGAAGAGCCAGGACGTGCTGCTGTTCATCGACAACATCTTCCGCTTCACGCAGGCCGGCTCCGAGGTCTCGACCCTGCTGGGCCGCATGCCCTCGGCCGTGGGCTACCAGCCCAACCTGGCCGACGAGATGGGCGTGCTCCAGGAGCGCATCACCTCCACGCGCGGCCACTCGATCACCTCGATGCAGGCGATCTACGTCCCGGCCGACGACTACACGGACCCGGCGCCGGCGACCACCTTCGCCCACCTCGACGCGACCACGGAACTCTCGCGAGAGATCGCCTCGCGCGGCCTGTACCCCGCGATCGATCCGCTCGCCTCGTCCTCGCGCATCCTCGACCCCCGCTACGTGGGCCGCGAGCACTACGAGGTCGCCGTCCGCGTCAAGCAGGTGCTCCAGCGCAACAAGGAGCTCCAGGACATCATCGCCATGCTCGGTGTCGACGAGCTCTCGGAGGAGGACAAGGTAATCGTCTCGCGCGCCCGCCGCATCCAGCAGTTCCTCTCGCAGAACACCCATATGGCCAAGCAGTTCACCGGTGTCGACGGCTCGGACGTTGCGCTGCGCGACACCATCGAGGGCTTCAAGGGCATCTGCGACGGCGAGTTCGACCACATCGCCGAGCAGGCGTTCTTCAACGTCGGCGGCATCGACATGGTGCTCGAGAACTGGCACCGCATCCAGAAGGAGCTCGGAGCGTGAGCAGCCTCGAGGTCACCTTCGTGACGGCGGGCTCCACGGTCTGGACCGGCCGTGCCGCCCAGGTCGTCGTGCCCGCTCTCGACGGCTCGATGGGCATCCTGCCCCGCATGCAGCCGACCCTGGCGATCCTCGGCTCCGGCGACGTGCGGGTCATCGACGAGTCGGGCCGCGCGGAGGTCTTCGGCGTCGACGGCGGCTTCATGTCGATGGACGACGACATCGTGACGATCGGCGTCGACTCCCTCCACCCCGCCACCGGCGCGGGCTCCCGCTGACGGCGAGCGGCGCCATGCACGTGGACGTCCCGATCACCCTGGTGGTGATCGGGACGTTCTGCGTCCTGCTCGCGGTGCTGTACGTCCTGCGCCAGCTGCTGGTGTCGCGCAGCCTCGGGTCCTTCGAGTGCGCGGTCCTGCGGCGCGGCCACGTGACGCGGCGCGAGGGCTGGCAGAACGGCCTGATGCGCTTCGGCATCGAGCGCCTGCGCTGGTACCGCGCGTTCTCGCTGCGGGTGCGGCCGGAGCTGACGATCGACCGCCGCGAGATCCTGGATCTCGAGCGGACCGAGGTCGATGCGGTCGTCGAGGGCATGGAGCCGCACGTCCTCATCGAGATGCGCATGTCCACCGGGCGCACCCATCGCCTGCTGGTGGCCCGCTCCGCCGCCGCGGGGCTGCTGGCGTGGCTCGAGGCCGCCCCCGCGGGCTTCATGCGCCGCGGGACCGACTGACGCTCCCGGACGGCGGGCTGAGGTGCCGGTGAGAGGGCCCCTCGGAAGGCTGGGTGAGAGGGGCGGCCCGGTGAGCGGGGCGGCTCAGACGTCCAGCAGCTCCCCGCCGCGGATCACGGCCTCGACCCGCAGACCTTCGTCCACGAGCAGCACGTCCGCGCGCATACCGGCCCGCAGCGCGCCGATCTCGGCCTCGTGGCCGAGCACCCGGGCCGGCACCGCGGTGGCGGCCGCGACCGCGACGGCGAGGTCCACTCCCGCCTCCTGCACCGTGAAGCGCAGGACGTCGAGGAGGTGCGCCGTGCCGCCGGCGATGGCGCCGTCCTCGGCGAGGGTGGCCACGCCGCCGTCCACGACCACGTCGAGGGCGCCCAGGCGGTAGCGTCCGTCGGCCATGCCCGTCGCCGCCATCGCATCGGTCACGAGCACCACGTGCTCGGGCTCGGCGATGTCGAAGACGTAGCGGACGGTCTCGGCGGACACGTGCGCGCCGTCGGCGATGAGCTCGACGATCATCTCGCCGCGCGCGGCCGCATCGAGGCAGGCGAAGGCCGGTCCGGCATCGCGGTGGTGGATCGGCCGCATGCCGTTGAACAGGTGGGTCGCGGTCGGCAGGCTCGAGCGCGCGCCGGGGGATGCGAGGGCGGCGCGGGAGGCGGCGATGCCCTCCTCCATCTGCGTGCCGCTGCAGTCGGTGTGCCCGAGGGAGGGGATCGCGCCTCCTGCCGCGAGCTCGGCGATCACGGCATCGGCGTCCTCGGCCTCCGGGGCCACGGTCATGGTCGCGATGGCGCCCGGCGCCATCGCGCACAGCTCCGCGACGAGCGCGGCATCGCCGCCGACGATGTGCGCCGGGTTCTGGGCGCCCTTGCGGGCGGGGGAGATGAACGGCCCCTCGAGGTGCAGCGCGGCGAGCTCGCCGGCCTCGACCAGCGGGGCGAGCATCGCCACGCGGCGGCGCAGCTCCTTGGCGGAGGCGGTCACGAGAGAGGCGACGAGCGCGGTGGTGCCGTGCGCGCGGTGCTCGCGGACGGCGACGAGCGCCTCCTGCGCGTCGGCGCAGTCGGGGAAGGACGCGCCGCCGCCGCCGTGGTCGTGGATGTCCACGAGACCGGGGAGGATCGTGCCGGTGCAGCGGAGCGTCTCTGCGGCGGTGTGCGCGGGCGCGTCGGCGGCGGGGCCCGCGTAGGCGATGCGGTCGCCGCGGAGCAGGATCAGGGCGTCCTCGACGACGCCCTCGGGCAGCACGGCGGTGCCGGTGATGGCGAGGTCGGACGGGGCGTCGGTGCGGGCGGGCCCGTCGGGCACGTCGGTGGGCGCGGTCATCGGGTGCCTCCTGGGCTCGGGTGGCTCGGGCGCGGCCCGTTCCTCAGGACCGCTGATGATTCGGTCGGGTCAGAACAGTCGCGATTCCGCGTCGTCGATGCCGCGCAGGGCGTCGTAGTCGAGGGTCACGCAGTCGATGCCGCGGTCGCCCGCGAGCACCTTGGCCTGGGGCTTGATGAGCTGGGCCGCGAAGATCCCGCGGACGGGGGACAGGAGCGGATCGCGGTTGAGCAGCTCCAGGTAGCGGGTCAGCTGCTCGACGCCATCGATCTCGCCGCGCCGCTTGATCTCGATCGCGACCGTCCCGCCCTCGGGATCCTTGGCGAGGATGTCCACGGGACCGATCGCGGTCGCGTACTCGCGCCGCACGAGCGACCAGCCCTCGCCGAGCGTCTCGATGTTCTCCGCGAGCAGCGCCTGCAGGTGGGCCTCCACGCCGTCCTTCTGCAGGCCCGGGTCCACGCCCAGGTCTGCGCTCAGGTCCGAGATGACCTCATGGATCCGCACGCGCAGCCGGTCGCCGGTCTTGGCATGGGTGACGTCCCACTGCTCGATCCAGGGATCGTCCTCGGGAGCCTCCGGGTCCTCGACGGAGGCGGCTGCCACGGATTCCTCGTCCGGCGCGGCTCCATGGTCCTCGACGGAGCCTGCGGTATCGGCATCGGCATCGGTATCGGCATCGGTATCGGCATCGGCATCGGCATCGGATCGCGTGATCGTGCGCAGGGTGCACGGCGGGCTCATCCAGTTCAGGGGCTTGTAGCTGCCGCCGTCGGAGTGCACGAGCACGCTCCCGTCCGCCTTGACGATCAGGAGGCGGGGAGCGAGGGGCAGGTGAGCGGTGAGCCGACCGGTGTAGTCGACGGCGCAGCGGGCAACGACGAGACGCACCCCGACAGGCTACGTCATGGGGAGCGGGGGTCCGCGCGGTCGCGCCGCGGCTCCGCGGCGGGTCCAGAGCGGGTGGAGGGCGGCGGTGAGAGCGATGCCGAGTGCGGAGCCCGCCCGGTCGCGCGACCGCGGCCCGGCGAGGCTCCGCGCCCTCCGGGACCCCGTCCGGAGCGACGGCGGGCCCCGGTAGAATCCGAGGGTCCCGCGCGGGGACATGACCCGAGGGGAGGCGCCGGTGCGCAGGCTGATCGCCGTCGTGCTCATCGTGCTCGGTGCGGCCGGGATCCTGCTGGGGCGCCTGGGGGAGACCCTCTGGGCTCCGCCGACCGAGCGCAGCGCCGCCGTCGTCCTCGAGGACCCGGGGCCGGCGGTGCTCGTGGACCCCGGCGTCGCCTACGTCGGAGGCCACACCGGGACCGTCCAGGTGAGCGCTCCCGGGGACGTCCGCATCATCCCCGTGAGCCCCGAGGTCGCGGAGGCGTACCTGGGTGATGCCCGGCACACCCGGATCACAGGCGTCCCCAGCTGGACGACGCTGGAGACCCGCGAGGTCGCCCCCGCGGGCGAGACGACCCTCCCGGACCCGGCAGGGTCGGAGGCCTGGCCCCCGGCAGCAGGGACGCCGTCGAGCGAGGCGTCGATCGAGATCTCCGCCCTGTGGCGGGAGGACGGCGGGGCGACACCGGCGCACCCCTACCGCGCCCTGCTCATCGTCGGGGACGGCACGAGCCCGGCGGCATCCCGCATCGTCATCACGTGGCCGGTCGACAGCGCGACGCCCTGGGTCCCCTACGCCTACGCCGCGGGAGCGCTCACCGCGGTCCTCGGCCTGGTGCTGTTCGCGGCCGACCACACCGCGCGCGCCCTGCGCCGACGCAGCGAGGAGGAGGCGTGATGAGCTCGGTTCCGCACCGCTGCGGCTCCGCGGACGTCCGCGATGGTCGCCACGGGGACGCGGCGGCGCCCTGCGCACCGCGGCCGCGCCGCCGCGCCGTCCTGGCCGGTGCGGCACCGGTCGTCGCGGCGCTGCTGAGCGGCTGCGGAGAGGACGAGACGCCCGCGGCGGTGCCGATGGGCCCCGCCGCCGCCTCGCCATCGCCCCAGGCCTCGACGGAGCAGGTCGCCCAGATCGTCGCCGACGTCAGCGCGCGCGTCGTGGCCGCCGACGGGGCACGGGATCCCTCCCTGCTCGCCCCGCGCGTGGTCGGGACGGCCCTCGAGATGCGCACCCGCGCCTACGAGAATCTCGGGAAGGTGCCCGGCCTGCCCGCGACGCTGCCGACGCCCTCGAGCGACCTGCAGACCGCTCTCGTGCCATCAGGGGAGGGGTTCCCGCACACCGTCATCGCCGTCGTCACGGACTCGGCGGATGCCGCCGTCCACCATTTCCTGCCGCTTCAGCTGGCCGATGCCCGCTCCGTGTACACGACCTGGGGCTGGGCCCGCCAGCTCGGCGGCGTCACGATGCCGGCAGGCGTCGCGCCGAGGCTCGGCGCCGCCGCGGTGGACGCGGCGGACGACGAGGACCTCGTGCTCGCGCCGCAGGACGCGCTCGCGCTCTTCGCCGCGGTGCTGTCGAACGGGGACGCGGCGGATCCCTCGGACCTGCTCGAGCCCGACACCTTCACCGAGGAGATGCACGCGAGCATCCAGGCCGAGCGCACCATGCTGAACCCGGACGTGCCCGCGGACTCCCTCGCGACGATCCACGAGGAGTACACCGTCCACCCCGGAGAGCTCGCGGCGCTGCGGACGGCGGACGGCGGCGCCTTCGTGGCGGGCTCCCTGCGCTCGAGCCGGGTGATCACGCTCGTCGGCGGGGCCACGATGTCATCCCCGGACCCGGAGCTCGCCCTCGCCGGCACGTCGGGAGCCTTCACACAGGAGGCCGTGCGAGAGTACGGCGCGACGGTGGTGCTGTACGTCCCGCCGAGCGGGAAGAGCGGGCGGATCAGGGCCCTCGCGGCCGTGAAGTCGCTGCTCGGAGCCAGCGGGCAGTGACGATCACGCCGATGACCATGCCGATGACCACGCCGACGACCCGCCGCCCGGCGGCGTCGGCCCGACGGAAGGACCGACCATGACCGACCCCTACGGGATCATCGACCTGTCGACGCTGAAGAACCCGAAGGCGCCTGAGGGCGCCGCGGGGGAGACCGGACGCTACGAGGTGACCGTGACC
This sequence comes from Brachybacterium nesterenkovii, assembly GCF_900163655.1. Classification (GTDB taxonomy): domain Bacteria; phylum Actinomycetota; class Actinomycetes; order Actinomycetales; family Dermabacteraceae; genus Brachybacterium; species Brachybacterium nesterenkovii. The sequence continues at coordinate 23,459 of NZ_FWFG01000093.1, forward strand.
GAGCAGGAGCTCGAGTCCGTCATCGCGGGATCGAACCGCGTCGCCACGCTGCTGGTGGTCACGAGCTCCCGCGTCCCCTCCGGCCCCGAGTTCCTGGCGACGCTGCGCCGCCTGGTCGACGCCCGCGAGGGCGCCGTGCTGCTGGCGACGGTCGACGCCGACGACCAGCCGCGCGTCGCCGGTGCCCTCCGCGTGCAGAACCTGCCCACCGTGCTGCTGCTGGTGCGCGGGCAGCTGCAGCCGCTGTTCGAGGGCATCGTCACCGAGCAGGAGCTCGCCGGCGTGATCGACCAGGTCGTGCAGCTCGCCGCCTCCCAGGGCCTCGACGGGGACGCCGCGTCCGAGGGGGCCGCGGGCGACGAGGACGCGGCGCAGGCCGAGGAGATGTCCCCGCTGCAGCAGGCCGCGTACGACGCCATCGAGGCGGGCGACCTCGCCGGGGCGATCGAGGCCTACGAGACCGCGCTGCGGGAGAACCCGGCCGATGCCGAGGCCCGCGCCGGGCTCGCCGCCGTGCGCCTGATGGAGCGCACCCAGGGCGCGGATCTGCAGGCCGCCCGCAGCGCCGCCGCGGACGCCCCGGAGGACGTCGACGCGCAGCTCCTGGTCGCCGATCTCGACCTGCTCGGCGGTCACGTGGAGGACGCCTTCGGCCGTCTGCTGGACCTCCTGCGCGGCGCGGACTCCGAGACCAAGGACCGCGTGCGCACCCGCCTGCTCGAGCACTTCGACGTCGTCGGTGCCGAGGACCCGCGCGTCGGCCCGGCCCGCCGTCGGATGGCCAGCCTGCTGTTCTGAGGCGCAGGCGGGCGCGAGGCGCAGGCGGGGCGGATCAGTCCGTTGCCCCGCCGCATCTCGCGCCGTCGCCCCCGCCCTGTCGCCCTGTCGTATGTCGCGCCGCAGCCCCTCCCGGACGACGCGCCGCGCCCCTGCCAAATCCACGCTGAGTGCCAAATCGCCCCCGAAACGGGTCGCAGCGTGACGCTCGGCGTCAGGGAGGCTTGCTCGGCGTGAGCGAGGTGCGCCTCGGCGCGAGGGAGGCGCGGACCGTCGTGAGCGAGGCGCGGCGGGATGCGACGAGGCCCTCCCCGACAGATCGGGGAGGGCCTCGTGTCTGCGGCGGGCCCGCTGGCCGCACGCCCCGCGCCGGAGCGGGGCGCGCGACGGCGGCTCAGTCCTGGGCGAGGCGGCTCGGCGCCAGCACGACGGCGCCCAGCGGCGGGACCTGCAGGCGCACGGAATGGTCGCGGCCGTGCATCGGCACCGCCTCGACGTCCACGCGGCCCAGGTTGCCCACGCCGCCGCCGCCGTACACCGGCGCGTCGGAGTTGAGCACCTCGTCCCAGGAACCGCCCTCGGGCATCGGCACCCGGTAGCCCTCCCACGGCATCGTCGAGAAGTTCACGACCACGACCAGCGGGTCGCCCGCACGATCGCGGCGGGCGAAGGCGATCACGTTGTGGCCCGCGTCGTCCCCGATGAGCCACTCGAAGCCGGCCGGGTCCTGGTCGAGCTCCGAGAGCGCCGGGAACCGCCGCGCGAGCGCGTTGAGGTCCCGCACCAGCTGCTGGACGCCGCGGTGGGGCGCGTACTCGAGCAGCCACCACGGCAGCCCGGTCTCCTCGCTCCATTCGGTGCCCTGGCCGAACTCGGTGCCCATGAAGATGAGCTGCTTGCCCGGATGGGTCCACTGGAAGGACAGGTAGGCGCGCAGCGTCGCGAACTGCTGCCAGTCGTCGCCGGGCGCCTTGCGCAGAAGCGAGCCCTTGCCGTGGACGACCTCGTCATGGCTGATGGGCAGGACGAAGTTCTCCGAGTACTGGTAGACCATCGAGAACGTGAGCTCGCCGTGGTGGTACTGGCGGTGGATCGGGTCCTCGCCGATGTACTGCAGGGTGTCGTGCATCCAGCCCATGTTCCACTTCAGGCCGAAGCCGAGGCCGCCCTGATCGGTGGGGCGGGTGACGCCCGGGAAGGACGTCGACTCCTCGGCGATCATGACGATCCCGGGCGCGCGCTTGTAGGCGGTCGCGTTGACCTCCTGCAGCATGTCGATCGACTCGAGGTTCTCCCGGCCGCCGAACTCGTTGGGGACCCACTGGCCGTCCTCGCGCGAGTAGTCGAGGTAGAGCATCGAGGCGACGGCGTCCACGCGCAGCCCGTCGACGTGGAACTCCTCGAGCCAGTAGCAGGCGTTGGCGACGAGGAAGTTGCGCACCTCGCGCCGCCCGAGGTCGAAGATGTAGGTGCCCCAGTCGGGGTGCTCGCCGCGCCGCGGGTCCGGGTGCTCGTACAGGGGAGCGCCGTCGAAGCGGCCCAGGGCGAACTCGTCCTTGGGGAAGTGCGCGGGCACCCAGTCCATGATCACGCCGATGCCGGCGCGGTGGAGGGTGTCGATGAGGTGGCGCAGCTCGTCGGGGGAGCCCAGGCGCGAGGTCGGGGCGTAGTAGCCGGTGACCTGGTAGCCCCAGGAGCCGCCGAAGGGGTGCTCGGCGAGCGGCATGAACTCGACGTGCGTGAAGCCGAGCTCCGTGACGTACGCGGTGAGCTCCTCGGCCAGCTCGCGGTAGCCCAGGCCCGGGCGCCAGCTGCCCAGGTGCACCTCGTACACGCTCATGGGGGAGGCCAGCACGTCGCGCTCGGCGCGCTCGGCGAGCCAGGCGTCATCGCTCCACTCGTAGGCGGACCCGGTCACGATGGACCCGGTCGCGGGCGGGACCTCGGCCCGGCGCGCCATCGGATCGGCCTTGTCGTGCCAGACGCCGTCGGCGCCCAGGATTCGGTACTTGTAGACGGCGCCCTCGGCGACGCCGGGGATGAAGATCTCCCACACCCCGGACTCGCCCAGGCTGCGCAGCGCATGCGCGCGGCCGTCCCAGCCGTTGAGGTCGCCGACGACCTGGACGGCCCGGGCCCGGGGCGCCCACACCGCGAAGCTCGTGCCCGCCGCGCCGTCGACCTCGCGCACGTGGGAGCCGAGCGCGCGCCACAGCTCCTCGTGGCGGCCCTCCCGGATCAGATGCAGATCGAGCTCGCCGAGGGTGGGCAGGAAGCGGTACGGATCGTCGATCTCGACGGGCGCCTCGCCCTCGGCCCAGGTGACGCGCACGGTGTAGCGGGGCAGGGACTCGACCTCGACGACGGCTCGCCAGATCCCGTCGTACTCGTGCTCGGCCGGGACCGCGGAGCCGTCGGGCAGGACGATCTCGACGCGGTGGGCCAGCGGCTTGAGGGTGCGCACCGTGACGGCGCCGCGGTACGGGTGGGCGCCCAGCACCGTATGCGGGTCGTGGAAGCTGCCGGTGGCCGCCGAGCCCAGCTCGTGCACCGACTTCTCCAGCACCGCAGGACCGGCGGGCTCGCCGCCGGTCACGGGCCGGCCGGGCGCCGCGGCGGAGGACGGCGCGGTCTGCGGAGCGGAGGGGGCCGCGGCGGGGGAGGAGACCGCACCGGGGGCTGCGGTCCCCGGCGTCGCGGCGGGCTCGTGAGGGACGGGGGTCTCGTCGCGGTCACGCATGGGGGCTCTCCTCGGAGTGGATGATGCGCAGGATATGGGCGGGGCGGGTCTCGGGGTCCAGGCCGACGAAGGCGTGCTCGCCCCAGGTGAAGCGCTCCCCGGTCAGGAGGTCCTCGACCTCGAAGGGGCCGTCGACGCCGAGGGCGGCGAGGTCCAGGTGCACGCCCGTCCCGGCGCTGCGGTCGTGGGCGGTCAGGCAGGCGACGATGACCGTGTCGGGGGCGCCGGTGGGGCTCGCGTCGGCATCGAGATGCTTGGAGAACACGAGCACCTGGTCGTCGTCGGCGCTGTGGAAGGCGATGTCGTTCAGCTGCTGGAGCGCGGGGTGCTCGCGGCGGATCCGGTTCAGCCGCGTCAGCAGGGGCTGCAGGGAGCGACCGGAGGCGAGCGCCCCCTCGAAGTCGCGCGGCTTGTACTCGTACTTCTCGTTGTCGATCTGCTCCTCGGCGCCGGGCCGCGGGATGTCCTCGACCAGCTCGTAGCCGGAGTAGATGCCCCAAGTCGGCACGAGGGTCGCCGCGAGGATCGCGCGCAGGCGGAAGGCGCGGTGCCCGCCGGAGCTCATGAACGGCGTGAGGATGTCGTGCGTCGTGGGCCAGAAGCTCGGGCGCATGTACGCCGAGGCCTCGCACAGCTCGCCCAGGTACTCGCGCAGCTCCTCGGGGGTGTGGCGCCACGTGAAGTACGTGTAGGACTGGTGGAAGCCGACCTTGCCGAGCGTGTGCATCATCGTCGGGCGCGTGAACGCCTCCGCCAGGAAGACCACCTCGGGGTGCTTGTCGGCGAACTCGGCCAGCAGCTCCTCCCAGAAGCGCACGGGCTTGGTGTGCGGGTTGTCCACGCGGAGGAGCGTGACGCCATGGGCGACCCAGTGCTCGAGGACGTCGCGGATCGCGGCGTACAGGCCCTCGTAGTCGGTGTCGAAGCTCAGCGGGTAGATGTCCTGGTACTTCTTGGGCGGGTTCTCCGCGTAGGCGATCGAGCCGTCGGCCCGCACCACGAACCACTCCGGGTGCTCGGCCACCCACGGGTGGTCGGGGGAGCACTGCAGCGCGATGTCGAGCGCCACCTCGAGCCCCAGCTCCTGCGCCCGCGCGACGAAGGCGTCGAAGTCCTCCATCGTGCCCAGATCCGGGTGGATCGCATCATGGCCGCCGTCGGGCGAGCCGATCGCGTACGGGGAGCCGGGGTCGCCCGGGCGGACCTCGAGGGTGTTGTTGCGGCCCTTGCGGAAGGTCGTGCCGATCGGATGGATCGGGGTCAGGTAGGCGACGTCGAAGCCCATCGCCGCCACCCGGTCCAGGGCGCCGGCGGCGGTCCGCAGCGTGCCGGAGATCCAGCCGCCGTGCTCGGGGTCGAAGCGCGCGCCCTCCGAGCGGGGGAAGAACTCGTACCAGGAGCCGTACAGCGCGCGCTGACGCTGGACGATGAGGGGATGCGGGCCCGAGACGGTCACGCCGTCGCGCAGCGGGCGCTCGTGCAGGATCGCGCGCAGGTCCGGTCCGATCGCCGGGGCCAGGCGCGCCTGCGGCGTCAGGGAGGAGCTGCGCAGGGAGTCGATCGCGGCGCGGACCACGGCGCCGTCGGAGGCGGGGCGCTCGCCCCGCTCGACCTCGTCGAGCACGCGGCGCAGGACCACGACGCCCTCGGCGAGCATGAGGTCGGCGTCGATGCCGGCGGGCACCTTGATCGAGGCGTTGTGCACCCAGGTCTCGTACGGCGCGGAGAAGGCCTCGATGCGGAAGCTCCAGGCGCCCTCCGCGTCCGGCCGCATCGACCCGGCCCACAGGTCGAGCCCCGGATTCGTCGAGCGCAGAGCTGTGCGCGAGCGCTCGCGGCCGGCGGGATCGCACAGCACCACCTGCACGCCCATCTCGTCATGCCCCTCGCGGAAGGCGTTGACCCGCACCGGCACCGTCTCGCCCACCACTGCGCGAGCGGGGAAGCGGCCGCCGTCGACGACCGGCTGCACGTCCATGATCGGGATGCGGCCGATGCCCGCGTCGATGCCCCGCGCAGTGCTGTCCGGACGGATCCCGCTGTCCGGGCGGATCGGGGTCTGCGCGACCTCCTGACCCCCCTGGGGCTCCCGGGTCGTGCGGGCGCTGTCGGATGGGACGTGCGGGACGGGCATCGCGTCTCCTCGAAGTCGGTCTCGGCGAGATCGGGCTCACATCCGCGGCCCGCGGTGTCAGCCTAGGCGATCCTCGACGCCCGCCGTGCCATGGACCAGGAGCACCGCGAGCGTCCCGCCCGGCAGATGCAGGAGCGGCCGGCCGGGCTCGTCCGGGTCCTCGCCGAGCTCCAGCTCCTCCTCGCAGGAGGCGAAGAGCAGCTCGGCGCCGCGGCCCGACCACGGGGCGGCCGGACCCCGCACGAGCTCGGTGCCGACCGAGCCGTTGACCACGAGCACGACATGCCCCACGGCGGCCGGACCGGGACGCAGCATCTGCAGGGTGTGGCGGTCGGGGTCGAGCCAGTCGCCGTGGCGCATCGGCTCGCCGTCGGCCCCGAACCAGGCGATCTGGTCGCGCTCGGGGCGCTCGGGGTCGGCATCGCCCAGGAAGGTCGCCGGGCGCAGACGGGAGAAGCGGCGGCGCAGGGCCAGGAGGTCGCGGGTGGCCGCGTACATCGCGCGCTGGTGCTCATCGCGCTCCCAGTCCACCCAGGAGATGCGGTTGTCCTGGCAGTAGGCGTTGTTGTTGCCCTGCTGGGTGCGCAGCGCCTCATCGCCCGCGGTGATCATCGGCGTCCCGGCCGACAAAAGCAGGGTGGCCATAAGGGAGCGAGCGGTCCGGCGCCGATGCCGCGCCACCTCCGCGGCCTGCTCCGAGGCGGCGATCTCCGCGGGCCCGAGGGGGCCCTCGATGCCGTGGTTCCAGGAGCGGTTGTCGTCCGTGCCGTCGCGGCCGTCCTCGCCGTTGGCCTCGTTGCGCTTGCCCTCGTAGGTGGTGAGGTCCGCGAGGGTGAAGCCGTCGTGGGCGGTCACGTAGTTCAGCGAGGCCCACGGCGCCCGCAGGTGCTGCCCGGGCGGGAGCCCCTGGGGGTCGTGGCGGGTGAAGACGTCGGCGCTGCCGGCCAGACGGGTCGCGATGTCGCGGACGCCGCCGATCTGCGTGGTGCCCGTGCGGACGCGCCGCGCCGGGTCCTCGAGCCAGAAGGAGCGCACGTCGTTGCGGAACGCGTCGTTCCACTCGGCAAACGGGGGCGGGAACGAGCCCGTCTGCCAGCCGTAGCCGCCCACGTCCCACGGCTCCGCGATGAGCTTGACGCCCCGCAGGACCTCGTCGGTGGTGATGGCGCGCAGCAGCGGGTGGTCGGAGCGGAAGCCGCGGTCGTCGCGGCCCAGCGTCGCCGCCAGGTCGAAGCGGAAGCCGTCGATCCCGTACTCGCGCACCCAGTGGCGCAGCGAGGAGACGATGAGGTCGACCACGTGCCCGGAGCGCATGTTCAGGCTGTTGCCGGTGCCGGTGAAGTCGACGAACGCGCCGTGGTCCGTCCAGTAGTGGTCCTGGGCGTCCAGGCCGCGCAGCGACAGCGAGGGGCCGTCGGCGCCGCCCTCGGCGGTGTGGTTGTAGACGACGTCGCAGATGACCTCGATGCCCGCCGCGTGCAGGGAGCGGACCATAGAGCGCACCTCGTCGCGCACGGCCGCGGCGCCCGCCTCCTGCGCGCGCCGCGTCGCATAGCCGGGGTGGGGCGCGAAGTACGACAGCGTCGAGTAGCCCCAATAGTTGGTCAGGGCCAGGCGGGTCAGGTGGGGCTCGTCCATGATCGCGTGGATCGGCAGCAGCTCGATCGCCGTGACCCCGAGATCGCGCAGGTAGTCGGTCATCACGCGGTGCCCGAGACCGGCATAGGTGCCCCGCAGCTCGGGCGGGAGGTCCGGGTGCAGCATCGTCAGGCCGCGCACATGGGCCTCGTAGACGACGGTCGCGGTCCACGGGGTGCGCAGGGGCTCCTCGCGCAGCGTCTCCTCGAGGGGCGGCACGACCACGGACCAGACCGCGTCGTCGGCGTTGTCGTCCTCGGCGGGGCGCTGCATCCCGTCGGCGGGCCGCAGAAGCGCGTCGACCTCATGGGCGAACATGCTCGACAGCAGCGGGGAGGCGTGGGAGATGCCCGTGCCGCGCGGATCCAGCAGCAGGCGGGCGGAATTGTGGAAGCGGGCGCGCTGCGGATCCCAGGGGCCGTGCACCCGCAGCCCGTACCGGGTGCCGGGGGTCATGCCCTCGACCTCGTCCCACCACATGCCGCCGTCGTAGCGGGTCAGGCGGATCCGCTGCTCGGAGGAGCCCCGGCGCACGCACAGATCGACCGCCTGCGCTCTCGGCGCGCCGAGTCCCGTGCGCGATCGCCCGGGTTCCCGCGGCGACGTCGCATGACGATAAGATCCCGGAGTCGCGAGGGTGGGCGCGATGCGGGGCGTGCAGGACTGCGCCCGGTCGGGCACCCGCGCATCACCGACGGACGAACGACGGGGAGCGAAGTCACCGATGAGCCATCCCAGCACGGCGGGCCCGCAGGGCCCCGCGCCCGATCGCAGCTCGGGCCGACAGGCTCAGGAGCCGGGTGCCCGGCGCCCGGAACCTCAGCGCCCGGAAACCCAGCGCGCTGAGTCGCAGCGCCCGCGGTCGCAGCAGCCGGGCGCCCAGCGCCCCGATCCCTCCCGCGGCGGGTCCGGCTCCTCGGGGCGCAGCTTCACCCCGGCGCAGCCGGCGATCGCGCCCGGCGACCTCGAACGGGCCCGCGACATCGTCCGGAAGATCTCGGACGTGTTCGGCACCCGCGTGGTCGGCCAGGAGAACCTGCGCCTGACGCTGCTGGCGTCGCTCGCCGCCGGCGGCCACGTGCTGCTCGAGTCCGTGCCGGGCCTGGCCAAGACCACGGCCGCCTCCGCGCTCGCCTCGGCGATCGGCGGCAGCTTCCACCGCATCCAGTGCACGCCGGACCTGATGCCCAACGACATCATCGGCACCCAGATCTTCAACTACGGCTCCGGCACGTTCACCACCCAGCTGGGCCCCGTGCACGCCAACATCGTGCTGCTGGACGAGATCAACCGCTCGAGCGCCAAGACGCAGTCCGCGATGCTCGAGGCCATGCAGGAGCGCCAGACCTCGATCGGCGGCGAGATCCACCGCCTGCCCGACCCGTTCATGGTCCTCGCGACGCAGAACCCCATCGAGGAGGAGGGCACGTACGTGCTCCCCGAGGCGCAGATGGACCGCTTCCTCATCAAGGAGGTCCTCACCTATCCGCGACCCGGCGAGGAGCACGAGATCCTCGACCGCTCGACCGCGGGACGGCTCAACGCGCCCAAGCAGGCGCCGACGGCCGCGGTGACGCTCGACGACATCCGCTTCCTGCAGCAGGCCGTCGACCAGGTGCACGTCGACAAGGCCGTCAAGCGCTACATCGTCGACCTCGTGTTCACCACGCGCGGCTCCGGCCCGCGCCCCGTCCCCCACCTCACGCAGTCGGTGCGGGTGGGCGCCAGCCCCCGCGGCTCGATCGCGCTCATGCGGATCGGCCAGGCGCACGCGCTCATCCAGGGCCGCGACTACGTGACTCCCGACGACGTGCGCGCGATGCGCTACGGCGTGCTGCGCCACCGCCTCGTGCTGACCTTCGACGCGCTCGCCGGCGGGGTCTCGCCCGAGACCATCATCGACGCGGTCTTCCGCGCCGTCCCGATGCCCTGAGGCGCCCATGGCCACCTCGCTGCTGACACGGGTCAAGGCCCAGGTCGACCTGCACACCTCGCGCCGCGCGCGGGGCCTGATCCAGGGGCGCGGGCGCTCCCTGTTCAAGGGCAGCGGGGAGGACTTCGACGACCTGAAGTTCTACCAGCCGGGCGACAAGATCTCCGACATCGACTGGAAGGCGACGGCCCGCTCCGGCGAGCCGCTGATCCGCCAGTTCAACGAGGAGCGCGTGCGCCACCTCTCGATCGTCGCCGACACCTCCGACGCGATGGCCGCGACCGCCGCCGACGGCTCCTCCAAGCGCGACGCGATGGTGCTCGCGGCCGGGCTCGTGTGCTTCCTCGCCCAGACCAACGGCGACCTCGTCTCCCTCGTCGCCGGGAGCCCCGAGCGCCCGGTGCAGCTGCCCTCGCGCTCCTCCGACGGGCACCTCGAGCTGCTGCTGCGCTCGATCCAGCAGGGCACCACGACGGCCTCTCCCGCCCCGGACTCGGCCTGGCTGCTCGAGCGCGCGTTCCGCGTGACCACCCGCTCGACGCTGATGACGATCATCACCGACGAGGCGCGCCCGTCCCCGGACGACTTCTCGATGCTGCGGCGCCTGACCACGCGCCACGACCTCCTGGTGATCCGCATCGCCGACGCGGACCCGCTGCTGGCCGACGACCTCGACCGCGACGTCATCGACATCGACGCGCCGCGGGAGATCTCCGAGCTCTCCCGCGCCTCCGAGAAGGTCCTGCGCGACGTGCAGGCGTACCGGGACGCGCGGCGCGAGGCGGTCTCGGGGATGCTCGACCACCTGCACGTCAGCCATCTGCTCGCGCAGGGGGCCACCACCGTGGTCGACGACATGATCTCGATGCTGCGACGCCGGGAGTACAGCCATGCCGATCGCTGACGGTCCCCAGATCATCGACCCGCCCCAGTACTCGGTGGCGTGGCTGATCCTCGCGGCCCTGTGCGCGCTCGTGATCGCCGCGCTCGTGCTCGGCACGCTGCGCATCACGCGCGCCGTCGTCGAGCGCTCCGCCTACGCGCGGCGCCCCAGCGACGTGGAGACCCTCAAGGCCGAGTTCCTGCGCGCGGTCAACGCCGTCGGCGACCGCGTCGACGAGGGGGAGGTCGACTCGCGCGAGGCCCACCGCGAGCTCACGGCCGTCATGCGCGCCTTCGTGCGGCGCACCACGGGGCTGGACGTCACGAGCCAGGACGTCGCCGCGCTGCGCGCCGATGCCCGCACCCGCGAGGTCGGGGAGCTCGTGGCGGACCTCCAGGAGCCCGAGTTCGCGCTCGCGAGCTCCCGGGATATCGAGGAGTCGCTGCGGCGGGCCCGGGGGGTGATCCGCGCATGGTCATGAGCCTGTGGTGGCTCGCGCTGCTGATCCTCGTGCTCGCGCTCGCCGTGTGGGCGATCTGCTTCTGGAACCGGCGCTCGGTGCGGCGCTCGCCCGTCATCGTCGCCAACTCCGCGTTCCTCGAGCGCATCCCGAGCTTCGCCCGCGCCCAGCGCACCGCCCGCGCCCTGCGGGCCGCGCTCGTCGTTCTCGCCGTCCTCGGCGTCGTCGGCTCCGCGGTGCTGTCGGGCCGCATCGCCACCGAGCACGTGCAGACCCCCAAGTTCGCCCAGCGCGACATCGTGCTGTGCCTGGACATCTCCGGCTCGATGTACCAGTACGACACCGAGATCCTCTCGACGTTCGCCGGCATGGTCGACAGCTTCGACGGGGAGCGGGTGGGGCTGTCGGTGTTCAACTCGACCTCGCGCACCGACTTCCCGCTGACCAACGACTACGAGCTGATCCGCACCCAGCTCGACCACGACGCTGAGGCCATCGACTTCGACGAGCAGGGCTACCGGATGGGCACCCGCCAGTACCCCGAGGAGAAGCTGCGCATGTTCGCGGACTTCATCGAGGGCACGCGCGGCATCGACGACCAGGCGTCCCTGGTGCCCGACGGCCTCGCCGCCTGCGCGCAGGAGTTCGACCAGGCCGATACGGACCGCAGCCGCTCGATCATCCTGGCGACCGACAACGAGGTCAACGGCGACACGATCTACACCCTCGACGAGGCCGCCAAGACCCTCCAGGACCGGGACATCTCGCTGTACACGTTCTACCCGGGCGCCTCGGAGTGCTCGCAGACCTGCGCCGACGAGCTCAAGCAGGTCACCGAGGCCCACGACGGCCACTTCTACGCCTCCTCGGACCCGCAGGCGATCCCCTCGATCCTCGCCCAGATCCAGAGGACGCAGGCCGTCGAGATGGGCGCGACCCCCTCGGTGCTGCGCACCGACCACCCGCTCGCGGGCTGGCTCCTGACCTACCTGGCCGTCCTCGGCCTGGTCCTGGCCGGTTGGAGGAGCCGCTGATGCGCGCGCAATGGCTCCTGCCCGTGGGGCTCGGGATCATCCTGCTGCTCCCCCTGCTGATCGCCTGCGCCGTGCTGCTCGTGCGCCGTCCGCGCCAGCGCTGGGCCTGGCTGCGCCGCCTGCTCATGGTCCTGCTGCTCGCGGTCGTCGTCGTGCGGCCCGTGACTCCGCTCGAGGGCGAGCAGACCCACCGCATGAACGCCAACGTGTTCTTCGTCGTCGACCAGACGGGCTCGATGAACGCCGAGGACTACGCCGACGGCCAGCCGCGGCTGGACGGCGTGAAGGCCGACATGCGCCAGGTGATGGGGATGACGAAGGGTGCGCGCTACTCGATCATCGGCTTCGACTCGACCGCGACGCGGCAGCTGCCGCTGACGACCGACCAGGGCGCCGTCGAGGCGTGGATCGACACGGTCGAGACCGAGTCCACGGCCTACTCGAAGGGCTCGAACGTCGATCGCCCGCTCGACGCGCTGCTGACGGGGATCTCGCAGGCGAAGAAGGACGACCCGGAGTCCAGCGTGCTGGTGTACTTCCTCTCCGACGGCGAGAACACCGATGGCGAGGACTCCGGGACGTTCTCGGCCTCCGCCCAGTTCATCGACGGCGGTGCCGTGCTGGGCTACGGCACGACCGACGGCGGGCGCATGAAGGCGCACGGCGGCCCGGACGACGGGCAGTACATCAAGGACCCCTCGGGCGCCGAGGGCGTCTCCGTGATCGATGAGAAGCAGCTGCAGACGATCGCCGACGGCATGGGCGTGCCCTACCTGCACCGCACGGAGCCGGACGAGGACATGTCCGCGTCGATGGAGGGCATCACGCTGCGTCCCCTGCCGATCACGAGCACCACGCGAGTGCCCACCTTCGAGGACTGGTACTGGATCGCCGCGATCCCGCTGGCCGGCCTCATGCTGTGGGAGCTCGGCGCGATGACCTACCGCCTGCCGCGGCGCGTCGAGCGCGAGGAGATCCGCCGCTCCGCCGTGGCGGCGGGCACGAGTCCGGGGGAGAACCGATGAGCACTGCACCACCTGCACCCGCACCCGAGGGCGCCGTGCGCCCGGTGATGCCCGAGGCGCCGGATCCGCTGGTCCAGGACGAGCCCAAGCGCCCGCGGGACTTCGGGATCGACGTGGCCCGGCTGCGTCGCCTGCGCCGGATCGTGTTCGCGATCCTGGCGCTGCCGATCCTGATCCTCTCGCTGCTGATCGTCCGCTTCGTCTCGATGCCGCTCACGCAGGCCTGGCACGACGGCGCCTACGACGAGAAGGACTACGCGACCGCTGCCGACCGCCTGGGCCCGGTCGACACCATCAACTGGTTCGAGCCCTACCTGCCCCACCTCACCCGCGGCACCGACCTGCTGCAGCAGGGGCAGGACGCCGCCGCCGAGAAGGAGCTGCGCGTGGCGCTCGAGACCTGGCAGGAGGGCCGCGACCTGAACCGGCCTGCGCACGCCGAGTGCAAGATCCTCAACAACCTCGCGATCTCGATCGAGCGCCAGGCCGATCAGATCGCCGACCCGGGCGAGCGCGGCGACCGCCTCTACGAGTCCGAGCAGCTGCTGGCGCCGTGCGCCGGCGGAGGCGGCGGGGGAGACGGCGGGGGAGACGGCGAGGGCCAGGGCGCCGGCAACGAGGACGAGGGCACCACCGGCGGCAACGGCGAGCGCATCGAGGACAAGCGCAAGGAGGCCGACGAGCAGGCCGGCAAGGAGCCCCGCGAGGGCGATCAGCCCAGCGAGGATCCGCCGGTGGACCCGAGCGAGGATCCCAGCAACGATCCCAAGCACGAGGACCCCAGCGGCAGCGAGCCGCCGGAGGAGGCGCCCACGCAGGGCGACTCGACGGACGACGCCAAGCAGGATGAGCTCAAGGAGCGCAACGAGAGCGCCAACGGCGGCTCCGGCGAGGAGTCCGAGGGCGGCGCCTCCCAGGCCCCGGCCAAGCCCTGGTGATCGGCCGCGCGGCGAGCACCGGCGGTGCGCGGCGGGACGCGGCGGCATGATGGGGGCATGACAGCTTCGACCCCGCGCGCCTATCTCGACCACGCCGCCACCACCGCCTTGCGGCCCGAGGCCCGCGAGGCGTACCTCGAGGCCGCCTCGGTGCTCGGCAACCCCACGTCGGTGCACGCGGCGGGGCGCCGCGCCCGCGCCGTGCTCGATGACGCGATCGAGTCCATCGCCTCCGACCTCGGCGTCCCGCGCTCGTGGCTGATCCTCACCTCCGGTGGCACCGAGGCCGACAACCTCGCGGTGCGGGGTGCGGCGCTCGCGGCGCGGACGGCCGACCCCTCCCGGCGCGCGGTGCTCGCCTGCGCGACCGATCACCCGGCCACGCTCGCGACGGCACGGGCCCTGCAGGCCGACGGCTTCGAGGCCCGCATCGCCCCCGTGGACCGCGCCGGGCGCCTGCTGCCCGATGCGCTCGCCGAGCTCCTGGCCGACGGCGCCGTGGGCCTGGCGACCGCGGCGCTGCTGAACAACGAGACCGGGGCCGTGCAGGACGTCTCCGCGTTCTCCGCCCGTGCCCGCGCGCACGGGACCCTCGTGCACACCGACGCCGTCCAGGCCGTCGGGCACACTCCGCTGCCCGCGCGCGGCGAGGTCGACCTCATGACCATCACCGGCCACAAGATCGGCGCTCCCGTCGGCGTCGGCGCCCTCGTGGCCGACCCCGACGTGTCGCTCGCCCCCGGCACCACCGGCGGGGGCCAGCAGCGCGGGGTCCGCTCCGGGACGCTCGACGCCCCGCACGCTGCGGCGCTGGCCGCGGCCCTGCACCGGACCCTCGCCGAGGCCGAGACGGAATCGGCGCGCCTGCGGTCCCTGGCGGCGCGCCTGCGCGCGGGCATCGCCGCGATCGACCCGAGCGCCCGCTTCACCCTGGCGGATGACGCGCCCCAGGGCGGGCACATCGTCCACGTCGCCTTCCCCGGCGCCGACGGGCAGTCGCTGCTGTTCCTGCTGGACGAGCGCGGGGCCGAGGTCTCCGCGGGATCGGCCTGCAGCGCGGGGGTGACGAGCATCAGCCACGTGCTGGAGGCCATGGGCATGCCCGAGGACGAGGCCCGCGGCTCCGTCCGCTTCTCGCTCGGCTGGACCTCGACCGAGCAGGACATCGACGTGGCGCTCGCGGCCTTGCCCGAGGCCCTCGAGCGAGCCCGCGCGGTCGGGGCGCTCGCCTCCGGGGGCCGGCTGCGCTGAGGGCCTCCTCCGATCGGAGGAGACGGCGCCGACCGCTCGGGCCATGTGCCGCCCTGCGTCCCGCGGGAGGCTCGAGGCATGGAGATCATCCGCGCACGGGATGTGCGCAGGAGCTACGGCGGGCGCGAGATCCTGCACGGCGTCGACTTCGACGTCGCCCAGGGCACGATCCTCGGGATCCTCGGCCCCAACGGATCGGGCAAGACCACCCTCGTCGAGATCCTCGGCGGCCTGCGCCCCCGCGACGGCGGCACGGTCGAGATCGAGGGTACCGACCCGCGGACTGCCCCGCCCGCCTGGCGCTCGCGCGTCGGGATGCAGCTGCAGCAGTGCCGTCTGCCGGCGCGCCTGCGGGTCGCCGAGGCCGTCGACCTCTTCGGCTCCTTCTACGAGGAGCCGGTCCCGACGGCCGAGCTGCTCGCCGCCTTCGACCTCGACGAGTGCGCCCAGTGCCCCGTCGAGAAGACCTCCGGCGGCCAGCAGCAGCGCCTCTCCGTCGCCCTCGCGCTGGTGGGGCGTCCCCGCTCCTGGACGCGCTGTTCATGGTGATCGCGGCAGTCTGCGTGATCGCCGCGCTCGTGATCTGCATCGTGCCGCAGCTGCTGGGCGGGGGCGGGGTCGCATCGCCCGGACTGGTCGTGCTCGCCGCCGGGCTGGCGCTGGTGGCCTTCCTCGCCCTGGGGTGCCTGCTGGCCGCCGTCGTCACCGGCCCCCAGGCCGCCGTCGGCGTCGGCAACGCGGTCAGCGTCCTCATGTGGCTGGCCGCGGGCATGTGGTTCCCGCGCGCCGCCTTCCCCGACTGGCTGCGCGCGATCACGGACGCGACGCCCGGGGGAGCGGCCGCTCGCCTCATGAACGAGGCCGCGGTCGGCGGGACCGTCGCACCGGGCCCGGTGCTCGTGTGCCTGGGCTGGGTGGTCGGGGCCGCGCTGCTGGCCGTCGCCCTCTTCCGCTGGGAATGAGCGTCCGGGCCGATGGCCGCGGGTGGCCGCGGCCCTCTCCCGGAGAGCGCCACCGGGAGCGCGCGGGAGGGAGCAGGATGGGCGGTATGACCGCGCATCCCTCCTCCCGGGCTCGCCCCCGTGCGGCGGCGCGGGCGTGCGGCCGCCCGGCCTTCCCCTGGCCCTCGCGACGATCGTCCTGAGCCTCGTCGGCGGGCTCATCGCGCGCTCGGCGGCCCCCGCGCTCCTCCCCGCCTGGACCGTGCCGCTGATGATCCTCGCGGCGCTCGCGCTCGCGGTGATCGCCGCGAGACGTCCCGACGCGGTGCTGCTGGACTTGCGCATGCCCGGCGGCGACGGCCTCGAGACCCTCCGGGCTCTGCCGCCGGGATCGGCAGGGCGTCCGCGTTTCCTGGTCCTGACCACCTACGACACCGACCGCGACATCCGCTCCGCCCTGCGGGCGGGCGCCGACGGCTTCCTGCTCAAGGACGCGCCCCGCAGCGTGCTGCAGGACGCGTGCACCGCATCGCGCGCGGCGAGCCCGTCCTCGCTCCGCGGGCCCTCGGCGTGATCGCCGGGACCGAGAGTCCCGCGCTGACGGGCCGGGAGATCGATGTGCTGCGCGAGATCGCCAGCGGCGGCACCAACGCGGAGGCCGCCGCGCGCCTGTTCATCTCCGAGACCACCCTCACATCGCATCTGGGGCACGTGTTCGACAAGCTCGGCGTGGGGGACCGCGCCGCCGCCGTCCGCGTGGCCTTCGAGCGCGGACTGCTGTGAGAGCGGCCTCGTCCGGGCACTCGCGCGCACGACCTGGATGGGGACGATCGGGCGCGCGCTCGTAGACTTCTTCCCCGATGCCCGGGCGAGCGCCCGGCCGGAGGGGAGACGCGATGAAGGTGCTCGCCGCGATGAGCGGGGGCGTGGACTCCGCGGTCGCCGCCGCCCGCGCCGCCGAGGCCGGGCACGACGTCGTCGGCGTGCACATGGCGCTCTCGCGCAGCCGCGCCCAGACCCGCTCGGGCTCGCGGGGCTGCTGCACGGTCGAGGACGCCTCCGATGCGCGCCGCGCCGCCGAGCGCATCGGCATCCCGTACTACGTGTGGGACCTCTCCGAGGACTTCCACGACCTCGTGATCGCGGACTTCCTGTCCGAGTACGCGGCCGGCCGCACCCCCAACCCGTGCGTGCGCTGCAACGAGCGCATCAAGTTCGCCTCGCTCCTGGAGCGCGCCCGCCTGCTTGGCTTCGACGCCGTGTGCACTGGCCACTACGCGCGCATCGGCAACGCGGGCCCGGACGGATCGCCGTCGCTGCACCGCGCCCGCAACCTGCCCAAGGACCAGTCCTACGTGCTCGCGGTGATGGGGCCGGAGGCGACGGCCCGCGCCGTCTTCCCCCTGGGCGAGGACGAGGACAAGCAGGCGGTGCGGGATGAGGCCCGCGCCCGGGGCCTGGGGGTCTCGACCAAGCCCGACAGCTACGACATCTGCTTCGTCGCCGACGGCGACACCCGCGGCTTCCTCGAGCGGAACCTCGGTGCGGCCCCGGGCGAGATCGTCGACGCCGACGGCACCGTGCTGGGCGAGCACGCCGGGACGCACGGCTTCACCATCGGCCAGCGCAAGGGACTGGGACTGCAGCGCCCCGCCCCCGACGGCGCGCCCCGCTACGTGCTCGACGTGCGGCCTGACACCCGCCAGGTGGTCGTGGGCCCCTCCGAGCTGCTCTCCCGGGCCGAGCTGACCGCGCGCGACCTCGTGGCCTTCGAGCCGATCTCGCCGGGGCGCCGCGTGCTCGCGCAGATCCGCGCCCACGGCGAGGCCCTCCCGGGCGTGGTCGAATCCGTTCCGGGCGATGGGCCAGCGGGGAGGGCCGAGAGCGAGCTTCTGCGCGTGCGCCTGGACGCGCCGGTCCGCGGTGTCGCGCCGGGCCAGACCCTCGTGCTGTACGACGGCGACCGGGTGCTGGCGTCGGCGACGCTGGAGCGCCGGGCATGACCGGGCAGGCGACGGGGGAGACGGCCCCGGTCCGCGAGGCGCTCGTGACGATCGGCGGCGACGGCACCTTCGCGCTCGGCCCGGGCCCGGACGGCCGCCCCGTCGAGGCCGAGCAGGCGCGCCTGCACGCGCTCACCCGTCTGCGGGCCCTGCTGGGCGATGACGTCGAGGAGCAGATCGCCACGCGCCTGCAGCTGCCGGCGGCGCTGGGCACCGAGGCCGCCGACCACCTGCTGCCCGCCTCGCTGTCCCTGCTCGCCAGCACCTCCGGCGACCTCGCGAGCTTCGGCTGGCGCCTGGGCGCCGGGACCGGACGAGCCTGGCACCGCGCCCGCGAGCTGCGCGAGCGCACGATCGAGGACGCGCAGATCGCCCTGCTCGGATACGAGGGCCCGCTGCAGACGACGGCGCTGGGCCCGGTGACGCTCGGCGCGGCGACGTTCCTGCCCTCGGGGGAGCGCAGCCTCGCCGACCGCGGCGCCCTGCGCGACCTGCCGCACCTGGCGGCCGAGGGGATCGCCTCCCAGCTCGCGGCACTGGCCCAGCGCGTCCCCGGCGCCGCGCCGCACGTGCTGGTCCGGGAGGATGCCGCCGCCCTCGTCGCGGGCGGGCGCGTCTCCACCGCCTCCGGCTACGGGCGCCACGAGCCGATCGCCGCGCCCGAGCTCGGAGCGCGCTGGCAGAACCTGCTCGGCGCCCTGGGCGAGGCCTCGGGCATCACGCCCGGGCAGGCGACGCTCGCGCTGCCCGCCCGTGCCGATCTGCTCACCGCCGCCCGCAGCGCCGGATGGCGGCGCCTGGCGATCCCGCTCGCCGGGGCGAAGGGCCTCGACAGCCCGGCAGGCCGTGAGTTGTGGGAGGCGCTCGCCGAGGCCCGCGAGACGGGCATCGCCCTGGAGCTGCTCGTCGACCCGGTCCGCATCGAGCGCGAGCTCGACGCGCTCGCCGAGACCTGGACGCGCCTGGGCTACGGTGCGCGCGACCTCACGGGCCTCACGCTGCTGGCCCACCCGCGATCGCGCGCCGGGGGCAGATCGGCGGAGGCAGCGAGCAGGTCGGCGGACCCGGCGGCCGAGCCGACCCGCGACTCCCTGCTGACCGAGGAGGCCCTCGAGCGCGTGCTGCGGGCGGCGCCGGCGTGGGTGGAGCGCGTGCAGGGCTGACCCGCGCGCCAGCCCGTCGCCTCCGACGTTCGGATCGCCTCCGACTTTCGGATGCCACGGGCGGACGGACCATCCGCCGTGCGGGAAAGCGAACCGCAAGTGCTCGAGCTCGCGGTGACCGAGAATGAGGACGGCACCCTGCACCTGGTCGCCTCCGGGGAGGACCTGACGGTCGCATCGGATCAGGAGGGACGGATCCTCTTCGAACGCGGCTTCAGGTGGGAGCCTCGCGCGGACGATCCCTACAACCGGTGATCCGCACCGCCCGCTGCCGCTCCTGGCAGGCGATGGACGGCCGTCCATCCGTCCGCGGCGGTGCCGTCCCATACCTCGTGCCGCACCGCGCACCAGGGTCCGACAGCAGGAGCGGCCGGTCGGCCTCGCAGGAGCATGACCGACGCCGGCTCAGGCGCCGGTGATCGGCCGGCTCGCCTTCGCCGGTCCGATGAATGGTCGACCTGCGTCGAGTATGTCGGCATGGATCTGGTCGGCTTCCGTCGGGTCGAGCTTTCCGAGCTGGACGTTCGCCGCCAGGACGTCAGCCGAGGTCACCGCGCTGAATGTGCGGCCTCCTGCATGCCAGGAGGCTCGCGTGCCGATGCGCTGAGAGTTCCAGCAGAAGCGGACGAAGTCGCGGTCCTCGGTGAGGATCAGGACCGCGCCGATGGCAGGGGCCCGCCTCGCCCAGATGGCGATCGTCTCCGACTCGCCGAGATGCCGACCCGCATGGTCGCCGTCATGGCGGAACAGGTCGTCCCGGACCATGTGGGCCTCCATCTGCTCCGTGCGAGTCGGGAAGACGGGGGAGCCGAACAGAGCGGTCAGCGTCGGCATCGCCTCGGTGATGTGACGGTCGCACTCCCGCGCCACCTCCCGCGCCCAGCTCGGTTCGGGGTCCGGCATCGCACGGATCAGGCTCTCGACCAGATCCATGCGGCCCACCGCGTGGAAGTTCCACGCCAGCGACGTGTCCGGCAGCAGGATCATGCGTCGATGCCCAGAAGCTCCAGCACCTCACAACCATCGGCGGAGTCGTGGTGCACCGACGGCATCGGCTCGACATCCTCGACAGGCACTTGGAGCATCCAGGCGAGCGAGTCCGGGGGGACCTCTGCCGACTCGACGAGCTGTTCGTGCCGGGTGATCAGCCGCTCCGGGAAGCTCGGCGCCCGCCACAGCTCGGCTCGGGAACGCTGTCCATCGGGATGGGTCTCCTCCCATGACTTCGTGACATCCGCCTGGTTCCACGGGACAGCACGGTCGAGACCGATCGTGGAGCAGCGGTGCCGGAACGAGCTCACGCCGGCGCAGGTGTCCCACAGCGTCTCCGCCAGATGCTCGAGCGAGGACTCGACGGGGACGGACTCCAGGACCGGCTTCGGCAGCACGACGTTGGCCGCGAACCCGTTGACGAGCGCCTCGGCGGACACAGGGCGGTCAGTGAGGCCCTCGTCGCCCTTCGGAGCGAGGTCGTCGAACAGGTGATGCCCGAGCTCGTGGAGGATCCCGAACACTGCCGAGTACCAGGCGGCGGTCTGACCGATCGCGATCGAGCGGCATCCGCCGGCCTTCAGGCTGTGAGCCTCGACGGCTCCGGAACCGGCTCCGCCGTCGAGGACCACGAGATCGATGCCGATGCGCTCCGCCAGGAAGTCACCCATGGTGAGCACCGGGTCCCGGCCATCGCAGTATCGGAGCCACTCCGCGCGCACGACGTCGGCGACTGCTCGCATGCCCGTCCATGGGTTCGCGGCGGTCCGGTCGACGCCGGAGGCGCCGACGCGCTGCACGAATGCGTCGAACAGACCGTCGGACTCGGACGTGTCGAGCTCCGCCTGCGTGTACGCGCGGGCGAGGCTGTCGATCTCGGTCGCCATCGGCCCCGTCGGTGCGACATGCGCACCCGTCTCATGGTCATAGGTGTGGCGGTGCGAGAGCAGCGGCGAACGGCGGTGCGCCTCGCCGGAGATCAGCCAGTAGATATCCACGTCGAAGACATCCGCGATGTCCGCGAGCTCGCCCGTGGCGAACTCGCGGTTCCCGCGCAGGGACTTCGACAGCTTGTCGTCGGAGATGCCCAGGCGTGCAGCGAGATCGTGGTTGCGCATCTGGTGACGGTCCAGGAGGTCTCGAACGCGCTCAGCCGGGCCAGCGTTCATGGCGTTCATGGCACCAGCCTAGACTCTCTTGCGAAAATCGCAACAGATTCTGTGGTGCAGCGGACGCTGGGGTGCCGCCTCGGCGTTTGGGTAGCGCCCGTCACTCAGCGACGCGTCACATTTCTGTATCCCCGCAGGTCAGCGCCTCTGTGTCGCACACCATCGTGAAGGACGTGTGCACATCCGCGACGCAGCGGGACCAACGTCCTACTGTCGTCCTGTCGGGAACGCAGGTGCTCCCGACGATGCGGCCATCGATGACGCTGTCGCGCTTCCAGCTTCCACGGAACCCGAGCACCCATCGAAGGAGAACCCCATGGACACCCACAACCTCGACCAGTACTTCGCCGACCGCCTCGCCGCCGACCGCCACCCGGTGGTCGCGATCGAGCTCTCCGTGCAGAGCCCCGCCCTGCGCGACGCCGTCATCGCCGGCGTCTCCCGCCTCGCCGACGCCGCCGTCCAGCGCCACGAGAACGGCGCCGTCGACCTCTCCCGCAAGCCGGTCTCCGGCATGCAGGTGGTCGCCGTCGGCCGCCACAGCGTCGCCGAGATCAAGGCCGCCGTCCGCTCCTCGAAGGCGCTCGGCGCCGGTGTGATCGTCGTCGACGACCTCTCCGAGCCCGAGCTCACGCGCTTCCTCGCCCACTTCGTGGAGCTGTCGATCAGCGCCTGAGCAGACGCACCGGAGCCCCTCCGCAGCGGCCGAGCGCCCTGTCCCGTGATCTGCGGGGCAGGGCGCTCGGCGTCGGGCATGACTGTTCTCAGGCGATCGCGAACGCCCCGACGAGACTGAGGGCCGTCACGAGACCCAGGACGGCGAGCGCCAGCAGCAAGGGGCGTCCGGCGGCGGTGCGGAGCACGTCGCGGCGCAGTCCCGTGCCGAGCGCGAACATCGCCGCGGCCAGCAGCAGCGAGGCCACCTGGGAGCTCACCGCGACGGCGGCCTCCGGGATGAACCCGAACGATCGCACGGCGACCGCCGCGAGGAATCCCAGCACGAACAGCGGGACGAGCGGGGGAGCGGCCGTCGTACTCCCGGCCTCCCGGGCCTCGCGGCGCGTGCGGGCCGTGACCAGGGCGATCAGCGGAGCCAGCAGCACCACGCGCCCCAGCTTCACCACGACGGCGATCTTCAGCGCCTGCGGTCCCAGCACGGAGCCGACGGCGACGACCTGGGCGACCTCCGGTACGGACGCTCCGGTCCAGATCCCGGCGACGCCTTCGGGCAGGGAGAGGGCGGCGGCCGCGAGCGGCAGGAGCGGGATCATGAGCGTCCCGAGCGCGACGACGAGCGCGACCGCGGTACCGGTCTCGGCATCCAGACGCTCCCGGGCGGCCTGCGCGTCCTCTCCGGGGCGCGGCGTCGGTGCGAGGGAGTCGCGGACGGCGGCGACCGCGGCGGCCCCGCAGATCGACATGCCGCACGCGACGAGCAGCGACTGTGCCGAGCCCAGACGCATCATGCGACCGGCCAGGGCCCCGGCGGCGACGCCGAGGGAGACCACGGCGACGACCAGCACGATCGCCCTCGGGCCCAGGGCCAGGATGTCACCGACGGCCAGCTGCAGGCCCAGCAGGACGATGCCCAGACGCAGCACTGTGCGGGAGGCCAGAGCCAGCCCCGGAC
Organism: Brachybacterium nesterenkovii; assembly: GCF_900163655.1. GTDB lineage: Bacteria > Actinomycetota > Actinomycetes > Actinomycetales > Dermabacteraceae > Brachybacterium > Brachybacterium nesterenkovii. The sequence goes on from NZ_FWFG01000093.1 coordinate 46,168, forward strand.
GCAGGGCCGGGGGCAGAGGAGCCAGATTCGTGAGGGCGGCCCCCAGCAGGATCGCGACGAGGGCGGGGGAGGCCTGCGGGACGGCGCGCGAGAACATGATCGCGACGACGGCGGCCAGCAGGCTCAGGGCGAGGCCCGGCAGCAGGCGGGCGATGCGGCCGCGTCGCGTCGCGCCGGGCGGTGCCGCAGCGGACGGTGTCTCTGGGGGCGCAGGTGCGGGGTCGGTGGTGTTCGGAGTGGGCACGTGCTCCAGGATCCGCCCGCGGCGGCCTGGTGCGGTAGCCCCCGATCCGGCATGGGGGTATATCGTCAGCGATATGCCCTCGCGCGTCGACATCCCCTCCCTCGAGCTGCTCGTCGCGATCGCGGACACCGGCAGCCTCTCCGGCGCCGGAGCCGCGCTCGGCATGGCCCAGCCCAACGTCTCCCGCCGCCTGAACGCCCTCGAGCGCCGGCTCGGCGTGCGCCTGATCGAGCGCGGCGCCACCGGGAGCCGCCCGACGGCGCCGGGCCGGGTCGCCGTCGAGCACGCCCGGCGCGTGCTGGACGACGCGGACCTCCTCATCGAGCAGGTCCGCACCGCCGCAGGCCGCGGCCGCATCCGCGTCGTCGCCTCCCAGACCACCGCCGAGCAAGTGGTGCCCGGCTTCCTCGCCTCGCTCGCCGCCGCCCTCCCGGACGCGACCGTCGCCGTCGAGGTGCACAACACCGCCGACGTGCTCGCCGCCGTGCGACGCGACCGCGCCGAGCTCGGCTTCATCGAGGGGGCGGAGGTCCCCGAGGACCTCTCGGGCACCGAGGTCGGGCACGATCACCTGGTGGCCGTCGTCGCCCCGGGGCATCCATGGAGCGGACGCGGGAGCGTGGAGGCCGACGAGGTCGCCGCGACCCGGCTCATCGTCCGCGAGGAGGGATCCGGTACCCGCGACGTGCTCGCCCGAGCCCTCGCCCCGCGGCAGCTGGCCGAGCCGCTCCTGGTGCTGCACTCCAACGCCGCCGTGCGCACGGCCGTCGCGAGCGGCGCCGGCTGCGCGCTGCTGAGCGAGCTCACGGTGGCCGACGCCGTCGGGGCCGGGCGCATGGTCGCCCTCGACGTCGACGGCGCGGACCTGAGGCGCTCCCTGCGCGCGGTGTGGCGCGGGGACCTGCCCGAGCGTTTGCGCGAGCCGCTCGACGCCTTGCGGGGCGGGGCGCCGGACTGAGTCACCGCGGCTGGCCGAGCCACCGCGTCGGAGCGAGTCGCCGCGTCGGAGCGAGTCGCCGAGCCCTGCCGCGGAGGCATCCGTCCGCAGCGAACGGCCAGCGCAGGGCGCAGCGCCCGCTCGACGACAGGTGCAGGCGCCGCGCGAGCTCGTGGCGCAGGTCGGCGCCGCGGACCCAGGCCAGGCGCACGAGCGAGGCCACCGTGATCGCCCCGCAGATCCCCGAGGGCAGGCGGACCGGCACCTGCCCGAGCATGAGGAGCACGAGGGGGACCTGGCCCAGCAGCACCACGAGGGCGCTCGAGAGCACATGCTCGCCCGGTTCGAGGCGCATCGCGCGGACGATGATCACCAGGGCGATGATCGCGCTCGCGGCCGCAATATGCGAATCAGGACGTACTCAGTGGGCATCTGCGCCAGATGGTTGGGGTGACGACCACTGACCGCGTCTGACCGCGCTTGACTAGCAAGGTAGGCTCGATTCGATTTGATGGCGAGCCCGCAAAGCTGGAACACATGCCGGTGTTCTCCTTCGCCATCGGAGCCTGCGAGGGTCGGCGCAGCATCGGCCGACCGGCGAGTGCATCTCGTCACTGGTCCGCGCGACGGAGCGGAACCGCCATAACGAGGCCTGAGGCGAGAGTCGCCGGGCTGGGACGCCGATTGGTCCCAGCATCACCCATGGAGCGTTTGGGTGACTCTTCGGAGACCTCTTATGGCGACGACTACCGTCACCCCCAATGACCAGACCCCCTACCTCACCCTGCGGGAAGCCACCCGTCTCGGCTATGGCTCGGACACAACGCTGCGCAGGCGCATCAAGCAGGGCACCTTGCCCGCAGTCAAGATCGGCTCGCGGCTCAGGGTGCTGCGACATGATCTGGGCTGATGCGCGATCAAGTGTCAGCTGGGGTTATGCCGCCAGGCTGACGGTCGGGTTCGTGATGGTCTCGTATTCGATGGGGATCAATCGGCCCAGTCGGGCTTGTCGGCGGCGTCGAGTCCGCCCGGGCGGCCGCGTCGTGACCCGCGACGCTTGCGATGACCCTTCTGGTCGTCGGGTTCGGGGATCGCGGCCTTGATTCCACGGGAGCGCAGATGGCCGCGGATCGCGCGGGACGAGTACGCCTTGTCGGCGCGGACCGCCTCGGGTCGGGTGCGCGGTCTGCCGGTGTCGCGGCCGACGCGCAGGTGCGCCATCAGCGGCAGGAACATCGGCGAGTCCCCGGCCTGCCCGGGCGTGATCAGCGCGACCAAAGGGAGTCCGTTGCCGTCGACGAGCTGGTGGATCTTCGTCGACAGGCCCCCTCTGGAGCGGCCGATGCCGTGATCAGGCGGCTCTCCCGCAGATTCTTGTAACTCGTTGCAGCCCCTGTGAGGCGCGTGGAGCCTGACCCGGTTTCCCGGACGGTTCTTGTGTGTTGACCATGCCGCGATCTCGGCGGTGGTGTGAAGGGCTTCGTAGTCGCCGAGGCTGAGATTGCCGAGCGAGGTGTGCCGACGGGCGAGGCGATCCTGCCCATCGAAGCGAGGAGGCCGGCCTGGCGAAGCCGGTGCCCGAAGAGCCAGCTGGTGTATTGCACTCCTCGGTCCACGTGAACCACGGTTCCCGGTTCGGGGCGCCGCCGCCGGCGGGCCATCTCAAGCGCGTCGACGACGATCTCGGCAGTGACCCGGTCGCTGATCGACCAGCCGACGATGCGGCGGCTGAACGCGTCGATGACGGCGGCGCAGTAGACCCATCCGTCTCTCGAGCGATGCTGTGTGATGTCGCAGAACCAGAGCCGGTCGGGCGCGTCAGCGCGGAACTGCCGCTTCACGGGGTCCTCGTGCGTGGCGGTGTCGGGCGTCCAGCCGCGCCGCTTCCGGCGGTGCGAGACTCCGGCCAGCCCGCCCAGCCGTATCAGCCGCGCGTGGCGTGCTTGCGGCTGACGTGAACGCCGAGCCCGAGCCGGAGCTCGGCGAGCACCCGCGGAGCACCGTAGGTTTCCCGCGAGTCAGAGTGGATCCGGCGCATCGTGGTCGTCGGTTCCGCATCCCCGATCACGCGCCGTGACGGCGGCCGGCTCGCCCGTTCACCCGGTTTCGGCCCCGCAACTCGACGAGCTCCTTGTGCTCGTCGGTGGTGACCCGGCCTTGTCGCGGCCGGAGTCGACAGCGTCACGGTTCATCCAGTTCCGAAGGCAGGATTCGCTGATCCCGAGGTCACGCGCGGTCTGCGCATCGGGATTGCCCTGAGCAACAAGACCGAGGGCTCGACGCCGGAACTCCGGCGGGTGGGCAACAGGCACGTCACGGACTCCTTCCGAGACGATCATCGCCTCAAAGTCGGTGTCCGGAAAAGCGGGTCAGGCTCCGTTCGTCAGGCAAATGCCTTGCGAAATGCCTACGTGGGGTCCATCCTGGTACCAGAGCGATTCTCGTCTCGTGGACTCGACCGGTGCCCGGCCGGGCCGAGCGAGCCGATGCGCCGCACGGCAATTCGGACACGCAGCTCGGTGGGGTCTACCCCTCCGACCGTCGAATAAACATCGGCAGTGGAGTTGTAGCGACTCAGCGTAAATGTGGAAGTGGTGAGATGGTGATCTCACGTGCGGACCTGCGCATCGCTCAGCAGATGGAAACGCGCTCGATGTCGGTCGATCCGTCCCGAGAGGGCGACGAGTACGTTCCTGAGGCGAACCTGCTAGGCATCGACTCGGAGTCCATCGAGCTGGGTGGGCGGCCAGCCGATCACCGTCCGCGCGGTGAGCGGCCCAGTCCGCGACCGCCGGCGCTAAGTGGTTCACCGCCGAACGGCCCCCAGGGGCAATTCATGCGGTTGCTGGGCCCGGCGCCGGGCATCGACAGCGACAGCGTCACCGCCAGCTGCGACCTGGGCACCCTGCGGGTGGTGATGCCCATCGAGCAGCCCGCCGTCCGGAAAGATCCCCGAGAAGCAGCCTGCTTCCTGACTTTGGGCACTCAGCCCTGCGCCTGCGCCGATCCTGGCGCGCTCTTTGACGACCCCTGTAACGTTTATCGCATGACAAGATGACAAGATCCGACGACCTCTGTAACGTGTCTTACGTAACGTGCCTCACGTGACAGGAAAGGAACGACCATCATGGCCAAGGCAGTAGGAATCGATCTGGGGACCACGAACTCCGTTATCGCCGTCTGGGAGGGCGGCGAGGGGAAGGTCATCCCGAACGCGGAGGGAGCCCGCACTACCCCGTCGGTGGTCGCTTTCACCGAGGACGGTGAACGGCTGGTGGGGCAGCTTGCCCGCCGGCAGAGCATCCTCAACCCGAAGGGCACCATCTCGTCTGCCAAGCGGTTCATCGGCCGGTCCTTCGACGAGATCAAGGAGGAAGCCAACGCCGTCGGCTTCGACGTCGTGGAAGGCCCCAACGGCGAAGCACGGTTCAACATCCGCGGCAAGCAGTACGCGCCGGAGGAGATCAGCGCCCAGGTGCTGCGCAAGCTCGTCGACGACGCCAGCAAGTTCCTCGGTGAGAAGGTGACCGAGGCCGTCATCACCGTTCCCGCCTACTTCAACGACGCCCAACGCACCGCGACCAAGGACGCCGGACGCATCGCCGGGCTCGAGGTGCTGCGCATCATCAACGAGCCCACCGCCGCCGCACTGGCGTACGGAATGGACAAGAAGAACCACGAGACCATCCTGGTGTTCGACCTCGGTGGCGGCACGTTCGATGTCAGCCTCCTCGACGTGGGCGACGGGGTCGTCGAAGTGCGATCCACCGCCGGTGACACCCACCTGGGCGGCGACGACTTCGACCGCCGGCTGGTGGACTACTTTGCCGACGAGTTCAAGAACGAGAACGGCATCGACCTGCGCAACGACCCGCAGGCGCTGCAGCGACTGTTCGAGGCGGCCGAGAAGGCGAAGATCGAGCTCAGCTCGGTGTCCCAGACCCAGGTCAGCCTGCCCTTCATCACCGCCGACGCCAGTGGGCCCAAGCACCTGACCATGACCGTGAAGCGGTCCAAGTTCGAAGACCTCACCGCTGACCTCGTTGAGCGGTGCCTCGGTCCGGTGCGTCAGGCGATGGCCGACGCGAAGGTGAGTGAGGACGACATCGACGAGGTCATCCTCGTGGGCGGTTCCACCCGCATCCCCGCTGTCCAAGCGCTCGTCAAGCGGCTCACCGGCGGCAAGGAGCCGAACATGACGGTGAACCCCGATGAGGTGGTCGCTGTGGGCGCCGCCATCCAGGCGGGCGTCCTCAAGGGCGACGTCGACGACGTGCTGCTGCTGGATGTCACCCCGCTGTCGCTGGGTGTGGAGACCCGCGGTGGCGTGATGACGAAGATCATCGAGCGCAACACCACCATCCCCGCCCGACGCAGCGAGGTGTTCTCCACGGCCGAAGACAACCAGCCGTCGGTGGAGATCGTCGTCCTGCAGGGCGAGCGGGAGATCGCTGCGGACAACCGGGTGCTGGGCCGGTTCGAGCTCACCGGCATCCGCCCCGCTCCTCGCGGTGAAGCGCAGGTCGAGGTCACCTTCGACATCGACGCGAACGGCATCCTGAACGTGACGGCGAAGGACAAGGACACCGGCACCGAGCAGGGCATCACCATCAGTGACACCTCGAATCTGGACCAGGGCGAGATCGACCGGATGATCAAGGAAGCCGAGCAGCACCGGGCTGACGACCAGGCGCTGCGCCAGGCCGTGGACGCCCGCAACGAGCTGGACTCCGCCGCCTACCAGGTCGAGCGGGTACTGCGTGAGCTCGGCGACGCTGCACCGGAACACGAGCGTGCCCGCGCGGAGCTGCTCATCACGCAGGCCCGCGAGGCAGTGCAGAACAACGTCGGCGAGCAGGAAGCGAAAGAGCGCACCGGCGAGCTACTGCAGGTTGCGCAGTCCCTTGCTGCGGCCCGCGCGAACGCCAGCCACGCTGAGCAGCCCGCTCAGGACGACGAAGACGACGTCGTCGACGCCGAATTCGACAAGTAGCACGGAGGGAGGATCGCGATGGTCGAGGAGCAGAACGAGGACACGCGGGCCGTGGACCTGCTGAACGACGACCTCACCGACGTGTCCCCGGAGGAGCTCCGCGCCGCGCAAGCAGCGGTCGCCTCCCAGTTGGAGACGGCCGAGGACCGGTGGCGCCGGGCGGCGGCGGACTACGACAACCTCCGCAAACGGACGGCGCGCGAGATCCAGACCGTCCGCGAGCAGGAGCGGCGGCACACCGCCAAAGCCTTCTTGCCCGTCGTCGACGGGCTGGACCGGGCGCTCAGCTTCGGGATGGACCTTGACGAGGGCGTTCTGGGTGGCATGCAGTCCGTCCGGGCGCAGGCCGCTGATGCGTTGCGCGCACTCGGGTACCCCGAGATTGTCACCGACGGTGCTGAGTTCGACCCGCAGCTGCACGAGGCGGTCTCGGTCGTCGAGGATGCCAGCGTCCCGCCGCGCAGCATCCTCGCCGTCACTCGCTCCGGGTTCGGAACGCCTGAGCGGATGCTGAGACCGGCTGCGGTCGTGGTCACCCGCAAGCCGGAGGAGGAGTAGGAGATGGCGGAGGATCTCTACAGCGTGCTAGGGGTCTCCCGGTCGGCGGATCAGAAGGAGATCCGCCGCGCCTACCGGGAGAAGGCCCGCAAGTTCCACCCGGACGTCAACAAGACCCCGGGGGCGGAGGAGACCTTCAAACGGATCAGTGAAGCCCACGATGTGCTGTCGGACCCGGAAACGCGCTCACAGTACGACCGGTTCGGTGAGAACTTCCGGCAGTACGCCGCCGCGGACGCGGCTCGCTCCTCCGAGCAGCCGCGCCGCAGCGGCGGGACCCGATACACGTGGAGCGGGGGCGGCGCGCAGAGCGTGAACTGGGAGGACCTCTTCGGGGGCGGCTTCGGTGGTTTCGGTCGCGGCGCCGACCGCACCGCGGAGCTGGAGATCACGGTCGAGGAGGCCTACCGGGGCGGGCGGCGCACGGTGCAGGTCGCGTCCCCGTACGGCGGCGCGCAGGAGTACACCATCGACATCCCAGCGGGCGCTGTCGACGGGCAGCGGTTGCGAATCGCGGGCGCCGACGGACAGGACGGGGACCTGCTGGTCACGCTGCGCGTGAAGGACAGCAAGCGGTACCGGCTCAGCGGCGCGGACATCGAAACGGACCTTCCCATCTCACCGTGGGAGGCGGCGCTGGGCGCGGATGTCAGCATGCCCACCCCCGGAGGCCCGGTCACCGTGCACGTTCCGCCCGGCTCGTCCACTGACAGGCGGCTCCGCCTGCGCGGGCAGGGGATGCCGCGCAGGGGACAGCCGGGAGACCTGTATGCGCGGGTGAAGGTCGTCGTTCCCCGCACTCTCAGCAAGAAGGAGAGGAAGCTGTTCGAACAGCTCCGCGACGAATCGTCGTTTGATGCCAGGAGAGGATCATGACCTCACATCACCTGCCCGTCCGTGTCGCCCGGGCCGACCTGACGGCGACCGCGGTGGCCGCAGGTATCCACCCGGATACGCTGCGGAAGTTCGTCGAGCTGGGGCTGGTCACCGCCCACGTCGACACCAGCGGCCGGCTGTGGTTCGCCCGTACCGTCCCCGCCCGCGTGCACACCATCGTGCGTCTGCACTCCGATCTTGCCGTGAACTACGCCGGCATTGCACTCGTGCTCGACCTGCTCGCCCGCATCGAGCAGCTCGAGCAGCACCGGACCATCCGACTTGAAGGAGACACCCCATGGACATGAACTCACTCACTCAGAAGTCGCAGGAAGCGCTCACCTCGGCCCAGAGCATCGCGGTCCAGGCCGGTCAGATCGAAACGGACGAGGAGCATCTCCTGCTCGCACTGCTGCAGCAGGAGGAGGGGCTGGTTCCCCGACTGCTGCAGACAGCAGGTGCTGACGTGGAAGCGGTACGCGCCGACGTCGAAGCGGAGATCGCCCGCAAGCCCAGCGTCTCCGGGTCCTCCCCGCAGACCGGTCAGGTGTACGTGAGCCGCAGCCTCACCTCCACCCTGGAACGGGCGGAGCGGGAGGCAAAGCGGTTGAAAGACTCCTACATCTCCGTGGAGCATCTCGTTCTGGCCCTCGTCGACGACTCCTCCAACCGTCCCGCGTCCCGCGTGCTGCGCGGGCACGGTGTCACCCGGGAGAGCTTCCTCAGCGCACTCACCAAGATCCGCGGCAACCAGCACGTCAACTCCGCCACCCCCGAGCAGACGTACGAGGCGTTGGCGAAGTACGGCCGTGACCTGGTCGCTGACGCCCGGTTGGGCAAGCTTGACCCGGTCATCGGGCGTGATGCGGAGATCCGCCGGGTCATCCAGATCCTCTCCCGCAAGACCAAGAACAACCCCGTCCTCATCGGCGAGCCCGGTGTCGGAAAGACCGCCATCGTGGAGGGCCTTGCCCAGCGGATCTTGAGTGAGGACGTGCCCGAGGGCCTTCGCGACAAGACCGTGTTCTCGCTGGATCTGTCTGCCCTGGTCGCCGGCGCGAAGTACCGGGGCGAGTTCGAGGAGCGAATGAAGGCAGTCCTGGCGGAAGTGAAGGCAGCGGAGGGACGCATCCTGCTGTTCATCGACGAGCTGCACACCCTGGTGGGGGCGGGAGCCACCGAAGGGGCGATGGACGCCGGCAACATGCTCAAGCCGATGCTCGCCCGCGGGGAGCTGCACCTCATCGGTGCCACCACCCTCGATGAGTACCGCAAGCACATCGAGAAGGACGCTGCCCTGGAACGCCGGTTCCAGACGGTGATGGTCGAGGAACCAGACGTGGAGGACGCGATTTCCATCCTCCGCGGCCTGCGCGAACGGCTGGAGGTTTTCCACGGTGTCCGCATCCAGGACAGCGCACTGGTCGCTGCCGCCGTGCTGTCCCACCGATACATCACCGACCGGTTCCTGCCCGACAAGGCCATCGACCTCATCGACGAAGCCTGCGCGCGTCTGCGAACCGAGATCGACTCAATGCCCGCTGAGCTCGACGAGCTGACCCGGCGGGTGACCCGCCTGGAGATCGAGGAAGCGGCGCTGTCGAAGGAAACGGACCCTGCCAGCAAAAAACGGCTGGAGGAGCTGCGCCGGGAACTGGCCGACCTGAAGGCGGAGGCGGACTCCAAGCGCGCCCAGTGGGAAGCGGAGCGTCAAGCGATCCGCAAGGTCCAGGAGCTGCGCGGTGAGCTGGAGCGGCTGCGGCGGGAGGCGGAGGAAGCGGAGCGCTCCTACGACCTCAATCGTGCCGCTGAACTGAGGTACGGGGCTATCGCTGACGTGGAACGACGCCTGCGCGCCGAGGAGGAGCGTCTCACCTCCAAACAAGGCGGGCAGCGGCTGCTGCGGGAGGTGGTCACCGAGGACGAGATCGCCGAGATCGTCGCAGCATGGACGGGGATCCCCGTGGCCCGGCTGAAGGAAGGTGAACGCGACAAGATCCTCAGCCTGGAAGCCACCCTCAAGGAGCGGGTGGTCGGTCAGGATGAGGCCATCACGCTCGTCAGCGACGCGATTATCCGTGCCCGCTCCGGCATCCGCGACCCGCGCCGACCCATCGGCTCGTTCATCTTCCTCGGCCCCACCGGAGTGGGAAAGACCGAACTGGCCAAAGCGCTCGCGCAAGCACTGTTCGACAGCGAGTCGGCGATGGTCCGGCTGGACATGAGCGAATACCAGGAACGTCACACCGTCAGCCGGCTCGTCGGTGCACCTCCCGGGTATGTCGGGTACGAGGAGGGAGGGCAGCTGACCGAGGCGGTGCGCCGCCGCCCGTACAGCGTGGTCCTTTTCGACGAGATCGAGAAAGCGCACCCGGACGTGTTTAACACGCTGCTGCAGGTCCTCGACGACGGCCGCATCACCGACAGCCAGGGACGCACCGTCGACTTCCGCAACACCATCCTCATCATGACCTCCAACATCGGTGCCCATCACTTGTTGGGCCTCGATGGCGGCTCGATCCCCGACGACGTGCGAAACAGTGTGCTCGGTGAGTTGCGCGCCCACTTCCGTCCCGAGTTCCTCAACCGGGTGGACGACATCGTGGTGTTCTCGCCGCTGGGTCGTGAACAGATCCAGGACATTGTGGAGCTGCAGTTCAACGACCTGCGCTCCCGGCTGGCCGAGCGTCAGATCCGCATCGAGCTGACGCCCGCGGCACGCCAGCTCATCGCCGAACGCGGCTACGACCCCGTGTACGGTGCGCGTCCGCTGCGACGCTACATCAGCCATGAGATCGAGACCCGGCTGGGTCGTGCGCTGCTGAGCGGGCAAGTGATGGACGGGTCGACGGTCACGCTGGACGTGCAGGACGGCGACCTCGTCTTCAACATCGCAGCGCCCGCCGAAGAGGAGGACGCGGGGTGAGCGCGATTGTGACCTGCCCCAACTGCGCGAAGAAGAGAACCGTGTCCGCGCCGCCGCATCGGGGTACCCGCGCTGCGGCTTCTGCAAGAGCGCCGTGCCGTGGATCGTCGATGCGGGCGATGCGGACTTCGCCGAGGTGGTCGAGCAGGCCCCGCAAGTGGTGCTCGTGGACTTGTGGGCGACCTGGTGCGGACCGTGCCGGATGGTCAGCCCCGCCCTCGAGAAGGTCGCCACGGAACGTGCCGGCAAGCTCAAGCTGGTGAAAGTGGACGTGGACGCCGCACCGGAGACGGCCCGCAAGTTCTCCGTCCAAACGGTGCCGACCCTGCTCATCCTCAACCAAGGGAACGTGCTCTCCCGCCAGTCCTGAGCCGCCCCGCCGGACGGGCTGCGGCGCTGGGTGGACGAGGCGCTGCAGAAGAAGGCAGATTCGGCAGGCGGTGCCCCATGAGGTACGTCGACCCACACGTCCCGCTCATCCCCCCGGTCCGTCCCCGCACGCCGGGGGAGTGTGTGGACTGTGTGGCCGCGGGTGCGCGGTGGCTGCACCTGCGGGTGTGTCGCACCTGCGGGAAGGTCGGCTGCTGCGACTCCTCCCCGATGCGGCACGCTCGCACGTATGCGCTCACGGCGGGGCACCCCATCGTGCGGTCGCTGGAGCTGGGGGAGAACTGGAGCTGGTGCTACGTGGACGAAGCGTACCTATGAGTGACACGCCCGCCGCCAACCGCCGCCAGGTCGCTCAGGCCGAGACGCCTGACACCATCGGCGCCTTCCCGCGGCTCAGCGACGAGCAGATCGCGGTGTTGCTCGTACGAGGGCAGCGCCGCACACTCACCGACGGGGAGGTTCTCATCCGGCCCGGCGAGCACCCGTCCTCCCTCTATGTCGTCCTGGAAGGGCACCTGCTGACGGTGGACACCGAACCTGCGGCGGATCCGCGTCACCGCGATGAGCCGTTGGCGGTCGGGGTGCACGGCCGCGGCCGGTTCGTGGGGGATGTCGGGCTGCTGGAAGGACAGCCGTCTTTCGTACTCGTCTCCGCCATCGGCGCCGCCGAGGTGATGGAGGTGCCCGTCGACGAGCTGGAGGCCATCGTCACCTCTGACCCGCTGTCGGGTGAGATCATCCTGCGGGCCTTCCTCATCCGCCGCTCCCTGGCCATCGGGGCGGGAGCGGGCCTGCGGATCGTCGGCTCCTGCTTCTCCCCGCAGACCCGGGATCTGCTGGACTTCATCGTACGAAACCGGCTGCCCCACCGGCTGGTGGACCTGGATAAGGACGAGAAAGCGGAGCGGCTGGTCCGCCAGCTCGGCGCCACCGTCGCCGACTTCCCGCTGGTGATCCTCGGCGGCTCACGCACCGTTCTGGGTGCCACCCCGGCACGGCTCGCCGAAGAGTTGGGGATGCGCCCGCCCGCCCCACCGGCCACCTGCGATGTGGTGGTCGTCGGCGCTGGGCCGGCTGGTCTTGCCGCGGCGGTGTACGCAGCCTCTGACGGGTTGTCGGTCCACCTGTGCGACGCGGTCGCCACCGGCGGGCAGGCGGGAACATCATCGAAGATCGAGAACTATCTGGGGTTTCCCGCCGGAATCTCCGGCACTGAGCTCGCCGAGCGCAGCCTCCTGCAAGTGCGCAAGTTCGGTGCCACGTTGGACATCCCGACCACGCTCCAGGAGGTCGTGGAGGATGAGGACCGCTTCCGGGTGATCTTCGAAGATGGCAGGGAGGTCACCTCCGATGTGGTGGTCCTTGCCACCGGAGTGCGATACCGCTCGCTTCCCGCCGCGGGGCTGGACCGGTTCGAGACCTCGGACGTGTTCTACGCGGCAACAGCGCAGGAAGCGCGGATGTGCGTAGACACACCTGTCGCTGTTGTCGGCGGCGGCAACTCCGCCGGCCAGGCCGCGCTGTTTCTTGCCCGCACGTCCCCCCGTGTGCACCTTGTGGTGCGCGCCGCGGACCTGGGAGCGGGAATGTCCAGATACCTGGTGGACCAGATCCAACATCACCCCCGTATCAACGTGCTGCTGTCCTCGGAGGTCGTGGAAGCACACGGCGGCAACCGTTTGGAAGCGGTCACAGTCCGTCACGGTGACGTGCTGAAGAAGCTCCGCGCGGGGCACGTGTTCGTCTTCATCGGCGCCGCTCCGGCGACGACGGGATTGAAGGTCGATGTGGCACGCGATCCTGACGGGTACATCCTCACCGGCGCGGAGGCGGAGTTGGCCGGCGCGGGGACGGAAGGAAGCCCCCGCTTCTCTTTGGAAACCACCATCCCCGGGGTCTTCGCTATCGGCGATGTGCGGCACGGGTCTGTGAAGCGAATGACCTCGGCTGTGGGTGAGGGCGCCAGTGTGGTCCGGCAGATCCACGAGTACCTGAACGAGGGTCGTCACAGTCGGGTGCGCGCATGAGCTCCGACATCCAGGGACACCTGACGCTGCACGCCGCCCCGAACCCGGCAGCCGTGGGAGAACCCGCGGATCCACCGGTGGCCCATGCGGGCGTAGCGGGCGAGATCCGCTCGACGTTGCGTCGGATGAGGTAGTTTCGCCGCATGCCGGTGCTGCATATCGCCGAGGAACGCGGCGAGTGCCCGACGGTGCTACGGCACGCTATCGCGTCCTCGTCGGTGACGTTTGACGGCTCTTCACAGATGAGGGTGTAGCGGTCGATGGCGGTGTGGGCGCGTCGGTCC
>NZ_FWFG01000094.1 GCF_900163655.1 Brachybacterium nesterenkovii
GCCGGGGCACGACGACTCGGGCCGGACGAGGGGGCAGGACGACTGGGACAGACGGGTCGGGCAGGCCGGGCACGCGGATCCGCGACGGGAGAGCGGCCCGGCAGACGCCCGGTGACGTCCCGGGGACACGCCGGTGAGGGGTCCGCGAACTCCCCGGCCACCCCCTCGACCGCGCCCCGCACCGTTCCCTAGCGTGGGGGCATGACCTCCACGAAAGCACCCCTCGGCCTCACCCGCGACGCCGGGTGGGAGCTCGGAGTCCGCACCGCGATCCCCCTGCCCGTCGATGACGCCTGGCCGCTCCTCGTCGAGGAATGGCTGCCGCGCTGGCTGGGCGTCGACGCCGTCCCCACCCTGGTCGGCGCGCCCCTGCGCCAGGGCCGCCGCGAGGTCGGCCGTGTGGCCGGCTACCACATCGGCACCCGCGTGCGGGTCCGCTGGGATCAGCCCGGCACCGCCGACGAGACCGTCTTCCAGGTGACCCTCGAGCCCGACGGGGAGGCGACCATCGTGTCGCTGCGCCAGGAGCGCCTGGCCGATGCCGCCGAGCGCGACCGCCTCCGCGAGCACTGGACGCGGGTGCTCGAGCGGCTGAACACCGAGGTCGGCGCGGTCCCCGAGGCGCCGGGCGCCGACCTCGCCTGATCCGGTCCACCCGATACGCGCTCGCCTGGCCCTGCCCCGACGAGGCCGGGCAGGCTCGGGACTGCGACGGGCTCCGGGACGAGCTCGCCTCACCCTGCCGCCCCGCGGGGCCCACCCGCCTCGGACTGCGCCGCCCCGCCCTGTCCTGCCCCGTCCCGAGGCCAGCCATCACGGACTGCGCCGGGCCGCCCCGTCCCGTGGCCAGCCGTGGCCAGGCGCCGCCAGCTGCCGCCAGCGCCGTCAGGCGTCGAGCGCCGAGGCCTCGCGTAGATCGTCGACCTTCATGACGTCGAGGTCGACGTCGTGGTCGATCCCCGGCAGGCGCGCGTCGAAACGGACCTGCCAGATGTCCCAGTCCGTGTCGGGGCGCTCGTCCACATCGGAGTGCCACTGCGGCCGGGTCGTCTCCTCGGGCAGGCCGTAGGTGTTGCGCCAGTCCCAGGAGGAGTAGACGACCACGCGTCGGCCCCACGCCTTCTCGACGGCCTCGACGAAGGTGCTCACCTCGCGGTCCACGGTCGCCCGGTCGGGCGCCGCCTCGCAGGAGCCGTCGAGCTCCAGGTCGATCACCGGCGGGAGGTGGTCGTCGCTCGGCGGGACGGCGTTCAGGAAGTCGATCGCCTGCTCCTCACCGCCGGAGCACAGCGTGAAGTAGTGGTAGGCGCCGCGCGCGAGGCCCGCCTGGTCAGCCCCCTGCCAGTTCGCGGCGAAGCGCTCGTCGACATGGCCCGTGCCCTCGGTGGCCTTGATGTACGCGAAGGAGACGCCGCTGCCGCGGATCTGCTCCCAGTCGATCGCGCCCTGGTGGGCGGAGACGTCGATCCCGAGGGCCTCGCCGTCGGCCAGGGACTCGCCCGCGGGCAGCTGCGACAGGGCGGCGGCGTCGCGAGGGGTCGCGGGGACGTCGACGGCCGAGGGGTCGGCGCGGCGGGTGCGTTCCGGGGTCGCGGTGATCTCGGCGGCCTGGGACTCGGCCGCGGAGCCGCCGATCACGCGCACCATCCCCGCGGTGCACGAGCCCACCACGACGAGCAGCAGCGCGGCGAGGATCAGGGCGGCGACGCGGCGCCGGCGGCGCACCTGCTCACGGGTGTATCGGGGCACGCGCCACATGCTAGGGGGCCGCGCCCGTATTCCCGCAGGTCGCGCGGTGCCCGGCGTGTCCCGGGCGCGCCCGCGGGCAGGCCCGTCAGCGGGCGAAGAGCTCGACGAATCCCCGCAGCACCCCGGCCGATGCCGCGAGGTCGGCGCGCCGCACGGCGGCGAGGACGTCGTCGAGCTCGGAGGGGTCGATGTACCCGGCGTGCAGATAGGCGTGCAGGCGCTCGGCGAGCCCGTCGGCGTCGAGCTCCGGATGGAACTGGGTCGCGTACTGGCGCTGGCCGATGCGGAACATCTGCACGGGGCAGGACGCGCCCTCAGCCAGCAGCGTCGCGTGCGGCGGCAGGGCGCTCACGGCCTCCTTGTGGCCGACGATCGCGGCGAACGCGTCGGGCAGTCCGGCGGCCTGCACGAGCGGGTCGGTGCGCCCGGCGTCGGTCAGGCGCACCTCGATCGCGCCCGCGGGCTCGGCGAAGGCGCGGTCGACGGAGGCTCCCTGGTGCAGGCCCAGCGTGCCGACGCCGTAGCAGGCGCCGAGCAGCGGGATGTCCTGGTCGATCACGCGGTCGAGCAGGCCGACGAGGTCGGTCTCGACGCGGCGCTGCAGCGCGGACTTCGTCTCCGGCGCATCGGAGCTGGTGAAGGGGCTGCCCGCGATGATCACGCCGGAGACTGCGGCGAGATCGAGGTCGGGCAGCGGGCCCTGCTCGAGGCGGATGCGGCGCAGTTGCTCGGGGGCGAGCCCGGAGGCGCGGCAGAACTGGGCGTGCTCGGCGTCGGCGACCGCGTCCTCGGGGCGCGTCGCGAGCAGGACGAAGGGCATCATGCGCTGGATCGTACGGCGGCGGAGGCCTCGGGGGGCCACGGGGACCCGGCGGTGGACAGCGTCGGACGTCTCCGCTAGCGCGCGTCGGCACTGGCCCGCACGAGCGCGGCCACGGCGCGCGCGGCCTGACGCGCGGCGCGCGAGGCCCCGATCGTGGAGGCCGAGGGCCCGTAGCCGACGAGCTGGATGCGCTCATCGACCGCGGCAGTCGTCGCGCCCTGGACGTTCCCGGGAACCCGGCGCAGCGCGATCCCGCCGCGCGGCGAGCGCAGGCGCAGCGGTGCGAGGTGCTGCGTCGCGGGGCGGAAGCCGGTGGCCCAGAGGATCACGTCAACGCGCTCGACGCGGCCGTCGGCCCAGCGCGCTCCCTCGGGCACGAGGCGCTCGAACATCGGCAGCGGATGGTCGTAGGCGCCGAGCGCCCGCGCCGCCTGCTCCTGTTCGCGCAGCACGAGGCCGGTCGCGGCGACGACGCTGCGGGGCGCCTCGCCCAGCACCGCCCGCCGCTCCACCTCGGTCACGGCGGCGAGGCCCTCGATCTCACCGCCGTCGCGCCACTGCGGCGGCCGCCGCGTGACCCACAGCGTGTCGGCGACCGGCGCGATCTCGCCGAGGAACTGGACGGCGCTCGCGCCGCCGCCGACCACCATCACGCGGCGGCCGCGCAGGGCATCGGCGCCGGGGTAGGAAGCCGTGTGGAACTGCTCGCCGGTGAAGTCCGCGGCCCCGGGGACCGCGGGCACGAAGGGCCGCGTCCAGGTGCCGGTGGCGCTGATGAGGGTGCGGGCGAGCAGGGAGCGGGTGCGCGCACCTGCGCCGTCGGCGGCGTCGGGAGCGCCGACAGCGCCAGCAGCTCCTGCAGCTCCTGCAGCTCCTGCAGCTCCTGCAGCATCCTCGCTCTGCATCCCCTCAGCCCGCACGCCCTCGCCCCGATCCGACGCGATGGCTCGGTGGTCGAGGACGGTCACGCGCAGGAGCGCCCGACCATCCGTGCCCCGCGCTCCATCGGGTCGTCTTCGACGCGCAGCACCCGGACGGGCCTGCGCACGGGCAGACCGTGCCGGGCCTCGTACGCGCCGAAGTACCCGGGGATCACGAGGTTCGCGCGCTCGGAGCTGCGCGGCGGCGCGGGCTCGCCCGGGAGATCGGCGACGCCGTGGACGTCGCGCATCGTCAGCGAGTCCCAGCGGTGGCGCCACGCTCCGCCCGGGCCGTCCTCCGCGTCGAGCACGACGTGGTCGATGCCCAGGGCGCGCAGGTGGAAGCTCGCGGCCAATCCCGCCTGGCCCGCGCCCACGACGATCGCGTCGAGCACCGGCGAGTCGGGCCCGGGCGCTGTCACCGGACGTCGCCGATGAGCTCCGCGGCGCGCTCGGCGAGGTCGGGCACGTGCGGGCCCTCCATGACGTGCCAGCCGAAGTCCTCGGTCATGCGCTCGAACGCCCGCACCCCGCGCACCGAGTTCCCGTGGGCGTCGAGCTGCGGCGAGTACGCGGCGACCCCGAAGCGCGTGGGCAGGGCCGCGATGATCCCGCCGCCCACGCCGGACTTCGCGGGCAGGCCCACGTCGCTCACCCAGTCGCCCGCGTTGTCGTACATCCCGCAGGTCATCATGACGCTCATGGCCTGCCGGGCGGCGAGCGCGGTGAACACCCGCTCCCCCGTCACCGGGTTCACGCCCGCGTGCGCGAAGGTGCCGGCGACGACGGCGAGGTCACGCACGGTCGCCAGCACCGCGCAGCCCTCGAGGTAGCCGGCCACGACTTCCTCCGCGTCATCGCCCATGGAGCCCGCGGCCCGCAGCATGTAGGCGAGGGCCCGGTTGCGGTCGGCCCCGGCGAGCTCCTCCCGCAGCGTCTCCTCGTGCAGCTCCAGCTCGCGGCCCGCAGCGGCGTCGAGGGTCCGCCGCAGCAGGGCCGTGCGCTCGGCGCGGTCGGTGCCGAGCATCGCGTGCACGCGGATCGCCCCGATGTTGACCAGCGGGTTCTTGGGCCGACTGGTGCGCTTGTCGATGCTGATCGCGTTGAACTCCTCGCCGGTGGGCTCCTCGTCGACCTCGGAGACGACGTGGTCCTTGCCGTGGCGGTCGATCGCCGCGGCGTACGCGACGGCCTTGGAGATCGACTGGATCGGGAAGGCGTGCTCGCTGCCCGCGGCGGTCACCTCGCCGTCGGCCGTGCAGACGGCCAGGGCCATGTGGTCCTCGCGGGCGCCGGAGACGCGGGCCAGCGGCTCGATCGCCCCGTCGGGCTCGAAGCCCAGGAGGTCGTCGCACAGCCGGGAGAGGTACGTCTCGAGGGGGTTCATGGGGCCGACGCTACCGGCCGTGCGGCGCGGCCTCCCAGGTCCGGCCCAGCAGGCGGCCGGTCCTCAGCAGGTCCGCACGAGCCGCAGCAGCACGCGGGCGCCGAACTCGATCGCCGCGATCGGAACGCGCTCGTCGACCCCGTGGAACAGGGGCGCGAAGTCGAGGTCCGCGGGAAGCTGCAGGGGCGCGAAGCCGTAGCCGTCGATCCCCAGGGACTTCAACTGCTTGTTGTCGGTCCCGGCGCTCAGGCAGTACGGCACGAGCTCGGCGCCCGGGTCCTCCGCGCGGATCGCCTCGCGCATCGCGTCGACGAACGGCGTGTCCTCCGGGGAGTCGTAGGCGATGCCGATCTTGTCGACGATCACCTCGACGTCCTCGCCGGCGAGCTCCCGCACGAGCGAGAGCACCTCGTCCTCGTGGCCGGGCAGGAAGCGGCAGTCGAAGGAGGCCTCGGCGGTCTGCGGGATCACGTTGCCCTTGTAGCCGGCCTTGAGGGTCGTGACGTTGACGCTGTCGCGCAGGGTTCCGGCGACGAACTGGCGGGCCCCGCCCATCAGCGGCAGGAACGCCTCGATGTCGTCGCCGTCCCAGCCCTCACCGGTGATCTCGGTGACGCGGTCGAACAGGGTGCGGACCGTCGCGACGTACTCGAGCGGGAAATCGTGCTCGTCGATCGCGGCGATCGCGCGGGCCAGGCGCACGATCGCGTTCTCGTCGTTGGGCACGGAGCCGTGGCCCGCACGGCCCGTCGCCCGCAGGCGGCCCCAGGCGTAGCCCTTCTCGGCGGTCTGCAGGAGGTAGGCGCGGGTCTCGCCGTCGCCGTCCGCGCGCGGGAGCGTCACGGAGTAGCCGCCGACCTCGCTGATCGCTTCGGTGCAGCCGGCCAC
Organism: Brachybacterium nesterenkovii; assembly: GCF_900163655.1. Classification (GTDB taxonomy): domain Bacteria; phylum Actinomycetota; class Actinomycetes; order Actinomycetales; family Dermabacteraceae; genus Brachybacterium; species Brachybacterium nesterenkovii. The sequence continues at coordinate 5,768 of NZ_FWFG01000094.1, forward strand.
GAGGTCGGAGCGCTCTGCCTCGAGCCAGCGCGAGCCCCATGTGCCGCCGGCCTCCTCGTCCGCGAACATGATGATGACGAGGTCGCGCGGAGGCTTCTGGCCGGTGCGGGCGAGGTGGCGGACGACGGCGAGGATCATGCCGTCCATGTCCTTCATGTCGACGGCGCCGCGGCCGTACAGCATCCCGTCGACGATCTCCGCGCCGAAGGGGTCGTGCGTCCAGTCCTCCGCGTTCGCGGGGACCACGTCGAGGTGGCCGTGAATCACGAGGCCCCCGCGCTCGCGGTCCTCGCCCTCGATGCGCAGGTGGACGGTGGTGCGGCCCGGGGCGGGCTCGAAGACCTCGGGCTCGTAGCCGACCTCGCGCAGGAGCGCGACGACGTAGTCGGCGGCCTCCCGCTCCCCCGGGCCCGGGTCCTCCCCGTAGTTGGAGGTGTCGATGCGGATGAGGTCGCGCGCGATGCGCACGGCCTCCTCCTGCAGGAGAGCGAGCTCGTCAGCGGTCGGTTCGGCGATCGGCATGGGGTCATCCTTCCAGGCGGGTCCGGCGGTGGGCGAGGGCTGGGGACAGGGCGTGCATGGGGAGGGGAGCGCGCACGGAGGCCGTCAGGGCGCTCCGGCGACGGCCAGGGCGGTGAGGGCGCCGACGGTCGCGTCGGGGCCCGCGAGCAGCGCGACGAGCGCGGCGGCCCGCTCCTCCCCGAGCGCCTCGGCGGCCTTCGCCCGCAGCGCGGTATCGGGCAGGGGGCGCTGGGGCGAGCCGGCGGGGCGGTCGACCTGCGCCGCCAGGACGCGACCGTCGGCCAGCTCGACGTCCACACCGCTCCACATGTCCCGCACCGCACGCCCTGTGCGCGGGTCGGGACCGGGGGCCGACGGCGTGCCGCGGGTTCCGGCGCTCACGTGCTCGCGCACGACGCGGCCGGCGAGCGCGCGGGCACGGGGGTCGAGGGGCTCGGCGCCGAGATGCGCGAGGTCGCGAGGCACGCCGAGGAGGGCGAGGGCGACGAGGGCCTCGGCGCTGAAGCGGGCCTCCTCCCCCGTGCGGGGGGCGCGGTGGACGAGGGCGGCGTCGGCCCCGGGCCGCATGCGCACCCGCACGCCGACGATGCGCGCCGCCCGCTCGTCCACCGTCCCATCTAGCTCGTCGGCGAGCTCCGCGGCGGCCTCGACGAGGCCCATCGCGGCCGAGCAGAACGGGCTGCGCTTCATCCACAGCCCGGGGGCCGCGATCGCCCAGGTCTGCCCGAAGCCGCTGGTCAGGGCTTCGCGCACGTCCGCTTCGACGCCGTGGGACGCGAGCAGACCGACGCTCCCGGCCACCGCGTCGTCGGCCGCGCCGATCCCCGCGAGCGCCCACTGCACGGCCTCGACGCCCGCCTGGGCGGCCATGCCCGCGTGCAGGGGCTTGGCGGGGGTGCCGAACTGGGCGCGCACGCCCGCGGACCGGGAGGCGGCGAGCGAGAGCGCCCGCGCGGTCGTCCCCTCGTCGAGGCGCAGCAGGTGCGCGCCCGCGGCCGCCGCGCCCACGGCCCCCGCGGTCGCGGTCGGGTGGAAGCCCGCCGCGTAGTGCGCGGGGCCGAGGGCCCGGCCCAGACGGGCCATGGCCTCGAGGCCGACGGCGTGGGCGGCGAGCACGTCCGGGAGCGGCGCCGCGTCGTCGGCGAGGGCGATCAGGGTCGGCACGAGGGACGCCGACGGGTGCCCGCGCACGTCCTCGTGGGTGTCGTCGAGGTCGAGCAGGTGGGCACGGAAGCCTCCGACGAGGGCCGCGCGGGACGGCGCGAGCCGCGCGTCGGTCCCCAGCACAGGACGGCCGGCGACGGGCTCCCCCTCGGCGCGCGCCCACGCGAGCAGGTGCGAGGCCTGGTCACGTGCTGCGGGATCGGCGTCGCAGAGCGCGGCGCACGCGACGTGGTCGAGCACGGCGCGCTCCGCCGCCGCGCGGACTCCCGTCGCGCCGAGCGGATCGGCCGCGACGACGGCCCGGGCGAGCGCGCTCACGGCGCGCCCAGCTCCTCACGCAGGAAGCGCTTGGTGCGCTCGTGCTGCGGATGCTCGATGACCTCGCGCGCCGGTCCCTGCTCGACGATCCGGCCGCCGTCGATGAACACGACGCGGTCGGCGACGTCGGCGGCGAAGGCCATCTCGTGCGTGACGATCACCAGGGTGATCCTCTCGGACGCGAGGTCGCGGATCACGGCGAGGACCTCGGAGACGAGCTCGGGGTCGAGCGCGCTCGTCGGCTCGTCGAGGAGGATCGCGTGCGGCCGCACGGCCAGGGCCCGGGCGATCGACACGCGCTGCTGCTGTCCGCCCGAGAGCGTCACGGGGTACTGCGCCTGCGTGGACTCGGAGATGCCAACGCGGGCCAGGAGCTCCTGGGCCCGCGCGCGGGCCTCGTCGGCGGGGACCTTCCGGCCGATGACCATCGGGTCCATGACGTTCTGCAGCGCCGTCCGGTTGCGGAACAGGTTGTAGCCCTGGAACACCATCGCGGTGCGGCTGCGCAGCGCGTGCGCCTCCTTCTGGCTGATGCGCGGCGCCGTGACCTGCGCGTCCTCGATGCGGATGGTGCCCGCATCGGGGGCCTCGAGCAGGTTCAGGCACCGCAGGAGGGTGGACTTGCCCGAGCCCGAGGGCCCGATGACGGCCTTGACCTCGCCGGTCCCGACCTCCAGGTCGATCCCGTCCAGCACTGTGTTGGCGCCGAACGCCTTGCGGATCCGTGTCGCCTCGATCATGCGATCACCTCCGGTATGCGCGGCCGAGCCGCTGCTCGAGCCGCTGCTGCAGCCAGCTGTAGACGACGACCATCACCCAGTACACGAGCCCCACCACGAGGAACGTCTCGAAGAAGCGGAACGACGACGAGGCGATGATCTTGGCCTCGGCGAAGATCTCCGTGAGCCCTAGCGTGAAGGCCACGGACGTCTCCTTGAGGAGCGAGACGAAGATGTTGCCGGTGGCCGGCAGGGCGTTGAACGCGGCCTGCGGGATGATGTAGCGCCGGTAGACCTGGACTCGGGTCATCCCCGTCGCGAGCCCCGCCTCGTACTGCCCGCGGTCCACGCTCGCGAGCGCGGCCCGGAAGATCTCCGCGAGGTACGACGCCTCCTTGAGGGAGAAGCCGATGATCGCGGCGGTCAGCGCGCTCATCGTGGACATCGCGGGGAACAGCTGCGGTAGCCCGTAGTAGATGAGGAACAGCTGCACGAGCGTGGGGATCCCGCGGAACAGCGAGATGTACAGCTGCGCGATCTGGTCGAGCACGGGGATCCTCGCGAAGCGGATGAGCGCGAGCACGAGCCCGAGCAGCACCGCGAGCACCATCGAGACGACGGCGATCAGCAGCGTGACCGGCAGGTACGGCAGCAGCTCCGGCAGGACGCCGAGCATGTATCCGGGATCGAGGTCCATGGCTCAGCTCCCCGTGTAGCCCTCGGGCTTCGCCGAGATGTCGGAGCCGAAGTGCTTCTCGGCGAGGGCCTTCAGGGAGCCGTCGGCGCGCATCGCCTCGATCTGCTCGTCGACCTGCGCGACGAGCTCAGAGCCCTGGGCGAAGGGCAGGCCCACGGCCTCCCACGCGATGGGGTCGCCCACGAACTTTAGGGGCGCGGACGTCTTCTTGATCTCCGCGAGCAGGATGCCCGTGGAGTTGATGTAGCCGTCGATGCGGCCGGCGAGGACGTCCTGCATGGCGCCATCGCGGGTCTCGTAGGTGCGGATGGCGACCTGCGTGCCCGTCTCGGCGATCCAGTCCTCGAGGTGCGTGACGTTGTTGGATCCCAGGACGCCGCCGACGGTCTTCCCGGCGAGGTCCGGCAGGGCATTGATCTGTGCGTTCGCCTCGAGGGTCACGATGGTCGCGCCCATGTACGCGTACGGCTTCGCGAACGAGTACTGCTCCTCGCGCTTGGCGGTCATGGCGACGTTGTTGGCGACCGTGTCGAGCTTCTTGGCCTCGAGCTGGCCCATGAGGCCCGAGAAGTCGGCGTTGGTCCACTGGACCTTCTTGCCGAGCTTTCCCGCGATGGCCTCGAGGACCTCGACGTCGTAGCCGACGAGCTTCCCTCCTTCCTTGTAGGAGTTGGGGAACGACTGTCCGGTCGCGCCGGCGCGCAGCGTCGAGGATCCCGCCCCGCCGGAGCAGGCGGCGAGCAGCGGCAGGGCGAGGGCGCCGAGGCCGAAGGCGCGGCGGCTGAGGGATGCGGGGGTGCGGGGGGCGGTGGCGGTCATCGGGCGATTCCTTCCAGGTAGGAGACGTGCGCGGCGCGCCAGGTCTCGAAGGCGGCGGGGTCGAGCGGCTTGAGGTGGTAGTCGGTCAGGTGGCCCAGTCCCAGGTCGCGGCTGCCGATGCGCTCGTAGCCGCGGCGGACGTAGTAGTCGCCGAGCCACGGGTGCTCGCGGGCCGTGCCGAGGGTGACGGCGGGGGCGCGCAGCTGCTCGCGCAGGACGTCCTCGATGCGCTCGAGGACCTCGGAGCCGAGGCCGCGCTCGGGACAGGCGGGGTCGGCGGCGAGCCAGCCGAGGTGCGGCAGCGCGAGCGGCCCCGGGTTCGGGCCCCACGGGACGCGGATCGAGATCGTCGCGAGGATCCGCTCGGGGGCCGCGGGGTCGACGAGGCCGTGGGCGAGGTTCCCCCGCAGGTGGGCGAGGACGTCGTCCCGCGTGGCGTCGGAGGCGCCGAAGCGCACCCCGAGCTCGAGGTCCGCGGCGTAGGCGGCGTGGAGGATGGCGAGGAGGGCGTCGGCGTCGGCCGCCCCGAGGCGTCGCAGGACGCGCCCCGCGCGCTCGGTCATGCCAGGCCCGCCGCGTCGTAGCCGGCGAGGACGGCGTCGACGGCCTCGCCGGTCTCGCCGAGGTACTCGCGGGGCTCGAGCCACGAGGCGATCTGCGCCTCGTCGAAGCGCTCGGCCACGCGGGGGTCGGCGGCCAGGAGGTGCTCGAGGCGATCGCCCGTCTCAGCGGCGGTCATCGCGGCGTCGTACACGATCGTGTGGGCGGTCTGCTTGCCCAGGACCCGGCCGATCTCGAACATCGCCTTCTCGCTCAGGAGGAGCCCGCCCTGGAGGTCGAGGTTGCGGGCCATCGCGTCGGCGTGGACGACGAGGGTCGACAGGATGCGGCCCATGCCCGCGAGCTGCGCGGACAGGTACTGGTGGATCTCGGGGAGCGCCACCCACTCGGCGCGCCACGAGATCGCGTCGCGCTCGTGGACCGTGGCCATGCCGTCGAGGACCAGGGCCGCGGCGTGCTTGACAGGCGCGGTGAGCGCGGCGGCGCCCTCGAGGAGGGCGGGGTTGCGCTTGTGGGGCATCGTCGTGGAGCCGATCTTGCCGCTCGTGAACGCCTCCTCGACCTCGCCGATCTCGGTGTGCATGAGGGTCGACAGCTCGGTCGCGATCTTGCCCAGGGTCGCGGAGACGAGCGCGAGCGTCGAGGTCCACGCGGCGATGCGGTCGCGCGAGGACTGCCAGGAGATGCGCGGGGCGGCGAGCCCCAAGAGCTCGAGGGTCCCGCGCTCGACCTCCCGGCCGCGGCCGTCGAACGAGGCGTACGTGCCGACGGCGCCGTTGATGTTGCCCACCAGCACGTCCGCGGCGGCCCGGTCGAACCGCTCGACGTGGCGGAGGATCTCGTCGAGCCAGATCGCGGCCTTGAAGCCGAAGGTCGTGGGCAGCGCCTGGACGAAGTGGGTGCGGGCGACCATCGGGGTGTCGCGGTGGGTGCGGGCGAGGTGGGCCAGCGCCGTCGCGACGGCCACGAGGTCGGCGCGCAGCAGCGCGATCGCATCGCGGATCTGCAGGATCGTGCCGGTGTCGACGACGTCCTGGGTGGTCACGCCGTAGTGGACCCATTCGCCGTGCTCCCCCGCCGCGTGCTGGAGGGCGTGGACGGTCGCGTTGAGCGAGTGCATCACCCGGGCCGCCTCGGCGGCGATGGCTCCGAGGTCGAAGTCGCCGGTCGCGGCCTCGGCGATCGCATCGCCGGCCTCGGCGGGGATGAGTCCGAGCCGTGCCTCGGCGCGGGCGAGGGCGGCCTCGACGTCGAGCTGGCGGCGCAGGCGCGCCTCCTCGCTCCACACCTCGCGCATCGCGGGCGTGCCGAAGCTGTTGCCGATCGTCAGCATGTCGAGGACGTGGGAGGACACGGGGCTCCTTCGGGGGCGGGCGCTCGGCGCGCCGACTGACGAGCGCACCTTGGGGGCACCATAACGCTAGGTGACGCGCGTTCTTATGGCGAGCCAAAGGTGACGTGATGTGACGTGGTGATCAGCCGGGCGCCGACGGGAGCGGCGACCAGGCGGGACGCTCCGGGGGCGACATCACGCCCTCGACGGGCGCGGCGATCCGCTCGGACCTCGTCCGGGCGGCGCGGTCGGACCGGGGCCGGTCGGCGCGGTCGGGCCAGGGCCGGTCGGGCCGGGGCCGGCCCCGGACCGTGATCAGCGCGAGGGCGCGAAGCGCTCCATGCCCGCGGCATCGGCGGCCTCGCGGTAGGCCGCGGCGAGCGAGGCGACGGTCTCGTGGGCGTTGAGCCCGCTCGGGTTCGGGACGACGAGCAGCGGGGTCGCCTCGAGCACCGGCGCCTGGGCTCCGGCCTCCTCGAGCGCGCGCCGCGGCCAGCCGTCCTGGCGCCCCGCGCGTGCCCGCCGTTCGCCGAACGCGATGCGGTAGGCCGTGATCCCGGCGACCGCGACGGCCGCGGGCCGGTGCGTCAAGACCGTGCGCACGAGGCGCGCCGCCCCCTCGCGCAGCTCGTCGTCGCTCAGCTCGTCGGCGCGGGCGGTCGCGCGGCGGACCAGGTTGGTGATGCCCAGGCCGATCGCCCGCAGGTGCGCGAGGTCCTCGGGCGCGTAGCCCTCCGCCGGGTCGATGAGGCGGTCGGTGATGCCCGCGGCGGCGAGGGCGGGGTGGAAGCGGTTGCCGGGGCGCGCGAAGTGGGCGCCCGTCGCGCCCGTCCACAGGCCGGGGTTGATGCCGACGATCAGCAGGCGCAGCGGGTCGGGCAGGAGGTCGTCGACGACGGCATCGCGGGCGGCCTCGAGATCGGCGGGGGTGGGACGCGGAGTCATGGGGGAAGTGTGGCAGGGGCGGCGGCCCGGGGTCTCCCCGGCGCGGGGACAGGGGGCCGTCCGGCCTCGATCCCCACATCCATGGCATGCCCACCTCGCACTTATCCACATCGCTGTCCACGACTGGGGACGAATGACAGACGTGTAGTTCCGCAGGCCGGGGGACTTCGTCCCCACGGTGTGCAGTACCTGTGGGGATCTGCGTCCCGCTCTCCTCCACCGACATCGCAGCCCCCGGTCGAACGCGGCGCTGGGTCATGGAAGATGCAGGTCATGGGCTCCTTGCAAGTGAACTTCCCCATGTGGCAGACGCATCTGCACGCCTGCGGACGGGGCGCTCGAGCTCGCTCGTCCGCCCGCTGCTGGCGGATCAGGCGGGGATGGATAGGGGGTGCGGTCCGCGACATGACGCCCCGAGATCCACAGGTCCACCCTTGTTATCCACACTTTCGTGGCGTCGTCCCCCAACAGCCCCGAGTTATCCCCAATTCACTCCACAGCTGGGGATAATCACACGCTTGTCATTCCCGCACACCCGTTCGACTCGGCAGCCACGAGGGCGCGCACGACCCCGCATACCGTGCATCTTCCCTCCCGCGCAGCATGCACCCCCTCCCGCACACCGCGAATCTCCCCTCCCGCGCAGCGCGCGCACGACCCCGCGTACCGAGCATCTTCCCTCCCGCGCAGCGCGCACTCCCTGCCGCCCGACCGTCTGACTCCACGACGCCCGGCCCCATGGGAAGAACCGCAGTCATACGCACCATCAGCCGCATATACGGCCCGACTGCGCGCATACGTGCGTCTCTTCCCATGCCCGCGGAGATCATCGGACCGAGCAGCAGCCACAGTCACTGGCGCTGGCACTGGCTTCGGCACTGGCACCTCAGACCGCATGCCTCACGTCCCAGACCCCAGACTCCAGACCCCAGACCCCAGACCCCAGACCCCATGCTGCGCGCGGCGCCCGGCCGTCACCAGCCGTCGCGCGCCACCCCGACCGTCACCAGCCGGCGCGCGCCACCCCGACCGTCACCAGCCGGCGAGCGCCCCCGTCGGCACCGTCATCGCGCGCACCGCCACCAGTCCCAGGCACAGCAGCACCGCCCCGGCGATCACCCCCGCATGGATCAGGGCGGAGCGCCTCGCGAGCGCCACCCGGTCCGCCCCCGGGGACGCCTTGGGCCGCGTCGCGAACAGGGCGGCCGTCGTCGCCGTGCCCACGAGCAGTCCGCCCAGGTGCCCCTGCCAGGAGATCCCCGGGACCATGAACGTGATCAGCAGGTTCAGGACGATCAGCACGATGATCTGCCCGGACTCCGCGCCCATGCGCCGGTTGATGACGAACATCGAGCCGAACAGGCCGAACACACCGCCGCTCGCACCGACCGTGCCTCCGACCCACGAGGTGGTCATCGGGTCGGTCAGGAGCAGCACCGCCGTATGCCCCGCGAGGATCGACACGAGGTAGACGGCGAGGTAGCGCCACGGCCCCATCGCCCGCTCGAGGTACTGGCCCACCACCCACAGGGCGTACATGTTGAACGCCAGGTGCATGAGGCTGCCGTGGAGGAAACCGCTGGTCAGGAAGGTCCACGGCATGGCGAGCGCCCGGAACGGCGCGAACATGAGGAGGTTCTCGACCACGCCGGGAGCCACCGTCTGCCCCAGGTACGCGAGCACACACAGGCCGATGATCGTGTAGGTGACGAGCGGTCGCCCCGAGGAGGTCGCGCCGCCGAGCGTGGTCCGCGGCGCGGTCTGCCGCTGCTGGCGCTCCATCTCGCGGGCGCAGTCGACGCACAGGACGCCGACGGCGGCCGGCCGCTGGCACTCCGGGCACGCGGGGCGGTCGCAGCGCTGGCAGCGGACGTAGGCGACGCGGTCCGGGTGACGGGGACAGACGGAGGCGGGGGTGGGATCGGCGACGCCGTACTCGGAGCCCGCCCGGCGACGGCCGCTCGCGCCGCGGTTGATGTCCGCGGCGCCGTAGGCATCGGCCGTGGCGCTGTAGCCCTCGCGTTCGGCGGGCCGCTCCCCCGTCCCGTAGCTCTCGACGGGGTCGGGGTCGGACGGATCGAAGGAGCGCGGGATCTGCCCGTAGCGCTCGGCGTAGGGATCGGCGTCGGCATCTGCGCCGTCGTCCTCCACCGGGAGCGGGGTGTAGGACTGGCCGGCGTCGTGCCCCGGCGACCATTCCGGGTCCCCGGTGGGGGCCGTGTCGTACTGCCGGGACCAGTCCGGGTCCTCGGCGGGCCGGTCCGCGTCGTGCGCGGTCGGCGCACCGTCGGGCACGTCGTCATCGACGGATCGGCCCTCGTTGTCGGGTGCCGTCGCGCGGTCGCGCCCCAGAGGGATCGGGCGCTCCCCCGTGATCGGGTCGCGCGCCCCCTCGTACTCGTACGCGTAGGGATCCTGCGAAGGGTCGTCGGCACCGTAGCCGGAGTCGGAGCGGCTCATGGGGACATTCTCCCCTATGGCCCTGCGCGCACCGCACGGCCAGTCCGCGGACAGCGCGACCATCGGTCGGCAGGCTCCCGCCCCACGCCCTCGAACCCCGGGCCCCGGGCCCCGGGCCCCAGATGCGGCCTCCGCACCCCTCCACGGAGCCGCTCGCCGCTCGGCCGTCCAGATTCTGCAGACCAGCGGCGTGCGCCCTGCAATACGCGAGGCACCTGCCGCAGGGATGCAGATTCTGGACGCTCTCGCCCGACGACCGAGCTCCAGGACCCCGGGACGACGAACGGGGGCGCCCACCGTGCGGTGAGCGCCCCCGTGCAGAAGGTGCGAGTTGAGGGATCGGCCTCCGAGTTCGTCGATCAGCAGACCTGATCCTCCCCGTCGATCAGTCCTCGATATCGACCGACTGGATCACGACGTCGTCGACCGGGCGGTCGCGGCGATCGGTCTCGACCTTGGCGATCGCGTCGACGACCTGGCGCGACGCGTCATCGGCGACCTCGCCGAAGACGGTGTGCTTGCCGTGGAGGTACTGGGTCGGGGCGACGGTGATGAAGAACTGCGAGCCGTTGGTGCCCGAGGGCTTGCCGGTGATCGCGTTCATGCGCTTGCCGGCGTTGGCCATGGCCAGCATGTACGGCTGGTTGAAGTTCTTCTCCGAGATCTCGTCGTCGAAGTTGTAGCCGGGGCCGCCGGTGCCGGTGCCCAGGGGGTCGCCGCCCTGGATCATGAAGCCGTCGATGATGCGGTGGAAGATCACGCCGTCGTAGAACGGGCGCGAGACCTTCTCGCCCGTCTGCGGGTCGGTGAACTCCTTGGTGCCGCGCGCGAGGCCGACGAAGTTCTCGACCGTCTTGGGGGCGTTCTCCGGGAACAGCTCGATGCGGATATCGCCGTGATTGGTGTGCAGAGTTGCGAACATGCGGTCATCCTCGCACAGCCGCATGCGCACGATCCCGACAGGCGCCCAGCCGCGCGCGGGCGCATGCGCGCATGGGCGCAACCGCGCACGGGCATGGGCGCAACCGCGCACGGGCATGGGCGCGAGCCCGTAGCCGCCCACGGCCCCGCAGCCGCCCACGGCGAGGATCCGCGCATGGACGCGTACGAGGAGGATCCGCGCCCAGGGTGGGACGCCTCTGTGCTTCGCGCTGCCGCCGCCGGACTGCCGACCGCGTACTCCGTGCGCCGCATGGCCGACCCCGGCCAGCCGACCGACCGCGTGCCTGGAAACCTGCACATCCGCTGGGACGACGTGCTCGGCGTCACGCTATGGTGGACGGGTACGACGCACCGCTGTGCTCCAGCGGCGCTCGCTCCCACGGTCCCGCCGGGAACCCGGCGACCTCGATCGAAAGGGGACCACCCCATGGGCATCCGCTCCAAGAAGAAGAAGCGCGAGGCCGAGAAGGCCGCGCTCACCGCCTCCGCCCGCGCGGGCCGCCTCGCCGGCATCGCGCAGAAGTCCGCCCAGGACTCCGTGGCCAAGTTCCAGGGAACCGTCGTCCCGGCGCTCTCCGAGGGCGCCAAGGATGCGCGCAAGCGCGCCGACGAGCTCGTCGAGCAGTACCTCCCCGCCGTCCAGGAGCAGGTCCAGGCGCGCGGCGAGAAGGTCGCCGCCTTCGCCGACACCCTGAGCCCGCGCGCGGAGAAGCTCCGCCACGACCTCCAGGACGACTACCTCCCGCGCGCCCGCCGCACGGCCGGTGCGACCAACGCGGTGATGGCCGCGATGGTCACCGCCGCGGTCGATGCCGCGCGCAAGGAGCTCGAGAAGGGCCAGGGCGACATCAAGAAGGCCGCCCTCGCGACCCCGCCGGAGAAGAAGAAGGGCCGCGCGGGCAAGGTCCTGCTGGTCCTGGCCCTCACCGCGGCGGGCGCCGCCGCCGGCTACGCCGCCTGGAAGAAGAGCCGCCCGGTCGAGGACCCCTGGGCCCCGCCGGCCGACTTCGCCCGCGCGCACTACCCGGCCTCGGCCGCGACCGACACCGATTCCTCCGAGGTCTCCGACACCGTCGGCGGCGCGGAGGCGGGCGATCTCGCGAACTCGCTCACGTCCGATGCCGATCGCGCCTCCGACACCGCCCCGCGCGACGTGAAGGTCGACTCGGCGGACTCCTCCGATCTCCCGGAACAGGGCAAGGTCATCGACCCGGTCATGAACCCCGAGGAGAACCCGGCGGACCCGGAGAACGGCGACGCCTCCGAGGGCGGCAAGCGCGGCACCCACCGCGGCGAGGCCTGATCCTCGCCGGTACCGTCCGCGGGCGCGCCCCGCACCTGACGCCGAGCGGCCGTCCGACCTCCGGGTCGGGCGGCCGCTCGTCCATGTCCGGCCGCTCCTCGGCAGGCGGCCGGGCATCGGTCTCCGACGATCCTCCGTGCCCCGGCAGCTCGTTCACCCCCGGTTGCTCGGGCATGCCCGCCCGCCCGCTCGTCCATGCCCGCCCGCTCGTCCATGCCCGCCCGCTCCTCCGGCTTCGGCCGTCGCCGCGGCGCGCACGGCGCTCCTAGACTGTCGGCCATGCCGTTCCTGCCGCAGCCCGGGGCACCGCTGCTGACGTCGCGGCTCGAGCTGCGTGCGCTGTCGGGCACGGACCTGGGCCAGATCCACGCCATCCACGCCGATCCGCGCACCTTCGCCCACGACTCCACCCCGCCCGTGACCTCGCGCGAGGCCATGGAGTCGGTGCTCGCGACGTGGATCGCGGAGTGGGAGGCGCAGGGCTTCGGGTATTGCGCCGTCCGCCCCCGTGAGCGGCATCCGGTCGACCCCGACGCCAACCTGCGCGACCCCGACACGATCCTGCGCGATCCCGCGCTCGTGCTCGGCGTCTGCGGCCTGACCCGCTACCGGCTGGGCGACCGAGTCGTGCTCTCGGCCTACTACCGCTTCCGCCCCGAGTGCTGGGGGCTGGGGACCGCCCGTGAAGCCCTCACCGCGGTCCTCGACCAGGCCGCCCGCGCCTTCCCCGGCGCGGAGAGCGCCGTCATCACCGATGGCGGGAACACGCCGTCGCTGGCCCTCGCCGCGCGCCTCGGCTATCGCCGGACCGCGGAAGCCATCCCCGGCGAGCCGGACCTCGTCATCCTCACCCGCACGCTCGGCTCCGCCCCCGAGGCGCAGCTCGGCCCGGCCCCTGAGGCGCAGCGATGAGCCCCGGCGGCGCACACGAGGGCGCCGGGCGCTACGCCCCCTCCCCCAGCGGCGACCTGCACCTGGGCAACCTGCGCACGGCGATCCTCGCCTGGGCTCTCGCCCGACGCACAGGCCGCGCGTTCCGCCTGCGCATCGAGGACCTCGACCGGGTCCGCCCCGGAGCCGCCGAGCGCCAGCTCGAGGACCTCGCGGCCATCGGCCTGGACTGGGACGGGCCCGTCGTGCTCCAGTCCGAGCGCGAGGCCGCGCACGACGCCGCGATCGCCCGCCTCACCGACCTGGGTCTCGTCTACGAGTGCTTCTGCACGCGGCGGGAGATCCTCGAGGCGCCCCGCGCACCCCATGCCCCGCCCGGCGCCTATCCGGGCACCTGCCGGGATCTCGACGGGGCGGCGCGCGAGCGCGGACGTGCCCGCATGCGGGAGCTGCGCCGGGAGCCCGCGCTGCGGCTGCGCGCCGAGGCGCACGAGTGGACGGTGCAGGACGTGTTCGCGGGCGAGGTCACGGCCGCCGTCGACGACCTCGTGCTGCGCCGCGGCGACGGCGTGGTGGCCTACAACCTCGCGGTGGTGGTCGACGATGCCGCCGTCGGCGTCGACCAGGTGGCACGGGCCGATGACCTCCTGACCTCGGCCCCACGGCAGGCGCACCTCGCGCACCTGCTGGGCCTGCCCGAGCCCGTGTACGCGCACGTACCGCTCGCGGTGTCGCCGAGCGGGGCGCGCCTGGCCAAGCGGGACGGGGCCGTCACGCTGCGCGACCGCCTCGAGCGGGGCGAGACCGCGGCCGACGTCGTCGAGCGCATCGGCGCGTCGCTGGGGATCGCGGGCTGCCGCAGCGCGCGCGACGTGCTCGAGCGCTGGGAGCCGCAGACGCTGCCGCGCGAGCCCTGGATCGTGGACCTGCCGGCCTGACGGGATCCAGCCGCTGCGAGGGTCAGTGCGAGGCGCCTCGGTGGTGGACCTCGTCGGTGATCTCGCGATCCTGCGTCTTGGGCCCGAGCACCAGGGAGGCGACGGTCGCGATCAGCATCGAGCCGATGATCACGCCGAGGGACACGAACGTGTTGACCTCGGGGATCTTCTCGAGCACGTGGAAGCCGGGGATCCACTCCAGCGGGGCCTCGTGGATCGCGTGGATGATCAGCTTGACGCCGATGAACGCGAGGATCGCCGCGATGCCGTAGTGGAGGTAGACGAGGCGGTCGACGAGGCCGCCCAGCAGGAAGTACAGCTGGCGCAGGCCCATCAGGGCGAACAGGTTCGCGGTGAACACGATGAACGGGTTCTGGGTGATGCCGAAGATCGCGGGGATCGAGTCGATCGCGAACATGACGTCGGTCAGGCCGATCACCACGAACACCATGAGCATCGGCGTGAAGACCTTCTTGCCGTCCACGACGGTGCGCAGCTTGTTGCCGTCGTACTCGCTGTGGACGGGCAGCACGCGGGCGACGGTGCGCTGGATGAAGCTGTCGCCGTCACCCTCCTCGTCGTCCTCGCCCTTGGCCTGGGTCCACGCGGTGTACAGCAGGAAGATGCCGAAGATGTAGAAGATCCACGACAGGTGCTCGATGGCGACGGCGCCGATCAGGATGAAGATCGCACGGGCTACGAGCGCGATGATGATGCCCACCATCAGCACTTCCTGCTGGTACTTCCTGGGCACCGCGAAGCGGCTCATGATCAGGATGAACACAAACAGGTTGTCGACACTGAGCGAGTACTCCGTGAGCCAGCCCGTGAGGAACTCGAGCGCGACGTGGTGGGTGTCCCCGACGAAGAACAGGATCCCCGCGAAGATCAGGGCGAGGGAGACGTAGAAGCCCACCCAGGCCACGCATTCCTTCACCGAGGGGACGTGCGGTCGCTTCAGGACGATCAGCAGGTCGGCGACGATGATCAGGACGAGCACCACCAGGGAGGCGATCTCGAAGGTCAGGGACAGTTCACCCATGCGGCGGCCTCTCGATGGCGGGGTCGGTGGTCCGGGGAGGGGCGGGCGGAAGCACTCCCAGCCCCAGCGCCCGATCGGCCAATCCTATCGGGCGCTATGTGGACGGACCCTGGACGGGGCAGCGTGCTCTGCGAACGGACGCATCCGCGGTCCGCGCTCCGCATGGCCCGTCGCCGAACTCGGTACGCCCCGTCGCCGCGCGCAGCACGCCCCGCCGCAGGGCTCAGCACACCCCACCGCTGGGCTGAGCTCGCCTCGTGGTCGCGATCAGGCCCGGCGCAGCAGGATGACCCCGTCCTCCAGCTCCGCCTCCTGGCCGTCGGGGCCCTGGGCGATGCGGGTGCGGGTCTCGGCGAGCACGGTCCGCCACTGACCCGCGGGCAGGCCCAGCGCCGCGATCTCCTCGGCGGGAGGCAGGAGGCCCATGCTGTCGTGGTGCGTGTGCTCGTCGTGGCCGGCGGCCTCATCGTTCTGCGTGTGACCGTCGTGCTGCGCGTGATCGTCGTGCTGCGCGTGGCGCGACCACGGCGGCGGAGCGGCGTGGGAGACGACCAGCAGGTGCCCGCCCGGAGCCAGCACGCGGGCCGCCTGGCGCAGGATCGCGGTGCGCCCGAGGGCGGCGCGCGAGTGCAGGAACGATGACGTGACCAGGTCGAAGGGACCCTCGAGGGCGCCTCCGGCTCCGCCTTCTCCCGCCGCCCACGGCTCGAGGTCCTGGGCGATGAAGCGCACGCGGAGGCTTCCATCGGTCCGCGCGGCCTCAACGGCGCGAGCAGCCTCAGCAGCCTGTGCGGTCTCAGCGGCGCGGGCGGCGTCAGCAGCGCGGGCGACGGCGGTCGCGGAGATATCCGTCGCGATCACGTCCCAGCCGCGGGAGGCGAGCCAGATCGCGTCGGCACCCTCGCCGCAGCCCAGGTCCAGGGCGCGCCCCGCTTCCACGGGGCCGGTGCCGTCGACGCCATCGGCCTCGAGCCGCTCGACGACGGCCGCGGTCGTCGCGTTCACGCTGCCCGACCACACGGGGGCGTCGCGGTAGCGCTCCTCCCAGTGCTCGCGAGGGCTGCCGATCGATTCCTCGACCGCGTGGTCGGCACGGTCGCGCTCGGCGACGGGGCCAGGCTCTGCGTCGGACGCCGCAACGGGAACCGCATCGGCCGCCGCAAGGGGAACCGCGTCGGACCCTGGCTCGGCCACCGCGCCGCCATCTCCCCGACCGACCGGGCGCACGCGCACAGCAGCGGCCACGTCGTCCGGGACCTCGGTCTCCGTCGCATCGGCCACGACCACCGTGAGGGGCTCGCACCCGCGCACCTCGCCCCGGGCTCCCGGGACCAGGCCCAGGGCGCGGGCGGCGACGAGCGCACCAGGGTCCGCGTCGGATACGCGCACCACCTCGACCGGCCCCGCCTCCGTCAGGTCGCGCAGCAGCAGCGTCCCCTCGGGCAGGGCGGTCGTGCCGTCGGCCGCGGGGATCGGGTCCCCGTGGGGATCCGCGGTCGGGTGCCCGAGGGCCTTATCGATGCGCTCGATCAGGCCCGGCGAGGCGGCGTGCTCGAGCCGCTCGGCCTCGTCGTGGACCTCGTCCCAGCCGTAGCCGAGGGCCGTGACCAGGTACGTCTCGAGGAGGCGGTGGCGGCGGACCATCGCAACCGCGCAGTCACGGCCCATCGGCGTGAGCGTCACGGGCCGATACGGCGTGTACTCGAGCAGGCCCTGGCCGGCGAGGCGCCGCACCGTCTCGGTGACCGTCGCGGGGGCCGCGCCCATGCGGGCGGCGAGATCGCCGGTGGTCAGGAGCGCATCGCCCCATTCGGTGCGGCTCCAGATCGCCTTGAGGTAGTCCTGCGCGACGGTGGTCAGGGCGTCGGGGTCCACGGTTCCTCCTGGCGGCGGCGCCCGGGCGGGCCGCCGGGACGATCATGCCTCGCCGAGGATCGTGAGCACCACCAGCGCCGCGTTGAGGACGATGATCGCGCCGGCCGCCGCCGCGGCGAGGACGGTCACGAGGCGGGTGTCGGCGAACTCCCCCATCACGGCCCGGCTGCGCGTGAGAGCCACGAGCGGCACCAGCGCGCAGGGGATGCCCAGGCTGAGGGCCACCTGGCTGAGCACGAGCGCGGCGGTCGGGTCGATACCGGCGCCGAGCACGATCAGCGCGGGCACGAGCGTGATGACCCGGCGGGCGAGCAGCGGGACGCGGATGCCCAGGAGGTCGCCCATGATCTCCGCCCCGGCGTGCGCACCGACGGAGGTGGAGGCGAGACCGGAGACGAGCAGGCCGATGCCGAACAGCACGCCCACCACCGGTCCGGAGGCGGCGGCGATCGCGGCGTGCGCGCCCTCGATCGTGTCGGTGCCGGGGACGCCCGGGAGGGCCTCGGCGGCCAGGACCAGCATCGCGATGTTCACGGTCCCCGCGAGGGCGAGGGAGAGCAGCACGTCCCAGCGGGAGGCGCGCACCAGCAGACGGGTGGGGATCGCATCCTCGAGCTCGCGCCGCCTGTCGCGGGCGAGCCCCGAGTGCAGGTAGATCGCGTGCGGCATGACGGTCGCGCCGAGCATCGAGGCGGCCAGGACCACGGTGCCGGGGCCCTCGAGCCGCGGGACGAGGCCGCCGGCGAGCGCGCCCGGATCCGGCGGGTCGACGACGAGCCCGGCGAGGAAGCCGATGGTGATAATCGCCAGCATCCCCACCACGATCCGCTCGAAGGGGCGGGCGCCGAAGCGGTTGCGCGTGGCCAGCAGCACGATGGCGACGATGCCGACGATGATCCCGCCGTGCACGAGCGGCAGGCCGAACAGGATGTGCAGGGCCAGCGCCCCGCCGATGACCTCGGCGAGGTCGGTGGCGGCGGCGACGAGCTCGGCCTGCGCCCAGAACAGGAGGCGCCCGCGGCGGCCGAGCCGCTCGGCCACGTGCTGGGCGAGGCTGCGCCCGGTGACCAGGCCGAGCTTGGCCGAGAGGTGCTGGACCAGCACGGCCATCGCGCTCGCGAGGACGAGCACCCACAGCAGGAGGTAGCCGTGCTGCGCGCCGGCGGTGAGGTTCGCGGCGACGTTGCCGGGGTCGACGTACGCGATGGCCGCGACGAAGGCGGGGCCGAGCAGGCGCAGCGGGGAGCGACGGTCCGGCGACGGGGCAGGAGCATCGGCCGGCGCGTCCACGGATGCGGTGCCGGAGGCGAGGAGTCCGGTTTTTAGGCTTTCCGAAAACATGTGTTTGAGGGTACCCGAAAACATATCCGCGTCCCGGTCCCTTGCTCTCCGGCGCGTCGCTCCGAACGCCCCTCAGGCCCGTCCTCGCCCGGCCGGCGGATCGGCCTCTACGATCGGTCCATGCCTCCTACGCACGCCCGCGCCCTCGACGCCGCACCGGTCGACCCCGCCCTGACCCGCTCCTTCGACCTGCGCCTGGCCCGCTACGGCGACGACATGCGCGCCGGACTGCGCGCCTGCTACGGCGACCGCGCCGACGAGACCTTCGAGCGCGTGCTGCGGATCGTCGCCGCCGCGATGCAGGACCGCCCCGAGGCCCTGCGCGGCCTCGACGAGGCGCGCCTGCTGGCCCCCGACTGGCTGCAGGACCCGCGCCAGATCGCCTACGTCGCCTACGCCGACCGCTTCGCGGGCACTCTGCGCGGCGTCGAGGAGCATCTGGACCACCTGGAGTCGCTCGCGGTCACCCACCTGCATCTGATGCCGCTGCTCGAGCCGCGGCCCGGGGAGTCCGACGGCGGCTACGCCGTGCAGGACTACCGCCGCGTGCGCGAGGACCTGGGCACGATGAAGGACCTCTCCTCCCTCGCCTCCTCCCTGCACGACCGCGGGATGAGCCTCGAGCTCGACCTCGTCCTCAACCACGTCGCCCGCGAGCACGAGTGGGCCGAGCGCGCCCGCGCCGGGGAGCAGCGCTACCGCGACTACTTCCTGACGTTCCCCGACCGCACCGAGCCCGATGCCTGGGAGGCCTCCCTACCGGAGGTGTTCCCCGACTTCGCGCCCGGCAACTTCACCTGGGACGCGGACCTCGAGCGCTGGGTGTGGACCACGTTCAACGCCTACCAGTGGGATCTGGACTGGTCGAACCCGGATGTGCTGTGCGAGTTCGTCGAGATCATCTGCTTCCTCGCGAACCAGGGCGTGGACATGCTGCGCCTGGACGCGATCGCCTTCACCTGGAAGCGCCAGGGCACCAACTGCCAGAACCTGCCGGAGGTCCATCAGCTCACGCGCGCCCTGCGCGCCGCCGCGCGGATCGCCGCCCCGGCCCTCGCCTTCAAGGCGGAGGCGATCGTGGGCCCGCAGGACCTCATCGGCTACCTGGGCCGCGGCGCGCTGTCCGGGAAGGTGTCCGAGACCGCGTACCACAACTCGTACATGGTCCAGCTGTGGTCGGCCCTCGCCTCCCGGGACACCCGGCTGCTCGCGACCGCGCTGGGCAAGTTCCCGCCCAAGCCCGCCTCGACCACCTGGGCCTCCTACGTGCGCTGCCACGACGACATCGGCTGGGCGATCACGGATGAGGACGCCGCCGATATCGGCCTGTCCGGATTCGGCCACCGCGCCTTCCTCTCCGACTTCTACGCGGGCGAGTTCCCGGGCTCGTTCGCCGAGGGCCTCGTGTTCCAGCACAACCCGACCACGGGCGACAAGCGCATCAGCGGCTCGCTGGCCTCCCTCGCCGGCCTGGAGCGGGCCGTGCGCTCCGGGGACGGCGCGGCGATCGACCTGGCGATGGCCCGGATCCTGCTGCTGCATGCGGCGATGCTCGGCTTCGGCGGGCTGCCGCTGCTGTACATGGGCGATGAGATCGCCCTGCTCAACGATCCGCACTGGGCCGACGACCCCGCGCATGCGGCCGACAACCGCTGGGTGCATCGGCCGGAGATGCCGTGGGAGCGGGTGCGGGAGGCCGCGCTCGACGCCGACCGCGACGCACCGCGCACCCCCGCCGGGCAGGTCCTCGCGGGCGTGCGCCACCTCATCGCGGTGCGCACGTCCCTCCCCCAGCTGCACGCGGCGGTCGAGTCGCAGGTGGTGAGCGGCGCGGATCGGCGTCTGCTCATCCTGCGCCGCGACCATCCGGTGTCGACGATGGCGCAGGTGCTGAACATGTCCGAGGACCCGGTCGAGCTCGACGCCGGGGTGTTGTCGGGCATCGTCGGCGACCACCCGCGCGAGGCGATCTCGGGCGCCGACTGGTCGCTCGAGATCCCGTCGATCACGGTGCAGCCGTACCAGGCGCTCTGGTTCCTGGGCCCGGAGGGCTGAGCCGAGGCGGCCCGCGGGGCGGACGCCGCGGGACACTCGCCACGAAGCGCGAGGCCGCGCGCCGCGGGGCGCGGGGCGCACACCGCGGGCCGGTCATGGCCCCTCCCGCGCCACGCCGCGCCCCCCACATCACGTCACCTGCGCCACACCACCCTTCGATGCATTGGCGTATCGGATGCACGCGCGTATCGTTCCCGCTATGTCGTTCTTCGCACGCCTGCTCGCCGCGCTCCGCGCCCTCATCGCCCCCCTCGGGCGCGCCGCGGGCACGACAGCCCGCCCCCTCCTCCGCGCCGGCTCCGCCACGGGCCATGCCCTCGGCGACGGCGCCCGTCTGCTCGGCCGCGGCGCCCGCGCCGTCGCCCGCGACATCGGCCAGGTGATCCCCGGCGAGTGGAAGCAGCGCATCGCCCTGCTGTTCGCCACCGGTCTCGCCGTCGTCCCGATCATCTACTCGGGCAACATGACCTGGGCGTTCAACGACCCCACCGGCCACCTGAACCAGATCACCGCCGCCGTCGTCGACGCCGACACCGGCGCCGACTCCAGCTCCCCCGACGGGACCACCGAGCACATCGACGTCGGCCGCGAGTTCACCGACGAGCTCCTCGACATGGACAAGAACACCGTCTACCGCTTCGTCGAGACCGACCAGGCCACCGCCGACGCGGGCCTGGCCGACGGCACCTACGGCGCGGTCATCGAGGTCCCCGCCGATTTCTCCGCGAACATCGCCACCCTCGGCGCCGACGACCCGATGCAGGCCGCCCCTGCCATGCTCACCGTCCGCACCAACGACACCATCAACTACGTGGGCGGCAATTTCACGAAGTCCGTCGGCACCGCCCTGCGCCAGAGCCTCGAGGCCAACGTCCTGGAACAGTACCTCGACAAGATCTACATCGGCTTCACGACCATGCACGACAAGCTCGGCGAGGCCGCCGACGGCGCGACCAGGCTCCACGACGGCAGCGTCCAGCTGGCCGACGGCACCGGGCAGCTCGTCGACGGCTCCGCGGACCTGGCCGACGGCGCCGGCACCCTCGCCGACGGCACCGGGGACCTCGCCGACGGCGCGCACCGCCTGTCCGACGGCAGCTACGACCTCGTGATCGGCCTGGGCCAGATCTCCACGGGCGCCGACCAGCTCTCCGCCGGGGCCGACCGCCTGTCCACGGGCGCGACGACGCTCGCGACCGGACTGGACACCCTGAGCTCGAAGAGCCCCGAGCTGGTCGACGGCGCCGACCGTCTCGCCGGCGGCAGCGCGCAGCTGGAGGACGGCGCGCAGACCCTCGCCGACGGCAGCCGCCAGGTGGCCGACGGCACCCAGCGGCTCGACGACGCCGCGACGGGCCTGCAGGGCCGGGCCCGGGAGCTGGGCATCGACCAGCAGAGCGTGGACCGCACCACCGGCGACCTGCAGACCGCCGTCGACGACCTCGCGCAGACCGCGACCGACGTGAACACGGCCCTCGCGGGCACCGGCATCGCGCCGCAGATGCAGCAGAACGCCCAGGACCTGTCCGGGCGGATCGACACCGCCGCCTCCGATGCGAAGACCCTGCAGGACGCGGTCGCGGCCCGCCAGGGCGATGCGAGCACCGTGCAGGACAGCGCGACGACGATCTCCGACCAGGTGGACACGATCGCGGACGGCGTGAAGACCGCGAACGACGCCGCCCCGCAGCTGGCCAAACACGCGAGCGCCCTCGACGACGCGACCGTCGAATACACCTCGACCGTCGACGAGCTGGCCGCCCTGTGCGCCAAGGAGCCGTCCACCGGCACGACCACCACGACGTCAGCGGGCGCCTCGGACGGCGGCGGTGCCAAGACGACCGTGTCGTCGACGCCCAGCGAGGTGTGCGACCGCCTGCAGGCGCTCGCGGGCGACTCCGCGTCCGTGCGCTCCGACGACGGGACCGTCTCCTCCGCGTCCCTGCGCTCCGACGCCGGGACCGTCTCCCAGGAGGCCGCCGCCAACCGCGACGCCCTCGCGGCCGTGACCGACGGCGCCCAGCAGGTCCGCGACTCCGCGACCGCCATGAAGGACTCCGCCGACCGCCTCGCGACCTTCCTCAGCGGCACCGACGGCTCCTCGAGCCTCACCGCGCTCGCCCAGGACGTGCAGGACCTCAGCACCGATGCGAAGACCCTCGCCGGGGACTCGAAGACCGTCTCCGACGGCGTAACCCGGGCGCGCGACATCCTGCAGACGGCCGCGACCGACCCCGCGGCCGCGCAGCAGAAGATCGACGACCTCCACAGCCAGGCGACCACCGCTGTCCAGGCCCTGCCGGACGCCTACGACCGCGCCGACCAGGCCGTCCAGGACATCCACCGCCTGAACTCGGGCGCCCAGCAGGTGGCCGACGGCAACGAGCGCCTCGCTGGCGCGACCGGACAGCTGGCCGACGGCGCCTCGACGCTCGACGACGGGGTGCGCCGCTACACCGGCGGCGTCGACCAGGCCGCCGGTGGCGCGGGCCAGCTGGCCGATGGCGCCCAGGAGCTCTCGACCGGGGCCGACCGCCTGGCCTCCGGTGTGGACACCGCCGAGGACGGCGCGCAGCAGCTCAATGCGGGCGCCGGGCAGCTCGCCGACGGCGCCGACCGCATCGCCGCCGGGGCGACCCAGCTGGCCGACGGCGCCACCCGTCTCCACGACGGCGCCGTGCAGGTCGATGATGGTGCGCAGCAGCTGGCCGACGGCAGCAAGGAGCTCGCCGACGGCCTCGGCGACGCCGTTGACCAGGTCCCCTCCTACACCGACACCGAGCGCGAGCACCTCGCCTCGACCGCCTCGGATCCCGTGGGCCTGGACTTCCACCGCGACAACGGGCTGGACCGCTTCGGCGAGGGGCTCGCGCCGCTGTTCCTGGCGATCAGCCTCTGGGTGGGCGGCATGGCGATCTTCCTGATGATGTCGCCGTTCTCCGTGAGCGCGGCCCGGGCCGGGCGCAACGCCGGCTCGCTGCTGCTGGGCGGGCTGCTGCCCGCGCAGGCCCTCGGGCTCGTCCAGACCGTCGTGGCCGTGGCGATCCTGCACTTCTGGGTGGGCATCACCGCGGTGCACATGACGCAGTTCGTGCTCATGGCGTGCCTGACCAGCGTGGTGTTCGTGGCGCTGAACCACGGCTTCGGGGCGATGTTCGGGCCGGTGGGCAAGTTCGTGGCGCTCTTGCTCATCGCCCTGCAGGTCTCGGGCGCGGGCGGCACCTACCCGGTGCAGACGCTCCCCCGGTTCTTCCGGGTGATCCACGAGTACCTGCCGATGACGCACGCGGTCGATGCGTTCCGCGGCACCATCGGCGGCGGCTGGGTGGATCCGAGCGGGGACATCGCCTGGCTGCTGGGGTGGCTGGCCCTGGGCCTGGTCCTCGGCTTCGGCGGAGCGCTCAAGACGCGGCGCCGCACGCGGCGCGGTTGGGAGGGGCACGTGGCACCGACGGCGTCGTGACAGACGGAGCCGGGCGGGGCCGGGCGGGGCCGGGCGAGGGCATGAGGCCCCACCCGCGCACTGACCGGCGGGCTGAGGATTCACCCCGTGAGGCTGTCGAGTGTTGGCGGTATAGCGGGGGCTGCGACGATGTCGTCGCAGCCCCCGCTATACCGCCAGTGCTCGACCACGCCCCGCCTGTACCGAGGGAGCCGGCACCGGGTCGGGCCCTCGCCCCGTCGCGGGCGTCAACTACTTCTCGCCCGCCGCGGGCTCCATCGACTACTTCTTCGGCTTCTTCCGCGGCGCGCGCTTCCGCTCCGCGCGCCCTGCAGATGTCTTCGACGCGGCGGTCGCCTTCTCCGCCGCCTCGGCCGCTGCCGTCGGCCCCTCCCCCGCGCGGCCCTTCTCGAGCGCGGCGGCGACGTCGTCCACGTACTGGTAGTCGGAGCGGTCGGGCCGCTCGTACCCCTTCTCCGGCGGCCGCTTCGGGATCTCGATCTTCTGCGGCTCGATGAGCTCCCACGGGATCTGCCGCAGGATGTCGGCGATGACGTTGATGCGCGAGCGCTTCTTGTCCTCGGACTCGACGGTGTACCAGCGGGCCCAGGGGGTGTCGGTCGCGGCGAACATCGCGTCCTTGGCGCGCGAGTAGTCCTCCCAGCGGGCGATGGACTGCATGTCCATCGGCGAGAGCTTCCAGCGGCGCATCGGGTCCTCGGCGCGGGAGCGGAAGCGGGCCTCCTGCTCCTCGTCGGACACGGAGAACCAGTACTTGATCAGGCGGATCCCGTCCTCGACGAGCATGCGCTCGAAGTCCGGGGCCTGGCGCAGGAAGCGGTGGTACTGCGCATCGGTGCAGAAGCCCATCACGCGCTCGACGCCGGCACGGTTGTACCAGGAGCGGTCCATGATGACGATCTCGCCCGCCGCCGGGAGATGCTGGATGTAGCGCTGGAAGTACCACTGGGTCTGCTCGCGCTCCGTCGGCGCCTGGAGGGCGACGATGCGGGCATGGCGCGGGTTCAGGTACTGGGTGATGCGCTTGATCGCCGACCCCTTGCCCGCGGCGTCGCGGCCCTCGAAGATCAGCAGCACCCGCTCGCCGCTCTCGATGACCCACTGCTGCATCGCGACGAGCTGCGCCTGCAGGCGCTCGAGCTCCGCCTCGTAGGCGGCCTTGTCGAGCTTGCGGAGGGATCCGGACTTGACCTCGTTGTCATGTGTGGACATGACGGGAGGATACGGCGCCGCGGGGGTCGCGGGAAGGGTCGGCCACGGGGCGAGCGCGGGTCGGGCGCGGCAGGCGGCCCCCATCCGAGGGGGCCTTTCGGCGCCGCCCCCACTGGGCCCCTTCTCGCCCGACCCCACCCAGTGCCGCCGCTCGCGCCCTTATCGCACGTGCCCGCTGGCCCCACGGGGCCCCTTCTCGCCCGACCTCGCCCAGTGCCGCCGCTCGCGCCCTTATCGCACGTGCCCGCTGGCCCCACTGGGCCCCTTCTCGTCCGACCTCGCCCAGTGCCGCCGCTCGCGCCCTTATCGCACGTGCCCGCTGGCCCCACTGGGCCCCTTCTCGCCCGACCTCACCCAGTGCCGCCGCTCGCGCCCTTATCGCACGTGCCCGCTGGCCCCACTGGGCCCCTTCTCGCCCGACCTCGCCCAGTGCCGCCGCTCGCGCCCTTATCGCACGTGCCCGCTGGCCCCACTGGGCCCCTTCTCGTCCGACCTCGCCCAGTGCCGCCGCGCACGCCCTCATCGCCTGTGCCTGCTGGCCTCTACCGCCCTCACCCTTCTTCTCCCCACCCTCGATACCCTTCGCGGAGTGGTCGATCCTCGTCGGAATCCGTGGGTGGAGTGGTCGATCCTCGTCGGAAAGAGCGCGTGATTCCGACGAGGATCGACCAATCCATCGTGCGAGGCACGCGAGGGGCGCGCCCGGGCGGGGGCTGATCATGCCCACGCCCGCACGCAGGCGGACAGGGGTGCCAGGTGTCCGCGGCGGGGCGCACTCGGAGCTGAGGCGCGCGGAGCTCACACCGGAGCGCACCGCAGGGAGCCGAGCAGCCACGCTCAGCACCGCGGGGAGCCGAGCAGCCGCGCTCGGCGCCCCGAGGCGCCGAGCAGCCGCGCTCGGCGCCCCGTCCGAGGTCAGCTCGCCTGCGGCCCCTGCTCGAGCCAGTGCGACCACTTGTCGCGCCGGTGCTCGGCCTCGACCACGCGCACGGTGCCGGAGGCCGCGCGCATCACGAGCGACTGGGTGATGATCCGGCTGCGTCCGAAGCGCACGCCCTTGAGCAGGTCCCCGTTGGTCACGCCGGTGGCCGCGAAGTAGCAGTTGTCGCTGGTCACGAGCTCGTTCGTGGAAAGCACGCGGTCCAGGTCGTGTCCGGCGTCTATCGCCTTCTGCGCCTCGGCGTCGTCGATCGGGGCCAGGCGCCCCTGGATCACGCCGCCGGTGGCCTTCAGCGCGCAGGCTGCGACGATGCCCTCGGGGGTGCCGCCGATGCCCAGCATCATGTCGACACCCGTGGAGGGACGAGCCGCGGCGATCGCGCCGGCGACGTCGCCGTCCATGATGAACTTGACGCGCGCCCCGGCCTCGCGGACCTCGGAGACGAGCTTCTCGTGGCGCGGGCGGTCGAGGATGCACACGGTCACCTCGCCCACGGGCTTCTTCAGCGCCTTGGCGACGGCCTCGACGTTGGCGCGGATGGGGTTGCGCAGGTCCACGACGTCAGCGGCGTCGGGGCCGACGACGAGCTTGTCCATGTAGAACACCGCCGAGGGGTCGAACATCGAGCCGCGCTCGGCGACGGCGAACACCGACAGGGCGTTATCGTAGCCCATCGCGGTCAGGCGGGTCCCGTCGATCGGGTCGACGGCGACGTCGACGGCGGCACCGGTGCCGTCGCCCACCTCCTCGCCGTTGTAGAGCATGGGCGCCTCGTCCTTCTCGCCCTCGCCGATCACGACGGTGCCGTTCATCTGCACCGTCTCGATGAAGGTGCGCATCGCGTCGACGGCGGCGCCGTCGGCGCGGTTCTTGTCGCCGCAGCCCACCCAGCGGGAGCCGGCGATGGCGGCGGCCTCGGTGACGCGCACGAGCTCCATGGCGAGGTTGCGGTCGGGGACGGCGGCGGAATCGGATCGGACGTCGTTGGTCGAGGTCACCGTGGATATCTCCCTGGTCGGAGCGGGGGCGGTCGCCGCGGGCCGTGGTCGACGGCGGCGGCGGTGCCGGGGTCGCCCCCCAGTCTAGGAGTGTCAGGCGTCACGCGGGGCGGGCACGGGGAACGGGCGAATCCAAACGGGCCGGTGGGGACCAGGGCGTCCAGAAAATGCATCGAGACGGCATGCGCCCCGTCATATGCAGGTCAGATGCTATTTCGATGCAGATTCTGGACGGGACAGGGCAGGCGACGGCGCAGATCCGAAGACGGATTCCGGGGCACGCGCGGGGCGCCTTCCCCTGTGCTGAAGGATGCGCACGGCCGCACCTCCCCCGCGCGCGCCCGGTTGACGCCAGCGGTGTGAACGTTGCCACTAGAGATGTCCGACCCCTCCGGCACCGCCGCCGGCAGCGGACATCCCTCACGGCCGAGGGGCGACGCCACGTCTCCTCCGGCCGCCTGTGCAGCGTCGCTCAAGGAGAACCACCATGACCGTTTCCCGTCGTTCCCTCATCGCGGGCATGCTCGCGCTCGGAACCCTCCCCCTCGCCGCCTGCGGCGGATCCGGCGCCGGCGGCAGCAGCGGCGGCGTCGGCAGCGGGGAGAAGAAGAACCCCGAGGACATCCTGGTGGGCCTGGCCATGCCCACGAAGTCCTCCGAGCGCTGGATCGAGGACGGGGAGAACCTCAAGAAGCAGCTGGAGGACAAGGGCTACAAGGTCGACCTCCAGTACGCCGAGGACGACATCCCCACGCAGGTCAACCAGCTCGACAACATGATCTCCCAGGGCGCCGGCATCCTGGTCGTCGCCTCGATCGACGGCACGGCGCTCACCACGCAGCTGCAGACCGCCGCCGACAACAAGATCCCCGTGATCGCTTATGACCGGCTGATCCGCAACACCCCCAACGTCGACTACTACACGAGCTTCGACAACGAGAAGGTGGGCGTGCAGCAGGGCACCTCGCTGCTCATCGGCATGGGCTACCTCGACGCCGACGGCAAGGAGACCGGCAAGACCGATCCCGCCAACATCGAGCTGTTCGGCGGCAGCCCGGACGACAACAACGCGACCTTCTTCTTCCAGGGCGCGATGTCCGTGATCCAGCCCTTCATCGACAAGGGCATCCTGACGGTGAAGTCCGGCCAGACCGATTTCGAGAAGGTCGCGATCCTGCGCTGGGACCCGGCCACCGCCCAGTCCCGCATGGAGAACCTGATCACCTCCACCTACTCCGGCGGCGACAAGGTCCAGGGCGTGCTCTCGCCCTACGACGGCCTGTCCATCGGCATCCTCGGCGCGCTGAAGTCGGCCGGCTACGGCACCGCGGACCAGCCCTACCCGATCGTCACCGGGCAGGACGCCGAGCTCGCCTCGGCCGAGTCGATCCTGGCCGGCGAGCAGTACTCGACCATCTTCAAGGACACCCGCAAGCTCGCCGAGGTGACCGTCGCGATGGTCGACGCGATCGCCAAGGGCGAGGAGCCCGAGGTCAACAACACCGAGACCTACGACAACGGCGAGAAGGTCGTGCCCTCCTACCTGCTGGAGTCCGTGATCATCACCAAGGACAACCTGAAGGCCGAGCTGGTGGACACCGGGTACTACACCGCCGAAGAGGTCGGGGTCTGATCGACTCCGCGCAGGGGCGTCCGGTGCGCATGCCGCACCGGGCGCCCCGCCCGCTCACGGCCCGCACAGGACGCGGGGGACGGCCGCGCCGATCTCCCCGCGCTCCTGGAGGGCCCTCCTGAGTACCCCTCCGCCCTTCAGCGAACGGAAGCACCATGAACTCCCATCCCGCGGAGCATCCCGATTCCGCAGCGGGCTCCGGTCCCGCTCCCCGCATCCCCGACCCCGCCGCCGCGCCCCCGCCAGAGGGCACGACGGGGGCCGCCGCGGCCCCGTCCGACGGCGCCAGCACGGCCGATCCCGATGCCCCACTGCTCGAGCAGATCGGCGCAGTCCCCGCCACCGAGGACGTGTCCTCGCACGCCCCGATCCTCGAGATGCGCGGCATCACCAAGATCTTCCCGGGCGTCCGCGCCCTGGACGACGTGAACCTCGAGGTCAAGCGCGGCGAGATCCACGCGATCTGCGGCGAGAACGGCGCCGGCAAGTCCACCCTCATGAAGGTGCTGTCGGGCGTCTACCCGCACGGCACCTACGAGGGCGAGATCCTGTTCGACGGCCGCCCCGTCCAGTTCTCCGACATCCGCTCCTCCGAGGCCGAGGGGATCGTGATCATCCACCAGGAGCTCGCGCTCTCGCCGTATCTGTCGATCGCGGAGAACATCTTCCTGGGCAACGAGATCACGAAGCTGGGCCTCATCGACTGGCACCGCACGAACGCCGAGGCGCAAAAGCTGCTGGCCCGTGTGGGACTGGCCGAGCCGGCCACCACGGCCGTCTCCCAGCTGGGCGTCGGCAAGCAGCAGCTGGTGGAGATCGCCAAGGCGCTGTCGAAGGAGGTCAAGCTCCTCATCCTCGACGAGCCGACCGCCGCGCTCAACGATGACGACTCCGAGCACCTGCTCACCCTGATGCGCCACCTCAAGGGCCAGGGCATCACGTGCATCATGATCTCCCACAAGCTCAACGAGATCGCCGAGATCGCCGACTCCACCACGATCATCCGCGACGGCCGCACCATCGAGACGCTCGACATGCGCCACGACGCCGTGACCGAGAACCGGATCATCAAGGGCATGGTCGGCCGCGATATGGACTCGCGCTTCCCGGAGCACGAGTCGAGCATCGGCGAGGAGGCCCTGCGGATCGAGGATTGGACCGTCCACCACCCGCTGGATCCGACCCGCACGGTCATCGACGCGGCGAACCTGACCCTGCGCAAGGGCGAGATCGTGGGCCTGGCCGGGCTCATGGGGGCCGGCCGCACCGAGCTCGCGATGAGCGTGTTCGGACATGCGTGGGGCCGTGACATCTCCGGGCGCCTGTTCAAGGACGGGAAGGAGATCCACGCAGACTCGGTCTCGGCGGCGATCCAGCACGGCCTCGCCTACGCGACGGAGGACCGCAAGCACTACGGATTGAACCTCATCCAGGACATCCGCAGGAACATCACCATCGCGTCGCTGCCGAAGGTGACGCGCCGAGGGTTCCTGGACGAGAACAAGGAGGTGCGGGTCTCCGAGGACTTCCGCAAGTCCATGAACATCAAGGCCCCCGGCGTCAGCTCGATCGTCGGGCAGCTGTCGGGCGGCAATCAGCAGAAGGTCGTGCTGTCCAAGTGGATGTTCTCCGAGCCGGACGTCCTGATCCTGGATGAGCCCACGCGCGGCATCGATGTCGGGGCCAAGTACGAGATCTACACGATCATCAACAAGCTCGCCGATGCGGGGAAGTCCGTCCTCGTGATCTCCTCGGAGCTCCCGGAGCTCCTGGGCATCTGCGATCGCATCTACACGCTCTGCGAGGGCCGCATCACGGGCGATGTCCCCGTAGCGGAGGCCACGCAGGAATCCCTCATGCAGCGCATGACCATGGAGACGGGAAGCAAGAACTCATGACCAGCCTGATGCAGTCCCTGAAGGCAGGGCCGCTCGCCAACCTCCGCCAGAGCGGCATCTACATCGCCCTGGCCGTCATCATCGTGCTGTTCGCGGTGCTGACCGACGGCTCCCTGCTGACCTCGCAGAACGTGACGAACCTGGTGGTGCAGAACAGCTACGTGCTGATCCTGGCCATCGGCATGGTCATGATCATCATCGCCGGGCACATCGACCTGTCCGTCGGCTCCGTCGTAGCGCTGACCGGTGCCGTCGCCGGCGTCGTCGCGGTCCGCATGGAGCTGCCGTGGATCCTCGCGATCCTCGCCGCGATCCTGGTGGGCGCCCTGGTGGGCGCCTGGCAGGGCTTCTGGGTCGCCTTCGTGGGCATCCCCGCATTCATCGTGACGCTCGCGGGCATGCTCGCCTTCCGCGGCCTGGCGATGATCGTGCTGGGCAACACGCAGATCTCCCCGTTCCCCGGCCCCTTCCGGTCCATCGCCTCGGGGTACCTCAACGGTCTGCTGGGCGGGTACGGATACGACGCCTTCACGCTCCTGCTGGGCGGCCTGTGCGTCGCGGCGTTCGCGTGGATGCAGTGGTCCGCGCGCCGCGGGCGCATCGCCTACGAGCAGACCGTCGAGCCGATGGCGCTGTTCATCCTCAAGCTGGTGCTGGTGGCGCTTCTGATCATGGCCTTCGCCTGGAAGCTCGCCACCTACAAGGGCCTGCCGATCGTGCTGATCATCCTGGCGTTCCTGATCGTGATCTACACGGTGGTGACGTCGCGGACGCCGTTCGGCCGCTCGGTGTACGCGATCGGCGGCAACCTGCCGGCGGCGCGCCTGTCGGGAATCAAGGTCAAGTGGGTCAACTTCTGGCTGTTCGTGAACATGGGCGTGCTCTCCGCGATCGCGGGCATCGTCTTCACGGCGCGCCTGAACCTGGCCAACCCCAAGGCCGGCCAGAACTTCGAGCTCGATGCGATCGCGGCCTGCTTCATCGGCGGCGCAGCCGTCTCCGGCGGCGTGGGCCGCGTGGTGGGCGCCATCATCGGCGGCCTGATCATGGGCATCATGAACAACGGCATGTCGCTGATGGGCATCGGCATCGACTACCAGCAGGCCATCAAGGGCCTGGTGCTGCTCGGAGCCGTGGCCTTCGACGTGTGGAACAAGCGCCGAGCGGGGGCCGTAGAGGCCTGATCGAGGACGACGGCGCGACGGGCGCGCGACGTCCGTCGGACGCGACCCGGCGAGCGCGGGTCGACAGCTCCGCCCTCCCCCGCTGCATGACGACGGCGCCCGGACCCTGAGGGGTACGGGCGCCGACGTGCGCGTTCCGTGGGCGGCGGAGGCGGACGCCATGCGCGGCGGGTACTCCCACGGCCCGGGACCCGGCCGGGGCCATGCACACTCGGGCGC
Source organism: Brachybacterium nesterenkovii (assembly GCF_900163655.1). Lineage (GTDB taxonomy): Bacteria > Actinomycetota > Actinomycetes > Actinomycetales > Dermabacteraceae > Brachybacterium > Brachybacterium nesterenkovii. The sequence continues at coordinate 37,240 of NZ_FWFG01000094.1, forward strand.
TATGCGTGCGCACACAGGCACATATACGGCCTGTGGGCACGCATAGCGCCCGTCCTGACACGACGGCGCCCGGATCAGGTCCCTGCCCGCTGCGCCCTGCACGCACGAGGGCCCCGGAGCGCACGCGGCGCTCCGGGGCCCTCGACAGCTCAGGCTGAGGCTCCCCCGGGGCTCAGAACCCCTGGGCCAGGCGGTGGTGGACCTGGTTGACGCGCAGCTCGGTGCGGAAGCCCCGGGACGTCGTGCCCTGGTCGATCACGGCCAGCTCGATACCGGCGATCTCCGCGAGGTCCTCGAACACGTCCAGGGTCAGCGCCGTGGTCATCACCGTGTGGTGGGCCGCGCCGGCCGAGAGCCAGCACTCCGCGGACACTGCGAAGCTGGGCTCGGGCTCCCACACCGCGCAGGCCACCGGCAGCTTGGGCAGCTCCTGGTCGGGCTCGACCACCTCCACCACGTTGGCCACCAGGCGGAAGCGCTCGCGCATGTCCGACATCGCCACCACCAGGCCGGGACCGGGGTCCGCGGTGAAGCGCAGGCGCACCGGGTCCTCGCGGTCGCCGATCCCCAGCGGGTGGATCTCCAGCGTGGGCTTCGCGGTCGTGAGCGAGGGGCACACCTCGAGCATGTGCGCGCCCAGGATCTTCTCCTTGCCCGGCGTGAGCTCGTACGTGTAGTCCTCCATGAGGGAGGCGCCGCCGGGCAGGCCGTAGCCCATCACCTTGGCCACGCGCACCAGGATGGCAGTCTTCCAGTCGCCCTCGGCGCCGAAGCCGTAGCCGTCGGCCATGAGGCGCTGGACGGCGAGGCCGGGGAGCTGGCGCAGGCCGCCGAGGTCCTCGAAGCTGGTGGTGAACGCGCCGAAGCCCCCGGCCTCGAGGAAGGAACGCAGGCCCAGCTCCTGGCGAGCGCCGTAGCGCAGGGACTCGCGGCGGTCGCCGTCGGGGCCCAGCTCGGGCGCGACGTCGTACAGCTCGTCGTACTCGGCCACGAGCGCATCGACCGCGGACTCCTCGACCGCATCGACCGCCGCGACCAGGTCGTTGACGCCCCACGTGTTCACGGAGACGCCCAGGCGCAGCTCGGCCTCGGTCTTGTCGCCCTCGGTCACGGCGACGTCGCGCATGTTGTCGCCGAAGCGGGCCAGGCGCAGGGAGTGCAGCTCGGCCCAGCCGGTCGCCGCGCGCGCCCACCGGGCCACCCGGTCGCGCACCCCCTCGTGCGAGGCGTGCCCGACCACCGTGGTGCGCCGGGTGCCCAGGCGGGTGGCGATGTACCCGAACTCGCGGTCGCCGTGGGCGGCCTGGTTCAGGTTCATGAAGTCCATATCGATGCTCGACCACGGCAGCTCGACGTTCGCCTGCGTGTGCAGGTGCAGCAGTGGCTTGGCCAGCGCATCCAGGCCCAGGATCCACATCTTGGCCGGGGAGAACGTGTGCATCCAGACGATCACGCCCACGCAGGCGTCATCGGCGTTGGCCTCCAGGGCGATGCGCCGGATCGCATCCCGGTCGGTCAGCACGGGCTTCCACACCACCGGCACCGGGATCTGCTCGGCGTCGTCCAGCAGGCGCGCGACCTCCTGGGACTGCGCGGCCACCTGATCCAGCGTCTCGGGCCCGTACAGGCCCTGGCTGCCGGTCAGGAACCAGATCTCGCGTCCCTCGAACGGGTTCTTCATCTCTCAGTCCTCCTGGGTGGTCACGCCGGCCGCGCCGTGCTGGCCGTAGACGTTCTGGTAGCGGTCGAACAGCCGGTCGACGATGTCGTCCGGGATCGCGATGGGGTCGCCGAGCTGGCGGGAGATGTGCACGGTGCGGGCGACCTCCTCGCACATGACGGCGGCGGCCACGGCCTTGCGGGCCGTCGGGCCGATGGTGAACACGCCGTGGTTCTGCATGAGGACGGCGCGCGAGCGGTGGCCCGTGAGCGTCTCGACGATGCCCTGGCCGATGGAGTCGTCGCCGATGATCGCGAGCGGCCCCACGGGGATCGACCCGCCGAACTCGTCGCCCATCATCGTCAGCACGCACGGGATCTCCTCGCCGCGCGCGGCCCAGGCGGTCGCGTAGGTCGAGTGCGTGTGCACGACGCCGCTGACCTCGGGCATGTTCCGGTACACGTACGCGTGGGCCGCGGTGTCCGACGACGGGGTCAGCTCCGCGGGCGTCCCGTCGTCGATCTTCACCCCGTCCATCGTGCACACGACCATGACCTCGGGCGACAGCTCGTCGTAGGAGACGCCCGAGGGCTTGATGACGAACAGCTCCAGGTCGGAGGTGCCGGGGACGCGCTCGGAGATGTTCCCGGCGGTCCACACCACCAGCTCCCAGCGCGGCAGCTCCTCGTGGAGCCTGGTCACATTGGCGCGGGTCGCGGCGACGGCCTGCTGGACGTCTGCGGGGAGATCGGTCAGGCGGACGGTCATGGTGCCTCTTTCGGTGGGCGGTGCGGGTGGGATCGGGGCCGACGGACGGCGCGGCGATCAGGACTGGGCTGGTGCGGGACCGGTCGGGACTAACGGTCGGCGGTCGGGTCGAACGGCAGGCAGGACGGGCGAGGTCGGCCCGGAAGACCGGCCGAGATGTCAGACGATGAGCTCCCCGGCGAGGCGCTCGACGGGCAGGGCGGCGAGGTACCGGTCGAGCCAGCGGGCGTACCCGGCCTGCCCCTCCGAATCGGGGGCCAGGGTGGTCAGCTCGAGGTCGGCGAAGATCCGCTGCGCGAGGTGGTCGGCGAGCGCCGCCCCGTCTCCCTGCGCACGGGCGACGGCATGGCCCGCGAGGACGGCCATGCCCCAGGCGCCGCCCTCTCCCGCGGACTCGGCGACGGCCACGGGCACGCCGAGGGCATCGGCCAGCACCTGCTGGGCCACGCCGCGGGTGGTGAAGATGCCGCCGTGGGCGAACATCTCGTCGCAGACCACGCCCTCATCGCGCAGCAGCACGCGCATCCCGGCGGCGAGCGCGGCGAAGGCCCCGTTCAGCTGGGCGCGCAGGAACGGCGCGAGCACCAGGCCCACGCCCTCGGGCCGCACGACCATCGGGCGCCCGGTGGCCACGCCCGTCTGATGCTCCCCGGACAGGTAGTTGTAGACCAGCAGGCCGTCGGCGTCGGCGGGAGCGTCCAGCGCAGCCGTGAACAGCAGGCGGAACAGCTCGTCGCGGTCCACCTGCGCCCCGGTGAGCGCGGCGGCCTCGCCCAGCAGACCCAGCCACTGGTCGAGGTCGCCCGTGCAGTTGTTGGTGTGGATCATCGCGACGGCGTCCCCGGCCGGGGTGGCGACGAGGTCGATCTCCTCGCGCGCGGTCGGGAGGTCGCTCTCGAGCACCACCATCGCGAAGGCGCTCGTGCCCGCGCTGACGTTGCCGGTGCGCGGGCGCACCGAGTTCGTGGCCACCATGCCGGTGCCCGCGTCCCCTTCGGGCGGGGCCATCACCGCTCCCGGGCGCAGGGCGCCCGTCGGGTCCAGGAGCGCGGCCCCGTCAGCGGTGAGGGTGCCGGCCGCCTCCCCCGCGACGAGGGGGCGGGGCAGCAGCTCGCGCAGGTCCCATGGGACCTCGCGCACGGCGTCGAGGCCGGCGAAGGCGTCGAGCAGGCGCTCGTCGTACTCATGGGTCGCCGCATCGATCGGGAACATCCCGCTCGCGTCGCCGATGCCCAGCACCCGCCGCCCCGACAGGAGCTCGTGGACGTGCCCGGCCAGGGTGTTCAGGTGCGCGATGCGCGCGACGTGCTCCTCGCCCTCGAGGACGGCGTGCAGCAGGTGGGAGACGCTCCAGCGCAGCGGGATGTTGCGACCGAACGCCTCCGACAGCATCGCGGAGGCGCTCCCGGTGGTCGTGTTGCGCCAGGTCCGGAAGGGGACCAGCAGCTCGCCGTCGGCGTCGAAGGCCAGGTAGCCGTGCATCATCGCCGAGACGCCCAGACCGGCGAGCGCGGTGAGCTCGGTGGCGTGGCGCTCGCGGACGTCCTCGGCGAGCGCGGCGTACGCGGCCTGGACGCCGGAGACCACCTCGTCGAGGCCGTACGTCCAGATGCCGTCGATCAGGCGGTTCTCCCACGCGTGCGCACCGGAGGCGAGGACCGTGCCGGCCGGGTCGATGAGGACGGCCTTGATGCGGGTCGAGCCGAGCTCGATGCCCAGCAGGGCCCGGCCGGAGGAGATGACCTCGGCGGCGGTCGTCGGGTCGGCGGCGGGTGCCGTATCGGCCTCGGTCGCGGAGGCGGTCACTGGCGCGGGGTCGGTCACGGGCACTGGGTGACCGGCGGCCTCAGAGACGGCGGGCGCGGGGACGGCGGGCGAGGTCGCCATCGGGTGCACGGGGTCGGTCATCGAGAGCTCTCCCTCATCGGGTCCGGGGTGGTGCGCCGTCGCACCGGCTTGTGCCGCATCGCACCGCGGTGGTGCCGCGTCGCACCGGGCGTTGCCTGGCAGGGGCTGCGCCGCTCCTCCACCCTGGCACTGCCGACCCTGAATGTCAACGTTCACAGAGCACGGACAGCACCCTTCCGGGATCACCGGAGGAAGGCCCCGATCAGCGGTCGCGGACGCTGCTGCGCGGCACCAGTGTCGCCGGCAGGAGCGGCGCGGCCACCGTCGTATCGTCCGAGGTCACCAGGTGCACCGCCGCCCAGCCGAGGTCGGCGAAGGGCTGGCGCACCGTCGTCAGCGGCGGCGTGAAGTAGGCCGATCCCTCGATGTCGTCGAAGCCCACGACCGACACGTCGTCGGGCACCGAGACGCCGCGCTCTCGCAGCGCCCGCAGCAGCCCCAGCGCCATCTGGTCGTTCGCCGCGAAGATCGCGTCCGGCAGGGCGGAGAGGTCCAGCGCGTGCCCGTACTCGTACCCGGATTCGGCACCCCAGCTGCGCGGGGTCGTGACCTCCCCGTCGATGCCGGCGTCCGTGATCGCGGCCTCGAAGCCCGCCACGCGGCCGCGCGCATCGAACCAGGTCGTCGGGCCCTGCAGATGGACGATCGAGCGGTGCCCGCGCTCTGCGAGATGCTGGACCACGGCGCGCGCTCCCGCGGCCTGGTCCACCGACACGCAGCGGATCCCCGGGGCCTCCTGCGGCAGGGCCGACACGGACACGACCGGGGTGATCCGCGCGATCGACACCAGCGCCTCGAGCATCCCCTCGTGCGGGGCGACGACCACGATCGCCTCCGCGCCGCGCTCGAGAAGCTCCCGTCCCGCCGTCGACTCGCCGCCCTCCCCCGGCCGCAGGGCCGTCAGCAGCGTCGAGTATCCGGCGTCGCGGGCGGCCCATTCGATCGCGGCCGTGGTCGTCGCGGGCCCGAACAGCGGCGAGCCGTCCGTGACCACGCCGAGGATCCCCGTCCTCGTGGTCTTGAGCGAGCGCGCGGCGAGGTTGCGCGTGAAGCCGAGCTCGGCGATCGCCGCCTCCACCTTGGCGCGGGTCTCCGCCTTCACGATCCCGGGGTCGTTGAGCACGCGCGAGACCGTCTGGTAGGAGACGCCGGCACGGGCGGCGACATCGGTCATCGACGGGCGGCGGGCGGCCGTCGCCGTCCGGTCGCGGGGGGAGTTCATGAGGTCCATCATGCCGCGCCCGGGTGCAGGGTCCGACGCCGAGCGGCCCGGGCTACAGCCGGATGCGAGCTGTCCGCGTCGATCCTCAGGCCCGCCCGTAGACGATGCGGGGGGTCTGTGTCAGCTCCAGCCCTCGGTGCGGGCCTTGAGCTGCTGGTAGGCGTCGAGCACGTCCGGGGTCGGCGCGGCGTGGAGGGTCTCGAAGCCCTCGAGGCTCCAGGTCGGGGGCTCGGCGGTCGCGGCGAGCGCCCAGGCGGCCTGGCGGGCGGCGCCGAGGGCCACGTACTCCCCCGTCGGCGCGAGGGTCACGTCGCGGCCGAACACGGCGGGCGCGAGCGCCCGGACGGCGGCGGACTGCGCGGCGCCGCCGATGAGGATGATCCGCTCGGGCGCGCGCCCGGAGTCGGCCTCGAGCGGCGCGATGCCGTCGGCGAGCGAGCACAGCAGCCCCTCGACGCAGGCGCGGGCGATGTCCTCGCGGCTGGATGCGGTCGACAGGCCATGCAGGGTGGCGCGGGCGTCGGGCCGGTTGGGGGTGCGCTCCCCGTCGAAGTAGGGCAGGAGCGTGAGGCCGTGGGCACCGGGGACGCTCGCGAGCGCGAGGCGCGCGAACTCGTCGTGGTCGACCCCCAGCAGGGCGCGGCCGAAGTCCAGGATCTTGGCGGCGTTGATGGTGGTGGTCATCGGCAAGAAGCGACCGGTGGCGTCGGCGAAGCCGGTGACGGTGCCGCTCGCGTCCGCCGGGCGCGCATCGGAGACCATGGCGCAGACGCCGGAGGTGCCGATCGAGACGGACACGTCGCCGGGGCCGAGCGACAGGCCCAGCGCCGCGGCCATGTTGTCGCCGGTGCCGGCGCCGATGGGGGCGCCGGAAGCGGTAGCCGCCATGGCCTCGCCAGGGGCGGACGGCAGGCGCGGCAGGTCCGCGTCGTGTCCCAGCGCCCGGATCAGCAGCTCGCGGTCCCAGTCGGAGCTCGCGGTCGCGAAGTACCCGGTGCCCGAGGCGTCGCCGCGGTCGGTAAAGGGTTCGGTCCCGTGAGCGGCCAGGTGCCAGGACACGTAGTCGTGCGGGAGCAGCACACGGGCGGCGCGCGCGGCGCTGGCGGGCTCGTTCTCGGCCACCCAGCGCAGCTTGGAGGCGGTGAAGGAGGCGACCATGACGGAGCCGATGGCCTCGGCGCAGGCGGCGGGGCCGCCGAGCTCGTCGACCAGGGTGGCGGCCTGCGGGGCCGAGCGGGTGTCGTTCCACAGCAGGGCGTCGCGGACCACCTCGCCATGCTCGTCGAGCAGGACCATGCCGTGCTGCTGACCGCCGACGGCCACGGCGTCGGCCTGCTCGAGCAGGGGGCCGGCGGCCTCATCGACGGCGACGAGCCAGGCGCGGGGGTCGACCTCGGTGCCGGCGGGGTGGGCGGCGCGGCGCTCGTCGAGCACGCGGCCGGTCTCGGCGTCCACGAGGAGCGCCTTGGTGGACTGCGTCGAGGAGTCGATGCCGAGCACGGTGGGGGCCATGGTCTGACCTCTCTGTCAGGGGTGGGTGGTGCGGATACAGGTGGTGGGGGT